>CAZCTM010000006.1:0-72713 GCA_964501925.1 uncultured Zetaproteobacteria bacterium | reverse complement strand
TATACATAGTAGCCACAATAGAACCTCCGTGAGTTCTTAGCTACTACAGCCCCAAAGAAAATGAAGCGCACATGACCCATGGCATCCTCAACATTGTTGCCAAAGATCCACAGATACAGCATGTTACCAATCAGATGCATCCAGCCACCATGCAGAAACATGGAGGTAACAACGGTTGCAAGGGGCGACACGAGGGAGATTTCCGGAGGGAGCTGGGCATTGCCAAGGAAAACGGCGGGGATCAGCCCCAGGCTGAACACGATCTGCTGCTGCCCCACGGGACCTGCCGAGACCTCCCAAAGAAATACCAGCACGCAACTCACAATCAGGCAAATGGTAACGACAGGCACGATGCGTGTCGGATTGTCATCATGAAGCGGAATCATGGAAGTGACCTGACCTTCTGCTTCAAAAGATCACGCATGGGCAAACAAACTGGGATTATTTCCTGGATGTGTGATCTCCGGGATACGTCCGGTCAGCCGGAGGGAGTCTCATCCCTGAACCATGAAACTTCAGTAACCCATGAAGCGTCGGGATCAGACAATCCCGGCGAGAGCTGCCTTGCAGATATCCATCAGCGGGCCCGGAAAGACACCAATGATCACAATGGTAATGGCCGCCACAGCCACGGTGGCCTGCATCAGCCTGTTTTCCACAAAATCAAAGGCAACGCGCTGCTCATCAAAATAGATGTACTTCACCACCCTCAGATAATAGAAAGCTCCAATGGCGGCAAAAAGGACGGCAATCACCGCCAGTTTGACGTGTCCTGCATCAATCAGGGCGGCAAACACCGCATACTTGGCCCAGAAGCCACCCATAAAGGGTATGCCGGCCAGTGAAAACATGAATATCCCCATGGCCAGGCCGTACCCGGGTCTGGCCTTCGCCAGACCGGCAAAATCCTCCAGGAGTTCTCCCTGAATCCCCTCCCGCCGCATCAGAATGATGATGGCAAAAGCGCCCATATTCATCACGATGTAGATGGACAGATACAGCATGATGGCAGCGTAACCGTCCGCACCGCCTGCCAGCAATCCCAGAAGAACAAAGCCAGCGTGACCAATGGTTGAATAGGCCAGCATTCGCTTGATCGATCGCTGGGCGATGGCTGCGAGATTGCCCACAGCCAGACTGAGTACAGCCAGCACGGTGAGAATCGTGCCATAATCGTGCGCAAGAGATGGCAGGGCATCCATCAGGAGGCGGGCAAACAGAACAAAAGCCGCCACTTTTGGGGCCGTGGACATAAAGGCTGTGATGGGGGTCGGGGCACCTTCATAGGCGTCGGGGGTCCACATGTGGAAGGGGGCGACAGAGACCTTGAAAGCCATGCCGGACATAAGAAACACCAGTCCCAGCATCAAGGCAAACCGTGCACCTTCATCCGCGTGCTCCAGTGCCTGTCCGATGCTGCTGAAGTCCGTCTGACCGGTAAGCCCGTAAAAGAAACTGATGCCGTAGAGAAGCATGCCCGAGGACAGTGCCCCCAGGATAAAATACTTAAGGGAAGCCTCAGAGGAGCGTAGCACATCACGCTGATAGCCCACAAGCACGTAGATGGACAGTGCCATCAATTCCATTCCGAGATACATGATGATGAAATCGGCCGCCGACACCATAAGCATCATACCGAGCAGGGCAAAAAGCATCAGACAGTAGTATTCACCCCGGTTCTTCTCCGTTTTCATATAGTCCAGACTCAGAATGATCCCCAGAATGGACCCGATGTAGAGAAGAAGCTTGGCCATACTGGCCAAGGGATCGAGAACAAAGAAACCGTAAAAGGCCTCTTCGGGTCCGGGGGAGGCAAGACTCAGGGTCGCAACAGCCGCAAGCACACAGGTGGCAATGGCCGCATATCCCACAAGCTGCTTCCTGGACTCATCCAGAAACAGATCCCAGATGAGAATGCCCATCGCCATAAGGGCAACAATGATCTCCGGCAGAAGCGGCAGAATGTTCGGAATGGGGAAAGGGAACTGGATATCGGCCATCGTATCTACCTCAGAGCGATTTCTTGGGCCTGAGCAGCCAGCTGTGCTGCCGCCTCCAGCTTGCTCGTTGATACCTGCTCAACCAGGTGAGTCACACTGGCATGCATCACGTCAAGCACCGGCAGTGGATAGAAGCCAATCCAGAGGACAAACAGAATAATGGGAACAAAATACCCGAACTCACGCCGTGTCATATCCGGCATGGATTTTACCGTATCCTTCGTGAGATCCCCCATGATCACTCGTTTGTACAACCATAGCGTATAGCATGCCGAAAGCACCACGCTGCTGGTGGCGATGATGGCGATCCATTTCGTGGACACACCCATGACATTCATGTCGGCAGAGAATGTGCCGATGAGCACCATGATCTCGCCGATAAAGGAACTTGCGCCCGGCAAGGCAACGTTGGCCAGCGCAAAGACCATCATCACCGCGGCAAAAACAGGCATGACATTGACCACGCCACCGTAATCCTCGATCTCTCGCGTATGCAGCCTGTCATACATCACGCCAACACAAAGGAAGAGGGCGGCGGCAACAAATCCGTGTGAGATCATGTTGACGATGGCTCCTTCTATCCCCTGCTGGGTAAACATAAATGTTCCAAGGGTGACAAATCCCATATGGGCGATGGAAGAATAGGCAACCAGTCGTTTCATATCCTTCTGCATCATGGCCACGAGCGAGATGTAAACCACGGCAATAAGGGAAAGCACGACGATAAAAGGCACAAAATACTCTGATGCATCCGGTGCGATGGGCAGGGAAAAACGCAGAAAACCATAGCCACCAATCTTCAGCAAGATGCCAGCCAGAATCACGGAGCCCGCAGTTGGCGCCTCGGTATGCGCATCGGGAAGCCATGTATGCACCGGCCACATGGGAACCTTGACGGCGAAGGCGGCAAAAAAGGCAATCCAGATCCAGAACTGCCAACGGAAATCGAAGGCGTAATTCATCAGGGTCTGGATGTCAAAGGTATGTCCCGCCTTGAAATACATGGCAAGTATGGCAACCAGCATGAGAACGGAACCTGCAAGCGTGTAGAGAAAGAACTTCAGGGTCGCGTAGATTCGGTTCTTGCCACCCCAGATCCCGATGATCAGGTACATCGGGATCAGCAAGGCCTCCCAGAAAACGTAGAACAGGGCAAAATCCATGGCTGCAAAAACACCGATCAGGGTGGTTTCCAGCACGAGGAAGGCCATCATGTACTCCCTCACGCGTGTCTGGATGCATTCCCAGGCAGAGATGACACAGACCACCGTGAGGAAGCTTGTAAGGATAATAAACGGCATGGAAATGCCATCTACGCCCAGCCTGTAATTGATATGAAAGGCCTCAATCCAGGGATGAAATTCCTCAAACTGCATGTGGTGCGTGGAAGTATCAAAACTCGTCCACAGTGGCAGCGTGACAAGAAAGGTGGCAAGAGAAATGCCGAGTGCCGACCAGCGGGCTGCTTCGTCCGTTTTCACAAACAGCATCATGGCAAGCGCCCCTGCTGTAGGCAGGAAAATCGCAAGAGACAGAATGGGGAAACCAAGAACGTTGTTCAGTTCCACAACCCCCCCCTAAGACGCCAACACCAGATAGGTAAGCAGGCCAAAGACACCGATTACCATGGCATAAGCATAATTATAAATTCGGCCGGTCTGCATGATGCGCGCCCGGGCGGCCCCCTTCATCACGGTGCCAATGATGCCCCCGTGGATGAGCCCCCGGTCGATCATGCCCAAATCGGCCTTCTTCCAGAGGATCAAACCGAGACAGCGTGCGGGCATGATGAAGATCTTCTGATACGCCTCGTCCCAGCGCCATTTATCCAGCAGAAAATGATACACCCATGGAACAGTTGCGGCGATCCTGGCCGGATACACTGTTTCCCTGTAATACATAATATAGGCTAGACCAATACCACCCATTGCAAGCCAGAAGGGAGCAGCGAAGAGAAACGAATACCAGGCATGATGCCCGTGTTCCTCGAGAGCCATTAACGGATTGTGTGCATCCATCACGAAAATGGCGGATCCGAAGTAATTGGCAGCCATATCCGGTTCCGTGATACCCAATATCGAGGCACCCCACCAACCGGCAAACACGGCCCCAACAGCCAAAATCATCAGGGGCACGGTAATCACCTTGGGAGACTCGTGCAGATGATGCTTGGTCTCCTCGGGAACCCGGTCAGAATTGTGAAAGGTGAGGAAGAACATGCGGAAGGTGTAGAAGGCGGTCATGAACACGCCGGACAGAACGGCCCAGTAGGCAAATTCACTTACCCACCCCATCTCGCGGAATTCGGTCGCCTCAATGATCAAATCCTTTGACCAATAGCCGGCGAATGGTGGTATGCCGGAAAGCGCGATCGCACCAATCAACATGGTGGGATAGGTCAGGGGCATGTATTTCCTGAGCTGCCCCATCAATCGGATATCCTGCTCGGCCATGACGGCATGGATCACGGAACCGGCGCCAAGGAAAAGCAGGGCCTTGAAATAAGCGTGTGTCATCAGATGGAAGATGCCCACGGAATAGGCTGAAACCCCGCAGGCGACAAACATGTATCCAAGCTGGGAACAGGTGGAATAGGCAATTACCCGCTTGATGTCATTCTGGACCAGACCAATCGTTGCGCACATCCAGGCCGTGATGGCACCCACGACAGTCACCGTGGCCAGTGCCGTCTCGGAGAACTCAAACATGGGAGACAGGCGGGCAACCATGAACACCCCAGCCGTGACCATTGTCGCCGCGTGGATCAGGGCGGAGATAGGTGTTGGACCCTCCATGGAGTCAGGCAGCCAGACATGCAACGGGACCTGCGCGCTCTTGCCCATGGCACCAATAAACAGGGCCAGACACATAAAGGTTATGGCGGAGATTTCCCAGCCAGCGAAGTGCAGACTGATGTTCTTGTCCACAAAGGCCGGCACCATTTCAAACACCTTTGCATATTCGACTGAACCAAAGTAATACCAGACAGCCAGGATACCGATGGCAAAACCAAAATCGCCAACACGATTAACAATGAATGCCTTCATGGCTGCCACATTGGCACTCTCGCGTTTAAACCAGAAGCCGATCAGGAGATAGGAGAACAGGCCCACGGCCTCCCAGCCAAAGAAAAGGGTAAAGAAGCTGTTGCCCATCACCAGCACCAGCATGGAAAAGGTAAACGCAGATATGTAGGAGAAGAAACGCGTATATCCGGGATCACCGTGCATGTAGCCAATGGTGTAGATATGCACACATGCCGAAACGATGGTGACCGTCATGATCATGATGGCCGAAAGCCGATCGACCATCAGACCCACGGGGACGACAAAGGTATCCGAAATAATCCAAGTCCACACATTGCCGTGGAAACTCGCCCCATCAAGCACCTGCATGAACACGTGAACGGACAACAGGGCAGCCAGAATCACCCCGCCGCAGCAAATCAGGTGGGTCAGCCTTTCCTTCAGTGTCCAGCCAAACAGGCCGGCAGCCATCGCAGCCACCAGCGGGAAGGTAGGAATCAGCAGGAGTTCGGTGATGCTCAGTGTCATGTTCCTCCCCTATCCCTGCAGTGTATTGATATCTTCAACATTGATCGAACGGCGGTTCCTGTAGAAGGCCACAAGGATGGCCAGTCCCACGGCCACTTCCGCCGCCGCCACCGTAAGCACGAAAAAGATAAAGACCTGACCGGTGAGGTTCTGCAGAAAATGACTGAAGGCGGCAAAGTTGATGTTGACAGCAAGCAGAATCAGCTCAATGCACATAAGAATCGTAATAACGTTCTTACGATTCAGAAAGAGACCCACCACACCGATTGAAAAGAGGCAGGCTGCGACGGTCAGATAGGCGCTGAGATCCATGTTACATGCTCACCTTGCGTAAACGGTCTTCCTTGCGAACCTTTACCTGCTCGCTGATCTTCTGGTATTTGGCGTCCTTGCGAGAGCGCAGCGTGAGCACCACTGCCCCCACCAGAGCCACCAGAAGAATAATTGCGGCAATCTCAAACCCCAGAAGGTACTTCGTGTAGAGAACCTTGCCGATTTCTACCGTGTTGTTCACTTCCCGCGGGAAGTGGCCAACCTTCCCCAGCGTTTCGGCAGAAAACACACCGCTTGACGCGGCCGCCACCATCTCGGCCAGCAAGATAACGGCAATAACCCCGCCCATGGGAAGGTACTGCAGAAAACCCTCCTTGAGCTGGGCGAAATTGATCTCCAGCATCATGATGACAAACATAAACAGCACCATGACTGCGCCCACATAAATGAGAATGAGGATGATGCCGACAAACTCGGCATCCAGAAGAAAGAACAGTCCGGACGCGTTAAAGAAGCAGAAGATGAGAAACATCACCGAATGCATGGTGTTACGGGCAAACACCACGGCCAAGGCGCCGAGCACAACCAGACTCGCAAAGAGATAGAAAAAAACCGGTTCCAGCATCCCTCCTCCCCTTTTCCTCTAACTGTACCGTGCTTCGTTGGCAATGTTGGCGGCGATTTGGGGTTCGTAACGCTCGCCAACAGCCAAAAGCATGTCCTTGGTGTAATAGAGATCATCCCGGCTTTCGGTGGCGAATTCAAAAATCTGGGTCTCGACTATTGCATCCACCGGGCACGCCTCCTGACAAAAACCACAATAGATACATTTGGTCATATCAATATCATACCGTGTGGTTCGTCGGGTCCCGTCCTGACGCTCCTGGGATTCAATGGTGATGGCCAGGGCGGGACAGATCACCTCGCAGAGCTTGCAGGCAATGCATCGCTCCTCACCGTTCTCATAACGCCGCAGGGCGTGCAGACCGCGAAAACGGGGGGAAAGAGGTGTGCGCTCTTCGGGATATTCCACCGTGATCTTTTTCTTGAAGAGATACTTGCCAGTAAGCATCAACCCGCGAACCAGCTCAACCAGAAGCCAGGTATTGATAGCACGCTTGATCATACTCATGAGCCAACCCCCGGGTGCCAGAAGGCCATCAGTTCCTTAACGCCTGGCGTATACATGGCAATGCCGATCACAGCGATCCAGGCAAGCGTCCACGGGAGAAACACCTTCCACCCCAGGCGCATGAGCTGATCATACCGGTATCGCGGATAAGTGGCCCTGAACCAGATGAAGACGAAGATGAGGAAAGCCGTTTTCCCGAGCAGCCAAACCGTACCCGGAATAAAATCCAAGAATGGCAGCGGTGGATGCCAGCCCCCCAGGAACATGATGCTGGTCATCAAGCTGATGAGTATCATGGCGGCGTATTCCGCAAGGGAAAACGTTGCAAACCACATGCCCGAATATTCAACAAAGAATCCGGCAACAATCTCCGACTCGCCCTCCGGCAAGTCAAAGGGCGAACGGTTACTCTCCGCAACGCCCGAGATGAAGAAAACCAGGAACATCGGGAACAGGGGGATGAAATACCAGTGCAAGAGCCCTCCCGACTGGGCCCGGACAATATCGGCAAGATTCAGACTGCCCGCCAGCATGAGCACGGTGACAATGGCAAACCCCATGGAGATTTCATAGGACACCATCTGGCAGGTGGAGCGGATGGCTCCCAAGAAGGCATATTTCGAGTTCGACGCCCACCCAGCCATCAGAATGCCATAGATGCCGAGGGAGGAAATGGCCATGACGTACAGCACACCGATATTCAGGTTGGCTATGGCCATCACGTGAGCCGTTTCCCAGACGCCAAAGAAGGTGGTCTCACCAAAGGGCACCACGGCAAAGGCAACAAATGCCGGGACCATGGCCATGACAGGTGCTGCTACAAAGAGGAACTTGTTGGCCGTCGCCGGAATAATGGTTTCCTTAAGAAAAAGCTTAAGGCCGTCTGCGATTGGCTGCAGCAAGCCTGCCGGTCCAACCCGGTTGCATCCCTTGCGCACCTGCATCCAGCCGATGATGCGTCGTTCGGCATAGGTAATATAGGCGACGGACAAGGCCACACTGACAGCGATGGCAAGCACCTCAAGGAGCCAGATGCCCGCCTGCAGGCCAATATCCATCATCGACTGACCGGTCACTTCTTATCCCCTATAGCCAGCACGCAAGTCTCGCTCGAAAGATCCGCAGCATCTCCCCGCCTGCCGACAAACAGGACACCCGGAACAACATCATTACGGGTACCAATGTGGAACTTGAACACACCATGGGGCGTGCGGATGCTGTGCACACCCTCGGAAAGGCCGGCTTCCTGCAACGTCTGGGGATGAACCAGAAGGTCTGCCAGGGCAAAAATCCGACCGGCCTCCGACAGAAGCCTGGATGCCCTCGACCAAGGTCCTTCCCGATACATGGAATAGCGGCTGATAAGATCCAGGCCTGCATCCTTGTGGCTGTGATCATCCGGCAGGGCGATTGCCTTTGGGGTTCGCCGTGGTGAAAGGATCGGCTCATACTCCACACCGGCGTCCCACGCCCGGGACAGCTCTGGCAGATATTTGCTTACATGACCACGGAGCTCCGACAGTGTTGTAGCCGGCAGGTCCCGATCCAGAACCTGAACCAGACGCATCATTACCTTCCACAATGGACGTTCCTGGCCCAGTGATCTTATTGGCTGCCTGGCTACACGCACCCGTCCTTCCATATTGATAAAACTGCCATCCACTTCCGAATAGGCCGCCGCCGGCAGGATTACCTCGGCGTGATTGCTGATCCGGCCCCGGATCGCACCAACCTGGACAAGTGGAACAGCCTCAAGGGCTGCCTTGGCCTCCAATGGAAACAGACCGTCACCCAGCGGATCACTACCAATAAGAAGCAGGGCATCAAGGTTGCCATTTACAGCCTGTCCGAACAGTTCGCCAACGCTTGTTCTCACATCGCCAAATATTGCAGACAGGGCCTGGGCATTCATACCCTCGGGAATCAGATTCCGGCCATCATGATCTTCTTCAGCGTGACCGCAGCCTCGCATCAGCAAGTCGATCCCGTGAATCAAGGCGGCAGCGTCCGGATGAGAACGGATTTCTTCACCCACCAGGAGCGCACATGAATCCCCGAGCAGTGCATCCGCCAGCAATTTACCCGACTCATGCCTGTCCTTGACTTTCGCAAGCCACTCCTTCATCCCCGCCGCCTGCTTGCCCACGTCCATGACCTGATCCATGGCACGGGCAATCACGGCCGCCCAGTCTCTGGGCCGAATCAAGGCATCCTTGGTGAGACTGGCATTTGTCCTGTAGTTCATCGCACCCAGACGAACGACAGACTTGCCCCGGCGCAGGCGGCTGCGTAACCGCTGCATGACCAGCGGAAGTCTCTGGCGGAGGTCACTGCCCAGAATGACCACCTGGTCGGCATCTTCAATCTGCTGGGTCGTCATTGAGAACCCTTCTTCAAACGCGAAGGGACGCATATCCCTGCGATGCAGGTCAAAGGCCATCTCGGCCTCAGGGAATGCCGTATCACGCAGCAGCCGGATAGCTGTCAGCCCCTCGACACTCCAGTCCGGCGAAAAAACAATGCCGACCCGTTTATCCTTCAGCAGCTCCACGGCACGGGAGCAGGCATCGTCCCAATCCACCTCCACCAGCTTGCCATTTTCACGCATCATGGGTTCGAGGATCCGCTCCTTGGAACGGAAGGCATCGTAGACATAGCGACCGCGGTCACATATCCATGGCTCAGGACTGCCCTCAACGGGCCGTATGCGAATAACCTGGTCCCCCCGACTTTCGATATCGATGTCACAACCTTGCGGGCACATCGTGCAGGTACTCTTGTGGTGGGTTAATTCCCATGGACGGGCCGTATCATGGGATGGCTTGTCAAGCAAGGCGCCAACCGGGCAGATGTCGGCCAGATTGCCCGAAAGTTCGGAACTCAGGCATTCCTCCACAATACCTGCAATCGACATATGGTCGCCACGACCCAGCACCCCCATATCCCTGGTGCCGGCAATTTCATCGGCAAAGCGCACGCAGCGGGTACAATGAATGCATCGTGTCATGCATGTCGTAATGAACGGACCAAGATCATAATTCTTGGGCGCCCTTTTCGCCTCTGCATACCGCCCCCGGGCTGCACCGTAGTCCACCGCATAATCCTGAAGCTTGCAATCGCCACCCTGGTCACACACGGGGCAGTCAAGGGGATGGTTGATAAGCAGGTACTCCATCACCATCTTGCGATCCTCGCTCAGGCTATCCGTCTGGGTGTACACCTTCATTCCTTCGGACACCGGTGTACAGCAGGAAGCCGCCGGCTTGGGCCACCCCTCCACTTCAACCAGGCACATGCGACAGTTCGCCGCAACGGAAAGTTCGGGGTGATAGCAAAAGAAAGGCACCTTGACGTCATGCTGTCTGCAGGCCTCCAGGATGCTGGTGCCAGCCGGAACCGTCACTTCCTGATCATTGATAAACAGTGTGGTCATCTACGCCGCCTTTCCTGCAATTCGTGAAGTGAGCTCCTCGGGGAAATGCCTGATCAGGGAAAGAACCGGAGCTGCGGCGCCATCGGCCAGGGCGCAAATTGTTCGACCCGCCATGTGTGTGGCCGCATCCTTCAGCACCTCAACATCTGCTGGCATGCCATGACCGCTCTCAATCCTTTCCAGAACACGCCTCATCCACCCGGTTCCCTCACGGCAATTGGTGCACTGCCCACAGGACTCATGGGCATAGAAATGGGCCAGCCTGCGGGTGACGGCCATAAGATCCGCGGTCTCATCCATCACAATCACCGCCCCTGAACCCAGCATGGAACCCGCCTTGGCCACATCATCATAGGTCAGGGGTACCTCATAGTGTTCGGGAAGCAGCCAAGGTGTGGAAGAACCCCCGGGAATAATGACCTTGGGCACCTCGCCATGCTTGAGCCCGCCGGCATAGTCCTCGACCAGAACCTTGAGCGGTGTTCCCATCGGCACCTCGTAGTTGCCGGGCTTGTTCACATGGCCGGAGACAGAAAAGATCTTGCATCCTGCACTATTGGGGGCACCTATTTCTGAATGCCACTTGCCCCCGCGTTCAAGAATAATCGGAATGGTGGCAATGGTTTCAACATTGTTGACGACTGTCGGGCAACGGTAGAACCCCTCAACTGCCGGGAAAGGCGGCTTAAATCGCGGCCGTCCCGGCCTGCCTTCCAGCGATTCAATCAAGGCGGTCTCTTCACCACAAATGTACGCCCCGGCGCCACGATGGACGGTCAGATTCATCGAAAAGTCTGTACCTAAAATATTTTTCCCCAAAAGATTGGCCTCGTAGGCCTCACGAATCGCTTCATTAAGGACATTGGCCTCGTGCAGAAACTCGCCCCGAATGTAGATATAGGCATCCTGAACACCCAGGGCGAAGCCCGACATAATCATGCCTTCGATCAGCAAATGGGGATCAAATCGCATGATATCACGATCCTTGAAGGTGCCGGGTTCGCCCTCATCCGCATTGCACAGCAAATAGGTCGGCTTGCCGGTGTTGCGGGGCACAAATGACCACTTCAGACCGGTTGGGAACCCCGCACCGCCTCGACCCCGCAGACCGGATGTCTTCACCTCTTCGATAATCTTGTCAGCCGTAAACTCATTCAGAACGGTAGGCAAAAATGAATAGGCGCCATGCTTCCGTGCAACCTTCAGCGTACGAACGCCGGGAATATCAATCCGGTCAAAGCAGATCCGTTTAACCTCGGCGGGATTGGACGGAATCACTGATCCTCCTCCGCCTTCACCTGATCGATAAACCCGTCCAGATGGGCCTTGTCGACCTTTTCATGGTAGGTGTTATTGATCTGTACTATGGGAGCGCCACCACAGGCACCGGCACACTCGACTTCGGTCACCGTAAACATGCCATCCGGCGTGGTTTCACCCATGCGGATCCCAAGCTTCCTGCAAAGGTGATCAACCAGATCATAGGCCCCGTTCAGCATGCATGAGGCATTGGTACAAACCTCAAGCAGGTAATTGCCGCAGGGCTGTTCGCGGAACATGGTATAAAAGGTCACCACCTCGCGCACGGCCATGAAAGGAACGTCCAGAATCTCCGCAACCATCCGCTGAGTTGCTTCGGAAAGGTAACCGAAATCCTCCTGCGCCATATGCAAAACAGGCAGCAATGCGGAGCGTGGATGAGGATATCGGCTGATGAGCGCCTTGATTTCGGCAAGTCGTTCCTCACTGAACCGCGGGTGGATCTGTTCAACCCGACTCATCGGTCCACTTCCCCAAAAACAATGTCCTGGGTGCCCAGGATCGTCACGACATCCGCGATCATGTGACCCCGGGACATGTAATCCAGCGCCTCAAGGTGGGCAAACCCGGGGGCACGGACCTTGATGCGGTAGGGTTTGTTGGACCCATCGGATTTCAGATACACACCAAATTCACCCTTGGGATGTTCAACCGCAGAGTAGACTTCGCCCTCAGGCACAAAAAAACCCTCACTAAAATACTTGAAATGGTGAATCAGGGCCTCCATGTTGGACTTCATCAGGGCGCGGGGAGGATTGGTCAGTTTGTAATTATCGATCTTCACCGGACCGGGGTGCCCGGTCAGCCAGTCCACACATTGCTTGACAATCCTGTTGGCCTGACGCATCTCCTCCACCCGCACCAGGTACCGGTCATAGGTATCGCCAGTGGTGCCAATGGGGATGTCAAAATCCATTTTGTCGTAGACTTCATAGGGCTGCTTCTTGCGGAGATCCCACGCCACACCTGACCCCCTTAGCATGGGGCCCGTAAAGCCCCAGTCCAGTGCGGCCTTCTTGTCCACAACGCCGATATCGACGGTGCGTTGCTTCCAGATACGATTCTCGGTAAGCAGGGTCTCATACTCATCAACGTATCCCGGAAAGCGTTCGGTGAAGGCGTTGATCTTCTCCAGCAGCCCCTCCGGCAGGTCCTTGGTCACGCCGCCGGGGCGAAAGTAGGCGGCATGCATGCGTGCCCCGCTTACCGCTTCATAAAAATCGAAAATGTCCTCGCGTTCGCGGAAACAGTAGAGAAAGACGGTCATGGCGCCGATATCCAGGGCATGGGCTCCCAGCCATAGAAGGTGGTTCAGGATACGGGTTAACTCGGCAAACATGACACGGATATATTTGGCCCGTTCGGGGGGCTCAATTCCGAGAAGTTTCTCGATCGCCAGCACATAGGCATGTTCATTGGCCATCATGGACACATAGTCGAAACGGTCAAAATAGGGCAGGTCCTGCATGTAGGTCTTGTACTCAAACAGCTTTTCAGTACCGCGATGCAGCAGACCGATATGGGAATCGGCTTTTTCAACAACCTCACCATCCAGCTCCAGCACCAACCTCAGCACACCATGTGCCGACGGATGCTGGGGACCAAAATTGATCGTGTAGTTATGAATCTCGGCCATGGTCCGCTCTCGGCCAGGTCTTGGGGATCAGGACCCGGTTTTCGAGTTTGTTTGGACGATACACACATCGCCACTGGGTATCATCAAAGAACAGCTCAACCCGGCCGACAAGCGGAAAGTCCTTGCGCAAGGGATGCCCTTCAAACCCGTAGTCGGTCAGGATCCGCCTCAGATCCGGATGATGATTGAAGATGATACCGAACATGTCAAACGCCTCTCGCTCAAACCAATTCGCAGTCGGCCAGACTTCCACCACCGAATCGATCAACTGACGCTCTGCCACCGGTACACGCAGGCGGATTCTCTTGTTTTTTGAAACGGACAGGAGATGGTACACCACCTCAAACCGCGGCTGCCCGGCGGCATGTCCGGGAAACTCCGACATGTCCACACCGCACAGATCGATAAGCGTTTCATACGCATGACTGTTCTTGAGATAATGGCAGGCCTCAACAATTGACCCGGGGGCCAGATGAACCGTCGGCATATCCACTCCATACGAAGCACCCAGCAAATCCTTGCCAAAGGTTTCCTTCAAACCCTTGATCTCGGGCAAGGACATAATCGTTTCCTTCTTCTGCCTGGCTGTCATCTATCTAGCAATCGTATTGGTGCGTTTGATCTTTTCCTGCAACTGGATAATGCCGTACAAAAGCGCTTCAGCGGTGGGCGGACAACCGGGCACATAGATATCCACCGGCACGATCCGATCGCAGCCGCGGGTAACCGAATAGGAGTAGTGGTAGTAACCACCACCGTTGGCACATGAACCCATCGAAATGACCCATCTGGGTTCGGACATCTGGTCATAGACCTTCCTCAAGGCCGGAGCCATCTTGTTGATCAGCGTGCCGGCAACCACCATGACGTCGGACTGGCGAGGCGAAGGACGGAACACAACGCCAAAACGATCTAGATCGTACCGCGATGCCCCGGCATGCATCATCTCCACAGCGCAGCAGGCGAGCCCAAATGTCATGGGCCATAATGAACCGGTTCGTGCCCAGTTGATGATCTTGTCGGCAGTGGTGGTGATGTAGCCCTTATCAAGGAGACCTTCTATTCCCATTGCAGGGCCCCTTTCTTCCATGCATAGGCATAACCTACAAGCAGGATCAGCAGAAACAGCATCATCTCGACAAACCCGAACAGGCCAATGTGATCGAGCACCACGGCCCACGGAAAGAGAAAGGCCGTCTCAAGATCAAAGACAACGAACAGAATGGCCACAAGATAGAAGCGAACATCGAATTGCATGCGGGCATCTTCAAATGCCTCAAAACCACACTCGTATGCTGAATTCTTCTCAGGGTCGGGATGCTGAGAAGCAATCATGTATGTCATCACAAGAGGCATTGCACCCATTGCCAAGGCAATAAGGATAAAGATGAAGATCGGTGCATATTCAGAGGCCAAATAACTGGCGCCCATGAACCCTCCTTAAACCTAAAGAAATCTGCTCGTGTGCTCTAGACTACTTCTCCCTCACCCCATGAAAGGAACCACGTATGCGGGAGTGATAGCTTTCATTCAGAGCCTTTCAATGTCAAGTCCGTGTCCTCATCGAACCTGCCCGGACAGCCATCTGCCTCGTAGGACATCTCCGTTTGTGTTCGGGATTGTCACGGCGACGAACCCGTCCGGGTTTGCGTGCTTGCCAGTAATATTCCTTGCCGGCAAGCATGCTTGGAGACGATTGCAGGAATCATCCGACCCTGCGGCGACGATTCAGATTTCTTGCCGGTCGCTGGGGGAGAATATCCGGCTTGCAGTCCATGGACTTTCGCGTACATTTCGACCCATGCGACTTCATCGCCTGTTTCTTGTTCTCCTTCTTTTTTCCACCCCTGCCCATGCCGTCGAACTGTACCGTGCCAGCTTCGACAATGGTGTAACCCTGCTTGTTGAGGAAGATCATTCGGCGCCCGTTGCCATGGTGCAGGTATGGCTGAAGGTAGGAGGCCGTGACGAAGTGCCGGGCAAGACAGGGTTGGCGCACGTCTTTGAGCACATGATGTTCAAGGGCTCGAAGAAACTTGCGCCTGGTGAATTTTCCAAGCGTATTGCCGCCATGGGAGGCAAGGACAACGCCTTCACCACAACGGACTACACAGCCTATTTCGAAACCGTCCCGGCAAAACGGGTGGATGAGGTTCTGGCCATGGAAGCCGAGCGCTTTGCCCATCTGAAGCTGGAGCCCGATGAATTTGCAAAGGAAATTGAGGTCATCAAGGAAGAACGTCGACTCAGAACCGAGGATGACCCGAACAGCAGGATGTTTGAGGAGCTTGCGGCAGCCTGTCTGCGACTGCACCCCTACCGCAACCCTGTCATTGGCTGGATGCAGGATCTCGAACACCTGACCATTGAGGATGTGCGCGATTTCTATGAGAAGCATTACGTCCCGGGCAATGTGAGTGTCGTTGTGGTCGGCGATGTGGATTTTGACGACATAAAAAAGACCGTTCGCAACACCTTTGGGAAACTGAAGGCTCGCTCGTCACCTCCACGCTTTGATCCTGTTGAACCGGAGCCCCTGGGTCCAAAGCGGATTACGGTCAAGCTCCCTGCCCAGCTGCCACTGCTAGCCATCATGATCCCGGTGCCGGTATGGAGGCCCGGGATCAACGACCGGGAGGCCGCAGCCCTGACGGTTGCCACGGCCATTCTGGCGGCGGGACGCTCGGCTCTCCTGAGACAACGGCTGGTCGACGAAAAGCGCCTGGCCTTTTCCGTTTCCGCCGGCTATGACCCGTTCGGCATGGGCATTGATCTCTGGTATGCCTATGCCGCCCTGGGACCTGGTCAAAAACCAGCAACCTTTGAGGCCCAATTCTGGGCCCTTCTGAACGACCTTGCCAGCAAACCCATTCCACCCGAGCGTCTCGCAGCCGTGAAACGGCAAATCATCGCCTCGGAGGTTTTTTCCCGGGATTCACTGTACTTGCGGGCCAAACAGATCGGCATCATGGAGGTGGTTGGTATCGGTCCGGAAAAGGCAGATGTGTGGCTTGAGAACATCCGTAAAGTCCAGGCCAGGGATGTGCAGCATGTGATCAAACGCTGGTTGAAGATGGACCGTGCAACCACCGGCCTGCTTGAACCAAAGGCTGCATCATGAACGGGGGATCTGTGCCGGGAAACAAGACCGATCTCCGCCCGAAATTACCTTCGCCGACCTTCTTGACGGTACTGCTTGCACTCCTGCTATGCAGTTTCCCGTCCAGAGGCCTGGCAGTACCCCCCATTGAACAGGCAAAGCTGTCCAACGGCCTGAAGATATTGCTGATCCAGGCTCATAACGTTCCCATGGTGAGCATGCAACTGACACTGGTGGCAGGGAGTCGTTTCGACCCCAAAGAGAAGGGGGGGACAGCAAGCCTTCTGGCCGACATGCTGACGGATCACACAGCGAAACATGACCAAAAGAGCTGGGCGCAGTATCTGGATACCCATGCCATCATGCTCGGCGCAGATGTGGACCGCGACAGCATGGCCGTGTCCGTAACCGTTCTGAAAGAGGTCCTGACAGAAGGGGTTGCCGCCCTGGCGGAAACGGTACTGCAGCCCGGCTGGGATCAAAAGCGTTTCAGGATCCTAAAAGAAGACGCCGTTTCAGCCGCACAAAAGGCGCGGGAACAGCCCGGTCACATTGCCTCGGAAACCACGGTCAAGGTCCTCTTTGACGGACACCCTTACGGCCACCTCCCCCAGGGAAACGTTGAAAGCCTTGCAAGAATCGCGCTTGCCGACCTGAAGACCCTGTATGAGAAGCAGATCCATCCACAGGGAGCCGTTCTGGCAGTCAGCGGCGATGTAACCATGAAGGAACTGCTGGCCCTGATCCGCCCTGCGCTGAAAAGCTGGAAAGGCTGCCCTGACAGGAAACTGTTTGATCTTAAGCCCGCAAACCACAAGCCCAGCAACATATCCGTGAGCATGGACTCGAAGCAAACCCATCTTGTTTTTGCCCGCCTTGGTCCCGCAAGAAAGGATCCGGACCTGTTTCCCGTGCTGGTGCTTAACCACATTCTGGGTGGAAGCGGCTTTGCATCCATCCTCATGCAGGAAGTGCGCGAAAAGCGCGGTCTGGTGTACGGTGTCTATTCCTACTTCAGGCCCCTGGCAGCTGCCGGTCCGTACATCATCAACCTGCAAACCAAGGCCTCCCAAAGGGACAAGGCGGCTCACGTGGTTCGCAGCCAATTGCTTGGTTTGTCGACCAAGGGGGTGAGCAAGAGGCAACTTAGGGCTGCCAAAAGCAACCTGATCGGTGGATTTGCCCAGCGCATGGACTCCAACCGTGAACGCGTGGGTCTGTTATCCATGATTGGTTTCTATGACCTGCCTCTGGATTATCTGCAGGTCTGGACTAAAAGGATCAAGTCCGTTCGCCTGGCTCAGGTGAACAAGGCGGCCAAAAAGTATTGTCCTCCCGAGCAGTGGAGCCTCGTCCAGGTCGGACCCACATCCGTTTCACCCACCAATTAAATGAGAATCACCGCCGGGGAACTGCGCGGCCGCAGGTTAAATGTTCCCCGTCTTCCAGGACTCAGACCAACACCTTCAAAGGTACGGCAGGCGCTGTTTAACATCCTGCACGACATCGAGGGATGGAAGGTGCTTGACCTGTACGCCGGCAGTGGCCTGATGGCCCTGGAATGCCTTTCCAGAAAGGCCGGGCAGGTCATGTCGATCGAGAAAAACCATCGTCTGTGCCTGCATATGATGGATATCCGTGAAAGCTGGGGGCTAAAGGATCACTGGCAGATCATCCACGGGGAAGCGAGCAGGGTCATCGCAAACAGGATAGCAGGTCTGGATTTTCAACTGATTTTTGCCGACCCGCCCTACGACAAAGGGATCGCCGACCAGATCCCCCGCTGGCTGTCTGATGCCGGCATCAGGGCTGGTCATCTGGTCATCGAGGAGTCCTCCCTGGCCACACCCGACTGGCCTGAAGGCTGGACACAAACCGCATGCAGGTATTACGGTGACACCTGTCTGTACTTCATCAAGCAGGAGAGCGGCTCATGAAAAGAACTGCCGTCTATCCGGGAACATTTGACCCCATCACACTGGGTCATGTCGATGTGGTTCAGCGGGGCCTGAAACTGTTTGATCGCATCATCATCGGCGTTGCGGAAAATCCGGCAAAGGCCCCCCAGTTCGATTTCAAGACGCGACTGGCCATGGTGAGGGAAACCTTTGCTGAGGAGAGCCGGGCTGATACAAAGGCCTTTTCCGGCCTTCTGGTTGAGTTTGCACAGAAACAGCAAGCCTACGCCATCCTGCGTGGCCTGCGTGCCGCTTCCGATTTTGAATACGAGTTTCAGATGGCCACCATGAACCGGATCCTGGACGAACGAATTGAAACCGTGTTCGTCATGGCCCGTGAGGACTATACGTTTGTCTCCTCGCGCTTCATCCGTGAAATATCCGGTATGGGTGGTGATGTCTCCGCGCTGGTCCCGGGGCCGGTGGTCCCCTATCTCAAGTGACGGGCTGAAGCTCGATCAGAGCCCATTCGGATTCCCGCTCCACCTTTGTGATATGCAGACCCGACGCAAGATACGGGCGGCTGACATCTTCGAGCTGGGATTCCATCAAGCCGGAAAGGACGAGGTACTGCCCTGTGCTGGCCGCCAGGGCTGAAGCCATTTCAATCAGGGGATTTGCCAGGATGTTGGCAACAACAAGATCAAATTTCCGATTCGGCGGAGCATCTCCAAGTTCGAACCGGATCTTGACCTTGTTGATCGCCGCATTCTCTCTGGCAACCTCAATGGCGACGGGATCATGATCCATGGCGACGATATGGGGCACGCCCAGCTTGGCAGCAGCAATGGCCAGAAGACCGGAACCACACCCCATATCCAACATGGATTGCGGCGCATGATCGCTGCAGATTTGTTCAATGGCCGCAAGACACAGTCTCGTTGTCGCGTGCTGGCCGGTACCAAAAGCCATGCCGGGATCCAAGACAACTTCAATCCTGTCATCGCTCACCGGCCCACAGAATGAGGGCCGTATCCGCAATCGTTCACCTGTTTCAACCGGCTTCCAGTCCGTTTTCCAGGCACTCTCCCAATGATCATCCAGGGTTTGCACCTCGATGTCCTCTGAACAAACTCCGGCCAGCAAGGCGGAGGCAACAATGCGCGCCCTCGTCAACTTGGCATCCCCATCCATACGGAACCAGGCAATTCGAAACTCCCTGCCATCTGCTTCATCTTTCTGTTCACAGTATCCCACCGCATTCAAACTCCGGGTGATGTGAATAAAGGATGGCTCGGAAATGCTGTCGGCGGGAACTTTCATCTCCAGTAAGGTTTCCACTTGCATAATTTTGCCACCTCGGTTGCAATTCTATCCTGTCATTTCGTGGTACACTTTATATGAAATACATCATCAATGCCCATGGACCGGTTTAGTCCATCCTGATCAGGAGCTGACTTGAAGCGTTTTTCCTCGTATCACATGAAGGTAAAATCGAACATCCGGCTGACCAGCCCGGAATGCGAGGACCTGGTGGTCAAACTCGATCTTCAGTCCATCAAGGGTGAACAACTGCCTCCATTCATTTGCGGGCAGTACGTGCGTCTTGGACTTCCCGGCCTGAAACATCCCGCTCCCGCCTACTTTGCCATTGCCACCGAACCCGAAGAGCGTAACCACTTTGAATTTGTCATCAAGCGGGTGGACGGTATCGCTCGACTGCTGACCGATCTGGAAGAGGGGGCGCTGGTTGAGGTGGAAGGCCCCATGGGAAGGGGATACGACCTGACCGGTCATGAGCACAGGGATATCTACCTCATCGGTGTCGGGACGGGCATCGCCCCCCTTCGGTCCATCTGGCGATCCATCATCAGAAGGCGGCAGGATTTTGGCAAGGTGGCCATCTACGCAGGCTTCCTGACCCCCCTTCATCACCTGTTGACGGATGAGTTTGAGTCCCTGAGTGAACACAATATCCAGGTAAGCGTCTCTGTAACCCTGAGCAGAAACAACTGGGACGGTACCATCGGATATGTTCAGGATGCCATCCGTGTGGATGCACCGGACGGATCCAATGCCACGGCATGCCTGGCTGGGATGAGTGCCATGGTGGACTCTTGCCGGGAAACGCTGCAGAATCTTGGTTTTGATGACCGTCACATCTTGCTCAACCACTAACAAGCCTTTACCAAAGCTTCCATTGCTCAGTTTAGATATTGGCAGCCGGCATATCGGTGTGGCCGTTTCGGACAGCCTTGGCCTGTCCTGTCATGGCATGGCTAGACTCTGCCGGCAGCACAAGGAATGGCAGCAGGACGTGCTGAAGATTGCCCGAAAGTATGACTGCAAGGGCATCGTCGTGGGCCTGGCCAAAAACATGGATGGCAGTGAAGGCCCGCAGGCCGCTGATTGCAGAACAGTTGCCGCACAGCTTCAAAAAATCACGGATCTTCCCCTCTTTCTTTGGGACGAGCGTCTCAGCTCATGGTCTGCAAGGGAACGTCTGCGCGAACGGGGGCTGAAAGAAGAAAAAATCGCCAGGCTGATCGACCAGACAGCCGCAGCCATCATTCTGGAGGATTTCATTGCCGCAAACCCGGGACTTGGGTCATGAATGAAGTCCTCTTTACAGCCTCGGAAATTGAAGACGCCATCGACCGGATGGCCACGGCCATGAAGGCCGGGGAGGTCTATCTGATCGGCATTCAGCGGGGAGGCGCAAGGGTTGCCGATGCCCTTCAGGAACGCCTGAAACATGAAGGCTGCATGGTTCATCGGGGGGATCTTGATATCAGCTTTTATCGGGACGATCTCAGCACCATCGGGCCCAATCCGGAAGTGCATCCTAGTCACATTCCCTTCGACCTGGACGATAAGCATATCTGGCTGATCGATGATGTGATCTATACTGGACGCACCATTCGGGCGGCCCTGGGAGAAATCTTTGATTACGGCCGGCCGGCGAGCATCAAGCTTGCCGTCCTGCTTGATCGTGGTGGCAGGGAACTCCCCATCGCCGCGACCGTGACGGGCCTTTATCATGCGCTGCCCCCCGATGTTTCGGTAAAGCTGGCATGGGATGATCCGGGCTGGCGCATTGAGCAATATCGGGTAAGAACATGAGTCTTGGCTTGCCGAAATAATGGGTGTGGAGGGTGCCATGAAACCAATACGTCACCTTCTCGGTATTGCGGAACTGGACCGTGAACAGATCGATTATCTTGTCAGGCTGGGCCAGTCCTTTTACGAATTGTCCCGCCGCCCCGTCAAAAAAGCCCCCACGCTCAGGGGCAAAACCGTGATCAACATCTTTTTTGAAACATCCACCCGGACACGAACCAGTTTCGAACTGGCCGGCAAACGGCTTTCGGCCGATGTCATCAATATCTCCGCCTCAACCAGCGCCACAAAGAAAGGAGAAACCCTGCTCGATACGGCCTTCACGCTTCAGGCCATGCGTCCGGACGTGCTGGTTATGCGCCACAGTCTTGCGGGTGCCTGTCATTTTCTCGCCCGGTTCCTGAAAGACTCCGCGGTCGTGAATGCCGGCGATGGCGAACATGAACACCCAACCCAGGTGCTTACCGACCTGCTGACGTTGAGGCAGAACTGGGGCAGGATCGAAGGCAAGGTCATTACCATGGTCGGAGATATTGCCCACTCCCGCGTGGCCAAGTCCCATCTGCTGGCAGCGAAGAAGATGGGGTATCGCATCCGGCTTGTGGCACCAAAAACCCTGCTCCCGAAACACGTGGATCATTTTGGCTGTGAGGTTTTTCATGATTTTGACGCCGCGATTCCGGGGACCGATGCCCTGTACATGCTAAGAGTTCAGAATGAGCGCCTGGAGTCCGAATGCTGTTTCCCCTCCATCCGCGAATACCATGAGGCTTATGGATTGACGGCCCGGCGTTTGCAAAAGGCCGGGGATACAACCCTGGTACTGCACCCGGGACCCATGAACCGGGGGGTTGAAATCGCCACGGATGTCGCGGATGGCGAGAAAAGTCGAATCCTCGATCAGGTAGAGAACGGTGTAGCCGTACGCATGGCCGTTCTTACAGCCCTGTGTGGTGGAACGCACTCCCCGGGCAACAAACGCAATGTCCGAAGAAAGGATGTCAACATGGCCTCACAGAGGGACTTGTGGTCATGAGTGAAACCCTTCTGATCCAGGGGGGACACGTCATTGACCCCGCCAATGGTGTGGATGAACCCGTCAACATCCGGGTGGAGAACGGTCGTATCTCCGCCATAGGCAACCATGAAGCCAAAGCCAGTCGTGTGATAGACGCCAAGGGGTTGATTGTATGCCCTGGCCTGATTGACATGCATGTGCATCTGCGCGAACCGGGCGAGGAGTGGAAAGAAGACATCGAATCCGGTTCCAGGGCCGCTGTAGCAGGGGGTGTCACCACCATGTGCTGCATGCCGAACACGCGACCCAGACTGGATCATGCTGCCGTCATCGAACAGGTGATTGATCGTGCCCGTCGCACGGGATTGTGTCGCCTTTATCCGATTGGGGCTGTCACACTTGGCCTTGAGGGAAAGCATCTGACGGAAATGAGGGACCTGAAACGTGCCGGGGCGGTGGCCTTCTCGGATGACGGCATGCCGATCTGGCATGCTGGTGTCATGCGCAAGGCCATGGAATATGCATCAAGCTTCGATTACCTGATCATTCAGCATGCCGAAGAACTCCAGCTGACCCGACACGGGGTTGCCAACGAGGGCTGGGTATCCACTCAGCTGGGTGTGGCTGGCATGCCTGTGGAAGGGGAAGATGCGATGGTGGCCCGGGATATCATGCTTGCTGAACTCGTGGACAGCCGTTATCACGTCGCCCATATTTCTTCCAGAAGAAGTGTCGAACTTGTTCGCCAGGCCAAGGCCAGGGGATTGAAGGTTTCAGCGGAAGCCGCACCTCATCATTTTGCGCTGACCGAGGAAGCGCTCCTGGGATTTAATGCCGATGCCAAGATGAATCCCCCGCTCAGAACCGAGGAAGACCGGCTGGCCGTTGTGGAAGGCCTGAAAGACGGATCCATTGACGTGATTGCCACAGACCATGCCCCCCACCACGAGGATGACAAGCGCTGCGGACTCTCCTGTGCGGCCTTTGGCATAGTAGGACTGGAGACCATGCTGCCCGTCTCACTGGATCTGGTGCGGAAAGGGATTCTCTCCATGAGCGAGCTTATTGCCAAGATGACCGTGAATCCTGCCCGTCTTCTCGACCTTGATCTCGGGACTCTTTCCGTTGGCAGACCGGCTGATATTACGATTTTCGACCCCGCAGCGGTATGGACGCTGGATCGCAATGCCCTGCATTCAAAGTCCAAGAACACACCGTGGCATGGGTCGGAAATGACCGGCAAGGTGACCCATACCATCAGCCGGGGAAGGCTTGTATTTGACAACGGCGAAATCCGTGCCTGAAGCGCATCGAAACACAATCTACGAGGAAAAGGCAGAAATCATTGTCAACGCCGCCAAGCAGGGGGGGCAGTTTATCCTGAGACTCAGTGCTCCAAGGATTGCCGGCAACGCCGAACCCGGCCAGTTTGTGCATGTTCGCGTCTCTGAAAAACGCCTCATGCGCAGACCCATCTCCATCATGAGCGTCAATCCTGAGCAGGGAAGGCTTGATCTCCTGATCAAGGTTGTCGGCAAGGGCACGAAAGAACTGTCCCAACGGAAATCCGGAGAGGCGTTGAGCCTCCTGGGGCCGGTGGGCCATCCCTTTGACCTTTCCGACCTTTCAAGACGTTACATTTGCATTGGTGGCGGGGTTGGAATCCCCCCCATGATTTTCGCCGCCCAGGCCCTCAGGGAGAAGTCAGACATTGTGCTCTTTGCAGGCTCCGAGACCGCATTCCCGTTTGCCCTCAAACCGTCCGGCCTTCTGCTTCCCGGCATCATCGGCAACACCATTCTGGGTATCAGCACCCTGGAAGAATGGGGCATACCTTCCCGCCTCGCCTCCAACAGTGATTTTTACGGTTGCCACAAGGGATTTGTGACGGATCTGGGGGCAGCATACCTCGAGGCATTGAACTCAAGCGAGCGAAAACGCTGCATGATTCTTGCCTGTGGTCCGCGTGCCATGCTGCAGGCCACAGCCAGGCTTGCCAGGAATTTTGATATTCCTGCCCAGTTGAGTCTGGAAGAGTACATGGCCTGTGGTGTCGGTGGCTGTGCCGGTTGTGTGGTCAGGACGATTGAAAACGGGAGAGAGCATTACCGGCGCGTATGTGTGGATGGACCTGTCTTCCCCGCTGAGATCCTTCCCGAATTCCAGTAATCATCTGGCATGCCCGATCGCCTGTCCGCACTTGATGCGCTGGAGAAAAGGATTGTTGTCTGCCACAGATGCCCAAGGCTGGCGATCTACCGCAAGCACGTTGCCAGGGAGCGAAAGCGTGCCTTCTCGGAATGGAACTACTGGGGAAAACCTGTGCCCGGATTTGGTGATCCCGATGCCCGTCTGCTCATCGTTGGACTGGCACCCGCAGCCCATGGCTCCAATCGAACCGGCCGCATGTTCACCGGTGATGTGCCGGGCGGTGCTTCGGTGTGGCTGATGCGTTCCCTTTTCCGGAACGGATTCAGCAACCAGGCGGAAAGCTTGCACACGAATGACGGATTAAGATTGATTTCCGCCTGGATGACTGCGGCCGTGCGGTGCGCACCACCCCATAACAGGCCGCTGAGCGAAGAGTTTGAACATTGCCTGCCATACCTTGTGGATGAATTCCGGTTGCTCACCCACGTCCAAGTCGTGGTTGCTCTGGGGAGACAGGCCTTTGAGGCAATGCTCAGGATGTTTGCCGCACTGGGAGAAGACATGCCAAAGCCAAAACCGGCGTTCAGGCACGGAAAAATGATTCGCATAAACCAAATGCCGGTCATTCTCTGCAGCTACCATCCAAGCCGGCAGAACACGAATACCGGCAGGCTGAGCGAATCCATGCTGGACGCCATCTTTCATGACGCCCGTCAACTGTGTGACCTGGGGCCCGACAGGGCGTAAACTGTGGCGTACAGGAGTTGTCCATGAATCATCTGCGCATTGCCACCCGAGGATCGGCATTGGCCCTCTGGCAGGCGGAACATGTTGCCGCCGAGCTTGAGCGTTTGCATGAAGGTGTAACCACCGAGCTGATCCGCATCAAAACGACAGGAGACAAGATTCTGGATGTCCCGCTCGCAAAGGTTGGTGGCAAGGGCCTGTTCACCAAGGAAATTGAAGAAGCATTGCTGGAGAACCGTGCTGATCTGGCCGTTCACTCCATGAAGGATGTCCCTGCCGAACTCCCGGAGGGTCTCATCATCCGGGCCATTCTAAAGCGGGAGGATCCAAGAGACGCAGCCGCAACCATCACAGGTGGTGATTTGTCCACCCTCCCGGGAAATGCGCGCATTGGCACCTCATCCCTGAGACGGGTGTGCCAGTTAAAGGCCAGGTACCCTGGGTTCAGCTTCGTGCCTATCCGGGGCAATGTCCAGACGCGTTTGAACAAGCTTGGAAAGGAGGTCGATGCCGTCATCCTGGCTGCAGCCGGTGTGATCCGGCTTGGCATCGCTGATCAGATGCATGTGTTTTTCGATGCAAACCAGATGTTGCCGGCGGTGGCCCAGGGGGCAATCGGGGTGGAAACACGCGCCGGGGATACCCGTGTCAACGATCTTGTGGATGCCCTGAATCATCAGGATACAGCCGAATGTGTCCTGGCCGAGCGTTCGTTTCTTGCGAGGCTGGAGGGTGGCTGTCAGGTCCCCATTGCAGGTCACGCCACGTTGCTGGGAGACATGCTGTATCTGGAAGGTCTGGTGGGTGAAACCGACGGGTCTGAAATGATTCGCCGGCATGTTTCCGGCTCGCGCGCCGAGGCTGCAGGCCTGGGCAGGCAACTGGCCGAAGAGATACTGGCTGCAGGAGGAAAAGCCATACTCGACAGGCTCTATTCCCAGCAGACCTGATGGCTTCAAACCCGCTTCTTGCATCTCTGGATGCTGAACTCCCGCTGTTCGACCGGATCAGACCGGAGCACGTTGTCCCCGCCCTTGAAAAGGTGCTTGCTGAAAACCGGGCCCGCCTGGGTAAGCTGGGCAAGATCCGTGAACCTTCATGGGCAACGCTGATGCTGCCACTGGAGGAGATGGAAGAGCGGCTTCATCGGGTATGGGGTCCGGTGAGCCATCTCAATGCCGTATGCGATTCCGACGAGTTGCGGCCTGCTTATCAGACAGGATTGCAAAAGGTCACGGCCTACGAGACCGAACTTTCCCAGAATGAAACCATCTATTTCCTGATCAAGGATCTTCGTTCCAGGCCGTTCTTCAGGCATCTGAAGCAGGAACAGAAGCAGCTTGTTCATCTTGCCCTGCGTGACTTCCACCTAAGTGGTGTGGAACTTCCAACGGAGAAAAAGACAAGGTTCAGGAAGATCCAGCTGCGGCTCTCGGAACTTGCTACCACATTCGAACAGAATCTGCTGGATGCCACCCGGGCCTTTGAGCTGCACATCAAGGATGAGAAGGATCTTGCCGGTCTTCCCGAATCCGTTTGCGCAACTGCCGCTCATCGTGCCGAGAAAGCAGGCAAGCCGGGCTGGCTCTTTACACTTGATGCCCCCTCCTACATTCCCTTCATGCAGAACTCGGAAAACCGTGAGCTTCGAAGACAGATGTATACCGCCTACGTGACCCGGGCCAGTGAAGGCAGGCTTGATAACACGCCAGTCATCATGGAGACCCTACGATGTCGGCAGGAATTGGCGCGTCTGCTCGGTTTTGAGAACTATGGTGAATACTCCATTGCATCCAAGATGGCGAGGGACCCCCAACAGGTCGTCACTTTTCTGCGCGAGCTGGCGGCAAAAAGCAGACCCGTTGCCAAAAAGGAATTTTCGGACCTGAAAACGTTTGCATCCATCGAACTGAACCTTGATCGCCTGGAAGCCTGGGACATTGCCTTTGCCTCGGAACGATTGCGACAACAGCGGTATGCCTATCGTCAGGAAGACCTTAAGCCCTATTTTCCCGAGAATCAGGTCATCCACGGATTGTTCGAAGTCGCCAGCAAACTCTACGGTCTGACATTCCGTGAACGCATGGATGTTCCATGCTGGCATAAAACCGTCCGCTATTTTGACATCCATGATGCGGATCAAGAGCTGATCGCCGGCTTCTATTTCGATCCCTATGCCAGACCCCACAAACGTGGAGGAGCCTGGATGGATGAATGCATCGTCCGCTGGCGCCGGCCTGATGGTGGCCTGCAAAGGCCCGTGGCGTATCTGGTATGCAACTTTGAAGCACCGGTGGAGGGCAGCCCGGCCTTATGGACCCATGAGGAGGTCATCACCCTGTTTCATGAGTTTGGCCACGGCCTTCATCACATGCTCACGCGGGTGGAGACACTGGGGGTTTCCGGCATTCGTGGCGTGCCCTGGGATGCGGTGGAGCTTCCCAGCCAGTTCATGGAAAACTACTGCTGGCAGCGTCAGGTCCTGGACCTCTTTGCCAGGCATTACCAAACGGGAAAACCCCTGCCCAGAGACCTGTTCATGAAAATGAGAAGGGCAAAAAATTTCCAGGCCGGGATGCAGATGCTTCGGCAGATTGAGTTCGCGCTGTTCGATTTTCTGCTGCACACCACATTTGACCCGTGGGGCAATCAGAGTGTGCAGGATCTGATTGATCAGGTTCGCCGCGAGGTGGCGGTATTGCTTCCGCCGGAATTCAACAGGTTTCAGAACAGTTTTTCACACATCTTCGCCGGCGGTTATGCCGCTGGTTACTACAGCTATAAATGGGCAGAGGTACTTTCTGCGGACGCCTTCGCCGCCTTTGAGGAGGCCGGCATCTTTGATCCGGAAATGGCCAGCGCCCTGCGCGATCGACTGCTCGCCGTTGGGGGAAGCCGGGATATTATGGACTCCTACAGGGACTTTCGCGGTCGAGAACCAACGGTGGACGCCCTGCTCAAACATACGGGAATACGGCAGGAAACATAGACGAGCTTCGACAATCCCGATGTTTTGGCTACACTTCGCTACTTTTTTGATGAAGGATGACATCCATAGTGAAATATCAAACCGATGATCTGCGCATCAAGGGCATCAAGGAGGTGATCCCACCGGAACAGCTCCATCATGAGGTTCCCATCAGCGAACGTGCAGCGGAAACAACCTTCAAGGCCCGGCAGGATATCCACCGGATTCTCCAGGGGGAAGACGACCGCCTGCTCGCCGTCATAGGTCCCTGCTCCATTCATAATGCGGATGCGGCCAGGGAATATGCACGCAGGCTGAAACGGGTCAGAGAGGATCTGATTGGCGACATGTTGATCATCATGCGGGTGTATTTTGAAAAACCCCGAACCACCGTTGGCTGGAAGGGACTGATCAACGATCCGAATCTCAATGGCACCTTTCAGATCAACAAGGGTTTACGCCTGGCGCGGCAGCTTCTTGTCGACATCAACGAGATGGGCGTGCCGGCAGGTACGGAGTTTCTGGATCTGATCAGCCCCCAGTACGTGGCGGATCTGATCAGCTGGGGCTCCATCGGCGCCCGCACTGCGGAATCCCAGGTCCATCGTGAGCTTGCCTCGGGCCTGTCCTGTCCTGTGGGGTTCAAGAACGGCACCCTGGGTGGATTGCGGATCGCCATCGATGCCATCCATTCCGCCTCACATCCCCATCACTTTCTTTCTCTGACCAAGGCCGGGCGTTCAGCGATCTTCTCCACCACTGGCAACAATGACTGCCACCTCATTCTTCGCGGTGGGAGAGAGCCCAACTACGACGCAAAAAGTGTCAACAGGGCGGCCATGGAAATGGAGCAGGCGGGCTTGCGCCCCAATATCATGATTGACTTCAGTCATGCCAACAGCAGAAAGCAATACGAGCGCCAGATCGAGGTGGGTCGTGATGTCGCCGGACAGATCGCGGCCGGTGATCAGAGAATTATCGGAATCATGATTGAAAGTCACTTGCTGGCCGGCAGGCAGGATGTCGTACCCGGAAAAGAGCTCATCTTTGGTCAGAGTGTGACCGACGCCTGCCTCGGATGGGAAGAGAGCGAAGCGATGCTCTACGAGCTTGCTGAAGCTGTACGCGCCCGGCGTGGTGCGGTGGAAAAAGCGGCCTGACCACAGACGGTCAATTTATGCCATGCCCCATCAAATGACCCTCTGACGCAGAATGTCCAGCTCATTCAGACCAAGATCTGCGGGCAGATAACCGGTAAAACCCGGCTTGAGCACCTCAACGGGCCGGCCATCCTGATCAAACAGTGAATCCAGAACGACCCTTCTCACGCCTTCAGGGCTCAGGCATTCCAGTTCATCCCCTGAAAGGATCTTGTTTTTGACCTGCAAACGAATGCCAAGAGCGGGGTTGCGTTCGCGCACGATGCCCACGAGCCTGTACCCGGGATCCCTTTTCTGCCTGTCCGGGGAATATCCGTCTGCCGCGGATGGAGCGCCATCAAGAAAACCGGTTGTGTAACCACGGTTGGGAATCTTTCGCAGTTCCTCAAACCAGTCATCATTCACCGCATAGGCCTCGGGACTGATCAGATACGCATCAATGGCAGCCCGGTAGGTTGCCACCGTACTGGCCAGGTAATGGATACTCTTTCCCCGGCCTTCAATCTTCAGCGCCGTCACTCCTGCTCCAATCAGACGGGGAATGGCGGCCAGCATGTTCAGGTCCTTGGCGTTGAAGAAGTAGGTACCGCGCGCATCTTCCTCCACAGGATAGTATTCCTCCGGTCTTTTGGCCTCCTGCAGCGCATAATTCCACCGACAGGAATTGGCACACTCCCCCCTGTTCGCATCGCGCCCCACCATGTAATTGCTGATAAAGCAACGGCCCGCGTACGCAATGCAGACTGATCCGTGCACGAAAACCTCGAGAGGGATGTCGGGGACCGTGGCATGGATGCGTCGGATATCCTCCAGCGTGAGTTCACGTGCCAGGACGATCCGGCTGACACCGCAGTCTCGCCAGAAACAGGCGGCGGCACTGTTCAGGGTGTTGGCCTGTGTTGACAGGTGCAGCGGGATATCCGGCGCATATCGCCGGGACAGATAAATCACCCCCGGATCGGTGACGATCAGGGCATCAACACCCGTCTCGTTCAGCTGGGACAGGTATTCCGGCAGCCCCTCAAGATCATCCTCATGTGCAAAGATGTTGACCGCCACATAGATTCTTTTTCCGGCCGCATGCACCTTGCGGCTTGCCTCGCGGATCTCATCGACGCTGAAATTGCCGGCACCCGCCCGTAACCCGTACCGTGGATCGGACAGATACACCGCATCGGCACCATACCGCAGGGCGAAATCCAGCTTCTCGGGACTGCCTGCCGGGGCCAAAAGTTCAATGGGGGATGCCTTCATATGTCTCCCTTCCCGGTTTCTGTTCTGATATCTGCCACTGCGTCGGGGAAAGAAGGGCGGAACCCCACGGATCCGGCCTTACGAATGATATCTCACGGATTCTTCCTGCACCGCCTTGATGAATGCAATGGCGTGCTCGGGTGGCACATCCGGGGTAATGCCATGACCGAGGTTGAAAACATGCCCGCTCCCATGCCCGAAGCGAGCGAGAATATCCCTTACCTCTTCACGAATCCGTTGCGGAGACGCATAGAGCATGGCTGGATCCATGTTGCCCTGAAGCGCAACCTTGTGGCCTATGCGCTGCCGCGCTTCGTCAATGTTGATCGACCAGTCCAGACCCACCACGTCGCAGCCTGTCTCGGCCATGGCCTCCAGCCAGCCCATTCCTCCCTTGGTATAGAGGATGACGGGCACCTGCCGACCTTCGCTCTCGCGGATCAGTTGCCTGATGATTCTCTGCATGTAGTTCAGTGAAAACTCCCTGTAATCGCGTGGTGTCAGTATGCCGCCCCATGTATCAAAGATCTGTACGGCCTGCACACCGTTCCTGATCTGGGCATTCAGATAGGCCGCGACGGAATCGGCCAGTTTCTCCAGAAGCATGTGCATTGTGGATGGGTTATCAAAGGCCATCTTCTTAACCCTGGAGAAGCTCTTTGAGCCGCCTCCCTCCACCATATAGGTGGCCAGCGTCCATGGACTGCCCGAAAACCCGATCAGTGGCACTCGGCCTGCAAGCGCCTTGCGTATGGTACGAATCGCTGACATGACATAGTCCAGTTCCACTTCCGGATCAGGTACGGGCAGATGTCTTACATCCATATCGGATCGAACAGGCCGGGGGAATTTCGGCCCCTCACCCGTACCAAAAGTCAATTCCATCCCCATCGCCTCGGGTATCACCAGAATATCCGAAAACAGAATGGCGGCATCGACACCCAGAATATCAATGGGCTGCAGGGTCACCTCACAGGCCAGTTCTGGCGTTTTGCACAGTTGGAGAAATCCGCCCGCACGGGCGCGTGTGGCACGGTACTCCGGCAGATAGCGGCCGGCCTGCCGCATCATCCACACGGGGGTTCGGTCCACCTCCTGACGAAGGCAGGCACGAAGAAATCGGTCGTTTTTCAGTTCAGCCATAAGGTCTCAACCCTTTTGATGCAGATGAAATTGTTCCGGGGCTTGTTGCGAACCCTTCTTTAGAGCTCAGCTCCAGAAATAGCCTTCCGTCGGGGAGCTGGCGGAGGCGAAGGCGCGTTTTGGCATGCGACCGGCAAGATAGGCCATACGCCCGGCCCGGACGGCCAGTTTCATGGCCCGGGCCATCCGCTCAGGATCCCTGGCTTCGGCAATCGCGGTGTTGACCAGCACGGCATCGGCCCCCAACTCCATGGCCTCGGCGGCATCCGAAGGGGCACCGATTCCCGCATCCACCACAATCGGTACATCCGCCCTTTCAACGATAACCCGGATATTGAAGGGATTGGCGAGTCCACGGCCCGAACCGATGGGGTTGCCCAGGGGCATGACGGCCACGCAACCCACCTCCTCAAGACGCTTGGCCACGATGGGATCATCATTCGTGTATACCATCACCTTGAAACCGTCGGCAACAAGCTCTTCAGCCGCCTTGATGGTTTCAACAACATTGGGATAAAGGGTCTTCTCATCACCAAGGACTTCCAGTTTGACGAGGTCCCAGCCACCGGCCTCCCTCGCCAGCTTCAGGGTGCGCACGGCATCCCTGGCCGTGTAGCATCCCGCGGTGTTGGGGAGAATGGTGTACTTCGCCGGATCAATGTAATCAAGGAGATTCTCCTTGCCGGGATCTGTGATATTCACCCTGCGTACGGCCACCGTGATGATTTCCGCCCCCGAGGCCTCCGTCGCCCTTTTCGTTGTCGGGAAATCCTTGTACTTGCCCGAACCAACAATGAGCCTGGATTGATAAGCCTTCCCCGCCAGAATCAATGGCTTGTCTTCAGTGGTTGATGATGCTTCCGGCATGTCTTTGCTCCCGAGGCCCTGAATTTATTGCTTTATCACGTCCCAGAACAGGCAACGATTATCCGCCGCCGATCATATGGACGATCTCGATGCGGTCACCTTCCTCAAGTCTAACATGATCATACTGACTTTTCGGTACAACCTCGAGATTGCGTTCCACCGCCACCAGTCTGCTTTGCAAACCGATTTCCTGAATGAGTTCCGATATTGTCCCTGCCTTGACAAATTGTTCCTCGCCATTGATATGAATCCTCATATCCTTTTTTTACCTTTTTCACCCTGCGAAGACAAGGCCCGCCGTTCGAGGTCCACAGGAGACGCTTTTGCCGAGCAGCCAGGGACCGCATGGATCTTCCTGTTATTGCTGACAGCGCTGAAGGAGCTCTTTCACGTACCTTTCGGAAAACATCGCCTCGGCAAGATAGCCGGAAAGCTTGCGCATCCTCGCCCGCAGATAGCTCCAGCGTAAATGGTATGTCAGCAGATTATAGCGATGGATGGCCATCTTGATCCGGTCAGCCTGATGAGGATCAATGTGTGGTGTTCTCGGTTCCTGGAAAGTGAACAGGATCTGTATATCCGGATCGGTTTGACGGGAAAAAACCTTTTCCACACCAAAGCCACATTTTTCCGCCAGGGCGATCAGGGTTTGCGGTGTAAAATTGTAAATGTGAGCGTAGTGGAACAGGCGAGGGAAAGTGGCAAACGGGGCGGCAAGGTTCGGGCACTCCACATAGAGCCTACCGCCCGGTTTCAACATGGCGTGAATTTGATCCAGTGCCTTGGTCGGAGAAATAAAATGTTCGATCACGTGAATCAGCAGGATAAGATCATGTTCCGGCCCGGGCTGAAGATCAAACAGGTTTGCATTGTCGATCTTCGCCCTCAGCTTTTCCCGCGAGAACCGGCTGAAGCCCTGGCCCGGTTCAATGCCCCTGGCATCAAACCCGTTCATTTCAAACACCTTGACGGTGCAGCCAATCCCGGCCCCTATCTCAAACACATCCATCCCTGGCCGAAGATAAGGCCGGAGCTGGCGATGGATCCGCTCGGCATTCTTCCAGGCGCGCATGACCCGTCTCGCCGAAGGGATCTGCTCACCATGGTATTCCTGCCTGTAGCGCTCGGCGTAATAGGCTGCGATATCCCTCTCGGAGGGAATTGGCATATGGGAAACCAGTCCGCAACACCTGCAGATAACCGTCCGCAGCGGCTTGCCAAGACGATCAAGGTGGCTGATCTCCTCGAAACAGTCGTTGGCGCATACATCACAGGTCATGGCGGGACTGGCGTCTTGTTTTCCGGCGGCTGGCATGAAACCCGAGGATAGCCAGCAGCAAAAGCAAACGCCATCCGAAGATCGATGGGTTCAAATCTGTTTTCAATGGTTGCCCATTCAGATTGCAGGCAGTAGAAAGCCTAATCCGGATCAGCACCAAACGGCAAAAGGGGAAATGATGGCCGACGCAACACCCGAAACAAAACACGGAAGGCCTGTCATTTTCGGAGAGGTCCTTTTTGATGCCTTCCCCGATGGCAAGACAGTACTGGGAGGGGCACCCTTTAATGTGGCCTGGCATTTGCAGGGATTTGGACTGCAGCCGTTGTTCATCAGCAGAATAGGAACGGATGCGAACGGTGAGAAAGTGCTGCAGAATATGCGGGGGTGGGGCATGGACACGGCTGGCATCCAGCAGGATTCGGCGCACCCCACGGGAACGGTGGAGGTCACCCTTAATGAGGGGCAACCAAGGTTTGCCATCCTTCCCGGGCAGGCCTATGACCATATTGATGCAGAGCGAACCCTGCAGGCCCTCGGCGAGGGAACATATTCCCTGCTCTATCATGGCAGCCTTATTGCAAGATCGGCCCCGAACAGGGAAACGCTGGACCGTCTGCACGAAAAGTTCTCGCTTCCCGTCTTTCTGGACGTCAACTTGCGCCCGCCGTGGTGGGACATGAATCGAATAAGCAGGCTTCTGGGGGGGGCATGCTGGGCCAAGATGAATGATGATGAACTCGTCCGGATCTCGCCCGAGGGCAAACGAACCTCCGTCAGCCTGGAGAATATGGCCAAACAGCTCTCCCGTACGTACCGGCTTGAGGCCCTGATGGTCACACGAGGGGCCAGGGGGGCCTTACTGATCACAGATGACCGCCCAGTCGTCTCTGTCCCTGCCACAAGCGTTCGCAACCTCGTTGATACGGTTGGTGCCGGGGATGCGTTCAGTGCCGTCATGATCCTGGGTCTGGTCCATCGCTGGTCTTACGGTGATTCACTCAGGCGAGCCGGGGAATTTGCAGCCGAGATATGCCAAATCCGTGGGGCCACCTCCAGGGACAGGAAACTCTACAGCCGGTTCCGGCAACAATGGCTGGGTTCATGATCGGGGAGCTTCAGAATTTCATCGGAGGGCATCAGGAGCTGGTATCCCGCTTGCTCAACCATTACCTGAGCCTCGGCAAGACTTTCCTCCTGCGCTCCGACCTTTGTGATCAGTTCCAGATATTCTGCGGCAAGGAGGCCACGGACACGCCTCTGGCAAGAATTATTCACGTCTCTCAGGAAGCAGCCCTCCGTGCCCCATGGATCTACATCGCCTTCCGCCCCTATATGGGCCGGTGGAAGTACCTTCGCATCCATGCTGAAAACCTGGAAATCAGGGAAGTGGATGTCTCGGAATTCCTTATTTTCAAGGAACGTCTGCAGGGGAACAACGGGGGGCATGACCCGTGGGCACTGGAGATTGACCTCGGACCCTTCGAGCGTGACTTCCCCAAGTTGCAGGAATCCCGATCGATCGGCCGTGGTGTCGAGTTTCTCAATCGCCGCCTGTCCAGTCAGTTGTTCCACGAGCTGGGCAAAGGGGACAAGCGCCTCCTGCACTTTTTGAGCGTGCACCAGTGTCATGGCAGGCAACTGATGCTCAATGACAAAATCCATGATGTTGGCGGCCTGCGGAGGGCGCTGCGTCTCGCAGAAGATTACCTGGCCGGCAGCAATCCACAGGCACACTGGAAGGATGTCAGCAATCGGTTGCAGGCGTTCGGCTTCGAGCCTGGATGGGGAAGAACCGTTGACCGGATGAGGGACACCATGAGTCTGCTGTCCGATATTCTGGAGGCACCCGAGCCGGGGATTCTGGAGCGCTTTCTCAGCCGCATCCCGATGATATTTAACCTGGCCATCATTTCACCCCATGGATATTTCGGGCAGGACAATGTCCTGGGCAAACCGGACACCGGAGGGCAGGTCGTGTACATCCTCGACCAGGTTCGCGCCCTGGAACATGAAATGCGCAATCGCCTGCATGAACAGGGGCTGGATATCGAGCCCCAGATTGTCATCGTGACCCGCCTGATACCCGAGGCCCTGGACACCACCTGTCATCAACGTCTGGAACCCATCCGTGGCACCAAGTGTGCCCGGATCCTGCGTATTCCATTTCGTGATGCTTCAGGCGAGGTAGTTCCCAACTGGATTTCCCGCTTCAAGGTATGGCCTTACCTGGAGCGATTTTCCCTGGAGCTGGAAAAGGAAGTCATTGCCGAACTCAATGGAAGACCTGATCTGATCATCGGCAATTACTCGGACGGCAATCTGGTGGCCTCCCTGCTCTCCCGCAGGCTACATGTCACCCAGTGCAATATTGCGCATGCCCTGGAAAAATCGAAATACCTGCTCTCCGATCTGTACTGGCGGGACATGGAACCCGAGTATCATTTCAGCTGCCAGTACACGGCCGATCTGATCGCCATGAATACGGCGGACTTCATTATTACCAGCACCTACCAGGAGATCGCAGGCACCCGTGAAAGTACGGGTCAGTATGAAAGCTATCAGTCCTTTTCCATGCCGGGACTATACCGCGTCATCAATGGCATCGACGTATTTGATCCAAAATTCAACATCGTGTCCCCGGGGGCTGATGCCGAGGTCTATTTCCCCTATCACGACGGTGAGCGGCGCTTAACGCATCTGCACAATGAGCTGAGGGATCTTGTCTTTGGAGGAGCACGACCGGATACCCGTGGCATCCTGCAGGATCCGGACAAGCCGCTTCTGTTTACCATGGCCCGTCTGGACCGGATCAAGAACATCGCCAGCCTTGTGGAATGGTACGGCTCATGCCCCGCGCTTCGTGATCAGGCCAATCTCCTGATCGTAGGTGGCCACGTTGACATGTCCAAATCCGGTGACCGCGAAGAGCAGGAAGAGATTGGGCGATTGCACGGGCTCATGGATGATCACGGACTGGACGGCCAGATGCGCTGGCTGGGAATGCATCTGAACAAGTCCTTTGCGGGCGAACTGTATCGTTTTGTCGCCGATCGACGAGGGGCGTTCGTACAGCCGGCCCTGTTTGAGGCATTCGGGCTGACGGTGATTGAGGCGATGTCATCGGGCCTGCCAACCTTCGCCACCTGCTACGGTGGGCCCAAGGAGATCATTGAGCACGGTGTGTCAGGATTTCATATCGATCCCAATCACGGCAAAAAGGCCGCCGGTCTCATGGCGGAATTTTTCGTGCGCTGCCAGCAGGAAACCGATTACTGGCATCGGATCTCTGAAGGCGCATTGAAGCGCGTAAAAAGGCGTTACACATGGAAACTTTATGCGGAGCGCATGATGACTCTTTCCCGGATCTACGGTTTCTGGAAATTCGTGACCAACCTGGAGCGCGCGGAAACACAGCGCTATCTGGAGATGTTCTACTCCCTGCAGTTTCGGCATCTGGCCGAGTCCGTCCCGCATTGATGATCTCACGACCGGTCTCGATGCATCCCTGAACCGACAAAAACAAAAAACCCGGCAAAATGCCGGGAATTGATACCTGAAAAGAATAAGGCTTAAGACATCATCAGACGGGAAATGGTCGCCAGCAGCAAGAAGGCCGTACTGACCAGACCGGCAGTAACGATCTCAACTTGCATACCTACGCTCCGTTTCTTCCTTTCTGACACTGTCATCACCTCCTTCTTGTAAAGTATCCATTGCCGTTTCCGGCGTGATGTTTATAGGGTCACGCATCGGGAGATTCAAGTCCCGGGAACCGGTTTTGAAACATGTTCCCGGCGGGGCCGGATGCCTATTCCCGAATGGCCGTTTCAATGACCTTCGCGTAAACGGCCGCGATACGGCTGGCAACCGCAGGCCAGGAATAGCGCTCGTGGGCCTTTTTCAGTGCAGCCTGACCCATGGCCCCGGAACGCTCCGGGCCTGCAAGCAGGACGTCCAGGATACGGGCCGCCAGCTCCTCGCTGTTCTGGGGATCGGCCAGGTAGCCATCCACACCGGGGGTGACGATATCCACCGGACCACCCCGTTGCGTTGCAACCACCGGTGTCCCCGATGCCATGGCCTCAACGAGCACCAGGCCAAAGGGCTCATAAAGGGAGGGACAGACAAAAACATCCGCCGCCGCATAACAGCGAAGCAATTCTTCCTCCGCCAGGCGGGAAAACCAGCGAATGTGTTTCCGGACACCCAGCTTTCGCGCACGCTCCTGTAGCGATCGCTTTACGTCCGCCTCGCTCCCGGACGGATGCCGGGGACCTGCGGGCATCATGAAGCAGACACTCTGACCACGCCGCTCAACCTCACGGATCACCCGCGGCATGGCCTCGACCAGCTCAACAAACCCCTTCCGGGCATCCAGCCGGCCAACCGTGAACACCATATGGTCTGTCCGGATGCCAAGAAGGTTCTTGTTCTCCTGCTTGGTCCCCCTCGGGGCAAAGCGGTTCACATCCACGCCACCGGGCACGACATGGATCTTTCTCTCCTCGATTCCGTAGCGTTCCATCAACGCGGATTGTTCGACGCTGCTGAGCGCGATGATGCCATCTGCCGCCTGCATGACCCTGCGCTCGGCTGGAATACGGATATCATAGCGATAGGTATGACGATCCGGCAGGCGATCCTGCTTGAGGGCACCCAGCGAGTGGCTCGTAAACAGGAGCGGCTTGCCAAAGGCGAGGGAGGCCGTAAGTGCGGCAACCCCGCCATCCCAGTAATGGCCGTGCAATATTTCGGCACCTTTCAGCCATGGTTCCTGGTCAGCATGAAGGTGATGGCTGAACTCGGCAAGATACTGACCCATGTCCTCCTTGCGCAGAAACCCTTCCGGACCCATGGGATAGCGAAACACCTCCGCACCCGGCGAAATCCCTTCATGTCTTTTTTTTCTGCCGTAGTGACGGGTGTAACAGCGTACCTCATGGTCCATTGCCGCCAGCGAGGCGGCAACCCTGGCCTCGTACACGCATTGCCCTCCCGCATCCGGTTCGCCAACCCGGGCGAGCGGATCACTGTGGGGACAAAAAAAACCGATGCGCACGATTCAGGCTCCGTTATCCAGCACTAAACCAAAGACCTTCAGGCCCTCGATCACGCCATCCCCGTAGCAAGCCTCTGCGAGGCACACGTGACTTTTGCCAGCCTGACGGCGACGGCGCCTTTCCAGTTCCGAACGTACCTGTGAGGGGGCATTGCCCACCAAGGTGCCACGCACGCCCGACAGCAGGGCATCCAAATCATTGCCGGAATCACCTGCAAAAAAGACATTTTCATAAGGCAGGTGATATTTTTCAGCCAGATAACGCAGGGCAGAGGATTTGCCGGAGCTCGCCGGCAATACGTCCAGCAGCCCCCGACCAGTTGATTCCTCGACGCTGTCCACCAGCCGGATGTTCGGATTCAAAGGATGCAGACGCTGCCTTATCCGCCGAAGGAGATCGGGTGATGCGGGTCGACGGGAATAGAGACTGAACTTGTGCAGCCCCTGCTTTTCCTCTTCCTGAAGGCTCAAGCCGTCAATATCCCTTAATGCCTGCCACATCATGGCGAGATCGAAAGGCTCACCAAGCATGCTTTCCCACCGGTTGTCCAGCACCCCTTCCCCATCGTAGATCTCCGAACCGACATTGCAAACCCAGTGATCCGGCCTTGGCAAACCGAAATCAAGCTGACCTTCCCTGGCCAGGCTCAGATGGCGGCCACTGATATAGCAGACCGGGCAATTCGCTGAGAGCAGGGAGTCCAGCAATGCCCGTGTGCGCTGAAGGCAACCTTCGGCCGCCTTCCTGCCCGTATTGGGCAGAAGTGTGCCATCCAGATCAGCCGCAAAGAGAAACACCTTCGCCGGCTTCACGAAATAAGTCGTCGCAGACGCTGGTGCGCCTCCTCCTCGAGCCTGGCCAGGTCATTCAGGGACTTGGTTTCCACGGAAACATGCATCTCCGGCTGATCGGCACTGGGCCGTACAAAGACAGTGCCACTTTCATAGCTGAGAAAAACCCCCTCGGGGACCGCATCAAGATCCGCCTCCGGCAGGTTTGCCAGTTCGCGCATCACTCTGCCCATCTGATCCCAGGGACAGGGAAGAACGGCAGTGGAACGGCTGCTCTCGGGGACATCGGCCTCAAACTCATGCAGCGCGCAACCCTCCCGGCCAAGGAACTCGAGCAGGCGCAATGCCCCTGCAAGGGCATCGAAGCTGAGATAGTAATGCTTGAACTCCATCCATTCGGACTCCGTGCCTGCCAGGGCGGTCACCTCGGCAAGCCGGGCCGCGGGTTCCACACGCGTCAGGTGCACCTTGTGACCAAGTTGGGTGGCAATCTCCTTCAGAAAGGCAGGATGGTCGGCTGGCAGAAACACGGGGGTCCCCCTGGGCATGGACCGCATAAAGGCCACCGTGAGAAGTTCCTGGGTACGCTGGAGGGGCAGCATCTTTCCCGTTTCGTCAATCAACTGCAGGGACTCACCATCCTTGCAGACAAACACGCCCAGATTACGGTTCATCTTTGCAATCTCGGTCAACCGTTTTCGTTGTTCGTCAATGCGTTCGGAGAGCACACCCAACTGCAGCGCATGGGCATCGCAATGTTCCAGAAGACTGGCTAGGACCTGGTTGCTGATCGCATCTTCGGCATGATAGATCAATCGGCTTGCCCCCTTGCGAACGGCTTCGGGATCGATGTGATCCATCAGGTGATCCACATAGCGATCATATACCCGCCCGGGATAGCGCAGCACACCCACAGCATCAATGGAAATCTTGGGAAAGTCTGCGCGATGGAATGTCGCCTCGACCTTTCGCCGGATATCACGGGGAAGGGGCAAACCGCCATCGTCGTACATTTCGATTCGGGCCACCTCGAAATGCTCCGCCGACATGCATATATGAATGCCACCGCTCAGGTTCCGGGCGTAGCCGCTGACATATCGGGTCATGGGTATGGGGCACTCTTCCAGATCATCCACATCGACACCCACGGCCAGCAGACCGGAAACGACGGCACGCTTGATCAGTCTGGAAAACGGGTGCCCGTCACGGCTTACCGCCACCTGACGCCCTTTTTTGATCCAGGTGCCAAAGGCCTTGCCAATGACGGCTCCAAACTCCGGCGTCATGTACAGATTGGCCAGGCCGGAGACCCCGCGTGAGCCAAAAATGGAAGGTCGGGTCAGGGATTCCCAGACAAGATTCTCCGTGATGGTGGCTCCACTGTCGATCTCCTTATCCGGCCAGACCAGAACGGACGCCTTGATAATCACGTGCTTGCCCAGATGGCAACTGGAGCCAAGCACCGCACCATCCTCCAGCTCGCATTCCGCCTCGATCAGGTTCTTGGGCGCAACGATCACATTGCGCAGGGAACTGCGTTCCCCGATAAAACTGTTGCGCATCACAATACTTCGATTGATGTTGGCAAAACGATCCACTTCCGTGTTCTGGCCGAGTACTGCAAAGGGTCCGACCCGTGCCCCGTGCCTGAGCTGCACATTGTCTCCAAGCCAGCAGGGGGGAGTGATGACTGCCTCCGGATCAATTTTCACATCCTTGCCAATCCATACCTGTTCCCTGATTCGGGTGCCGGCGACGGGGAGGCGCACCTTCCCATCAAGAAAATCCCAGTGGGCCTGGCGCAGCTGATCCAGCGATCCAATGTCGCTCCAGTATCCCTCGGCAACGTAGCCATACATGGGAACATCTTTTTCCAGAAGGGCCGGGAACAGATCGTTGGCAAAATCATAGGGACGATCGGAAGGGACATGCTCCAGAATATCCGGCTCAATAAGATAGATGCCGGTATTGATCGTATCGCTGAAGACCTCTGCCGGCCCCGGCTTTTCGAGGAAACGCTGCACCCTGTCCTCATGGTCGGTAATAACGATGCCAAACTCGCCAGGCTCCAGCACCCGGGTCAGGCACAGGCTCACCTTGGCTTTTTTCCGGCGATGGAAATCAAGGAAGGCTGAAAAGTCAAAGTCCACAAGGGCATCTCCAGCGATGACGAGGAAGGTCTCATCGAGATGCTTCTGACCCAGACGTACCGAACCAGCCGTGCCCAAGGGCTCTGTTTCAAGCGTGTAGTGCATGTTGACCCCGAACTCGGAACCGTCAACAAAATGATCCTGGATGGCCCTGGGACGGTAGTGAAGGGTGGCGATAATATCCTTCACGTGGAGTGCCGCAAGATGGCGAACGATGTGTTCCATCATGGGAATGCCAAGCAGGCGCACCATGGGCTTGGGTATTTTTTCCGTCAATGGACGCAGTCGGGAACCCTGTCCCCCGGCAAGAATGACAGCTTTCATGGGATCAACCCCACCCTAGCGAATCCCGGCAAGATATACACCTAGCCATCAGGCCGCCGACCTTCATCAATTCCAAGCTCCTTCCAGATGGCATCCACCCTGCCGATGACCTCCCGGCTCATGCAAATGGGTCGCCCCCATTCCCGATGGGTCTCGCCCCTCAGCTTGCTGGTGGCATCAATACCCACCTTGGAACCCAGACCCGAAACCGGCGAGGCGAAATCGAGATAATCGATGGGGGTGTTTTCGATCAGGGTGAAATCCCGAACCGGATCACATCGTGTCGAGACGGCCCAGATCACGTCCTTCCACGAACGGCAGTCAACGTCATCATCCACCACGATGATGAACTTCGTGTACATGAACTGGCGCAGATAACTCCAGATACCGAACATGACTCGCTTTGCATGACCGGCATAGGCCTTTTTCATGGAAACCACCGCCACCCGATAGGAACACCCCTCCATCGGAAGGTAGAAATCCACGATCTCGGGAAACTGTTTCCTCAGAAGGGGGATAAAAATCTCGTTGAAGGCCAGACCAAGGACAGCCGGCTCATCCGGCGGCTTGCCCGTGTACGTGGAATGATAGATAGCATCCTTCCTCATGCTCAACCGGTCCACCTTGAATACCGGAAATCGCTCAACCTCATTGTAATAACCCGTATGATCTCCAAAAGGCCCCTCTTCGGCATATTCATCGAGTGAAACATGGCCTTCGAGCACGATTTCGCTTGAGGCGGGAACCTGCAATGGCACATCGATGCAGTCGCTCAGAAGGGTCTTCTCCCCCCTGAGCAGCCCGGCAAACTGATATTCGGAAAGGGTGTCCGGTATGGGCGTAACAGCAGCCAGGATCGTGGCAGGGTCGGCACCAATCACCACGGCCACGGGGAACTTCCGGGCTCCAGAGGCCTTTGCCTCCTGATGGTCCAACGCACCACCGCGGTGTTTCAGCCAGCGCATGATAAGCCTGTTTCTGCCAATGAGCTGTTGCCGATAAACCCCCAGATTGTGACGTCCCTTGTTCGGACCCCTGCTGACCACCAGTCCCCATGTGATAAGAGGAGCGGCATCATCCGGCCAGCAGGTCTGAACGGGCAAGCGAGCCAAGTCCACATCATCACCACTCCAGCTTAGCTCCATCCAGGGAGATTTCTTAACCGTTTTCGGTGCCATGAGCATGGCCTTCCTGAGGACAGGCAACTTGTCCCATACGTCACGAAACCCCTTCGGAGGCTCCGGCTCTTTCAGATATGCCAGAAGCTCACCGATATCACGGAGCTCATCCACCGATGACCTGCCAAGGGCCAGCGCAATCCTCTCCTGTGTACCAAAAAGATTGGTCAGCACCGGCATCTCGTGCCCTTTGATGTTTTCAAACAACAGTGCCGGCCCTCCCTGCGCAAGAACGCGGCGGGAGATTTCGGTTAATTCAAGCTCCGGATCCACTTCGGCCCGGATACGCTTGAGCAACTGGCTTTCTTCCAGCCTCCGAATAAAGCTCCGCAGGTCAGAATAAGCCATGATTTGTCACTGCCCTCTTCACCAGCCTGTCCACGGAGACAGCAACGGCATCCTGGAAAACAAAAATCAGCCGGAATGATTCGTGGACGTTGGGGAGGGTTGATCGTCGCGCGCGATCTCGAAAACCGTGTCCAGCTTCGCAAGCTCAAACACATCCTGCACATTTCTGGACAGCCCTGAAAGAATGAAATGTCCACCGTGTTCCCGACTCCATTGGAGTCCCTCCACAAGCGTGGCGATCCCGGATGAGTCCATGAAGCTGACATCCCGCAAGTCCACATAGATACGCTTTCTATCCGCAGTCAACAATGGCTTCAGCGTTTGGCGTAATTGAGGCGATGAGTGAATATCGACCTTGCCTCGGACGATCACGGTCGCACTTTCCTTATCCGATTGAAGTTGAATGTCAAGCAATGTTGCGCTCCTTTGCGGAAAGATAGCGAATCAATACCCAATGGTTTCCATCGCTTAATGGCCGATGATAGGTCTCATCCATCACCGATCGAATCAAATGCAGGCCCAGGCCACCAGGCCGGATTTCATCCAGGTCTCTTCCCTTCAATTCGGCCTTATCCAGAATGGGCGGGGCAAAGTCCCGGAACTCGAAACACAGTTCCGAGGGCCTCATCTCTGCCCGCATCTCGATAATGCCGGGTTTATCTCCATATCCGTGTTCACTGATATTGGCAAACAGTTCATCCACTGCCAGCACCATACGATTGACTTCCATGGGATCAAGTTCAGCACGTGAGGAAATGACCTCGACCATGGACCTTAAGATACTGATGCAGTCACACTGACTGTTGAGTGTACAGCTCAATACAGATGTATGATTTTCTTGCATGCTTGTATTCCACCTGTGGAGAAGCCGAATGGCAAGTCTGCTAACGATTCGGATGCCAGGCCAACCCTTGTTCTAACCTGTTTTGCAACCTTTCCGGCCCGAAAAACGGACGAGCAACTCATGATGGATCCTGGTCACCTGCGAACGCAACTCATCAAGACCATGATTGTTGTATATCACGAAATCAGCCGCCTGCAAGCGATCTTCATCACGACACTGATTGCGGATGATCTTCTCAAAATGGGCCAATGATGGATATCCTCGCGACAAAACGCGCTGCCGGCGAAGTTCCAGGTCACTGATGACAGCGATGATGGCATCCATACGACCGGCACCGCCGGATTCGAGCAGGACAACCGCCTCGACAATGGCATAGGGGGCGTCAAGGCCGACGAGCCAGATCCGTTCCCGCTCCCAGATCATCGGATGGAGGATATCTGTCAGCATCTTCAGCTGTCTCTTGTCCGCAAAAGACATCCCGGCAAGCTTCTCCCTGTCCAGCGAACCGTCCGGCCGGAGAATCCCCGATCCAAAGGTGGCTTTCAGGGCCTTCAGGCCCGCCCCCCCGGGCTGGGTCAGCTTCCTGCCAACCTTATCCAGATCAAGCACGGGCACACCGAGCTCGGCAAACATGCCGGCCACCGTCGTCTTGCCGCTTCCTATACCTCCAGTCAGTCCGACTGCAGCTGTGCGCCTCATCCGACGGCCATCTTGAGATACAGCTGCACAAACTCATGCCCCCAGAGAAGCCATAACATTCCGGCAAGAGCAAGATAGGGGCCAAAGGGGATTTCAGCCCTGGCATGTTTGTTCGAGAAAAGAAGGTAGATTCCACCCAATATTGCCCCCACCAGGGATGCGACAAACACGATGAAAGGCAGCGCCTGCCAACCGAAAAAGGCGCCTAACATGGCCATCAGTTTGAAATCGCCATAGCCCATTCCTTCCCGGCCTGTCAGCAGAAGAAAGGACTTGGCCACCAACCAGAAAAAACTGTAACCGGCAGCAGCCCCTATGGCGCTGTCAAGCAAGTGCCCGGACAGGTAGCCAAACAGACAACCGACAAGAATGCCCGGAATCGTCAGCGCATCGGGAAGCAGGCCCGTTTCGAGATCAATGAAGGTTAAGATCCACAGCATGCTCACCAGGGTGAGCGCCATAAGCAGGTCGATGGAAAAACCGAAATGCCAGGAAAGTCCCGCCCAGCTCAGACCCATCAACACCTCCATCAGTGGATAACGGGGAGAGATCCTTGCCTGGCAATGGCGGCAACGCCCGCGCAGAACCAGATAGGACCATACGGGGATGTTATCGAACCAGGCAATCGCCTTTCCGCAGCTGGGGCATCTGCTGCCCGGAACAACCACGGACTGGCCTTTTGGCAAGCGATGCACACACACATTGGCAAAGCTCCCCACGATAAGGCCAAGAAGAGCACCGGACATGATCAGCAGTCCTGTCACTCATCCCTGCCATGCAGGCCAAGCTTGTGGAGCCTGTATCTGAGCGAGCGGAAACTGATGCCCAGAAGGGTGGCTGCCCGTGTAATGTTGCCTCCCGACTTTTCCAGGGCCTGGCTGATCATTCGTTTTTCCATCTCATCCAGCCAGTCATCCAGCCGGATACCTTGCGCACCGAATGCATCCAGAGACATCTCCGCAGAATGCATAGGGTCTTCGCTGAGTTCGTCCAGAAGGGAGACATCCAGGACCTTGCCTTGCCTCAAGGTCATCGCCCGCTGTATCAGGATTTCAAGTTCACGTACGTTACCGGTGAATGACAGCGTCTTTAGCTTGTCCATAAAAGGCTGACTCAAACCCGGCACATCTTCCGACCCCCTCCACCGGTCAAGAAAATGGCTGACAAGTTCATCAATGTCCTCACGGTGATGGCGTAAGGGGGGCATGTATATGGGGACCACATTCAAGTGGTAAAACAAATCTTTCCTGAACCTGCCTTCCCTGACCTCATCCGAGAGATCACGGCTGCTGGCCGCAACGATCCGCACCCCTTTATCCCGGATCTTCCCTTCATCCGTTTCATCCTTCTGTTGCTCTAGGAATCGAAAAAGCCTCAGCTGAACAAGCATGGGGATCTCATTCACCTCTTCAAGAAAAAGTGTGCCCCCCTCAGCCGCTCCCAGAAGACCCTGATGACCGGATGAACCTCCAGAATATGACCTGTCTCTGTTACCAAAGATCTCCGCTTCATGCATTCCCGTGGGCATGGCCCCACAATGTGCCCGGACAAAAGGACCGTGGGAACGGTGTGAAAACCGGTGAATCATATGCGCTGCAAGCCCCTTTCCCGTTCCGGGCTCACCCAGTATCAGGACGGGATGGTCACTTTTTGCCACACGGACGATACGGTCACGCAGGCGTTCCATCACCATCGAGGAGCCAATCAACGTGTGCGGGCCCGGATCGACAGAAGCTGACGTGTCCTGTTTGCCGGTCCTGTTCACCCTGTCAGCAAGAGCCCGTTCGACTGCCAGCGCCAGGTCTTCACTGGACACGGGTTTTGTCAGATAGTCGAAAGCACCTTCACGCATGGCAGCCACGGCCGTATCCAGGCTGGCATAGGCGCTAACCAGCAGCACCCTGGCCTCAGGTTGCAGTTCCGAGCTTTTTCGGATGACATCGAGACCAGCATCTCGCCCATGCAGACGCAGATCGGTCAAGATGATGTCAAACCTTTCCTGTCCGAGAAGCTCAAAGGCCTTCTCCGAAGAAGGGCAGGCCTGAACATCATGGCCCCTTGACCGGAGCGAAAGGGTTAGGATCCGCCGTCCGTTAGCCTCATCCTCTACGAGCAGCACTCTGGCCATGCATCTCCCTCATATGTGTTCTGACAACCGCCAGCAGGATTCAGCTAGGCTTGTCTTCCAATCACCTGGAAAAGGGTTCCATGTTCCAGAGATTGAACCGTGATCTCCCAGCCATTGGTCTTGCACACCTGTTGAACGGTTGCCAATCCCAAACCGAACCCGCCCTGATGTCCAGTAACAAACGGCTCAAAAAGCCTGTGGCGTATTTCCCTGGGGATCCCCCGACCCTGATCTTCGACCTCGAGCAACCAGCGTCGCTCACCGCAGGCGCGAAACCCAACCCTTACGCTACCGGGCTCTGGACTGGCATGAACGGCGTTGCTGAGCAGATTGTCAATCACAAGCCTGAAGTGATCGATATCTATATTGACGTTTTCCAGTTCGCACGTGCTCCGAATATGATGCCTCCCTTTCATATCCACCTGCTGGATGGCCGAATGGATGATGGCGGGCAAATGCACCCTTGATGGCTGGGGTTGCAGCGGACTTGAAAAATCAAGCATGTCCGAAACAAGTCTGTTCAGTCTCCGAATCTCCGACATCACAATCTCGCGTATTTCACGATCCTGGCTTGTGGTTCCGACAGGCATCAGCTCCATGGCCTGACCTATGGTTTGAAGCGGATTCCGGATCTCATGCGCCAGGTGGGCAGCCATTCGCCCCAGTGTTGCCAGCTTGTCCTTCTCTGCAAGCCTGCGTTGCAGCTCCCGAAGCTCACTGATGTTGGCAATCTGCATCAGCCACATGGGCACCCCTCGATGATCCTCCGGCAGACGATTCATGGTAATGAGCCAGGTGTGCCCCTTGTCATTCCATTCCTCCCGATAAACATCCCTTGAGGCTGAAGCAACAAAATCCTTCAGACCTGCAGGCAAATGAATCAGCTCATCCAGTTTCCTCCCCTGGATATCCCCAGAGAAATGCAAAAGCTTCTTTGCCGCTTCATTGGCATCCTGAACCTTCATGTCTTCGTCCAGGACCAGCAATCCCTCCTGCATACTTTCCGTAACCCTGGCAAGCAACTCCTGCAGGTTTTGATGCTGACGGCGAACCTGGCTGCTTTCTGAAACAAGCTGTTGTCTTCGTCTTGCCATGGCCGCCACAACACCGGTTACCAGAAGCAGGGCCAAGGTCTGCAAAAGAATGTGCAATGTCTGATCAGTCGTGACGAAGATCCCAAAACGCCAGGAATAAAGGTGCACGGCTGCGAGGTAACAGATACAGCTTGTCAGACCCACTACCTGCACGAAAAGGGGATGAGCCAGACTACCGGCCACCACAACGATAAGTCCGTAAATGAAAGCGAAAGGGCTGGCCTGCCCACCCGTGGCAAACACCAGACCGGAAACCAGAAGAAGGTCGGGAAAGAACTGGAAGGCCAGTTTGTATGGCAGCGCAAGCCGTGTTTTCGATAACCAGAATTCGGGAAGCATGAAGAAGATAAAGGAGGCCGACACAAAAAGAAGCACCTGTCTTTGCAGGGCCGGAATAGGTTGAAAATAGAAATAGACCGCAATGATAAGGATCAGGCCTGCGATCAGGGCCCTGTAAATCAGCAGCCTGCCTAGATTAGCTTGCTCCCTCTCATTCATAACCACCCCTTTCCAGCCTTATGTTAAAGATAGCTGCCTCGGAAAAAAGAGGGGAGTAAACGCAAACGGCCCCATTCGATGTCTGAGTGACCGATGTTTAAGACCCGGAATGGCCCTGGGACTCAAGCCACTCCAGAAGCTTTTTTTCGTCCACAATCTCGACACCCAGCAATCTTGCCCTGTCCAGTTTCGAGCCGGGATTCGACCCGACCACAACATAGTCCGTCTTTCTCGAAACGTCAGACGCAGGTCGTGCCCCCACATGACGTAACATTTCGTGTGCCTGCCGCCGGGACATCCCGGTCAGGCTGCCGGTGATCACAACCGTTTTGCCGGCCAGAGGATGTGTACGGATGACCCGGCGAACCTCCGGCCTGGGTCGGACACCCAATTCCTCGAGTCTGGCCAAAACCTGCCGGTTGTGCGGCTCGGAGAAAAAGGTGACCAGGCTTGAGGCCACCTCAGGACCAATGTCGGGAACATCTTGCAGGGATTGCAGGTCCGCATCCCGTATGGACTCCAGGCTGCCGAAGTGCTCAGAAAGGGCAACTGCCGTGGCCTGGCCTACATGTCGAATCCCCAGGGCGTAGAGGAATCTGGAAAGCGGCCTTTGCTTACTGTTCCGGATCGCCTGAAGTAAATTGCCCACTTTCTTTTCGGCCATGCCGGGCAATGAAAGCAGATCATCTTCCCGTAGCTGATAGACATCTGAAATGCTCTTGACCAGTCCGGTATCCACAAGCTGGGCGGCAAGCTTTTCACCCAGGCCCTCGATGTCCATGGCCTCACGTGAGGCAAAATGACGAATGCGTTCTTTCAGCTGGGCGGGACAGGAGAGACCGGCACTGCATCGCAGCGCGACTTCACCCTTGATATGGTGTGCCACGGCACCGCAGGATGGACAATGACGGGGTTCCTCAGGAGGAGCGGGCCTGCTTGTCCCTGCTAAAACACGCACAATCTCAGGAATGACATCTCCAGCCCGACGGATCAGAACCCGGTCGCCCATCCGAACATCCTTCCGCCTCAGTTCATTGATGTTGTGCAGCGTGGCCCTTGAGACGGTCACACCTCCTACCCTGACAGGCCTCATCACGGCCACCGGCGTAATCACACCCGTTCTTCCCACATGCCATTCAATATTCTCGATGACGGTTTCACTCTCCTGCGCGGGAAACTTGTATGCGATGGCCCACCGGGGTGAGCGGGAGACTGATCCCAGCCTGAGTTGCAGCGAACGTTCATTGACCTTGTAAACGATGCCATCAATCTCGTACGGGAAGCTGTCCCGTTTCTTTTCAATGGTATGGAAATGCTCAACCATTTCCTGGGCATTGGCCATGATGCTGTAGGGCTGAACCGGAAATCCGAGATCATGGAGGTTATCCAGAAGACCGCTCTGGGTCTCGGCCAGGTTTTCACCACCCGTTCCGGTTCCGTAGGCGAAAAAATGAAGCGGCCGGCTGGCCGTGATCCTTGGATCAAGTTGGCGCAAGGACCCGGCGGCAGCATTTCTCGGATTGGCAAACGTTTTCTCCCCGGCTTCTTCCTGCTGCTCATTCAGTTGCACGAAGTCCGCCTTGGTCATGAAGACCTCACCCCTCACCTCCAACCTGCCCGGTATTTCACGCCCGAGATGCCACGGAACGTCGTCTTTGATCGTGCGGACATTGTTTGTGACATCCTCGCCGGTAAAGCCATCGCCGCGTGTTGCCGCATAGAGCAGATAGCCATCCTCATAGCAGAGGTTGACGGCAAGACCGTCGATCTTTGGCTCAGCTATGTAAGAAAAGGGCTCCCCTTTTAGGAGTTGCCGTACTCGCTTGTCAAAAGCGAGGATCTCGGCCTCTGAAAAGGCATTGGCAAGCGAAAGCATGGGTTCCCCGTGTTTGCGGGGAGTGAAAGCCGGACTTGGTGGCGCACCAACCTGCCTTGTTGGCGAATCTTCGGGAACCGGCAAGCCGGATTTTGCCTCCAGCTCTTCCAGCTCACGAAGAAGAGCGTCGTATTCCGCATCTGAAATAACCGGTGCATCCAGCACATAGTAGCGATAATTGTGTTCCCTGAGCTCAGCGCGAAGCCGCTTGATCCGACGTTCAATGTCAGCAGGCAATATTAACCGGTTTCCGCGAGCAACTGTTCGATATCACTGAGGATGCTGGGTGATGTCCACTCGATGGCACCGATCAAATGCCTGCGGATTTTACCTGTTCGGTCAATCAGGAAACTTTCGGGATAGCGAAAAACACCATACACCCGTGAAATCTTGCTGTCCTTATCATGCAGAACCTGGAACGGAAGATTGTATTCGCGGACAAACCCCGCCAGGGCGCTGGCATCACGATCAACCGAAACGGCCACGATATGCAGTCCCTTTGATTCCAGCCTGCGATGCAGTGCCGCCATTGACGGCATTTCTTCCCTGCAGGGGGGGCACCAGGTAGCCCAGAAGTTTACAAGAACCACACTGTTGACCGGCTCGGTCCTAATCTCCCCGGAGAGATCCGGCAGGGAAAAGACGGGAGCCGGATCACCCACCTTGATATGCGCCTGCGCGCCCGGAAGACCGAACCAGATGGCGAGCCCGGCGCCAGCCAGGATTCCCACCATCAGTAACCATCGTTTCAGCATGTTGCATTTCCCCGAAGCTGCTCTCGACTTAACCTCAAGCAAAGCGCGGACTCATCCAGTCTGTGCTTGAACGCCTTGCGGCCATTGATGAGGACAACGGGAATGTCCATCCCGTACCTAGCCCGGAGTTCCGGGTCCACATCAACGTCAATCTCTTCCCACTCACACAGTCCCCGGATGGCCACGCGTCGCACCACTTCCTTGGCATCCTCGCACAGACAGCAATTGCGCCGCGAGAGTATCTGGACCAGTGGCACGTTTCCGGGCATTAATGGTCACCTCTCATCTTTGGAACCCGCAGTATGGTGAAGACCTCATCGCCACGGCGATCAAGCAAGATCCGGAGCACCTCACCGCCCTTGATCTTCTCAACAATCTTCTTGAAGTCCTTCGTATTGCGAATCGACTTGCGATTGATCTGGTAGATGACATCACCCTGCTGGATACCGGCACGTGCCGCAGGAGAACCATGCCGGACTTCCCGAACCAGCACACCATGTTTCACGCTGGTTCCAAGCTCCTTGGCCTGCTCCTCTTTCAGGTCGGTGAGACCAAGACCGAGTCTTGGACGTGACTGGGCGACCGAGGCATCCTCTGTCTCCTCTTCGGGCATTTCTTCAACCTTCACAACAACCGTCTTGTGACGACCATTTCTGATCAGGTCGATACGTACCTTGTCACCGGGTTTGTGCCTGGCAACACGGATGGGCAAATCATGGACCCGTTTGATGGGTTCCCTGTCGATTCCGACGATCACATCACCCGCCTTGATCCCAGCCTTGTCGGCAGCTGATCCCTTTTCAACCTGGCGAACCAGCGCACCATTGGTATTTTTCAGGTTCAGGGCCTTCTTGGTTTCCCGGTCAACAGCGGCAATGTAGATGCCAAGACGGGCCCGCCTGACATGACCGGTAGCCTTCAACTCCTGAATCACGGGTTTGGCGACATTGATCGGAATGGCAAAACCAATGCCGATATTCCCCCCGCTTTTGGAGAAGATCGCCGTATTGATCCCCACAACTTCCCCTTTCAGATTGAACAGGGGGCCACCCGAGTTTCCGGGATTGATGGATGCATCCGTCTGAATAAAATCATCATAGGGTCCCATTCCAATGACCCGTCCCTTGGCGGAAACAATGCCTGCCGTCACCGTCTGTTCAAGGCCAAAGGGATTGCCAATGGCCAGAACCCAGTCCCCGACTCTCAACTTGTCGGAATCACCGAACGTGACGGTCGAAAAACCCTCGCCATCGATTTTAAGGAGTGCTATGTCAAGTTTGGTATCCTTGCCGATAATCTTCGCCTCATATTCCGAGCCGTCACTTGTCTTGACAATCACCTCATCGGCGCGATCCACGACATGATTGTTGGTCACAACATAGCCGTCCGAGGAGATGAGAAAACCGGAACCAAGCGAATGACGTTCCTGGGGTGGCATATTCTTGAAAAATTCCTGGAAGAATTGATCAAACGGAGAGCCAAATGGACCGCCCTGGGGCATACCCTGGAAACCCTGAACAACCTGGGTTGTACTAATGTTGACTACGGCATCTTTCTGCTTGGCGGCCAAATCTGCAAAACTGGGGAGCTCGGCGTAGGCCGAACCGGTGAAGACAAGAAGGGCGAACAGGGCAACAGCAACCATCCGAAAACGCATGACAGACTCCTCTGGTTAGGGAATTGGGCACAAATGCTGATCTGCCCGCATGAAGACAATATGAAAAAAAGCCATCAAAACGATAAATAATACCTGTCGTTCAACCACAACCTCACCAGCAGCACGATAACAAGTATAATCTCCCGCAGAATCGGATTCCAATGCCTTTCAAGACCTTCGTGATAATCAGGCACCGAGACCCGGCCGGTATCGGAGAAGGATGTTGCGAGGTATAATAATGGGTTAAAAAAGATCATGACAAACAAGCATCCTAACAGACACTTCGACTTCATGGTGATTGGCTGTGGAGCGGCAGGTTTGTTTGCCGCATTAAGACTTGCTGATACCGGCCGCGTTCTCATGGTCAACAAGGATGAACCGCCTGAGTCGAATACCTATGCCGCACAAGGCGGCATTGCAGGAGCAATCAGCTCGACGGATTCCTTTGATGCCCACATTAAGGATACCATCCTGGCAGGAGCCGGGCTTTGCCATGAAGATGTTGTCGAGACCGTGGTCAGGCACGGAGGAAGGATCATCCAGGAGCTTGCGGATCTGGGGACGGCTTTTGATACCGAATCCGGACACCTGCACCTGACCCGGGAGGGAGGTCACAGCGAGCGCCGGGTAGCGCATGTCAAGGATGCTACAGGCCGCGCCATTGGTGAGGCACTGCTCAGAAAAGTTGCCAATCACCCGAATGTAACCTGGTTGCACGGGTACATGGCCGTCGATCTGATTACGAGTCATCATCTGGAGCACTACCGTACCCAAACTGACCGTTGCCTGGGCGCCTATCTTCTTGCACCCGATGGACAGGTCATCTCTGTCTCGGCGGCCTATATCATTCTTGCCACCGGCGGGGCGGGCAAGGTTTACATGTATACATCCAATCCTCACGGCGCTACTGGAGATGGCATTGCCATGGCCTGGAGAGCCGGCTGCCCGGTGATGAACCTTGAATTCATGCAGTTTCACCCCACCTGCCTGTTTCATCCCGCAGCCACAACCCTGCTTCTGACCGAATCCCTTCGGGGTGAAGGTGCTCGCTTGATCAACAAGAAAGGCCAACGTTTTATGTTCGAATATGACGAGCAGGGAGAAATGGCTCCCCGAGATATCGTTGCCCGTGCGATCGACCATGAACTGAAGAAAAGAGGTACGGATTGTGTGTTTCTCGATGCGCGCAGCTTGGGAGAGGAAAAAATTCGCGCCCATTTCCCAAACATCTTTCGGCGATTGCTGGCACTTGGGATCGATATGCGTAACCAGCCTATCCCCGTGGTGCCCGCAGCCCATTACATGTGCGGCGGGGTCAAGGCGGATCTTTCAGGGGAAACGGAGATCGAGCGGCTCTTTGTCATTGGTGAAACAGCCTGCACGGGCCTGCATGGGGCCAACCGCCTGGCCAGCAACTCGCTGCTGGAATGTCTGGTGATGGCCGATCTTTGTGCCAAGGCCATCATCAGAGACGGGCAACACGATATCTGCACCCATTTGCCCGCATGGGATGCCAGTGGAACAAGACCGGAAAGCGAGCGCGTTCAGATCAAACAGAACTGGGATGAGATACGGGCCACCATGACCAATTATGTCGGCATCGTGCGTTCCGATGAACGGCTAAGAAGGGCGCGCCGCCGGCTTGCCCTGATCCGGGAGGAAATCGCCGCCTACTACTGGCAGCATCCCATTGGCCGGGATCTCATTGAACTGCGCAACCTGGCCCTGACAGCCTATCTCATGGTCGTGTCCGCCCAGAAGCGGCGAGAGTCCAGAGGATTGCATTATTCAACGGACCACCCGGCAATGCTTTCAGAGGCCAGGGACACGATTCTCAGGCCTGATCCCGTATGAGCGAAAAAAAACGATGCCAGATGGTACGTGTGCGCGGACGCGTTCAGGGAGTCTTTTTTCGTTACCATTGCAAGCAGGAGGCCTTGCGGCTTGGGGTGGAAGGCTGGGTACGCAATTGTCCTGACGGGAGTGTCGAGGCCCTGATTTGTGGTAATGAAAAACAACTCGCCGCTATGAGAAACTGGCTCTCCCACGGCCCGCAGCTTGCCGATGTTGAAGAAATTCAGGTTGAATCCTGTCCGGAGACAGGCAGTGGCCTTCAGGGCTTCAGTATTCGCTATTAAACAAGTATCACGGTTGCGAGATATCAGCTCCAACGATCCTGTTTCTTCCCGCCTGCTTGGCCCTGTAAAGCCGGTTGTCCACGCGCTCCAGGAAGGAATCCATTGCCTTTTCCACGCCTCCATCCGCCCAGTCTCTGTCAAAGCCGGCGACACCGGCTGAAAAGGTGATGGTTTTTGACCTGTTATTGCCCAGATCCATGGGTATAGCCGATACCGAAGTAAGCCATTTATGGGTGGCCAGTGCCGCATGCGGACTGTCAACGTGCGGTAGGAGGACTAGAAATTCCTCCCCGCCCCAGCGACCCAGCAAATCAGCGGTGCGAATGCAGGTCTGCAAACGCCTGACAAGCTCCCTGAGCACTGCGTCGCCTGCTGCGTGGCCAAAATTGTCATTTATCTCCTTGAAATGATCGATATCGATCAGAGCCATGGAATACGGGATGTCATAGCGGATGGCTTCGGAAACACCCTGCCTCAAAAAATCCAGCATGCAGCGACGATTATAGGCCCCCGTTAGCGGATCATGGTTTGCCTGATAATGGAGATCTCGCTGCATTTGCTGCATCCGAGTGATCATCCTCCACATCAGGAGGGCTTCAACGCCGCCAATGATTCCGCCGGAATGTTTTTTCCTCATAAGTTCATCGTTGACCTTCAGGTCTCCGGTGAGATTGAATACCATGCATGGCTCACAAACCTCGAGCGCCTGATCCAGATCCGTGTATGTGGGAATCCCGGCCGCCCGCGCCAGCTCCATACCCGGCGCATCTTCTATCGTATCAACCACCCCTACTACGTGAACCATTTTTTCTTCCAGCAGCATCTCCAGCATGGCGCTGCCGCCATGACCTCCGCCAACAATCAGGGCGCGATTTGTATCGCCTCTCATATCTGCACTCCTCTCAACAAAGGAGCGAATTAAAGCATAGCGATCTGCACAGTCGCAATATCACTCTAAAGACAGGCACTCACTTGCTCCTCGACGTCCTGTCCCGTTGAAGGCTTGCGCCATCTTCTCCCCCCGCTATAAAGTGCCGGTCATCGACGGTACCGGGAGAGTTGAATCTGCATCGCCTACTCTACAACAGCTGGCTGCCTGTGCTGCTTGCCTCATCGCTTGCCAGCTTTGGCACCTATCACTATTTCCGCAATCTGAACCGGCAGTTTATTCAGGACGAAGTGGATCACCGCAGCCAGCTTCTGCTCCAGAACATCCGGGAAATCATCAATCAGCATATTGATGCCACTGAAGGCATGGCGGCATACATTCAGTCCGAGCTGGCCGTACATCAGGATATTACACAGACGGATGAGGCAGAGGAGTTGCTGCGCAGCACGCTTGCGGCCCATCCAGACGAACTCGCCCAGGCCACGATATTTCCGCCGGATAGCACGCGTGAGATAATGGTTGCAGCACCAGGCACCAAGGCCCCTCCGATTCGGCTCGCCGACTCCCCCCCATGCATGCCGATGAGGTCAAGCTGGACGTGGTGGAGTCCGACCGAATGAAGCTGCTGCGCGTATTCCACAAGAAATGCGTGCAGGTGACCTGCGGCTATCTGGTTGCAGACATCAACCTGCCATCCGTTATTCAGCGCATACTTGCCAGTTCAGAAAATCAGCAGCTGGCCAGTGATCTGGCCATTCAGGTCGATTACGCTCCCAATGGCCTCAGGATTCCCCTGTTTACTCATAGTGTCGAAGATAAACTGCGCCATGAATTCAGTCATGAACACAGCTTTGATCTGCTTGGCCGCTGCTTTATTGTGCGAACAACTGCGAAGACAAGACTTGTGCGGCATCTTTCATCGCCAGCAGCCAGCTGGCTGCTGGTGCTAGGACTGGGGCTCAGTCTGTTCCTGTCACTGACCGTCTACAACCGCAACCGCTTTGGCGAGCGGCTGCGCCGGGAGGTAGACGAACGCACACAGGTGGTTGAAGACGAAAGAGAAAAACTAGCAGCCGATTGATAATGCCAGCAAATCCATCCTGATCGCAGACCGCAATGGCAACATCCTCCGTGCCAACCCGGCAGCCAGTGATCTATTTGGATATGCACCGGAAGAGTTCAATGGAATGAGCGTGCACAGGTTGGTGCCGGAGAAGTTACGCAGGCTGCATGAGCACTGGGGAACAGAGGCGGTGGAGGGTCGGCGCCATGACTTTTTTGGTCGTGTGCGGGAAATTGAGGCCCAACGCAGGAATGGCACAATTTTGCCGTGTGAAATGACTGTCAACGAATTCCAAACTGCGGGTGAACGGCGACTCTCCATCATCATGCGTGATCTGACAGACCGAAAAAAATTCGAAGAAAAGCTGGCCTGGCTCTCCTATTACGATGAACTCACAGAACTGCCAAACCGCCGGCTGTTTCGCGACCGTGTGGAGCAGGCCATCACCCTGGAGGCGCGAGAGGAGTGGTTGCTTGCCATCATCTACATAGGCCTAGCCCGCTTCAAGATGATCAACGACACACTGGGCCAGACCACGGGAGATGAGGTGCTGAAGGTGGCCGCCTCTCGGCTGCGGAATATACTCCGTGCCTCGGACACCGTGGCGCGAATGGGCGGCGACGAGTTTGCCGTGCTGCTGCCCAAAACGGATGCCGGCATTTCCATTGCAATTGACGACTTTGGCACCGGCTATTCATCACTGGCTTATCTGAAACGCCTGCCGGCAGAGTGGCTAAAAATAGATATGGCCTTCATCCGCGGCCTGCCGGATGACGCCGACGATGCGGCCATTGTGCGTTCAACCATCGCCATGGCACATGCCTTGGGTATGCGGGTACTGGCCGAGGGTCTGGAAACAGAGTCCCAACTTGAATTTTTGAGGGGTGAAGGCTGTGACGCCGCGCAGGGATATCTGCTCAGTAAACCGCTGCCAGCAGATAAAGCGTCGGAAAACATCCGACGTAATCTTAAGAAGCTATAAGCCTCCGGCCCTGTTTATTGTTTGGCAGCGTTTTCCTTTTCGGCTTCCGGCTGGTTCACCAACTCAATGATGGCCATGGGAGCGGCATCACCCACCCGGTTACGGGTCTTGATGATGCGGGTGTATCCTCCCGAGCGTCCGGAAAAACCCTGAGCGATCTCATTAAACAACCGGTCGACAACGGGACGATACCTCAATTTTGCCAGGGCCTGCCGACGGGCATGCAGATCACCGCGCTTTGCCAGGGTGATCAGCCTTTCGGCATACGGCCGCACGGCCCGCGCCTTGGCGAGGGTTGTTTCAATGCGCCCATGGGTGAAAAGGGCGGTCGCCAGATTTGCAAACAGGGCGCGCCGGTGGCCAGAAACCAGTCCTAGTGAACCGCGGTGTTTACGATGTCGCATGGCTCATTAACCTCGCTTATGACTCTTGTGTTTGGGTTTCGAGAGGAGCTTCCAGCTCCTTGGCCAGGTGCTCGGGAGGCCAGTTGCTTACCTTCATGCCCAGTTTCAGGCCCATGGTTTCAAGCACTTCCTTGATCTCGGAAAGCGATTTTCGCCCAAAGTTCGGTGTCCGGAGCATTTCCTGCTCGGAGCGCTGAACGAGATCGCCCACATAGAAAATATTATCACTCTTCAGGCAGTTCATTGACCGAACCGACAAATCGAGATGATCGATGGGTTGTGCCAGCAGCTCATCCAGATTGATTTCGGGAGCTGGCTGCGCTGCCACCTCTTCTAGGGCACTGAAATCAGCAAAGACCTTCAGCTGATCCTGGAGGATAAGCGCCGACATGCTCACCGCTTCTTCAGGTGTCACCGCACCACTGGTCTCAATCTCCATAATCAGCTTGTCATAATTGGTGCGTTGCCCCACCCTGGCGTTTTCCACCCGCGTTGAAACCTTTAGCACTGGTGAATAGGAGGCATCCACAAGCAGGGTTCCAATCGCCTTCTCCCTGACTTCCTGCTCCTGCGCCGGGACATAACCGCGACCGCTGGTCACGGTGGCCTCCAGTTTGAGATGACCATCTTCGTTGATGTGGGCAATGATCAGATCGGGATTCAGGATCTGGACATTGGAACCCTTCAGGTCACCGGCTGTCACAATTGCCGGACCCTTGATATCCAGGCTCAGCGTCCGTTTTTCATCACCATCCATCTTCAGCCTGAGATCCTTGAGGGACAGAATGATGTCCAGCACATCCTCGCGCACGCCCTTGATGGCATCAAATTCGTGCAGCACCCCCTCGATGTGGACGGCGGAGACAGCGGCTCCTGAAAGCGAGGACAAAAGCACTCGTCTCAAGCTGTTGCCAAGTGTGATACCGTATCCCCGCTCCAGCGGTTCAAACACGATTTTTGCCACCTGTCCGGGAACAGACTCTTCCACTACAACCTTTCTGGGCTTAATCAGGTCCATCAGCAACACCTCAATCCATTACTTGGAGTACAGCTCAACAATGAGCTGCTCGCGGATGCCTGGATCCAACTGATCACGCGTTGGCAAGGCCCGGACAACTCCCTGCATCTGGGTCAGGTCCACATCCAGCCATTCTGCCACTCCCTTCTGAGCAGCAGCTTCCACCGCAGCCTTGACCCTCAGGTGCTGCTTGGCATCTTCCGTCAGTTCGATCGAGTCACCCGCCTTCACCCGATAGGAAGGGATATTGACCGGTCTGCCGTTCACCAGCACCTGCTTATGACGAACCAGCTGCCGGGCCTCGTTGCGGGAAGAGGCCAGACCCATACGAAACACGATGCTGTCCAGACGACTCTCAAGAAGCTGCAGCAGGTTCAAGCCCGTGACACCTGTCATGCGGTCGGCAATTTTGAAATACCGCCTGAATTGACTTTCCTGCAATCCATAGGAACGCTTGACCTTCTGCTTCTCCCGAAGCTGCATGCCATAGTCGGAAACCTTTGCGCGCCGACCCTGACCGTGCATGCCCGGTGGATATGGACGTCTCTCAACCGGACATTTGTCCGTGTAGCACTTGCCACCCTTCAGGTACAGCTTTTCACCTTCACGCCGGCAAAGCCGGCATTTTGCATCCAGATACCGTGCCATGCTCCCCCCCCTTACACCCGGCGCCGCTTCGGCGGGCGGCAGCCGTTATGGGGGATGGGCGTAATATCCCGAATGGCGGTAATTTTCAGACCCATGGCATCAAGGGCACGCATGGCAGACTCACGTCCGGAACCGGGACCCTTCACAAGAATGGAAATATTCTTCACACCGTGTTCCATGGCCTTTTTTGCAGCCTGCTCAGCCGCAACCTGAGCAGCAAACGGGGTGCTCTTACGTGAGCCACGAAATCCAGAGGCCCCGCTTGTGGCCCAGGCGATTGTATTTCCCGACTCATCCGTAATGGTAATGATCGTATTGTTAAACGTCGCCTTGATATGCGCCACGGCATTGGCGATATTCTTCCGGCTCCGTTTCTTCGAAGCTGATTTAGGACTGGCCATATCTTCCTCTTATTGCCTTATTTTTTCCCGGAGACAAGACGCCGGGGACCCTTACGGGTACGGGCGTTTGTTTTGGATCGCTGACCACGCACGGGCAAACCCCGGCGGTGCCTGAGGCCGCGATAGCATCCCAGGTCAGTCAGTCTCTTGATATTCATTGAAACCTCGCGCCTGCGATCACCCTCAACCTTGTACTCGCTGTCAATGACACTTCTCAACTTGGCGATTTCCGCATCCGTAAGATCCTTCACACGGACATCAGGGGAAATCCCGGCACTTGCCAAAATACGCCTTGAACTGCTCAGACCTATCCCATAGATATAGGTTAGCGCGATCTCCACACGCTTCTGGGTTGGTATGTTTACACCGGCAATACGTGCCACAAACTCCTCCTAATTACAGCCAAAAGGCGCGAGAAACTAGCGATATGGACGTCACCCTGCAAGACACCGACTCATCCCTGCCGTTGCTTATGACGGGGATTCTCACAGATGACGCGCACAACCCGCTTGCGTCGGATGACTCGACATTTGTTGCAGATCTTTTTTACAGATGCACGCACCTTCATGACCTTTTCTCCTAAATCTCCCGGTAGGTGATCCGACCGCGGGTCAAATCGTAGGGTGAGATCTCAATTGTCACCCTGTCACCCGGCAAGATACGAATATAATATTTCCGCATCTTTCCGGAGATGGTCGCCAGCACCTCATGGCCATTATCCAATCGAACCTTAAACATGGCGTTGGGGAGCTTTTCAATCACCTCGCCCGACATTTCTATAATATCTTCTTTTGCCACCAATCAGCCTGCCAATACCATCTTCAAATTACTGTATACCTCATCCGGATCCGCCTCAGCATTCACCTTCCGGAATCCCGGGTGGTCAGAATAATAATCTAACAACGGCTCCGTTTCCTGACCATATGTCTCCAGGCGGGCCGCAATGACCTCTTCACGATCATCATCCCGCTGACACAATTCGCCGCCACAGCGGTCACATCGTCCCTCAACACGGGGGGGCGAATAATGCCGATGAAAACCAAAACCGCAAGCCTTGCATGTCAGGCGACCGGACAAGCGCCTGATCAGGGCGGCACGACCTGCATCAAGAAAGATAACCCGGTCCAGCTCCATGCCATAGCGGCGAAGCATCTTGGTCAGAGCCCTGGCCTGGGCCAGATTGCGCGGATACCCATCCAGGATAAAGCCAGCATTGGCTCGATCATCCTTGATCTGTTCCTCGATCAACCCGTTCACAACGTCGTCCGGCACCAGAGCCCCGGCATCCATATATTTCCTGGCCTCCATGCCCAGTCCGGTTCCGGCCTTGACGGCTTCCCGAAGAATGTCCCCAGGAGCAATGTGAACCAAGCCGAATTCTTCTGCCAGCCGCTTACTTTGTGTCCCTTTGCCCACGCCGGGAGGGCCAAACAAAACAAGGCGCATTAACGGCTCGATTTGAGCCTGGCTTGCTTCATGAGACCTTCATACTGACGGGACAGCAAATGGGACTGAATCTGGGCAATGGTATCCATGGTCACCACAACCACGATGAGCAAACTTGTTCCGCCAAAATAGAACGGAACGGACAATTCGCTAATCAGAAACTGTGGGAGCAGGCAAACGGCAGCGACATAGATGGCCCCGACCACTGTCAGGCGTGTAAGCACACTATCCACATATTCCGCAGTCCGCTGACCGGGACGGATTCCCGGAATAAATCCGCCATATTTCTTCAGATTATCGGCGGTTTCCTTCGGGTTGAAAACAATCGCCGTATAAAAGAAGCAGAAGAAAACGATCAAGACCACAAACAGCAACATATACAGCCAGCTACCGGGAGACAGGGCCGCGGAAACATCCGCCAGCCAGCCAAAACCTTCAACACCGCTGGTAAACTGCGCAAAGGTGGCCGGCAGGAGAATCAGACTTGAGGCAAAAATGGGCGGAATCACACCCGCCGTATTCACCTTCAGGGGCAGGAAGGAGGATTGCCCCCCGTAAAGGCGGTTCCCTACCTGGCGTTTGGCATACTGGATGGGAATTCGCCGCTGGGCTCTTTCAACGAAAACAACAAAACCGGTCACCAGAATAGCCATGGCAAACAGGGCAAGAACCGTAAATGGCGTGTACTCGCCTGTTCTTGCCAGTTCCAGCGTGCCGCCAATAGCATTCGGAAGCCCCGCCACAATTCCCGCGAAGATGATCAGTGAAATGCCGTTGCCAATGCCGCGTTCGGTGATCTGTTCACCCAGCCACATGAGAAACATCGTGCCCGTAACTAGGGTCAGAACCGTCATGGCCCGGAAGGACAGCCCGGATTCGATGACGACGGGAAGGCCATTCACCGAGAAGGATTCCAGCCCGATTGAAATACCAACAGCCTGAAAGGTGGCAAGAATGGCCGTACCGTAGCGTGTGTACTGGGTAATCTTCCTCCTGCCGGCCTCTCCCTCCTTTTTCAGCTGCTCCAGTTTGGGTGAAACCACGGTCATCAACTGCAGGATAATTGCGGCAGAAATGTAAGGCATGATTCCCAGGGCAAAAATGGTCAGCCTGGACAGGGCTCCGCCAGAGAACATGTCAAAAAGACCGAGAAGGCTTCCCTGGGCCTGATTAAAAAACTGTGCCAATACCGATGCATCAATTCCCGGCACGGGAATATGCGCTCCCAGGCGGTACACGATGAGCATACCCAATGTAAACAAGATCCTGTTTTTCAGCTCAGGAATCTTTCCTACATCAGCAAGTCCGGCCAGCTGGTTGGCACGCTCAAACATGGCTACTTCACCCCGGCCAGAACAATGCTTCCGCCAGCAGCCTCAACCTTGGTTCGTGCCGCCGCAGAGGCGGCCGCAACCGTGATACGAAGTTTCTTTCCCAGATCACCCTGTCCCAGCAGCTTGACCGGCAAGTCGGGGTTCTTGACCAGACCGGCCTCGCAAAGAGCCTGAGCGTCAACACTTGTTCCATCACCAAAGCATTCAAGCTGGGCCACATTGACTATCTGGAACTCGGTTTTGTTCAGTGGGGTGAATCCGCGCTTGGGCAGGCGGCGGATCAACGGCATCTGGCCTCCCTCAAAACCGCGCGCAATCGAGCCGCCCGTTCGGGATCTCTGGCCCTTATGCCCGCGGCCACAGGTTTTCCCATGACCGGAACCAATGCCGCAGCCCAGGCGTTTGCGCGCCTTCCGGCTTGCGGGAGTGGGTTTGAGATTGTTCAGCTTCATCGCCTACTCCTCGGACTCAATGCGAACCAGATGAGAGACCTTGTGAATCATGCCCCGCACAGCAGGGGAATCCTCAAGCTCCACGACCTGATTCATCCGTTTAAGGCCCAGGCCTCGCAGCGTGGCTTTCTGCTCTACCCTGTAGCCGCTGCCGCTCTTGATCTGACGCACACGGATCGTTGTCTTTGCCATCTGAATCTGTCCTTAATCCTTTTTTTTGCCGCGCCGGGCTGCGATCTGTTCGGGACTCTCAAGGCGACCTAGACCCTCAAAGGAGGCACGAACCAGGTTCAGGGGATTACGGGAACCCAGTGACTTCGTCAGCACATCCCTGATGCCTGCCGCTTCCATCACCGCACGAACAGCACCGCCAGCAATCACACCCGTACCTTCACTGGCAGGCTTTAGCAGAACGCGGGTTGCATCCTGTTTTCCGATCACGGAATAAAACAGCGTGCCATTGCGGCGCGGCACAAAAATCAGGGATTTGCGAGCTCGCTCACCGGCCTTGCGGATCGCCTCGGGAACTTCCTTGGCCTTTGCATGGCCAAACCCCACATGACCGTTGCCATCGCCGACAACCACCAGTGCCGTGAAACCAAAACGACGGCCACCGGCAACCACCTTTGCCACGCGATTCACATTGACAAGCTTCTCAGACAGATCCAATTCATCGGGATTGATCATCAAATACTCCTAAAACTTCAAGCCGGCGGCACGGGCACCGTCCGCAAGCGCGCGCACACGGCCATGATACGGGTAGGGACCACGATCAAAGGCGACTTCCGTTATGCCTGCCTTGATCGCCCGCTCAGCAATCAGTCTGCCCACAGCCTCGGCTGCCGCCTTGTTCCCGCCATGTCTCCTCTTGGGCTTGCTGCTCGTCTTGGCCTTGCCCTTTGCGGTCGCTACCGGCTCCAGCGTGGATGCAGCCACCTTCGTCTCCGCCCGGCTATCGTCAATAATCTGGGCGTAGATATGACGCGACGAACGGAACACGCTCAGCCGTAAACGACCCGATGCCTTTATTCTGCCACGGACCCGACGTGTACGTCGCAGTCGGGGATTGTTCTCATAACGTTTATACGACATATGTTTACGCCTCTAAGCCTTCTTCCCTTCCTTCATGATCACGCGTTCCTTCTCGTAACGGACACCTTTACCCTTGTAAGGTTCAGGAACACGGAACGCCCGTATTTCAGCGGCGGTCTGACCGACCAGTTGCTTGTCCATACCGCTGAGGATGATTTTGTTTTGCTCAACCTTGACCTGGACACCGTCCGGTACCTGGTATTCAACGGGATGTGACAACCCCAGCGAGAAAACAAGCTTCGTGCCCTGTAACTGGGCCCTGTATCCCACACCCCGCAGCTCCAGGACACGTTCAAAACCCTTGGACACACCCGTAATGGAGTTGGCCAAAAGCGCCCGAACAAGACCAAATCTGGCCTTTGCCGCAGGATTGTTGCCGTGCTCACATCTGACCTGCAGGGTGTTCCCCTCCTGGGAGATCGTGATGCCGGAAAACAGGGGTGAAACCAGTTCACCTTTGGGGCCCTTGGCAACCACGCTGTTGCCAGAAACCGTCACCTCAACCCCCTTGGGGATTTCGATGGGCATATTTCCAATTCGGGACATGACGCTTTACCTCAAAAAACCGTACAAAGGACTTCGCCCCCAATGTGGGAGGAACGTGCCTTCTTGTCTGTCATCACACCGCTTGACGTGCTGACAATGGCAACACCCAGGCCGTTGTAGACCCGTGGCAGATCTTTTGCACCGACATAGATCCGCCTGCCTGGCTTGGAAAACCGTTTGATTTCGCGGATCACCGGCTTTCCTGCCTCATCGTAGGCCAGGGTCAGGCGCAGATAACGATGCCCCTTGTGTTTGTAGCTTCGCACGCCGGCGATGTAACCCTCATCCTTCAGGATTCCGGCGATGGCCTCGAGCATGCTGCTGGCAGGCAGCTCAACCTTTTCCAGTCCCGCCTGCTGGGCATTGCGGATGCGTGTCAACATGTCGGCAATTCGATCTGTCATCATGAGATCTGACCCCTACCAGCTGGACTTGACCATGCCGGGAATTTCCCCGGCAAGGGCCCGCTTGCGCAAACAAATACGGCAGATGCCAAAACTGCGGTACACGGAACGTGGCCTGCCGCACAGTGCACAGCGGCTGTAGGCCTGTACCTTGAACTTGGGTTTGCGCGCAGCCTTGGCGATCAATGCTTTGGTTGCCATATCTTCAGTCTCCTTCTACTTGCGAAACGGCATGTTAAATTTGGAGAGGAGGGCCCGACCCTCGTCATCCGTCCTGGCCGTTGTACATATTGTGATATCCATGCCGCGAATACGGTCAACGGTATCGTAGTCGATCTCGGGGAAAATGATCTGTTCCTTGATGCCAATCGTATAATTGCCATGGCCGTCAAAGGAACGTGGATTCAGCCCCTTGAAATCACGGATACGGGGAAGCGCAATATTGATCAGCCGATCAAAAAACTCCCACATGCGATCCCCTCGCAGGGTCACCCTGCAGCCTATCGTCTGGCCCGCCCGAAGCTTGAAGTTGGCAACCGACTTCCTGGCCCGGGTAATAACCGGCTTCTGGCCGGTGATCGTGGCGATATCAGCCAGGGCGCCCTCCAGCAGTTTCGGATCCTGGCAGGCAGCCCCGACACCCATATTGATGACGATCTTGTCGAGTGTCGGCACCCTCATGGGATTGACATCGCCAAGCTCCTTCTTCAGGTCGGGCATGACCTTCTTCTTGTATATCTCTCTCAGGCGTGCCATTCAGATCACTCCTATCGATCCAGTACTTCGCCACATTTGCGGCATGTGCGAACCTTGCGTCCATCTTCAAGGATCCTTATGCCCAAACGGACGCCCGTCTTGCACTTCGGGCAGTAGTACATGACATTTGAAAGCGAAATGGGGGCCTCTTTTTCCACAATCCCCCCCCGATCCTTCTGGGAAGGCTTGGTGTGTCGCTTCATCATGTTAACCTTCGCCACAACCACCCGTCCCTGCTGGGGGAGAACACGGATAACCTTGCCTCGCGCGCCCTTATCCTTGCCGGTTGTGACCACAACCTCGTCATTGCGGCGAATCCGGGTTGACAGAATCTTTCTCGTCGTCATCTCACAGCACCTCGGGAGCCAGGGAGATAATTTTCATATATCCCTTGGCCCGCAACTCACGCGTGACCGGGCCGAAAATGCGCGTTCCAACCGGCTCTCCCGCCTTGGTCAAAAGCACGGCCGCATTGTCATCAAACCGAATGGAGCTGCCGTCCGGCCTGCGAAACTCCTTGGCCGTCCGGACCACCAGGGCACGGGCCACATCGCCCTTTTTCACCTTGCCACCCGGCATGGCTTCCTTGATCGCCACAACGATCACATCGCCCACGCGGGCATAACGGCGCCTGGATCCTCCCAGCACCTTGATGCAAGCCACCTTCCTGGCCCCTGAATTATCGGCCACATCAAGAACGGTTTCATTTTGAATCACGATTCGTTCCCCTAATCCCTATAGTTGCTCGGCCCGCGAAACAATGCTTTCAAGAACCCAGCTCTTGTTCTTGGACAGGGGACGGGATTCGATGATCCGAACCTTGTCCCCCGGATTGCAATTGTTCTCCGGATCATGGGCCATGTATTTTTTATGGCTGCGCACGGTCTTCTTATACTGAGGATGCATGAACTTGCGTTCCACCTGAACGACAATGGTCTTGTCCGCCTTATTGCTAACCACTGTCCCTTCCAGTATGCGCTTGTTCTTGCCTGGAGTCTTGTTCATACACTCACCTCTTGCCGCGTACGCTCGGTCAGGATTGTTTTGATTCGGGCAACATCTCGACGGATCTGCCTGATGCGGGCAGGGTTTGCAAGCTGCATGCTGGCATTCTGGAAACGCAGCTTCATGCCTTCCTCAGCCAGTTCATCCAGCCGCTTCCTCAGGTCTGCATCACTCAGCTTTCTAAGTGTGTCCGCCTTCATGATCCCACTCCACGCCTGACAATCTTCGTGCGAATCGGAAGCTTGGCCGCGGCCAGACGCAGGGCCTGACGGGCATCCTCTTCATTCACACCTTCCATCTCGTAAAGCAGACGGCCTGCACGCACAGCCGCAACCCAGTATTCCGGCGTTCCCTTGCCGGAACCCATCCGTACCTCCGCCGGTTTCTTCGACACGGGCAAATCCGGGAAAATGCGTATCCAGACCCGACCCTGTCTCCGAATATGGCGGGTAATGGCAATCCTGGCAGCCTCGATCTGGCGAGCCGTAATCCGGCCGGGCTCCAATGCCTTGAGACCAAACTCGCCATAATTGAGACGCGCCCCTCTCAGCGTCTTGCCGGTCAGGCGACGAAGCTCCTTATGATGCTTTCGCCAGCGTATCTTCTTTGGCTGCAACATGGTCGCGACTCCTTCTAACCCAGATCCTCGGTATCATCACCGAGCTTCTCGCCCTTGAACACCCAGACCTTGACCCCAACAACACCATACGTGGTCTTGGCCTCTGAGAATCCGTAATCAACATCCGCACGAAGCGTATGCAATGGCACACGCCCTTCCCGATACCACTCGGTGCGAGCGATCTCCGCCCCACCCAGACGGCCGCCGCAACTGACACGCACACCCTTGGCGCCCATGCGCAGGGCACCCTGAACGGCCCGTTTCATGGCCCTGCGGAAGGCCACCCGGCGCTCCAGCTGAAAGGCGATGTTTTCTGCCACCAGCTGCGCCTCGGATTCAGGCCTGCGGACCTCGACAATGTATACCTGCACATCCTCGCCCGTCATGGCCTTCAATTCCCGGCGAAGGGCCTCGATGTCGGCTCCCTTTTTCCCGATCACCACACCCGGACGGGCGGTATGAACCGTCACCTTGATCTTGCCGGCCGGTCGCTCGATGACGATCCTGGAAACACCTGCCTGGTGAAGGCGTTTCTTTACATATTCACGAAGCCGGATGTCTGCAAGCAGCAACTTGCCGAACTGCTTGTCTGCATACCAGTGTGAATCCCATTCCCGGCTGATACCGACACGGAACCCAACCGGATGTACTTTTTGCCCCACCGAGGACCTCCTTTAATTACGTTCGCGAACAGCCACGGTCAGGTGACTGTTGCGCCGGAACCTTCTGCGCACACGACCCATACCCTTGGGCCGGAATCGCTTCATGATCGCACCCGCATCCACCTGTACGCGGGAAACAACCAGATTATCCACATCAAAACCATTGTTCTGCTCAGCATTGGCAATCGCGGACTTGAGCACCTTCTCAAGGAACCGTGCAGCCTTTTTGGGAGACAGGGCCAGCAGTGCCAGTGCCTTCTCTGCAGTCAGGCCGCGTATCTGATCCGCAATCAGGCGAACCTTCTGCGGGCTAATGCGAACATTTTTTAAAACCGCACATACCTCCGCAGTCATCGCTTACCTCTTCCTGGCCTTTTTATCCGCACCATGACCATAATATGTGCGGGTTGGAGCAAACTCCCCCAGCTTGTGTCCAACCATGTTTTCAGACACGAAAACGGGGATAAACTTGTTGCCGTTATGGACGGCAAAGTTCAACCCCACAAAATCGGGGGCGATGGTTGAACGCCTTGACCATGTCTTGATCACGCCTTTCAACTTTCCCTCTCTGGCAGCATCAACCTTCTTCTGCAAGGAGGCCTCAATGTATGGGCCTTTCTTTAATGAACGGGCCATTGTTTACCTCATTTCTCTTTGCGTCGCCGCACGATGTCGCGGCTGGATTTCTTTTTCCTGTTGCGTGTTTTGTGTCCCTTTGTCGGCACGCCCCACGGACTCACCGGATGCCTGCCGCCTGATGTCCGGCCCTCGCCACCGCCATGGGGATGATCGACAGGGTTCATGGCCACACCGCGCACGTGAGGCCGGATACCCAGCCACCGCGAGCTGCCGGCCTTTCCAATCTTGCGATTGGAATAATCCCCGTTGCCTATGACACCAATGGAGGCCATGCACCGGATATCCACCTTGCGGAACTCGCCCGAGGGAAGCTTCAGAATCGCACGGGATCCTTCCTTGCCCATCAGCTGAGCACTGGTACCGGCACTTCGTGCCATCTGGCCACCCTTTCCCTGCTTAAGCTCAATATTGTGCAAAAGCGTACCCACCGGAATGTTGGCCAAAGGCAAGGCATTGCCAATCCGGATATCCGCCTCCGGTCCGGACTGCACCACATCCCCGGGACGCAGGCCCTGGGGTGAGAGGATATAGCGCCAGTCGCCATCAGCGTACTGAACCAGTGCGATATGGGCCGTCCGGTTCGGGTCGTACTCGATCCGGACCACCTTGCCCGGAATGCCGGTGTTGTTGCGTCTGAAATCGATCCGACGATACAGACGCTTATGACCGCCGCCACGGGATGAGGAGGTCAGACGTCCCTTGTTGTTTCGGCCACCCGTTTTGGTCAGCCCCTCGGTGAGCATCTTCATCGGCCGTCCACGGTAAAGCTCCTTGGACACGACGGTGACACGACCTCTGGAGCCGTTGGTCATGGATTTCAAGACTTTTAATGCCATCTTCAGGCCTCTTCCATCAGTTCTAGGCTATGTCCCTCGGCGAGACGGACCACAGCCTTCCGGTATCCCGGCCTCCGGCCGGCGTGCATTCCGCGGCGCTTGGCCTTGCCCGGTATATTAATCACCTGCACCTTCTCCACCTTGACATCAAAGATGGCCTCAATGGCAGCCTGGATCTGCCGTTTGCTGGCGTACCTTTCGACCTTGAAGGTGTACTGGTTATTGTTCCCCGTTGCCTGATAGCTTTTTTCCGTGATCACGGGGCCCCTGAGTAACTTGAATTGCTCATAATTTGCACTCATGACAGGCGTCCTTCCAGCTTATCCACAGCCTCATCGGTCAGGATCAAGCGCTTATACTTCAGCAGATCGTGGAGGTTGATCTGGCCTTCCAGCACAACCTTGGTGTCACGTACATTCCTGGAAGACAACTGAACCACCGGGTCGTTTTCATGAAGCACCACAAGGGCGTAATCGGCATTCAATGCAGCCATGGACCGAACAAAGTCCCTGGTCCTGATGGCTTCCATGGTGAACTTGTCCACGACGGTGAGCGAACCGTTGCGCGCATGTTCGGATAATGCCAGACAAATGGCACGCTGCCGCTCACGCCGGTTAAGGCGCTTGGCATAGGAACGGGGCTGCGGACCATGGGCAATGGCCCCATGACGCATTTGCGTCGCCCTTATGGTTCCCTGACGCGCACGTCCGGTCCCTTTCTGCCTGAAGGGTTTCTTCCCGCCGCCCGAAACAGTGGACCGGGTCTTGGTAGCATGAGTTCCGGCCCGCTGGCCCGCCTGCAGGGCAACAAGAACCCGGTGAACAAAACCTGCATCCTGTTCAAGCCCAAACACGGCAGGATTCAGATCCCGGCTACCAACCTTCTTGTTGGTCTGGTCGACAATATCGATCTTCACCGGTTAAGCTCCTTTCACCGCGGGACGTATTTCAACAAGCCCGCCGGTCGGCCCAGGTACCGCGCCCCGGACCAAGAGGATGTTTGCCTCTTCATCCACGCGCTCGATGACCAGGTTGTGCATCGTAATCCGCTTGCCGCCGTATTGACCGGGCATCTTCTTGCCCGGGAACACACGCCCCGGCCACTGACACTGACCGGTCGATCCCATCTGACGATGGGTCTTCTCAGCGCCGTGACTGGCCCTTCCTCCGGCAAAATTCCAGCGCTTCATGACCCCGGAAAAACCCCGACCCTTGGATTTGCCAGAGACATCAACCCTCTGGCCGTGCTCAAACATTTTCACGGTCAGTTCCTGTCCCACCTCGAATTGTTCATCGGCTGCGACACGAAACTCCTTCAAACCGCCCATCACATCCTGGCCATGCCTGGCATAATGCCCCTGAACCGCCCTGCTCACTCTCCGGGCCGGCTTGCCAAAACCGATCTGGATGGCATCGTAGCCGTCCTTTTCACGGTTACGGCGAGCGATGACCTTGCAGGTTTCCGCACGAAGCACGGTGACAGGCACGGCTTCGCCATTCTCGGTGAACACCTGGGTCATTCCAGCTTTTCGGGCAATCAGACCAGCCGCCATCATCTTTCTCCCAATCAGAGCTTGATTTCCACGTCCACGCCGGACGGAAGATCAAGCTTCATCAATGCATCCACGGTCTGCGGTGTTGGACTTTCAATATCCAGCAGACGCTTGTGGGTCCGGATCTCGAACTGCTCGCGCGAGTCCTTGTCCTTATGAGGTGAACGTATCACGCAGTATTTCGATATCTTCGTGGGCAGGGGAATCGGCCCACGCACCTTTGCACCAGTGCGTTTGGCAGTTTCCACGATATCCTGGGCGCTGCGATCCAGGATACGGTGATCAAAGGCCTTTAATCGAATGCGTACGGTTTGTGCCGTCATAATCGTCAGTCCTACTTAATGATTTCTGTAACTACGCCGGCGCCGA
>CAZCTM010000005.1:0-102113 GCA_964501925.1 uncultured Zetaproteobacteria bacterium | reverse complement strand
ACGTGCAGCCGCCCACACGTAAGAACTGAGACCCGATTTAGAGGGGATTACGACCCTCCTGTTGTCCTATACCGCTCCCAAAAGGAGCGTAAGAACTGAGACCCGATTTAGAGGGGATTACGACAGCTCCACCAACTCCCGTTTCGTGAGCGCCAGGACAGTAAGAACTGAGACCCGATTTAGAGGGGATTACGACTACCTTTTGATTCTGGGATTCCATAGATCATATCGTAAGAACTGAGACCCGATTTAGAGGGGATTACGACCGTTTCCGGTACCCCTTTAGCCGCCCATATTAGGGTCAGGTCTTGCAATGCGACATGGTGGACGTATATTGATGAGATGGCTAGGCCCCTGAGAGTTGAATTTCCGGGAGCGATTTATCATGTGACATCGCGTGGGAATGCCCGCGAGGACATTTTTCTTGATGATACAGACCGGCGACAATTATTGGATGTTCTCGCGAAAGTGGTGTCCCGATTTCACTGGGCCTGCCATGCTTGGTGCCTGATGCCGAACCATTATCACTTGGTCATCGAAACACCCGAAGCGAACCTGGCACTGGGCATGCGGCAGCTGAATGGCGTGTACACCCAACGTTTCAATCGCCGCCACAAACGAGTCGGACATGTTTTCCAGGGCCGATACAAAGCCATTGTTGTCGATCGTGATGCCTATCTTCTGGAGTTGTGCAGGTACGTGGTATTGAATCCCGTGCGTGCGGGTCTTGTGGACGAGGCACAGGAATGGCCATGGAGCAGCTATCGCGCCACCGTGGGCCTGGCGCCAACGATTGTACCTTTGTACACCGACTGGCTGTTGTCACAGTTCAGATCGAGCCGGAAAACTGCCATCAAGCGCTACATCCGGTTTGTTTCTGATGGCATGAGTGGTGGCAAATCGGTCTGGAAGCATTTGAGGCAGCAAATCTATTTGGGCGATGATGCATTTGTAGAGCGCATCAAATTGAAATTTGTCAGGAGTGGACCGCTTACGGAAGTTCCCAGAGCCCAGTGGAAGCCATCCGGAAAAAGCCTGGAAGAATATGCTGCGGCGTCGATGGATCGACACGAGGCGATGGCGCGGGCGTATCTGGAAGGGGGCTACCGCATGAATGAAATTGCAGCCCGGTTCGGGGTGCATTACGCCACAGTGAGCCGCGCAGTGAAGAAATACGAAGGCGGAAATGTATGATTGCAAGACCTGACCCCGATTTCAGGTGCGGCGTAGCCGTTACGGCTGGGGCAGTTTCGGAATGGTGATGGCCGGGAGGTCGCTGGTAAGGCTCATGAGAAAGGCGATGAGATCGTTTCGCTCCTGAATGGTGAGTCCGAGCGGCTTGAGTTCATTGGCCTCGCCCGGCCTGTCTCCCCCCCGGTTGTAGAAATTGATGACACCCATGAGCGTCGCCTTGGAGCCGTCATGCATGTAGGGCGCCGTCTGGGCGACCTGACGCAGGCCCGGCGTCTTGAAACTGTTCCGGTCCTCGTCCCTGTTGCTGACCTCGTAGCGTCCCGGATCAATGCTGTTCAGGCCGGTGTTGTGAAAATCGGAGTCCGTGAATGCGGGACCGTTATGGCAGCGGACGCACCGGGCCTTGCCGACGAAAAGGGCAAACCCGCGCTTGGCCGCTTTCGGGATCGCGTCTTCATCACCGGCCTGCCAGCGGTCAAAGGGGCTCTCCGGGGAGACGATGGTGCGCTCGAAGGTTGCGATGGCGGCGGCGATGTTGTCCAGGGTCACCCCGGACTGGCCGAAGATCTGCTTGAAGACCAGGCGATAATCGGTCAGTCGGTTGATGCGCCCTGTGATGTCCTCGGCGGTCCCCCCGTGCATGACGCCGGGGGAAAGAAGGTGCTGCTTGACCTGTTCCTCCAGGGTGGAGGCCCTGCCGTCCCAGAAGAAACTTGTGTAGTAGGCCACGTTGAGGATGCTTGGCGTATGGCGACCCAGAGCGAAATGCCCCATGCTCTGGCTGCTCGGCAGGCCGTCGCACCAGTTCAGGCCCGGATTGTGGCAACTGGCGCAGGAGAGGGAACCGTAGCCCGACAGCCTTGGGTCAAAGAAGAGTTGCTTGCCGAGATAGGCCTTGGCGTCTGTGTAGGGATTGTCCGGTGGAAAGGTGACCTCGGGGAGCCGCCATTCATTCTGGCCTGTCGCCTGCTGCTCAGGCTGTTCTTCGGCGGCTGCCGCGGCAGGCCCTGCGGCCCAGAGGATCGATATGAGAAAGACGAAAGATCGCAAACAATTCTCCATATGTTTGTGGTTCCCTTCCGTCCCCTCAAGGTCAATCGTAACTTGCTTTACAGCGGAATAAAACCACCTCTTTTTTTCAGCGAGGTAACCGCTCACGGATAGGGAAGGGGATCGGTCATGCCGGCCTCCCTGAAGGCCTCGCGCCGGAAGCGGCAGGAGTCGCAGGATCCGCACGGCATGCCATCATCATCGGGATCATAACAGGAGCGCGTAAGCCCGTAGTCCAGGCCGAGTCGATGACCAAGGCGAATGATCTCGCTTTTTCGCAACCTGATCAAAGGCGTTTCGATGTGAAACGCCTTCCCCTCCACGCCGGCCCGGGTGCCAAGGCGGGCGGCCTGGGTGAAGGCACGGAGGAATTCAGGCCGGCAGTCGGGATATCCGGAATAGTCGATGATGTTCGCGCCAAAGACAATGCGGCCGGCATCGACGGTTTCGGCCATGGCCACGGCAAGCGAGAGGAAGATGAGGTTTCTGGCCGGCACGTAGGTAACCGGAATGCCCTGGCCCGGCCCATCCTTGGGGACGTCGATCTCATCGGTGAGGGCCGAGCCCCCGACTCTGCCAAGATCCACCCTGAGCAGCCGGAAATCCGGAACGCCAAGGAAACGGGCCACGTTCCGCGCCGCCTCGATCTCGGTGTGATGGCGCTGGCCGTAGTCAATGGTGAGGGCGTGGCATTGCCACTGCTTCTCCCTGACAGCCCAGGCAAGGGCGGTGCTTGAGTCCAGACCGCCGGAAAGAAGGACAACGGCGCGGTCCGTCATACCCCGGTCGCCTCGTTACCCCAGATCACCTTGTGCACCTGCAATTGCAGACGGACAGGAAGCCTGTCCTCCACAAGCCATGCGGCCAGTTCTTCCGGCCCGAGCGTCTCCCGGACCGGTGAGAAAAGGACGGGCAGACTCCGCTCTGTCAGGGAATGCCTTCTGATCACCTCCACCGCCCACTCGTAGTCCTGCCGGTCCGCGAGGACAAACTTGATCTCGTCCCCGTCACGCAGGAGATCAAGGTTCGACCAGCGATTGCGGGCCTCCTCCCCGCTCCCGGGGGTCTTGATGTCCAGAATCCTGCGCACGCCAGCAGGGACATCCCGGATTTCAAAGGCGCCGGATGTTTCCAGCTGGACGATGGGGCGTCTCCTCGCAAGCTCGGCAAGGAGGGGAAGGCACTGTTTTTGCGCCAGGGGCTCGCCACCCGTCACAAGGGTCAGGGGCATGTTCCGCTGGTTCACGTCCTCCACGACATCTTCAATGGTGCGGGGGTGACCGCTGCCAAAGGACAGCGCCTGCCGCGTATCGCAGTAGCTGCATCTGAGCGGGCAGCCTGCCAGGCGAACAATGGTGCAGGGCATGCCCGCCAGGGTGCTTTCGCCCTGTATCGAATCATAGATTTCGAATATCCGGACTTCGGGCACGAAGGATCAGTTGGCTTTCGTGTCAGGGGTTTCCAGGGCGTCCAGGCGCTCACGCGCGATTCTTGCCTCCGGGCTGCCGGGGTGCTCGGCCAGGAGCCGCTCCAGATAGAATCTGACCTTATCCGTTTGACCCTCATCCTGATAGATCTGGGCCAGCTTGAGCAGGGCGGCCTCGTGCTTCGAGCCTTCGGGATAATCCTCAACCACCTTGCTGAAGGCCGCCGCCGCCTTTGGCAGGTTATGGAGTGAATAATAGCTGACCCCCAGCCAGTAGTAGCCCTGGTCCGCATATTCATCGTTCGGATAGGCGGAGAGGAACTTCTCGAACAGGGTGGTGGCATTCTTGTAGTCGCCACTCTTCAGGGCGAGATAGGCGACGATGTAGGTATCCTTTTTCACCTCTCCGGAGCTCTTGGCCGGCGTCACCCTGGGTTTTGGCGGCGGGGCAGGGTGCTGGCGGATCTTGTTCAGGGCCGCCTTGATCTTTTCAATCTTGTTTTCCAGGTTGCGTTCGATGTCCTCGTTGGAGGTCAGGCGGACGGTGGTTTCAAGTTTCTTCAGGTTCGCATCCAGTTCCTGAATGCTTGTTTCCAGCCTGGCCAGTTTCTCCTCGGACTGCTCGATCAGCTTTTCCAGTTCCAGCAGTTTGTTCTCAAGGAGCATGTATTGCTGGATCTGGTTTCGCTGGGTCTGTTCGAGGACGTGCATGACCTCGTTCTTGTCCTTAAGCCATGCGTCCTCGGGTTCCTTCTTCTTGGCTGCGCATCCGCCCGTGATCAGGCCGATCACAACAATAGCGGCCCAGGGGAGCCCCCTGAACCGCCATGCTGGGAATTCAAGTCGGGTCTTAACGAAGGACAATATCGGCGCGGCGATTCTGGGCCCAGCAGGCTTCACCGCTTTCCTGGCATACCGGCCTTTCCTCTCCGAAGGAGACCGTTTCAATGCGTGAGGCATCGACGCCGGCCGATATCAGGTAGTCGCGTACGGCATCGGCCCTCTTCTGACCCAGGGCGAGGTTGTATTCGCGCGTGCCGCGTTCATCGCAATTGCCCTCGATGGTGATGCTGGTGCCGGGATTGGCGGAGAGCCATTCGGCATTGGCATCCAGAATGGCCCGGGCGGCCGCGTCCAGTGCCGAGCTGTCAAAGGCGAAGTAAACCTGGTGCGATGGTTCGGAGACGGCGGTCACCCCGCCTTCCGTGGTCACGCCCTGCGTTTCCGCGGTGGAAGGTGCCGTGCTGGCCATGCTGCCGCCAGTCTCAGGCGCAACTGCTGTTTCCTTTTTTGCGCATGCCCCTGCCAAGAGCCCAAGACTCAGGGCAAAGCCTATGCTGAATAATGATGTTTTGGTGAATGTCACTGATCTCCTCCTGTTGTTAGTGTGCCCGCCAGCTACCGTGACCATGCGGGATCTGATGCATCCTCATTCGCAGCGGTGATGGGTTCTGCCTTGCCACCCCATGACGGAATCCTGTAAATCCGTCGAATGCCGTTGACTTCCTTCGAGAATAACAGCATTTGACCGTTTGGCGACCATGAAGGTGATTCAATGCGCCCACCGGTGGCCAGATATCGTATGTCACTTCCGTCAACTCGCATGGTTGCGAGGGCGTATTGCCAGTTTTTGAGTGTAACAAACGCAATCCGGTCGCCACGCGGCGACCAAGCTGGTGAAGTATTGTATGCACCTTTCAAGCTTAACCTTTGTACTTTGCTTCCATCAAGGCGCATGCGGTAAATTTGTGGCGATCCGCTACGATCGCTGGTAAAGGCGATCCATTTGCTGTCCGGTGACCACGTGGGGCTCGTATCGATGGCCGGGTGTTTGGTCAGCCTCTTCCACTGCCGGCTCGAGCGGTCATACAGGTGGATTTCCGTGTTTCCCGTATGGGAGAGGGCGGCGGCGATGTAGCGACCGTCGGGTGAGAATTCGGGGGTGCTGTTCAGGCCGGGAAACGCCCCGAAGGTCTTGCGCTTGCCCGTGGCCAGATTGAGGATCTCCAGGCGGGGATGATGCCCGACATAGGTGTTGATCGCGATGTTGCGGTTTCCGGGCTCCCAGTCGGGAGACAGAAGCAGGGTGAAATTGCGCCCCACGGTCTGGCGATTGGCGCCGTCCTGATCCATGTAAATAAGATCGCTGAATTTCCCGCGTTTCCGGACATATAGTATATGACTGTTAAAGTGTCCCTTTATTCCTGTAACGGTGAAGTAGATATGGTTGGCAATGTGATGGGCCAGGCTGCGCAAGCCCTTTTCCGTTCCCCGCAGCTGGATTTTTGAGAGCATCTTGTTGCGGAAGACATCATGAACCTCCACATCCGCCCTCCAGGCGTTCTTGTCTCTTGTCAGGCGACAGATGGCGAGGATGTCGGTGCCGATGATGCGCCAGTCTCCGTAGTTGACCTTTTGCATGGTTTGATTGACGTCGGCCAGAAAGCTCATGGGGTCAAGGGCATGGAAGGACTGGCTGGATACCAGGTCGTTCTCGACCACCTTCCTGATCAGTTTCATGGAATCCTGATTCCGGGGGTCGGAGGCTGTCAGCCAGGCGAGGTTGAGAGGGCGATAATCGGACTGGTAGATATCGAACTCGACCGCCATTGCCGCCGGTGCGATCATGAGAAATATCAACAGCAACACGCTTGGCATGGATCTTGGCATAGGGCGGCTTTCTAACCGTTGGCCTGTAAGAAAACAAGCCTCTTTTGTCGGCTGGACAATCGAACGAACGTTCGATACCGTTGAGGGCATGCAGAAAAGGGATTCCTTCTATCTCGGACGCCTGCAGGATTTCTATGCCCGCCACCGTGTCCTGCCTTCCTATGCGAGGATGGGAACCCTGCTCGGACTGAAGTCAAAATCCTCGGTCTCGGCCCTGGTGAGGCGTCTGATGGATGCCGGCTTCATTGAAAAAGCCCCCGGCAAGCGGCTGGCGCCCACGGCGAGGTTTTTCGGTCGCCGGCGTGCGGAGGGTCTGATCCGTGCCGGGTTTCCCAGTCCTGCGACGGAAACGCTTTCGGACATGCTGACCATTGATGAATATCTGGTGGAGCATCCGTCAATGACCGTGCTGGTGGAGGTCAGGGGTGATTCCATGATCGGCGCGGGCATTCACTCCGGTGATGTCGTCATCGTGGAGAGGTGTTCGGAGGCCGCGCCGGGAAAGATTGTCGTGGCCATTGTGGACGGGGAGTTCACCCTCAAGTTTCTCGACCGCGACAGGGGCGGATTTTTTCTGCGGCCGGCCAATCCCGCCTTTTCCCTGATCCGTCCCCAGGGGCAGCTCGAGATCTTCGGCGTGGTGGTGGGCCTGTTTCGCAAATACACATCATGATGGTTCATGACTGGCCCCATGCCGTTGCCCATGTTGACGCGGACTGTTTCTATGCCTCCTGCGAGCTTGCCCGGCGTCCCGATCTTCGGGGCAGGCCGGTGTGCGTGCTCTCCAGTCAGGATGCATGCGTTGTGGCCAAGACCTACGATGCCAGGGCGCGGGGCATCCGGACGGGTATGCCGGTGTGGGAGGCGAGAAGGCTGTTCCCGGACGCCGTGTATCTGCCGGCGGATTTTCGGTATTACGGTCTGATCTCCGGCAGGATGTTCGGCATCCTGCGTCGCTACAGCCCTGAGGTGGAGGCCAGTTCGATCGATGAGGGCTTTGTGGACATGAACGGCATTCGCAGCCTGTGGCGCAAGGGTTTCCGCGCCATTGCCGATGATATGCGCCGGGCTGTGAAGCGCGAGATCGGAATCACGGTCTCCGTGGGGGTGTCGGTAACAAAGACCCTGGCCAAGATGGCCTCCGAATCCCACAAGCCGGATGGCACCACCGTCATATCCGGCAGACGTATCGAGCCGTTCCTGGCGGGTCTGGATGTTCGGGACATCCCCGGCATCGGGTCGAACCGTGCCGCCCTTCTGCGCAAGTTTGATCTCCGCACGGCGCTTGATTTTGTGTGTGCCCCTCCTGCGCTCGTCCGCAGACTGCTGGGCAAGGCGGGTGAGGATTTGTGGCATGAACTGAAGGGGACGCCCGTCTTTCCCATGGAGCTGACAAGGGAGTTGCCAAAGAGTGTGGCCAGAACGGCCTCCCTGGGTGAGTTGAGCGGGGACAGGAAGCTTCTGGCCGCCCATCTTGCCCGTCACACCAGTCGGCTGGCGGCCGAACTTGTGGCAAAAGGTCTGCTGGCCCGCAGATTGCGGGTGTTTCTGCGTCTCAGATCCTTTGAGTGCGTGTCCTGTGAGTACCCCCTGGATTATCCCACCAGCAACTATTTCACCCTGCATACCGTGGCGGAGAAGGGATTGTCCGAACTCTACAGTAAGGGAGAGGTATACCGTGGCTGCGGTGTGATCGCCGGCAGGATCAGCCGCGGGTACCGGAGCGAAGATCTGTTCGGCGTCATGAGAAGGGATGCCAGACAGGCCCGGCTGGCACTTGCCATGGCCGGCATCAACCGTAGATACGGCCGGGATACGATCAGGATATTCTCATCGGTGCGAATAAGGCAGACAACACCAGGAAACAGCCCCCGTTTCCAGTATCCCCTACTGAGGGTCTAGGGCCTTTTCCACCTCCAGGATGTGCACGGTTGTGGCAAGCACGCTGTCCGGGTTCAGGGAGATCGATTCAATCCCCTCGCGGACGAGAAACTCGGCCATCTCCGGATAATCGGAAGGTGCCTGACCACAGATGCCCACGTATTTCTTCCGTCTGCGGCAGGCGCTGATCGCCATGCGCAGCATCTCCAGCACGGCCGGCTGGCGCTCATCAAAGAGGCGGGCCACCAGTTCCGAGTCGCGATCAATGCCGAGCACAAGCTGGGTGAGATCGTTGGAACCGATGGAGAAGCCGTCGAAGAGATCGAGAAAACGGTCGGCGTCCGTGATGTTGGCGGGTGTCTCGCACATGACAAGGACTGACAGGCCGTTTTTCCCACGCTCCAGGCCATGCCTCGACATTTCGTGCAGAACCTTCCTTCCCTCATCGGGTGTGCGGCAGAAAGGGATCATCACGCTGATGTTGGTCAGTCCCATCTCTTCCCGCGCCAGGTGAATGGCCCGGCACTCCAGGCCGAAGACATCGCGGAAGCCCTTTGAGTAATAACGGCATGCACCCCTGAAACCGATCATGGGGTTGTCTTCCTTGGGTTCAAACAGTTGCCCACCGAGCAGATTGGCGTATTCATTGGTCTTGAAATCGGAGAAGCGGACGATCACCTGCCCGGGATAGAAGGCGGCGGCGATGAGCCCCACCCCTTCCGCAAGCTTCTGAACGTAGAAGCTCACCGGATCGGGATAGGCTCTGGAGAGTTTCACGATCTTTGCCTTGAGCCGCTGGTCCTCAAGGGTTTCAAACCGGAGAAGCGCCTTGGGATGGATACCGATCATGTTGCCGATGATGAACTCCAGCCTTGCCAGGCCCACACCCTCATTGGGGATGAAGCTCAGCCCGAACGCCTGCTCGGGGTTGGAGATGTTCATCATGATCCTTGTTTTCGGACGTCTGAGCTCGCCGATATTCATCTCCCTGACGGAGAAGGGCAGCTTTCCCTCATAGACGTAACCCGTTTCTCCCCCGGCGCAGGAAACCGTCACCGGCTGGCCGTCCCGGATGACATCCGTCGCCGTCTGGGTGCCAACGACCGCCGGCACGCCAAGCTCCCGGGCGATGATGGCGGCGTGGCATGTCCTGCCTCCGCGATTGGTGACAATGGCCTCGGCCAGCTTCATGACCGGCTCCCAGTCCGGGTCGGTCATGTCGGTCACCAGCACTTCTCCCGCCCGGAAACCGGAAAGCTGGGAGACATCCCGGATCAGGCGCGCGCGGCCGCTGGCAATCTTGTTTCCGATGCTTTTCCCCCTGGCCAGCACCTTCCCTTCGGCCTGCAGGCTGTAGGTCCGGATTGTGGTGGAGCGGCGTCCGCCGTGAATGGTTTCCGGCCTGGCCTGGACAATGAACAGCTCACCGCTGAGCCCGTCCTTGGCCCACTCGATGTCCATGGGCTGCAGGGTTCCGGCAACCCCGGAGTAGTGGTCCTCGATCACCATGGCCATCCGGGCCAGCTCCAGGACCTCATCATCGCTCAGGCAGAAGCGGGTGCGGTCTGAAAAGGGGACATCAACATTCACGACCGGCTGATGGGGCGAATCCGAGAGGATCATCTTTCTGGATTTATCCCCGAGTTTCCTGCTGAGTATGGGTCGGAACCCTTCCTTCAGCGTGGTCTTGAACACGCAGAACTCATCCGGGTTGACCGTTCCCTGCACGATGTTCTCCCCCAGACCGTAACTGCCGGTGATCAGGACCGCGTCCCTGAACCCCGTTTCGGTATCGATGGAGAACATGACCCCCGAGACGGCGAGGTCGCTGCGCACCATCTTCTGGACGCCCACGGACAGGGCGACCTTCATGTGATCGAAGCCCTTGTCGACCCGGTAGGAAATGGCGCGATCCGTGAACAGGGAAGCAAAGACGCGCCTGATGGCGGCAAGGAGGGCCTCTTCACCGCGGACGTTCAGATAGGTCTCCTGCTGGCCGGCAAAGGAGGCGTCCGGCAGGTCCTCGGCGGTGGCCGAGGAGCGGACCGCGACACTTGGCCGGGGACCGTATTCCGACTCCATCTGCCGGTAGGCGGTCCGGATCTCCTCCTCCAGGTCAGCCGGCATGCGCGCCTTGAGCAGCATGTCCCTGATCGCGGCACCCCGGCGGGCAAGCTCGTGCACGTTGCCCGTATCCAGATCCGAAAGGATGGTCCCGATTTCCTGCCTTAGCCGGTTGGCATCCAGGAAGTGCCAGTAGGCGTCGGCAAGTGTGGCGAAGCCATCCGGCACGCGAATCCCCGCGGACTCCAGGGCTCCGATCATTTCACCGAGGGAGGCGTTCTTTCCCCCCACGCTTGGGACGTCATCCATACCCAGATCACGAAAGAAACGTATGAATCGCATACTCTCAAACCCCCGGACATGCCTGGAAAAGTTATGCGACATCCACCTTGGGTGAATGAAGCAGGCGATCAGGCCGGCCGTTTCATTCCACGGTCAGGGCGATCTTGCCGGTCATGGATCCTTTTTCCAGAAGACGGTGAGCCTCCGCGGCCTGCTCAAGGGGGAAGGTGTGGCTGAGCCGGATGTGCAGCTGATCGTCCTCAAACAACTCCGCGCAGTGCTCAAGGATGCTTGCCTGGTATTGCTGGGCCTCGGTCAGCCCGTAATAAAGCGGGGACAGCATGAGCTCCAGGCTGAGTCTCAGGTTGCGAAGCCTGGCGATCTTCCAGTCCGTGTCAGCTCCCGGCTGAAGGATGGTGACGATATCGCCGTAGAACCGGGTGGCAGCAAAGCTCTTTTCGAAGGTTGCGGAGCCCACGGTGTCAAAGACCATGTCCACTCCCTGCTGGCGGCTCCAGGCCAGGGCCTCCTGAACGAAGTCATTCTGTTTGTAGTTGATGGCGAGATCCGCGCCCAGTTCACGCACAAACGCCTCCTTGGATGGATCGCTGACGGTGGTCGCGACCTCCGCGCAGGCAAGCTTCGCAAGCTGGATGGCGACGTGGCCGACCCCGCCGGCACCGGCGTGGATCAGCACCTTTTGCCCGGCCTGAATGCGGGCCCTGTCATGGAGGGATTCCCAGGCGGTGATCAGAACCAGAGGGGCTGCCGCGGCCTCGGCGAAGCTGAGATTGGCCGGTTTGGAGGCAACGAAACGCTCGTCCACCACGGCGTACCGGGCGTAATTTCCCCGGGGGCCACCGATGCCTCCGTAACAGAAGTACACCTCATCGCCCGGTTTGAACCTGCTTGCCGCGGGACCTGCCTGCTCCACGATGCCGGCGGCATCACAGCCAAGAATGCAGGGATGACGGTCGGGGAAATACGTGCCGCGGCTGCGCAGCTTGGTGTCCACGGGATTCACGCCGGCGGCCTCGATACGGATCAGCAGTTCCGTGTCGTTTCTGATGTCTGGTTCTGGCACGTCCTGAAGCCGGAGAACCTCCGGACCGCCGGGCTCTGTCATGACGATGGCCTTCATGTTACCTCCCTGCATCTGGAAATGGAGACGGATTTTAGCAATGGCAACGCTAGGATGTCACAGGACATGATGGCTTCGTGACCGATGTTTGCCAGTCCTTATCACTGAACTCGTCGACGACAATGGCGTCGAGGATGGCGCTGGCGGCCTCGCGCAGTCGTTCCGCTTCATCACTGCTGATGATGCCGGCCTCTTCTCCCGCCCGGATGGCCTCCGCCTCGCTCTTGGCGGAAACGGCGCCGCTGCGAACGGCCTGACGCAGCTTTTTCTCGATCTCCTCAACCCCGATCACCTTCTGCAGGGCAAACTCAAGCCTGCCAAGACGGTCACCCGGCTCGTCGGTGATGTAAATCCCGGAGGTCAGTCTATCCCTTGCCGGCGAGGGTTCGAGCAGAAGGCCGGCCACCTGATGGCCGAGCTTGTCGGACGGCGGCGAATAGGGCCTGCCCAGCGGAAAGAGAAGCATCCTCATCAGAACCCCCACCGGACGGCTGGGGAAATTCTTCAGCAACCCATCAAGCTGCTGCTGGGCGGTGTACAATGCGTCCTTGCAACTCCATTCCAGCAACGGCAGATCTTCCGCCGGTCTTCCCTGATCCTCAAACCTTTTCAGGGTCGCCGAGACCAGATAAAGGTGGGCAAGAACATCCCCCAGTCTGGCGGACAGTTTTTCCCTGCGTTTCAGTGTCCCGCCCAGGAAGGCCATGGTGACATCCGCCACAAGGGCAAAGGCTGCGCTCATTCTTGCCACCTGCCGGGCATAATATCGGCCCGGGCCGTCAATACCTACGATTTCCAGACGCCCGCCCGTGATGGCGAGGAGAAAGGCGCGGACCTTGTTGCTGATGGTGAAACCGATATGTCCGAACAGGGCCCGATCAAAATCGGCCAGGGCTCGTTCGCGATTCGTCTCGGCAGCCGCCTTCATCTCCTGAAGAAGATAGGGGTGACTGCGTACCGCGCCCTGACCGAAGATGATGAGACTCCGGGTCAGGATGTTGGCCCCCTCAACGGTGATGCTGATGGGCACGGCCTCGTAAAGCCTGCCCATGAGGTTCCTCGGGCCCAGACAGATGCCGGCGCCACCGAAGATATCCATGGCATCGTTGATCAGGATGCGCATACGCTCCGTAAGGTGGTACTTGACGATGGCGGAGATGACCGAGGGACGCTCGCCCTCGTCAATGCAGCCGGTGGTCAGTGTCCGGGCAGCGTCCATCATGTAGGTGTAGGCACCGATTCTTGCCAGGGGCTCTTCCACGCCTTCAAAGCGGCCAATGGGTGTCTTGAACTGTTTTCGTACCCGTCCGTAGGCGCCGGCCCCCCGGCTGGCGAGTTTGCCCGCCCCGGTGCTCAGGGCCGGCAGGGAGATCGAACGGCCTTCTGCCAGACACTCCATCAGCATTCGCCAGCCGTGACCGGCCCTTTCCGCCCCGCCGATGATCCAGTCAACGGGGATAAACACATCCCTGCCCCGGGTCGGCCCATTCTGAAATGCCTGATTCAGGGGGAAATGGCGGTGACCGGTCTCGACACCGGGTGTGTCGGTTGGGATCAGGGCCAGGGTGATCCCGACATCTTCACGATCCCCTATCAGGTGATCGGGGTCATACAGCTTGAAGGCCAGACCGAGAACCGTGGCTACAGGGGCAAGGGTGATGTAGCGTTTCTCCCAGCTGAGCCTTATCCCGAGCACATCCTGCTTTCCGTCAAACTCGCCCCGGCACACGACCCCTGAATCGATCATGGAGGCGGCATCGCTTCCGGCATACGGGCTGGTCAGGGCAAAGCAGGGGATTTCCTCTCCCCGCGCCAGTCTGGGAAGGTAGTAGTCCTTCTGTTCCCTGGTTCCGTAAAGGAGCAGCAGCTGACCCGGTCCGAGGGAGTTCGGCACCATGGCCGTCACGGCGCAGGTCGGACTCCGGCTGGCGATCTTCACGATCACCTCCGAATGCGCCCTGGCCGAGAAGCCCAGTCCCCCGTATTCCCTGGGAATGATCATGCCGAAGAACCTCTTTTCCTTGAGAAACTCCCAGACCTCAGGGGGGAGATCATCATCCACCTGGTTGATCCGCCATTCATCCAGCATCCGGCAGAGTTCCTCCACAGGACCGTCCAGGAACGCCCGTTCCTCTTCACTGAGTGAGTGGGGAGGGAGCCCGAACAGCTTCTTCCAGTCGGGTTTGCCGGAAAAGAGTTCGGCATCCCACCATACGCTGCCTGCCTCCAGGGCCTGCTGCTCCGTTTCCGATATCCTTGGCAGGATGCGGCGGTAAAGGGCGAGAACATGCCTGCTGATCAGCCGGCGGCGCAGGGGAAGCGCATTGAGAATGACGGCGGCCGGCAGGAAGAGAAGCCACAGGATCGCGACAAGGATGGTGGAGGCATCCGACCAGACACTGAGCACGGCCAGGAAGAGGGTCAGAACCAGGGTCCAGACCCAGAGCGGCTGGCGAATAAAGGCCAGCCACACGAGTCCGATAAGAAGCAGGGCAACCCAGCACCCCAGAGGTATGGTCCATTCCATCGTTTCCGTTCCTCCTGTCCCGGCCTTTTGCGGGAAGCCACTGGCCTTCTTTATGTTTCAGTATAGACGTTTTTGACCCTGCGAGGGCGTGGCCCGCCACCCGTATCCGGAGAGATCGTGCCGGAAACCGGTCTCCGGTCCACGGGGGTTTATTCCATCTCCCTGCCGGCCAGTGCCCCACGTATTTCCGGATATCCTCAATCTGAAACCGGGTCGCAAGCGGCAGTGAGAGGGTGATATCGTGTTTCCTTGACCGCCAACCGACTTCTCTCATAATGCCGCCTCCATCACGTAAACTGGTGTGGGGGTCGCTGTGCACGATTATCTGCTGGTAGAGTTGGAAAATCTGCCCGCATCAGGCTGGCATCATCATGCTGCCGTTTCCGCCAGCATCCTCAGCGACCCCGGCCAGGGATGTGTGGAGCCCCTGCAGGGTTTGTGTTCGGATCTCGTCTGGGATGCGGAGCTGACCCGCAAAGGTGACTGTTATCACCTGAGCGGGAACTGGAAGACGACGATTCAGTGTACCTGCCGCCGTTGCAATGTCCGCTTCCGCCAGCGTGTGGAGGGAGGGAATCTGCGTGATTTCAGGGTTGCGAAAAAGTGTGGCGGATATGAGGATGACGTACTGCCAAGTCCGGGGAAGGTGAATCTGCTTGACGTACTGCGTGAGGATGTCTGGTTGTCACTGAATCCCTTTCCGCTCTGCAGGCTTGACTGCAAGGGCTTGTGTCCGCGATGCGGGCACAATATGAATAAGGGAGCCTGTACCTGCCAGCAGGAAGATCCGGGTCATCCTTTTGCCGCGCTGAAGAAGCTTATCAGCTCGTAGGTGGCCGGAGTGTAAGGCCCGAAGAACGACAGGAGTAACAAATATGGCTGTACCAAAGAGAAAAACCAGCACGTCCAGGCGCAACATGCGCCGCTCGCATGATGCCCTGGCCAATCCGCCCATGAGTCAGTGTCCGAACTGCGGCGAGATCATGCGCCCACACCATGCGTGCCCGCATTGCGGTTATTACAAGGGACGCGAGGTCACGGAAAAGATCCAGGACTGACCGGCATTGAACGAGGCAGGCAGGCATATTCGCATCCTGGTTGACGGGCATGGCGGCGACCATGCCCCGACCATGGTGGTCGAGGCGCTTGCCCGTGTACTGGAAGACCCGGCGACAGACATCCATTACGGCATCACGGGGCAACCGGAGGTGCTTGAGCCCGTGCTGAAGGCCCATGACATCGATGCCCAGGTAGAAATCGTGCCGGCGAGTCAGGTGATCGAGATGTGCGAGGCCCCGGCCTCGGTGCTGCGGGCCAAGAAGGATTCCTCCATGCATGTGGGCCTGTACGCCCTTCGCGAGGGCCTGTGGGATGCCTTCGTCAGCGCGGGCAATACGGGCGCCCTGATGGCCATTTCCAAGGTCATCCTCAAGACCCTGCCGGGCATTGACCGTCCCGCACTTGCATCCATGCTTCCCAACATTGACGGCCGCACCCTTCTGCTGGATGCCGGTGCCAATGTGGGCTGCCATTCCGAGCATCTGATCCAGTTTGCCATGATGGGCTCCTGCTACATGCAGTATGCGGAGGGCATTGAAAGCCCGCGCGTGGGCCTTCTCAACATTGGCGTGGAAGAGATGAAGGGGAACGATGTCATCAAGGTCGCCGCCGCGGGCCTGAAGGAGATGGACCTGAACTTCATCGGCAATGTCGAGGGGACGGATATCTTCAGCGAAAAGGTGGATGTGGTGGTCTGTGACGGCTTTGTGGGCAATGTGGCCCTGAAGGCCATAGAGGGGACGGCCGACTTTATTCTCTACCATCTGAAGAAGGAGCTGAGCACGGGGCTTATGGCGAAAATCGGCATGTTTTTTGCCCGCAATGCCATCCGGCAGTTCAGGATCAACATCAACCCAAACGAATACAACGGCGCGCCGTTGCTGGGCCTGAACGGCATCGTGGTCAAGAGCCACGGTTGCGCGGACAGCAAGGGATTTGCCCATGCGATGGAGATTGCCAGAAGGGAAGTCGATGCGGATATGCGCTCCAAGATCAGCGAAACGCTGCATGAGTAGCTGGTAGAACGATGATCACCGGGAGAAGTGTAGGCATTGCCGGAATTGGAGGGTATCTTCCCGAGCGGGTGCTCACGAATCAGGAACTGGAATCCATGCTGGACACCACGCACACGTGGATTGTGGAGCGTACGGGCATCCATCAGCGGCACATCATTGAGAAGGGACAGCACACCTCCGACCTGGCAAAGGAGGCGGCGCAGGCCGCGCTCGACGATGCGGGCCTGACCATCCATGACATGGATGCCATTGTGGTCGCCACCACGACACCTGACATGATCTTTCCCTCCACGGCCAGCATTGTGCAATACAAGCTTGGCGGTGAAAGCTTTCCGGCCTGGGACATCCAGGCCGTCTGTACCGGTTTTGTTTACGGGCTTGCCCAGCTGCATGCCATGATGGCCGCCGGGATGTTTGAGCGCGTCCTGCTTGTCGGCGCGGAAAGCATGTCCCGGATCGTGGACTGGCAGGACCGCAGCACCTGCGTGCTCTTCGGTGACGGGGCGGGGGCAGTGGTTCTTGCCGCCGGATCAGGCGAAGGCGGCATGGTCGGTTCGGTTCTGCACGCGGACGGCTCCTACAGACCGCTCCTGATGGCCTCCAATCCGGCCTATCTGGCCACTCCCTATGAGGATGAACCCGAGATGCACGTTGATTCGGCGGGGGCGGCGGCCGTGGAAATGCGGGGCAACGAGGTCTTCCGCATGGCCGTCAAGCAGCTTGGGGAGGTGGTGGACGAGGTCCTGCACAAGTACGGGTATTCCCAGGATGACATTGACTGGCTGGTTCCTCATCAGGCCAATCTCCGGATCATTCAGGCGACCGCCAGGAAGCTGAACATGAGCATGGATCGCGTGGCCCTGACCGTGGATCGTCACGCAAACACCTCGGCCGCCAGCGTGCCGCTGGCACTGAACCATCTCTACCAGGAAGGCAGGCTAAAGAACGGTCAGCTCCTTTTGCTGGAGGCCTTCGGGGCGGGCTTTGTCTGGGGGGCGAATCTGCTGTACTGGGGCAAGTATTGACCCTCCATCCGCGGCTTGCCTTTCTGTTTCCGGGTCAGGGGTCCCAGTCGGCAGGGATGCTGGCAGCCCACCTGAGCGGATCGGAGCTTGTCAGACAGACCTTTTCCGAGGCCTCCGAGGCACTGGGATGCGACATGCGGAGACTTGTGCTGGAGGATCCTGACGGGAATCTGGATCGGACCGAGTTCACCCAGCCGGCACTGCTCACGGCCTCGATCGCCCTTCTGAGGCTCTGGCGAAGCCGGCATGGTGGCGAGGCGGGCCATGTCGCCGGACACAGTCTGGGCGAGTATTCCGGCCTGGTTGCCGCAGGCTCCCTGGACTTCACCGATGCCGTCCGGCTTGTCGCCTTCCGGGGCAGGGTCATGAGCGAGGTGGTCAGGGAAGGGGAGGGCAGAATGGCCGCCATTCTGGGCCTGGAGGATGGACAGGTGGAGGAGTTGTGCCGGAATGTTTCAGGCGGGGGGAGAGAAAGGGTCTGGCCGGCGAACTACAACTGCCCGGGACAGCTGGTGATCGCCGGTCACGCGAAGGCGGTGGAGCAGGCAATGGCCCTGGCAAGGGAGATGGGTGCCAGAAGGGTGCTGCCGCTTGCCGTCAGTGTGCCTTCCCATACGCCGCTGATGCAGCCGGCGGCTGAGGCGATCAGGAATCGGCTGCGGGAGATCAGGCTGAACGACGCCGACCGGCCGGTGTGGAGCAATGTCTCCGCAAGGCCCGTGCAGGAGGCCGCCGAGATCCGGGCCTCTCTGGAGAAGCAGCTTGTCCGGCCGGTTCTCTGGACGCAGACTATCGGGAACCTGCACCGGGAGGGTGTTGTCCTGGCGGTTGAAATGGGGCCGGGCAAGGTTCTCGCCGGACTCACCCGGCGCATCGCGCGCGGCGTGCGGGTTCTTGCCAGCGATTCGCCCGAGGCCATGGAGCTGGCACTTGCAGAAACGACGGAGGCGGGACATGAGTGAGCGACGGGTTGCTGCGGTATCCGGTGCCAGCAGGGGGATTGGACGGGCCATTGCCGAAGGCCTTGCCGCCCGGGGATACGATCTGGCCATATGCGCCACACGCCGGGAAACGGTGGAACCGGCGGCGGAGAAGCTGCGCGGATTTGGCGTGACGGTGCTCGAAAGCGCCGTGAATGTCTCCGACAGGGATGCGGTCCAGGGCTGGATCCAGCAGGCGGCGAAGACATTTGGACGGCTTGATGTTCTGGTCAACAATGCCGGCATCACCCGGGATAACCTGGCCATGCGCATGAGGGATGACGAGTGGCGGCAGGTGATGGAGACCAATCTGAACTCTGTCTTTTTTGCCAGCCGGGCGGCTCTCCGCTACATGATGAGGGCCCGTTACGGGCGCATCATCAATGTCTCCTCGGTGGTGGCCTCCATGGGCAACCCCGGCCAGGTGAATTACTGCGCCAGCAAGGGAGGCATTGAGGCCTTCACGCGCTCCCTGGCGCGGGAAGTGGGTTCCCGTGGCATCACCGTCAATGCCGTGGCGCCGGGTTTTATCCGTACGGACATGACCGCCGAACTGAACCCGGAGACGCAGAAACAGTTGATCGGACAGGTCCCGCTTGGAAGACTGGGCGCGCCGGAAGATATCGCCGCAGCCGTCCTTTTCCTGGCCGGCGAGGAGGCCGCCTACATCACGGGTCAGGTCTTGCATGTCAATGGCGGCATGTATATGTAACATGCCCAGCGCCCCTGCCTCCGGTTGGGCGGGAGCGGAAAATCCGGTTTCGGGCAACAACTACTTGTGCCCATCCTCAGGCTGTGATAAAAGCCTGAAACCTTGTTCATGGGAGGACTTTTATGTCTGCTGAAATTGAAGCCAAAGTGATCAAAATCGTAGCTGATCAACTGAATGTTGATGAAAGTGAAATCAGCGCCGACTCATCGTTTGTCGATGATCTGGGTGCGGATTCCCTTGATACCGTTGAACTGGTTATGGCCTTCGAAGAGGAATTCGGCGTTGAAATACCGGATGAAGATGCGGAGAAGATCCAGACGGTCCAGAACGCGATCGATTATGTAGCCGCCAAGACCGAATAAGCTTGTCAAAATCTGTCGTCGTCACCGGTATCGGGCTGGTTACCCCGCTTGGTACCGGAACGGAAAAAACCTGGAATGCGATCATTGCCGGGCGGTCGGGTATCGGGCAGATCAGCCGGTTTGACGCCAGGGCGGCCGGGATGCCCTGCACGATTGCGGGCGAGGTCCCCGACTTCGATGTCCAGGCCTTCATCAACCGCAAGGATGCCCGCAAGATGGATACCTTTATCCAGTACGGCGTGGCCGCGGGCCTGATGGCTCTGGAGCAGTCGGGTCTTGAGATCGGTCCGGCCAACGCCGAACGCGTGGGCGTCATGATCGGATCGGGCATCGGTGGCCTGCAATCCATCGAGCGCACCCTGAGGGCCTACGACAAGGGTGGCGTTCGCAAGATCTCCCCGTTCTTTATCCCGATGACCATCATCAACATGATTTCAGGCTGGGTTTCCATGCTGACCGGGGCCAAAGGCCCCAACTCGGCGACGGTGACGGCCTGCTCAACCGGCAGCCACGCGATCGGGGATGCCTATGAGATGATCCGGCGCGGTGATGCCGAGGCCATGATCGCGGGCGGCTCGGAGTCCTGCATCTGCGAGATGGGAGTGGGCGGGTTCTGTGCCGCCCGGGCCCTGTCCACGCGCAACGATGAACCGGAACGCGCCTCCCGCCCGTGGGATAGGGCACGCGACGGATTTGTCATGGGCGAGGGCGCGGGCGTGATGGTGCTGGAATCGCGGGAAACAGCCGAGGCGAGGGGGGCGACCATTCTGGCCGAGGTGGTCGGCTACGGCATGTCCGGTGACGCCTACCATATCACGGCGCCGTCGCCCGGCGGTGAGGGCGCGGTGCGTTGCATGAAGGCGGCGCTTGATTCCGCGGGTATCGGAACGGATGAAGTGGACTACATCAATGCCCATGGCACATCCACCCCGGCCGGGGACATCGCCGAGACCGAGGCGGTCAAGACCCTGTTTGGCGATCATGCCCGAAGACTGATGGTGTCTTCCACGAAATCCATGATCGGCCATCTGCTGGGAGCCGCCGGCGGCGTCGAGGCGGCCCTGACCGCTCTGGCCCTTTATCACGGGGTTGTGCCGCCGACCATCAACCTCGATGATCCCGATCCCGAATGTGATCTGGACTACGTGCCCCATAAGGCGCGCCATGCGGACATCGGGGTGGCGATCTCGAACTCGTTCGGATTTGGTGGCACCAACGCAAGCCTTGTTCTGAAAAAACCATCCTGATACCAGCAAGTTAGAATCATATATTAAAGAAGTTGATGAACTACAGGGCAGGTGTTTTTTCCCGCGTGCTGAAGTGGGATGAGGATCTGCCCGATGCCTTTCACGTCTTTGCCTCCGGTCCGTCGCAATTCGCGGCCCTGCTCGAGGGTCCGGGAGGTCCGGGCCGACAGATCCTGGTTTCGCGGGCGGGCAGGGATATCCGTATTGAGCCGGAGGATATCACGGACCCCGGAGCCGGAGATTATTTTTTTGAGATGTGGAAGGGCATGCTGCATCCCGTGACCGATTCACCGGCGATTCGCTGCCTTGTCTATGCCGCCTATGAGGCCGGTGGCCTGATCGAGGATCTGCCGTCGCCGAAGTCGGAGCCGGAAGGTCCCCTGCTCTGGCTCCACGTGCCGGAGTGGAGTTGCAGGTATCTGCCGAAGGAGCGGGAGGTTCACATTGATCTTGTTCCGGAATCAGGGGATGCGGACCGGGAACTGGACCGGATCGAGGCCCTGATCCGGCAGAAGGGTTCACCGGTATCCACAGGGAGGCTTTCCGTGGATGGCATCCATGCCTCAGACGCCGACGGATATCTGAACGCGGTCCGGAAGGCGAAGGAGTACATCCGGGCCGGGGACATCTTTCAGGCCAACATCGCCCGCTTCTGGAGCGCGGGCATGGATGATTCGTACGGGCCGGCGCTGTATGCGATCCTCAGAAGAATCAACCCCGCCCCGTTTTCGGCCTGGGTCCGTATTCCCGGAGAGGACGGTGACATGCAGATTGTTTCTTCCTCCCCCGAACGCCTGTTCCGGGTCCGCGCCGACGGCATGGTGGAGACCCGGCCCATCGCGGGCACAAGGAAACGAGGTGTGGGCAAAAGGGATGTTGAGCTTCGCGACGAGCTGCTGCTATCGGAAAAGGAGAGGGCCGAGCACGTCATGCTGGTGGACCTGGAGCGCAATGATCTGGGACGGGTCTGTCTGCCGGGCACGATCGAGGTCAACGAATCCATGGTGATCGAGCGCTACGCGACGGTGCAGCATATCGTCTCCAATGTCCGGGGCCGTCTGGAAAAGGGCAGGGATGTCGTCGATGTGTTCAGGGCCATGTTCCCCGGCGGCACGATCACGGGCTGCCCCAAGGTGCGCTGCATGCAGATCATCCATGAGCTGGAGGGACAGGCGAGGGGGCCCTATACGGGCAGTGTGGGTTATGTCTGCCGGGACGGGAGCGCCGACATGAACATCCTGATCCGGACCTTCTGGCTGAACAGGAACCGGCTGCACTGGGCGGCCGGCGCGGGCATCGTCGCCGATTCCGATCCCGAGGCGGAACTTGACGAGACCGAACACAAGGCGGCGGGACTGATGCGGGCGCTCGCCCGCGCTCCTGCGACATGACTTCGCGCGTGCGTGAATCTCCGCCATGCCCGCTCATCTTGCCGGGCCGGCATCTCCTGATAAGCTGAGAAGGAAATGAGGCTTTTTTCGGAACAGAGACAACTCGATGCCGCCCGCAGGCTTTTCTCGCTGCTGGCGCCCCTGATCAACCGCCGGATTTCGGTCAGGCTCTGGGACGGCAGCATGGTTCCATTAGGAGAGGATCCAGACCCCGATTTCTTCATCACCATTACGGGGCCGGGTGTCCTTGGCTCGCTGATCCGCAAACCCACCTACGAGAACCTTCTGTTCCACTATGCCAGCGGCAACGTCGTGGTCCATGGCGACCTGCTTGATTTTGTAAGGCTCATCCGCCGGAAGCAGCCGCGCGAGCGGTCAGGAAGGCCCGATTATCCGGGGCTTGCAAAGGCCGCGCTGCCGCTTCTTTTCACCCCTGCCGACAAGGTCGGGGTGGAACACGCCTACGGCGACGATGCGATCGGACGACGCCAGTCCCGCAGGGACAACAAGGGGTTCATCCGGTTCCATTACGATATCAGCAACGAGTTCTATGCCCTCTTTCTCGGCCGGGAGATGCAGTATTCGTGCGGATACTTCACGCATCCGGACAATTCCATCGACCAGGCCCAGTCTGACAAGCTGGACATGATCTGCCGAAAGCTCCGCCTGAAGCCGGATGAGAGACTGCTGGACATCGGCTGCGGCTGGGGCGGACTGGTCTGCCACGCCGCCCGGCACTACGGCGTGAAGGCGCATGGCATCACCCTGTCCCGGAAGCAGTTTGATTATGCCCGCGAGAAGGTCAGGCGCCTCGGTCTGGAGGATCGGGTCACCATTGAGCTGAAGGACTATGCCGATATGGAGGGAACCTTCGACAAGATCGCCAGCATCGGCATGTTCGAACACATCGGCATCGCCAACATGCCGAAATACTTCCGCAAGATCAACACGCTCCTGCGCGATCGCGGCATCCTGCTGAATCACGGGATCTCCAGGCGCACCAAACCGAGCCGCAGGGCGGCGAAGAGAATCAGGCCGGAGCGCCGCCTGCTTCTCAAATACATCTTTCCGGGCAGCGAGCTGGACAATATCGGTCACACGATCGACCTGATGGAGCTGAACGGCTTTGAGGTGCATGATGTGGAGGCCTGGCGCGAGCATTACGCGCTCACCACCAGATACTGGTACCGTGAACTGATGCGGCGCAGGAAGGAGGCGGTCGCCTTTGTGGGCGAGGAGAAGTTCAGGATGTGGGCGCTCTACCTTGCGGGGGTTTCGATTGGCTTTGCCGACGGCTCCATGCACGTGTGCCAGATCGTGGCGAGCAAGCGCGCCTCCAGGGGTCCGTCGGGCCTGCCGCTGACGCGTGCGGATCTCTATGCCTGATTTTTTTCCTTGAAATAGCTGTCCGCCCTCCGCTGGGTGGCGTCCATCGCCTTCTGGACAAGCGCCACCCCCTTTTCGATGTCCATGTCCGGGCCTATCGAGACCGGTTCACCATAGATGAACACGCCGCGGGTGAAGGGTTGCGGGATGTAGAAGTGATCCCACGATGAGGTCACCCGCCAGTGACGTTTCGTGGCCCAGATGACCGGACGGATCGGAAGGCCGGTTTTCTTCGCCAGATGAACGATGCCGGGCTGCACCTTTTCACGCGGACCCCTGGGACCGTCCGGAGTGATGCCGAAATCGCAGTTCTCCTTCCTGTACAGGCGAACCATCCGCAACAGGGCCCTGGCCCCGCCGCGGGTGGTCGAGCCGCGCACTGTTCTGAAGCCCTGAAGGTGCAGGGTATCGGCGATAAAGCCGCCGTCACGATGCTCCGAGATCAGCGTGTATCCCTGACATCCCTTCAGCCCCGTTCCCATCATCAGGAGGCGCGCGTGCCAGAAGGCGAAGATATGGCGATCGGGATCTGCGGGATCATAGCGGCGACCGACAAATTCCCAGCGTATGGTCCTCGACAGCAATACGATGATCGCATTGATCAGACGTGGCACCAGCCATGTTATCACTCGATCCTTCATTTCATCCCTCGGTCTCCATGACGCGGGAGGTTGATTCCCAGCTCCGATCCGGTCAGGTCCATCCTATCCACGCCAATCCATGAAGGCCATGAATGGGCCGCGCATCCGGCTCAGGGCATGAGGATGGGATTCAGGCAGGCTTGTGATAGGATGAGATCATTGTTCCTTTCCGGGAGGGAGAATGGACAAGTTCGACCGCATCTATTGCCTCCACCAGATCCTTGAAACCCACAGGTATCCCGTTTCCCTGTCCACGCTCTGCGAGCGAATGGAGTGTTCCCCCGCCACGGTGAAACGCCTGATCCGGGAGATGCGCGACTACCTCAATGCCCCCATCATCAACCGCCGCAACCACGGATACTTCTATGACCGCCAGCTTGCCTTCGAGCTTCCGGGCATCTGGTTTACCGCGGTGGAACTGGAATCCCTGCTCATCATGCAGAAGGCGCTGACGGAGATCGGCTCCGGTCTGCTGGGCAGGGAGCTGGAACCCATGCGCCGCAGGGTAGAATCGATTCTTTCCCGGCTTTCACCCAGGGCTGTGACCGGTGTGAACCGGATCAGGGTGCTGGCCATGGGCAGAAGGGGCAGAAAGCTGGCCCATTTCCCCCTTGTGGCGGCGGCTGTTCTCGAACGCTTCCGTCTGCGTTTCACCTATGCCGGCAGGGCGTCCGACGAAGAGACGCGGCGGGAGGTCTCTCCCCAGCGGCTCGTCTATTACCGTGACAACTGGTATCTGGATGCCTTCTGCCACTTGCGCGATGGTTTGCGGACCTTTTCCCTGGACCGCATGTCCGCCGTCATGCGGGCGGGGGATGCCGTCGAGATGGATGACGCAAGGCTTGATGAACATCTCGTGGCCGCCTACGGCATCTTTTCCGGACCCGCGGACAAGATCGCCGTGCTGCGTTTCACGCCGGCACGGGCGCGCTGGATCGCCGATGAAATCTGGCACCCGGATCAGTCGTTGCGCCACCTGCCGGACGGCTCCCTGGAAATCATCATTCCCTACGGCAACCCCACGGAGCTGATCCTTGATATCTGCCGCTACGGCCCGGACGTGGAGGTGATTGATCCGCCCGATTTGCGCAGCGCCGTGGCCGGGCGTCTGCGCGCTGCTGCGGCCCGGTATTTCTGAGGATCGCGTTTTGAGCCTTTCGCTGTCTACAGTGCACTGGATGGTTGATCACTTCTTGCGAAGCCATCAATACATATTACTCTTTAACAGGGGGAATAGGGCGATCAATGGTGTACGCAGCGCACATTAATGAGTCGAAATCTCTCCACAGACTGGAAGAACACCTTACCACGGTGGCAAAGCGAGCAGCAGGTCATGCCGCCGGATTTCACGCTGATCAATGGGCTCAGCTTGCGGGCAGGTGGCATGACCTCGGCAAGTATGCATCCTCGTTCCAGAAAATGATTTATGACGCCAATGGCATGGAGGCACACATTGAGTCCGAAGGTGCGCAGGGGCCACGCAACCACTCAACCGCCGGTGCGATTCATGCCGTTGAAAGGCTTGGTGTTTATGGCCGGGTCCTGGCCTATTTGATTGCCGGCCATCATGCAGGCCTGCCGGACTGGTACAAGGTGGATGCTCCGGGTCAGGCACTGGGCGAGCGTTTGCAGGAGCGTGGGCATCTAGAAGCTGCACTGCAAGCTGATATCCCCGAGAAAATTCTGGAAGGAGAAATGCCATCTCAAATGCCGCTGGGAGGAAGGGAAGGGTTCGCTCTCTGGTTGAGGATGTTGTTTTCCGCAATGGTGGATGCGGATTTTCTGGATACCGAAGCGTTTTATGACCCGGAAAAGGCAGGGCAGCGAGGCAATTACCCTGATATGCCGTCGCTGAAGAAGGCATTTGATGATCACATGGAGCGATTGACCCAAAATGCCGCTGATACCATTGTAAACCGGATTCGCGCCGAAATTCTTGCAGATTGCCGGAAGGCTGGCAGAGAACAGCCGGGCATTTATTCACTGACCGTGCCCACTGGCGGTGGCAAGACGCTCTCATCCATGGCTTTTGCGCTTGAGCATGCAGTAAAGCAAGGCAAGCGGCGCATCATCTATGTGATTCCATACACGAGTATCATTGAGCAGACGGCAAATATCTTCCGGGATATTTTCACTGATAGCATCATCGAGCATCACAGCAGCCTTGACCCGGAAAAGGAAGATCATCGTTCGCGGCTAGCCGCCGAGAACTGGGATGCGCCCATCATCGTCACGACCAATGTGCAGTTCTTTGAATCACTGTTTGCCGCACGTGCCAGCCGTTGCCGCAAACTGCACAATATCGCCAACAGCATCGTAATTCTTGATGAGGCGCAACTGATGCCACCGGAGTTTCTTGCCCCGATTCTCAAGGCGATGAATCTGCTGGCCGAGCATTATGGCGTGACCTTTGTGATTTCTACTGCCACGCAACCGGCGCTTGGCACCATGAAGGACAATTTTGGTCGTGAGTTGTTCAAGGGTCTTGATGATGTGAGCGAGATTATTTCCGATCCCGATGATCTGTATCGCCAGCTTGAGAGAGTACAGGTAAAGATGCCTGCTGATTTTCAGTCGCCGCGCTCATGGAGTGAACTGGCTGAGGAGATTGGTGGTTACAAGTCGGTGCTGGCAATCGTGAACACCCGCAACGATGCCCGCGAACTATTCAAATTGATGCCGGAAGGGTCGATTCATCTTTCTGCATTGATGTGCGGTGAGCATCGCTCGAAAACCATTGCCAGAATCAAACAAAGATTGAAAGAAGGGAGGCCTGTTCGCGTGGTGAGCACCCAACTGGTTGAGGCCGGCGTTGACCTTGATTTTCCAGTTGTTTATCGCGCCATGGCTGGGCTTGATTCGATTGCCCAGGCTGCCGGGCGTTGCAACCGGGAAGGAACATTGCCAGGCAGAGGAAAGGTGGTGGTATTTGTGCCGCCAAAACCGGCACCGGCCGGGCACTTGCGACGGGCAGAAACAACAACCATTTCATTGATGAGCGGTTATGATGGTGACCCGTTGGTGCGAGACAACTTCACCCGGTTCTTTGGGCATTTCTACGGCAGGTGCGAGTTGGACAAGGAAGGGCTCGAGGATTTGCTGAAACCGGCGGGTGATCTGACAGGGGTTCAATTCCGCACGGCTGCCATGAAGATGAAGTTGATCAAGGATGCAGGACAATCGGTATTTGTCCGTTATGACGCTGAGTGTGAGAAGTTGTTAGACAAGCTGGAAGCAGTCGGGCCATACCGGGAGTTGATGCGCAAGTTGCAACGCTACACTGTGAATGTTCCGCAACACAGGTTTGAGAAACTTTTGGAGGCGGGAGATATTCTAGTGATTCGGGATGAGTTTTATGTTCAATCAAGCGATGTGTTGTATGACGAGGATATGGGGCTTCTGCTGGATGGAGAAGCGGTATCGCCGAGTCAATTAATCGTGGGGGGCGTATGAAGAATTTTTGTCTGGAAGTGTCGGGTGATTTCGCCTGTTTTACCCGCCCGGAAATGAAGGTGGAGCGTGTATCCTATGACGTGATTACGCCCTCTTCGGCACGGGCGATCTTCGAGGCGATTCTCTGGAAACCGGCGATTCGCTGGCAGGTGGAGAAAATCGAGGTGTTGAACCCTATCCGGTGGATCAACCTGCGGCGTAACGAGGTGGGCAAGGTGATGCCGAAGGTGAATCCGAAAACCGCCACCGCCAGCGGCAAACCCATGGGATTGAATATCGAGGATGAACGGCAGCAGCGCGCTGGCCTCTTTCTGTACGACGTAAAATACCGCATTCATGCTTCATTCGAGATGACCGAGCGGGCGGGTGAGAGCGATACACCGACAAAGTTTGCCGGGATGTTCGAGCGGCGTGCAGGCAAAGGGCAGTGCTTCAATCAGCCCTATCTCGGCTGCCGGGAGTTTTCCTGCGCCTTCCGCCACATTCCTTTAGATAAAGACAATCAGGTACCCAGCATTGAACCTGCTGCAATTGATGAGAATCGGGATTTGGGCTGGATGCTCTATGATATGGATTATAGCGATCCCAAAGACCCCAGACCGCTTTTCTTTCGCGCCGAGCTTAAAGATGGGGTTGTCGATGTGCCCGCATTCGACAGTGAGGAGGTGCGCGGATGATCCTGCAAGCACTGGCCGAATATTACGATCGAAAAGCCAAATCCGGAGAAGGGCTGGCTCCCGTGGGCTTCGAGAATAAGGAGGTTCCTTTTATTCTCGAAATTTCGTCTGATGGCACCTTGATTCAGATTGAGGACACACGTGAGGTGGTTGGCAAAAAGAAACGGGCCAGATCTGAATTGGTTCCCCAAGGCGTGAAAAAAACCTCCGGTGTAAGTGCCAATCTGCTTTGGGATACTGCCGAGTATGTCCTAGGGGTTGATACCCGGGGGAAGCCCGAGCGAGTGGCCGAGCAGCATGCCGCCTTCAGGGAGCGCATCATCCAGTTGTCGGAGATGGTATCGGACTCAGGCATTGAGGCCATTGAACGATTCTATAGCTCGCTTGAACTCGATGGATGGGAAATTCTTCCCCAGTGGCAGGAGATTGTTGAGACGAATCCAATAATGACATTCCGGTTGCAGGGAGATCGGGAATTGATCTGTCAGCGGCCTGCGGTGATTGAGGCGATTCGGTCGATGCAATCAAGCAATGCCGGTGAGCGGCAGCGGTGTTTGATTTCCGGGCATCAAGAGGAAATTGAGCGACTGCATCCGGCCATCAAGGGCGTGTGGGGCGCCCAAACATCGGGAGCCAATATCGTTTCGTTTAATCTGGATGCCTTCAATTCATATCACAAGAAGCAGGGGCTTAATGCTCCGGTCGGCAAACAGGCGTCTTTTGCCTATACCACGGCACTAAATCACCTGCTTGGCAAGGATTCCTCCCAGCGCATGCAAGTCGGCGATGCCAGCACGGTGTTCTGGGCCGAGAAACCAAGCGAGCTTGAAACGACAGTGGCGGATATTTTCGGAGAATCGCCGGATGACCCGGACAGGCATGTTCGGGCTGTCGAGCAACTGTTTGCTTCCATCCGCAATGGGCGCTACATCGCCGAGGATCAGGATACCCGCTTCTATGTGCTGGGCCTTGCTCCCAATGCGGCGCGAATCGCCGTGCGCTTCTGGCATGTCGGCACGGTGGGCGAAATGGCGGAGAGGATTGTTCAGCATTTCGATGACCTGAAAATCGTGCATGGGCCGAAGGAGGCCAAGTATCTGTCGCTGTTTCGGCTGCTTGTTTCGACAGCCAGCCTCGGAAAGGCTGACAACATCCCGCCGAATCTGGCGGGCGATACCATGCGCGCCATCCTCGAAGGATTGCCTTATCCCCAAACGTTGCTCGGCGCGGCCATTCGGCGGATCAAGGCAGAGCAGCTTGTCAGCTATCCGCGTGCCGCGCTGATCAAGGCGTGCATCAATCGCACAACGCGCTATGCAAATGCTGAAATAAAGGAGGAACTCAAAGTGTCACTTGATGAAAACAATGCCAATATTGGCTACCGGCTGGGACGTCTGTTTGCCGTATTGGAAAAGGTACAGGAGGAGGCCAACCCCGGTCTGAATGCAACCATTCGGGATCGATATTATGGCTCGGCCTCCAGTTCGCCGGTCACGGTGTTTTCCACCTTGTTGAAATTGAGCAAGCATCATCTTGCCAAGTTGAATAAGGGGCGCGCGGTGAACATCGAACGGTTGATAGGCGAGATTATGTCTGAAATCCAGGATTTTCCCGCCCATTTGCCGATTGCGGATCAGGGGCGATTTGCCATTGGTTATTATCACCAGCGTCAACACTTCTTTACCAAATCAACAACCCATGAGGAGATGAATCATGACTGATACCATTCAAAATCGCTATGACTTCGTATTGCTGTTCGATGTGCAGGACGGGAACCCCAACGGTGATCCGGATGCCGGCAACCTGCCGCGTGTCGATGCCGAGACCGGCAAGGGGCTGGTCACCGATGTTTGCCTCAAGCGCAAGGTGCGCAACTACGTGGGGCTAAAGCATGGCGAGCAGCCGCCTTACGAGATCTACGTCAAGGAAAAAGCGGTGCTGAACCAGACGCATGCCCGGGCCTATAGGGAAGTCGGCGCGGAGGATCAGCTCGAAACCGACAAGAAGGGGCATGTGAAGTCGAAAGGCAAGGGCGCGAACGATGAAGCGCGCAGATGGCTCTGCAAGAACTTCTTTGATATTCGTACCTTCGGCGCGGTGATGTCCACCGGCGTGAACTGCGGTCAGGTGCGCGGTCCTGTGCAGATGACCTTTGCCAGAAGCATTGATCCGGTGGTGTCTTTGGAACATTCGATCACCCGCATGGCGGTGGCGACAGAAGGGGAGGCGGAAGAACAAGGCGGCGATAATCGGACGATGGGCCGCAAGTTCACCGTGCCTTATGGGCTGTATGTCGCGCACGGCTTTGTCTCCGCGCCGCTGGCAAACCAAACAGGGTTCTCCGAAGAGGATTTGGCTCTGCTTTGGGAATCTCTGAAGAATATGTTTGAGCACGATCGCTCTGCTGCACGTGGTCTGATGGCGACGCGCAAGTTGGTCGTCTTCAAGCATGATTCCAACATGGGAAACGCGCCGGCACATGCGCTGTTCGACCGGGTGCAGGTATCCCTGAAGGAAGGCGTGACTGCACCGCGCAGCTTTGCCGATTATGATGTTTCGGTGAATGCGGAGAACCTGCCGAATGGTGTTTCGATCCTGGAGGTGTGACATGGCTATTGCGTTGAATCTGGAGGCGATGAGCGTCGAAGAAAAGGTCGAGGCCATGGAGGCGCTCTGGCGCGATCTTTCGGCACAGGCGGGGTATGAATCACCGCTATGGCATAAGGAGGTGCTGGAGGCAAGGGAGAATGCGCCTTCGGTGGATTGGCGTGAAGCAAAGAAACGGATTCGCAAACGTACATGCGAATAAAAATCCTTGCACCAGCCGAGGATGATTTGCTCGCCGGCTTCCGCTTTTATGAGGCTCAGGGTGAGGGATTGGGTGCGTATTTTCTTGATTCGTTGTTTGCCGATATTGACTCGCTGATGATTCATGCGGGTGTGCATCCGGTAATGTTTGGGAAATATTACCGGATGCTGGCCAGCCGTTTTCCTTTTGCCGTGTATTACACGCTTGATGAGCATGCGGTGCTGGATTGCAGGAGAGACCCTGAGCGGCTAAGGCATCGTTTGCACCGGTGATATGAGTGATCCGATCTCTATCTCCGCGCTTCAGCATTATGTCTATTGCATGCGCCAGTGTGGGCTGATTCATGTGGCACAGGTGTGGAGCGAGAATCTGCATACTCAGAAGGGGCGGCGTGAACATGATCGGGTTGATGTGCCAGAATATGAGATCAAGGCAGGAGTGCGTCTTGAGCGCGCCTTGCCGGTCTGGTCGGAACGTCTTGGACTGATCGGCAAATGTGATGTAGTTGAGTTCCATGAGGACGGGCGAGTGTATCCGGTGGAATACAAGCATGGCCCACGCAAAAAGGGTCTGCACGACGATGTACAGCTGTGCGCCCAGGCCATCTGCCTCGAAGAGATGCTCAATGTAACGATAAAGGAAGGCGCGATTTTCCATGTCAAAAGCAGGCGACGCAGGAGAGTGATGTTTGATGACGCGCTGCGTCTTATTGTTAGCAGAACTGTAGTTGATGTGAGAGAGATGCTGGAGAGTGCCAAAGTTCCGAAACCGATTTTCGGAAAGCATTGTGATCAATGTTCGCTGAAGGATGCATGCATGCCGGATGCACGGCCGGGCAGGATTGATATTTATGAGCCGCTGCCGGAGATAACGATATGAGACAGCTTCAGAATACGCTTTATGTGATGACGCAGGGCAGCTATCTCCATCTGGAACGGGAAACCCTGAAGCTGGATATCGAGAAACAGACAAGGCTGCGCGTACCGATGCACCACATTGGCGGCGTTGTGCTGTTCGGCAATGTCATGGTCAGTCCATTTGCGTTGCATCGCTGCGCCGAAGACGGCCGCAGCGTGGTGATGCTGACGGAGCAGGGGCGATTCAAGGCCAGGCTGGAGGGGCCGCAGTCAGGCAATGTGTTGCTCAGGCGCGCCCAGCATCAATTGCTTGATGATGAACCACGGGTACTGGAACTGATCCGGGCCGTGCTGGCTGGCAAGTTGCAGAACTGCCGCGCTGTGCTGTTGCGTGGCGCTCGTGAGGCGGCAACAGAGGAAAATGTGAAGCGTCTGAAACTGGCGGCCAATAGTCTGGCGGCTTCGTTGCGCGCCCTGCGGAAGGCGGCGAGTGCCGACGCGCTGCGCGGCGTTGAAGGGCAGGCAGGCAGGGAATATTTTAATGCATTCAATGCATTGCTGCGTTGCCATCAGGATGCTTTTGCCATGTGTGGGCGCAATCGTCGTCCGCCAAGGGACAGAATCAATGCATTATTGTCTTTTCTCTATGCGTTGCTGACCAATGAATGTGTATCGGCGGTGGAGAGTGTCGGCCTTGATCCACAGGTCGGTTATTTGCATGTACTCAGGCCAGGGCGTCCGGCTTTGGCGCTGGATTTGATGGAAGAATTTCGACCGTTGCTGGCAGATAGACTTGCACTGACATTGATTAACCGACAGCAGATTGGGGTAAAGGATTTTGAGATGAGGCCGGGCGGTGCAGTACAGTTGTCCGATGGAGTGCGTGGAACAGTTCTTAAGGCATGGCAGCAGCGGAAACAGGACGAGATTCAACACAAAGTGCTTGGTCAGAAAGTACCGATTGGTTTGCTTCCCATGCTACAAGCGCGGTTGCTGGCTCGATTCATTCGGGGGGAGTCCGATTGCTATGAGCCGTTTATGCCGAGGTGAAGATGCATATTGTCGTGACATACGATGTCAATACTGAAACAAAAGCCGGACGTCGCAGGCTTCGTCGGATTGCAAAAATCTGTGAGGACTATGGGCAGCGGGTACAGTTTTCAGTCTTTGAGTGCACAGTTGATTTGATGCAGATGGATGCCATGCTGACTGCATTTGAACAGGAAATTCATCCTGATCTTGATAGTTTGCGAATTTATCGCCTGCACGGGCATCGGAGCGGGGCAGTGCAGACACTTGGCAAGGATGCCTATCAGGATTTCTCGGAGCCGTTGCTTGTTTGATGTTGTTCTTTACAATTTGGAAAGCTGTGCGCGAACCTGTAGTAACAGGGAAGAACGGGAAGGTTCGCGATTATTCTATCCCATCGATATTAAATGCAAAAAATGGCATATTGATGCTGAGTTGGAGAATGATCCGGTCTTGCATGTGTTGGTTCGCGCAGATTTGGAAAACTTCTCTTTTAGCTCCACAGGTTAGATTGGTGGAGTATCTCCCGGCCTTCGGGTCGGGAGCGGATTGAAACTTCTGATCGCAAATTAAGGAGGTAAGAACATGCCAGTATCTCCCGGCCTTCGGGTCGGGAGCGGATTGAAACGCAATTCCCCCAGGGACTTGCCCATCCCCCGGGCGAGTATCTCCCGGCCTTCGGGTCGGGAGCGGATTGAAACAAGCACTATGTCCATGATTACTGGGAGCGTGTCGTGTATCTCCCGGCCTTCGGGTCGGGAGCGGATTGAAACTCGAAGCGCCACCAGGCATGTAGGCCGGGTAGGCCGTATCTCCCGGCCTTCGGGTCGGGAGCGGATTGAAACGATATGAGGAAATAGAGCGCGAAACAAACAGGGTCAGGTCTCACAATCCAACAAATGATGCTATGATGAGGATATGGCCAGACCACTTCGGCTGGAATTTCCAGGCGCACTTTATCATGTCACATCCCGTGGCAACGCTCAGGAACCGATTTACATGGATGACAAGGATCGAAAGGCATTCCTGCTAACCCTTGATGATGTCTGCCGTCGTTACCACTGGCTCATCCATGCCTACTGCCTGATGGATAATCACTACCATCTGCTGATAGAGACGCCTGACGGGAATCTGTCTATCGGTATGCGCCAGCTTAATGGAGTGTTTACCCAGAGATTTAACCGAAGGCATAAACATTCTGGGCACCTTTTCCAGGGGCGCTATAAGTCAATCCTGGTGCAGAAGGAAGGCTACCTGCTCGAACTCAGCCGGTACATTGTGTTGAATCCGGTTCGGGCGGGAATGGTGGAGGATGCGGGTGACTGGAGGTGGAGCAGCCATCGGGCAATGACCGGCAGGGATAAGGCCCCGGCATGGTTGCAGGTTGACTGGCTTCTTTCACAATTTAACCCTGATAAGAAGAAGGCACGTGTCGCATATGCGTGTTTTGTAAAGGATGGGATCGGGCGTTCCAGTCCACTGAAGAAAGTGCAGAAGCAGGCGTATCTCGGGGATGATGATTTCCTGGTGAGGCTTCAGGGGATCAGAAGCCGGACCGGTTCACTGGATGAGGTGCCGAAGATTGAACGGCGTCAGGTACAGAAGAGCCTGAAGCAGTTCAGGGATGAATACCTGGATCGGGACCGGGCTATGGCGGCGGCTTATCTCTCCGGCGCCTATACCATGAAGGAGATTGGACTCTTCTTTGGCGTTCATTATATGACGGTGAGTCGGGCTGTGAAAAAGCATCTCAGTCTCGATTGAAAAGGAGAGGCGGGCCGGATGTTGGATTGTGAGACCTGACCCCTTTACCTTCCGAGCTCGCAACGGGGTTGGCTGGCAACCACAAGGCCTGATTAGCCGCTGTCTCCGCCATCATATATCCGGCCTGCCATATGGCCGGGTTGGCTTTTGCGCCCATGCCGCGAGCCAGTACGGGGTTGGACAATGCGAGCCACGGAATCTGTGAGGCACACATTTGGACGCGGCATGGAACCAACGGTTTTCTGGGGCGGCGAGCCGCCAGGGGCGGAGCAATGCTTGCCTTGCAGGCATGCTTCAATGCCTTGATCCTGATGGGTGACTGGTGCGCATCGGCAGGTGCGTGAACCATATGAATGAAATCAAGGGTGCGTAATGACCGGCTCGGTAACATGGCGGGACTGCTATGGATATCCACCGCTCGGTGGAGACAGGGTTTTTACGCCCTTGACTCGGAGGCTACTAATGGGTGACCCCTTTACCTTCGATGAACTATGACATTCCCGGTGTATTCCCGGTTGCGTCCCGCGGGTAAGGAGGCTAGATTTCGTTATCACTGGATGATAACTATTAACCTAAAGGGGCAGGTTGTTTGGATGCAAAGGCCATGCGCAAGGTTGTGAAGGTTGGAATCATTTCCCGCGAGGATTATCGCAAACGCACTATCGCGATTGCCAAGGGAGAATACATGCCGAGGAAGGATGAGCCGAAGATCTGGTTCGAATCCCTGCGCTCCATGGCCCAGGTACTGGGCAGCGAGAATCAGAAGCTTTTGCGCATCATCATGGAAAACAATCCCCGCTCACTGGCGGAATTGGAGCAACTAACCGGAAGAAAGAAGGCTAATCTGTCCAGAACCCTCAAGACCCTTGAGCGGTATGGCGTTGTGGCCCTGGAGAGGGAGAAGAACCGATTGGTGCCGAAGGTGTGTGCCACTGATTTCAAGGTGGAGTTCGGATTGCACTACAGCGCACCCATGGCCGCCTAGCCCAGCATCTTCGCCAGGTCTTCCGCCCGCAGGTGGGTGTAGCGGCTCAGCATTTGCAAGGTCATGGGCCGCCTTGGCCGCCACCTGCATCGGGTTCAGTCTCGGTGAATTCCACTTCAAAGTGCACCACTGATAGCTGACCTGAGGACTTCATGAGGGGTGCGATAGTCAAGGAACAGGGGCTATGTCCCTTTATTTTTTCTTTCAGATCATTTCCCGCAGCAGGGCGGATGGGGGATGAAGGCCGGCACGCGCTTGCGGTAATCCGCGTATTCGGGATACGTCCGGATAAGACGCGCCTCCTCGAACCTGGATCCGGCAATGAAATAGGCGGCCACGAAGGCGTACAGCGCCAGACTGTTTGCGCTCTGGGCCGGCATGGCGAACATGATCAGCATGAAGCCGGAATACATCGGGTGGCGTACATGGCGGTAGATGCCCTTTACGACAAAATCCTCTATATCCTGGCGGAAGGGACGAAGCCCGAGAAAGGCGGCGGTGTCAATGGGCCGAAAGGACAGAAGAATCACCCAAAGGCCGAGGATCTGCACCAGATACAGCGGGTACTTCCACGGTGTGTCGATGCTGTAGAGATTATGATCGGGGAGCCGGTGGATAAAGATCAGCCAGGCCGCGGTCGCCACGACGGAAAAGATGACATAGGCAAGCCGGTAAACCCTGGGGGTGACGCCACGTTTGTAGAACCAGGACTTGCACGGCAGGCCTGCCAGACCACTGTGAACCGCGGCGAAAAGAAGGCCGCTGATCCAGATCCAGAGAAGGGAGGCGACTGGCACGCTTTCCATGGCCTGATCATAGACCCTGCGGTAAAGAAAGGGCAGGCCATCGTCTTCGTCAGGAGGGCTTGACGCTTCATCCCCTTGCGGGCTAAATGGGTTACCTGCGCGTCTTCCGGAGGGAGGGGGGTATGGCAGAAGGCAATACATCTCAATCACCGCTTCTCGGTGGCGGCATCATCGTCATCATCACCGTGATCGCGGGGCTTCTGGTCGGTGACCAGATCCCGATCTCCAGCCTGCGGCCTGACGGAAGCGGGATCGAGATGCCCGCCTATGGGGATGAAACCGTTCCGGCCCGTCTGTGGCAGGATCCATTCACGGCCGTGTACGAAAGCGTGAAGGACGGCGGACAGCTCGCCATTGAGGTCTCACCGCTCAAGGATGCCTCAAATAGAATCATCCAGGCGCGGCGGATCGGTGCGGAGGAGTCCGCTGATCGCCTGGCCGGCTTTCTCGCCCAGGGGATTACCCGGAAGGATGCCGGGATCCTGATGGTCATGGTTCCCGCGGGATCCTCCGGCGCGGACGTGGAACGGAGGCTGCGCATCCGCTATGCGGTCCTCACCGCCCTTTCCAAAGAAAACTACGCTCCCGACGATGCCCGGCATATCGGTTACATACGGCTGAAGAGCGACAACAACCCGCAAGAGCGGCTGCCGGCCGTCCTTCCCTATGAATGGCATTCCAGGCGTGACGTTGGGCGTGGCTCCCTGGTGATTCTCTGGCTGGACGAGGGCGGGTTTACGAACATGCCGCTGCACAAGCTTGCCCGCCTGAAAAGACATCTGGGGGCCGAACGCAGGTGGTTTCTTCTCGGTCCTTCGGGCTCAACGGTGCTGCAGGCCATGGTCAGGGAAATGGCTTCGGGCGTTAAAAGCACGGACTGGAATGTCCTGAAGGGGCTTCGGATTTATTCGCCCTTTGCGACGGTTCCCGATGATTTTCTGCAGGCGGGACTGAAAAAGCCGGAGGAGCTCCGGGGGGTCGGGGAAGGGGATGGCGAACCATGGTACCGAACGCTTCTGAAAAAGCATGGAATCCGGTTTGTTCGGACCATCGCGGATGACGCGAAAATGGCCGCGCTCCTTGTTGAGGAACTGCGGTTAAGGGGGATCGATCCGGAGTGCGGGGCGGAAGCCGGTCTTGATTGTCCCCAGCATATTGTCCTGCTCTCGGAGTTCGACACCCGCTACGGGCGTCTTCTGCCCTCGGCCTTTATCCACGCGGCAACGGGGAAGGGAAGTGCGCCGGCCGCGGACTCGGCCCCGCCCGCAAACATCCATCTATATCATTATCTGCGCGGTATCGACGGCCAGCTTCCCGATAAAAGGAATGGCGGGAAGGATGAAGAGGGCTCAGGCCGGAAGGATACATCCGACACCATCGAGCGGCCTTCAGGCCGCGGCCAGGCTGATTATCTGCGCCGGCTTGCCATTGACCTGAAGCGGCTCGACCGGGACATTCGCAACCACAATCTCCTGTCCATGGCTGCCGGAATCCAGGCGATCGGCGTGCTTGGGAGTGACGTTTACGACAAGATGATGGTCCTGCAGGCCATGCGACCCTTTTTCCCCGACGCCGTTTTCTTTACGACCGACCTTGACGCCATCCTCATTCACCCCAGCCAGTGGGACTGGGCGCGCAATCTCGTGGTGGCATCCAGCTATGGCTTGAGGCTTGGAGAGGACCTGCAGGCCGGCGCCCCACCGTTCCGGAGCGTTTACCAGAGCGCGGCCTTCCTGAGCACCCGCCTTCTGCTCAGGCCGGAGATCCTGAAACACGACAAATCCGGCGCAGCCAGCAAGGACCTGCAGAAGACACTTGATGACATCCTGACCGGCAGGACCTTTGAAGTCGGCAGGGACGCCGCCATTCCGCTTTCACGGAAGGACCGTCAGCTTCCGGCAAGCCTTTATCCCGAACCGGTCGGACCCACGAAGGGCAAGATCGCTGCGATCTCCGCCACCATCGGTCTCATCCTGCTGTTCATCGCCGTCTGGTGCCGCATCTACGGGATCCGGATCCTAAGCGTCTCTGTCGGTGCCGTGGTGACGCTTATCCTCGCAATGCTCATCTCCCTGTCATTCCTGCCCATGGTGGACACGCTGGAACCCGTCTCGTGGACCCTGGGCGTGAGCATCTGGCCGACGGAGTTCATCCGCTTTTTCATTCTTTTCCTCATGCTCTACTATTTTTGCCGCATCCGCGCGGATCTTCGGGAAAACAGCCAGCGGATTGATGCCATGCTTGCCGGATCGGGCCGGACCGCCGTGGCAGAATTCTGGCGGGAATATGTCCGCAAGGCAGAGCGTTACCGGTCTCGCGTATGGGGACCCGTGATCATTTATCTCGCCGCCGGATCCCTGCTTCTGTTCCTGTCAGGCATTCCCCAGATTCCCTACCGGGGACTTTACTCACGATGGATCGACCTTGCCCTTTTCGCGGTCGTTGTCTTCTCATTTGCCATACTTGTGGCCCGTGTTCTTGACGCCACCTGGTATTGCCGCGCACTGCTCGGGAAGATCGAGGACCATTACCTGAGCAGGGTGGGGCAGGCGCCGGCCGGATTGACGAAGTGCCTCGCCTCCGACATGCGGGTCGTCTTCCGGCTGATCGCCGAACGCACGGAGGTCATCGGCAACATGATCCATTATCCCATGATTGTTATCCTGCTCATGACCGCCGCCTGCACCCGCTTCTTCGACAACTGGTACTTCCCCCTAAGCCTCATCCTCATCATCAGCGGCACCTTCTTTTTTATTGCCGGGTGTTCCATTGTGCTCCGGCGGACGGCCGAGCGGTTCCGCAGGGATTTCATGGGCGCCCTGTTTCGGTTGCGGGCCTCTTCATCCGCGCCGTTGCCGGAGGTATGGGAGCGTCTTCTGGAGGAGGTCCGTATCCTTCGTTACGGCGCCTTCCGGCCGTTGAGCCAGCAGCCCTGGGTCCATGCCGTTGCGCTTTTCCTGGGGGGTGGAGGCGGCATGATCTACCTGCAGTTCCTGTCGATGTTCGACTGATCTTTGTCCCGATCGGCAGCTCTGTTGCCGTCTTATTTCTGAACGCTGCAAACAGGGGTTGTTGCAGCCTTCCTTGCGAAAGATCGGCAATTGTGATGCGGTCCGGCCTGTACTAGGCTTGAACTGGACCTGACGGGAGGGGAAATGAAACTGGGACTGGCTCTGTCGGGGGGTGGTTTTCGCGCCTCCTTCTTTCACATCGGTGTTCTCGCCGCCCTGGCCGAGAGGGGGGTACTGCGTCATATCGAGGTCATATCCACGGTATCCGGCGGCTCCATCATCGGCGCGCTCTATTACCTGCATGTCAGGAACCTGCTCGAGGAAAAGCCGGACGGGGACATTCGTGACGAGGACTACATTGAGAAGGTGAAAATGATGGAAAGGGACTTCCTTGCGGGCGTGCAGACCAATATCCGTATGCGCACCTTTCTCGATGTCAGCAAGAACATGCGCATGTTCAGGGACGACTATTCGCGCAGCGACCGCCTGGCGGAGATTTACGAGGAGACCTTCTATCGGCCGGTCGTGGGTATGGATGGCCCCATCGAGATGCGGCATCTGAAGATCCAGCCCAGGCTCGAGGACGGCAGCCAGGACAAGGGATTTCATCCCGGGAAGGGCAATGAAGGACGCAAGGCGAAGGTTCCCATCCTTCTCATCAATGCCACAAGCCTGAATACCGGCCACAACTGGCGCTTCGAGGCCTCACGGATGGGCGAGCCGCCCCGCTCGGGGAACAAGGCATGGGTGGCCGACAAGAACATGCGGCTCTGCCGCCCGGATTCCTATGATGATGTCACCCCGGTTCAGCAGGACTTTCCGCTCGGCCATGCCGTGGCCGCATCCGCCTGCGTGCCCGGACTGTTCCATCCCCTGGCCGTCAGCGACATGTACGAGAAGGGGATTCGCGTCCAGCTGGTCGATGGCGGGGTGCATGACAATCTCGGGATTGAAGGGCTTCTGGACAGGAATTGTACAGAACTCATCATCAGCGATGCCACGGGCCAGATGGCGGATGAGGATGATCCTCCAACCAGCACCTTTTCCATTCCCGGCCGGACCACCGACATTCTCATGGACCGGGTACGCGAGGAACAGTTGCTCCGGGTGATGGAGGGCGGGAAGAAATTTGCCCTTCTCCATCTGCTGAAGGATGTTCCGCCTGATCATGCCTGTTACATCACAAAGAATAACCAGGCTGCGGACAGGACGGCCTGCCCACCTCCGGAAGTGAGAGGCGACACGGCAGAATTCGGCGTGAATCAGAAGATGCAGAGGCTTCTCGCGCATGTCCGAACCGACCTGGATTCATTTACGGAGGTTGAGGCGTATTCCCTGATGGCCGATGGTTACCGGATGACCGGATTCGAGGCCACGCAGGTGGATTTCATGGGCGGCAGGGGAGATAAAAAAGACTGGGAATTCCTGCGCATCGAACCCTGGTTGCGGGCAGAGCCGAAGGGCAGTTACCTCAGACAGATGGAGGTCGCTCACGAGCGCTTCTTCAAGGTGTTCCGGCTCTGGGATCCCCGCGCCTGGGCCGCCGGTAGCGCCCTTGCAGCTATCGGGCTGTTCCTGGTTTATCTGCTTTACCGGTTCGGGTTTTTCTCCGTCACCTTCACGCTCGGCGGCCTTCTGCTGCTTGCAGGCCTCTTCGCCATCGGTTTTGCGAGCCCCGCGCTCAGCCGCATGTTCAAGGTCCTGCGTTTCCTGCGCAATCCTTCCCAGATCGCCGTCCACTTTCTTACCCGCACACTGGGGCCCATCATTGCCTCACTGTTCGTACGCATGCATCTGCAGTGGTTCGATCGCTGGTTTCTGGATCAGGGGAAGATCAAAAAGCTGGGGGCGCCACCCGAATAGATCAGGAAGGCCCGGGGATGGTCAGCGCTGGCTTACCCGCTCCGGTTCTCCGATCTCCTGCTTGCAAAGGGCGTTGATGCGCTGAATGATCTGCGGCAGCGCATTCATGCGGGAACGGTCCAGGTACATGCGCAGCCTTGGCAACTCCCAGTACTCCGGATCGTCATGTCTTGGCCAGTGAAACAACTGCTCGATCCGGCCTTTCTCAAGCACATCGCTGAATTCGGCGTTGAGCTGATCCAGGGCGTCTTGCGACAGGGGTCGCAGGATTCGCAGCAGTACCCATTCACCGACATAGCGGAAGCTGTGGTAGTTAAGATAGAAACTGGTGATATGCCGGACGGCTTCATCAATGCTGTCGGTATGAAAAAGGAAGTGGCTGTCGCCCGGATTGATCAGGCGGTCATTTACGAGTCTGCGCATCCATGAGTTGAGGAAAGGGCCCCAGTAATCGTCGCCCGGCGCCTCAAGAAGCACGACGGGAATGGGCGGGTTGCGGCCCGTCTGCAGGAGGGTAAGCGCCTCGAACGTTTCATCCAGCGTGCCAAACCCGCCGGCTGCCAGCAGAAGGGCGTCGCTTTCCTTGAGAAAGAAGAGCTTGCGGGTAAAGAAATACTGGCAATAGAAGTGGCAGGGGGAGCCATCGACAATCGGATTGGGTTTCTGCTCCAGTGGCAGATTGATGTTGATCCCGAATGAATAATCCCGGCCGGCGCCTTCGTTGGCCGCCTGCATCAGGCCGCCACCGCCGCCGGTCACGATCATCATGCCCTTCTCCTTCAGCCTGCGCGCACATTCCCGGACCTGAATGTAGCGCGGGTGACCAATGGGCGTTCGCGCCGAGCCGAAGACGCCCACCTTACGGATGTTCTGATAGGGGTGAAACACCTCCAGACCCTTGCGCATTTCGTGGATGAGGCGGGACATGAACTTCAGGTCGGCGGCACTGTGATCCCCGAGGATGAGTCGGAGTGTTTCTCCGAGTACCGCCTTGCGGAAGGGATGTTCCCCCTCGAGGTGTTTCATCAGATTCAGGGCTGCCGGCCGGATGTCCTCCGGCAGGTCGTAGAAGGGTTCGCGGCTTACGGAATCAGCCATTGGGAGGGAGGATGATGACATCGATTCGACGATTCATGGCGCGTCCCTTTTCATAATCGTTGCTGGCAATCGGACGCACCTCACCATAGCCAAGGGCCTTAAGCCGGCCTGCCTCCACTCCCGCGGATATAAGGTAGTCGCGAACGGATTCCGCCCGCTTGAGCGACAGCACCTGATTCGGCTTGGCCTCGCCCTTGTTGTCCGTATGGCCCTCGATGTTGACGTTCCTGTCGCCATAGATCTCCAGCGCCTCCTTCAGCCGGGCCAGCAGGTCGTAGTATTTCTTGTCGATGCTGCTTCTCCCCGGCGCGAACTTCAGGCGCGAGAGGCGGATCAGGATGGAGCCATCCAGGTTGTAGTAGATGTCCACGTCCCCTTTCCTGAAGATCTTTCTCAGACGTTGCTGACGTTTCTTTTCAAAGGTCTCGCGCTCGAGCTTGGCCCGGAAGGCATCCTTGAGGCTGCTGAGCCGCTCCTGCTGCCGGCTGAGAAGCGTCTCACGCTGTTCGGCCAGTTTCTTCTCCAGTTCCCTCTGGCACTGTTCCCTTACCTTTTCGACCTCGAGGGCGTATGTCTTCTGCCTGGCCTGTCTCTTGTCGATTTCGGCCAGGATGGCCTCAAGGGAGATATCTGCGGTTGGGTCATCGGGATGAACATCCAGGCCCAGCTTGCTGGCGAGTCGCAGGCGCTCCTTCCTGCCTTTCAGGACAAGCTGCTCATGACTGCCGGCATGCTTTCGCCACTGCTTGACCTGAAGGGCGAGCTCGCGTGCCGCGGTTGCAAGCCGGATTCCCCTGCGTGGATGGTCCGGCACCTTGCGGCTGATGCCGTCCACATAGGCACTGGCCTCGCTCAGCCACTGCTTGGCGCCCTGGTAGGTCCGGGGCGCATACTTCTTGGCGCCCGCGGCCGCCGCCCTTGAAATCAGCTTTCCGGTCTCCTCAACCAGCGCCGGCAGGCGGCGATCGATGATGTCACGATAGGCTCTGGTGGCCTTTTGCTTGAATTGTTCGCTCTGATTGAACAGGCCCTTCTCGGTCGCCTGAATCATTTTCTTCAGGTTTTGTTCCGCCGCCTGCAGGGCCGGGTCGTTCGGACTGTCTGCAGCCTCGCGGGCGGCAGCCCGGAGCTTCAGAAGTTCGCTGTTCTTTTTCCGGAAATCGGAAGCCAGGCGTCTTGCCTCCGAAAGCGTCCGCCTGGCGGCCTCAAGACTCTGGTGAACATTTTCCTCATCGTGCTTTTCCCGGGCGAGCATGGCAGCTCCCAGGTAGGCCTGGGCCTTTTCCGCGGTTTCGGGTGCAAACTCATGTTCCGGGCTGTTGAGAAAAGCGCGGATTTCCTGCCGGAGCTGGTCGATGCCGTCAGCCGCCCATATGGGGGACGGCAGCAGCATGACCAGGGCCGCGATCCAGAATGCGATCCGTTTAGGCAAGTTCCAGCATCCGGTCAAGTGCGATCTTTGCAAGGTGTTTGTCCTCCTGAGGAACCCTGATCCGGTTTTCCACGCGACCATCCGACAGGGCCTCAAGGGAGGCGCACAGGTGCTGGGGATCGGTACGGAACATGGTGGAGCACATGCAGACCGTCGGGGAAAGAAAATAGATGGGTTTGTCAGGAAAACGCAGGCGCAGCCGGTTGACCAGGTTGAGTTCGGTGCCAATGGCGAAGGACTGCCCGGCGGGGGCTGCCTCGACATACCGGATGATGCTTTCCGTTGAGCCCACCATGTCGGCCAGGTCGCAGACCTCGCGGCAGCACTCCGGGTGGGCGAGCACCTCGATACCCGGATGCTGTTTGCGCATGCTGATCACATGCGCCGCCTGAAAGATCTGATGCACGGAACAGAAGCCGTCCCAGAGCAGGAGTCGCGCCTTCCGGATGGCCTCAGGCGAGTTGCCACCCAGCGGCACCCCCGGTTTCCAGACAATCATGTCCTCATCGGCGAGGCCCATGCGCAGGGCGGTATTGCGGCCCAGATGCTGGTCGGGGAAGAACAGGACCTTGTCGCGCCTCTGCCATGACCATTCAAGGATCTGTCGGGCGTTGGACGAGGTGCAGACAATGCCGCCATGTCGCCCGCAGAATGCCTTGAGTGCCGCGGTCGAGTTGATGTAGGTGACGGGTGTGACGCCTTCTTCAACGTCGACAATCGTTCCGATCTCTTCCCATGCCTGGCTGACATGAGGCAGGTCGGCCATGTCGGCCATGGAGCAGCCCGCAGCGGGATCGGGGAGAATGACGGCCTGCTGATCGCCGGTCAGGATATCCGCTGTTTCGGCCATGAAGTGTACACCGCAGAAGATGATGAAAGGGGCGTCGGTTCCGGCGGCCTGCTGCGCCAGCTTCAGGGAATCACCCGTCCGGTCTGCAAAGGCATAGACCTCTTCGCGCTGATAGTGATGGGCGAGGATGAGGAGTCGATCCCCCAGTTCGGCGCGCAGCCGCCCGATCCGGTCAAGGATGTCCTCTTCGGGACGTTGATAGAGCATTTGTACCAGTGGCAGGGCATTCATAGAGCTATAGTGTCCGAAGCTGCATTTCGCATGTCAAACGAAATAAAATGTGGCTATTCTTCCTGACGGTCTCAGACTGAATGACGAGTCATGAAAACGGGAGTGTCTATGCCTGCATATCGTTCCAGAACCACAACCCATGGCCGAAACATGGCCGGGGCACGCGCCCTCTGGCGGGCGACGGGCATGAAGGATGACGATTTTGGCAAACCGATCATCGCCATCGCCAATTCATTTACCCAATTTGTGCCGGGTCACGTCCACCTGAAGGACCTGGGGCAGATGGTGGCCCGTGAGATCGAAAAGGCCGGCGGGGTGGCCAGGGAGTTTCATACCATTGCCATCGACGACGGCATCGCCATGGGCCATGGAGGCATGCTGTACTCCCTGCCTTCCCGTGATCTCATTGCTGATTCGGTTGAATACATGGTGAATGCGCATTGCGCCGATGCGCTGGTCTGCATCTCCAACTGTGACAAGATCACGCCGGGCATGCTGATGGCGGCCCTCAGGCTCAACATCCCGGCCGTGTTTGTCTCCGGTGGTCCCATGGAGGCCGGCAAGATCACCCTGCACAACCGGGAGCTGCATCTGGATCTGGTGGATGCCATGGTGATGGCGGCCGATCCGGAGGAGTCGGATGAGGATGTGGCGGCGGTGGAACGATCGGCCTGCCCGACGTGCGGATCCTGTTCGGGGATGTTTACGGCCAATTCCATGAACTGCCTTGCCGAGGCGCTCGGTCTGGCCCTTCCCGGAAACGGTTCACTTGTGGCCACCCATGCTGATCGAAAGGGGCTTTTCCTGAAGGCCGGTCGTCTGTCGGTGGAACTGGCCAGGCGATACTATGAACAGGATGATGAGAGCGTGCTGCCGCGTTCCATTGCCACTTTTGAGGCCTTTGAGAACGCCATGGCGCTTGATATCGCCATGGGCGGATCCACCAATACCGTGCTCCACATACTGGCCTGCGCGCAGGAGGCGGACGTGGATTTTACCATGGCGGACATCGATCGCCTTTCCCGCCGGGTCCCCAATCTTTGCAAGGTGGCACCTTCCACGCAGACGTATCACATGGAGGATGTGCACAGGGCGGGCGGCATCATGGGTATCCTTTCGGAGTTGAATCGCGCGGGCCTGATCCACACCGATCTGCCGACCGTTCACAGCAAGACCATGGGCAAGGCCCTGGAAGACTGGGACATCATGGACGAGGCCAACGAGGAAGCCAGAAGGCTGTTTCTGGCCGCACCCGGCGGCGTGCCGTCCCTGAAGGCATTTAGTCAGTCGGAACGCTGGAAGTCACTTGATACGGATCGCTGCAATGGCTGTATCCGGGATTATCAGCATGCCTATTCACAGGAGGGAGGGCTTGCTGTGCTTTATGGCAATATCGCCGAGCGCGGTTGCATCGTGAAGACAGCAGGGGTTGATCCATCGATATGGAGGTTCCGGGGGCGCGCGCGGGTGTTTGAGAGCCAGGAGGAGGCGGTCGCCGCCATCCTGAGCGGAAAGATCGCTGAAGGCGATATCATTGTCATTCGCTATGAGGGCCCGAAAGGAGGGCCGGGCATGCAGGAAATGCTGTATCCGACCTCCTATCTGAAATCCATGGGACTGGGTAAGGTCTGTGCCCTGCTTACGGACGGACGCTTTTCCGGCGGCACATCCGGGCTTTCCATCGGCCATGTCTCCCCCGAGGCGGCGGAGGGTGGAGCCATCGCGCTCGTTGAGGAAAACGATTCAATTGATATCGATATACCTAATAGAACCATTCACCTGGACATTAAAGATGATGTGTTACTTGAACGGAGAAAGGCGATGGAGGCAAGGGGTAACGCCGCCTGGAGGCCGCTTCACCGGGAGCGGACGGTGTCAAAGGCCCTCCAGGCCTATGCGGCCATGGCCACATCGGCGGATCGGGGGGCGGTCCGGGATCTGGATCAGCTCGGATAGCCGACACGAAACCGGATGAAACGACCGGGGATCTCAGGCCCTCTTTACGCCAGCTTGTGGTTCATCGTGCTGATGATGGTTTCATCGCCGGTGACCGGGTGTGCCCGCTATGGCGAGGCAGGTTCGGCTCACTCCGGCCTGCAGCACAGCACCGATTCGGGAGAAGGGCGGGTTGTGGTTCTCTTTTGCAGCAGCATTGGTCCGGAGCAACTGGATATCCTGCTGGAGAAATACCGGCTCTCCATGCGTAAGCGATCCTCGGCAAGGATCGTCACGCTGGGCTGGCAGGATCATCGAACCTTGCAGGATGTCATGGATCAGCTTTCCGTGGAAAGGGTGGTGTGCGGTATCCAGGGGGACCATTTATACAAAGCAAAAGAGGGGGATTGATCACCATGCGGTATGTTATGTCCTTTGTTTTTTTATTGATCCTTGCGCTTTTGTCCGGAAACGCATGGGCGGGGCTGACCCGTGCAGCCCCTTCGTATGTGGAGGGGGAGGTCCTTGTCGTTCCCGCCTCGCCTGCGGCCGTTCAGAACGTGAGAGCTCTGGGCCTGACCGTTGCCCGGGAATATCGGGGAAAAACCCGCTTCCTGCGTTTGAAGTTGAAGCTGGGCCAGCGGGTGGCCGAGGTAATGTCCACGCTTTCGGCTCGCCCCTGGGTTGCGCATGTACAGCCCAATTACCTCTACAGGATGGCCGCGGCGCCCAATGATCCCAGGTTTGCCGAGTACTGGGGCTTGCAAAACACCGGCCAGACAGTGAATGGACAGGCTGGCAGTTCCGGAGCAGATATTTCTGCCGTTTCGGCCTGGGATGAAATATCGGATTGCTCGTCCGTCGTTGTCGCCGTCATTGATTCCGGCGTGGATTACAGTCATCCGGACCTGGCAGCCAATATCTGGAACAATCCGGGGGAGGTGATTGACGGTATTGACAATGATGGCAATGGTTTTATCGATGATGTTCGTGGCTGGGATTTTGTGCAGGCTGACAACGACCCCATGGACTTTAATAGCCATGGCACCCATGTTGCCGGAACATTGGGGGCGGTGGGCAACAACGGAATCGGTGGCACCGGTGTGTGCTGGAATGCCCGTGTGATGCCCCTTCGTGTCTTGAATTCCGTGGGTGTGGGAACAACGGCAGACATTGTCGCGGCCATAGACTATGCCGCTGCAAACGGTGCCAGAATCCTTAACATGAGCTTTGGCGGTCCGGATGGTGTGGCCGGAGATCTCATGGATATGGCCATTGCCAATGCAGCCGTTCAGGGGGTTCTGGTTGTTGCGGCCGCCGGCAATGAAGGTGCCGACAACGATCTTCTTCCCAGCTATCCCGCCTCCTATGCCCGGCCGAATATTATTGCTGTGGCGGCAACCGATCAGCAGGACAGCCTGGCCGCATTTTCCAATTTTGGTCAGATCAGCGTTGATGTGGCCGCGCCGGGGACCAATATCCTGAGCAGTGTTCCTCCAGCCAGGGTTCCGGTTTGCAGCTGGAACTTCGATACGGGAACGCTGGAGGGGTGGATTCCCGAGACCATCGACCGGATCACCGGTTTGCCCGTGGCCAATACGGTTGCGGTGACGGGTGAAACCTTCGCTTCCCCCGCATTCAGCCTGACCGATACCCCTGGTGTTTTCTATGCCAATAATCGCAGTTATCGGGCAAGCTCACCCGTTTGCAATCTTGGTGGCAAGCAGGGTGTGGTGCTTTCCTACCGCCTGAATCTGGCCACTGAATCCGGTTTTGATTTCCTGTGGGTGGATGGAACAGCTGACGGGGTTACCTGGACCATGAGGGACGGCTGGACCGGCAAGTCGGGTGGCTGGGTTCCAACCCCCTTCGAATCGGACATGCAGATGCTTGATGGCATTGCCACTGCCCAGGTGCGTTTCCGGTTTGACTCCGATTTCAGTGTCACGTTCGACGGGTTCCATGTGGATGATGTGAGTCTCACGGTTCCAGGGACCGTGCATGGCCCAAACGCATATGCATTCGGGCAGGGGACAAGCATGGCTACACCCCACGTGGCAGGGCTGGCGGCACTGATTTGGGCCGCGGAACCGGGACTTGGCCTTGCACAGCTTAAGCAGCGCATTCTGAACAACGGGGACCAGGTTCCCTCGCTGGCCGGAAAGACGGTCACAGGTCGAAGGATCAATGCCCGGATGTCCATGCCGCTGCATGCTCCGGCCGGCCTGACTGCGACAGCCTCGGGCCCGACAACAGTTGTGCTTGCATGGCTGGACCAATCCGTCAGTGAAGTCGACCAGATCATCCAGCGTGATACCGGCGCGGGGTTCACGACACTCACTGTGCTGCCGGCGAATGCCGTTTCCTACACTGATCCTGCAGCTCCTTCGGGGGCCACTATCCGTTACAGGGTCATCGCCCGTGGCCGGGATGGGCGCATGGCGACCGGTACGACCGTCAGTGTGGCAACGCCGGTTCCTCCACCTGCCGGAGGCGGGGGAGGTTGCCTGATTCCGGGGACGGGTCAGTGGAACTGGATGCTGGTCCTGACCGCCATCTGGCTGACCGTTCTTGCCTGCGTTTGCCGGAGGGTTAACCGTCATCCTTCCTGAAGGTGGCTCAGTGCCTGCAATGTCCACCAGGGCTTTCCTGACAACGGTGGCGGGCGTTATCGCTCTTGAAGGCTTGTTTTCATTCTGGCCGGGGCAGTTGTGGGCGCTTGCACTGCTTCGTTTCCTTGAGACAGCCTGGATGCTGGCCTGCCTGGTTCGTTATCGCATGATCGCCGTACTTGAATTGCCAGGCCGGATGGCGATCCGGATCTTTCTGATGGCGGCCACCCTGTCTGGTGTCGGCGCCACCGTTCTTCTCCTACCATTCAATCTGGCGGATCAGGTTTCTGTTCCGGCATTCATCCACGGCTGGGTCGGGATGGTTCTTTTTCTCCTGCTCGCCCCGCTTGCGGAAGAATTCTTTTTTCGCGGTTTGCTCTACGGTTTTATCCGCCAGGGTTTCGGGATTTACATATCTGCCGGCTTCAGTGCCGTCTGTTTCACGCTGGCGCACGGAGGATTGCTTCTGCCCCAGTTGGCCGGCGGCATCATTTTTGCTGTTGCCTATGAATATTCCCGCAATCTCTGGGTGCCGGTTTTTCTGCATGCCGGTGCCAACACGGCGGTGTTGCTTCTCGGCGAGATGAACTATCCTGTATAAAACCGGGAAGAGTGAACGGATGGGGGATGCATGAACGAGCAATTTACGGTATGGAGGGAGATGGCGACAAGGGTTCTGTGGCCTGAGGATATCGACTCCCTGCCCGGATGGAAAAGGAAGCTCACCCGTGCGATGCAGGTGGTTTATGCCCTGGTCAGGGACCTGCTTGAGGGGCAGCTGACGCTGCGCAGCATGAGCCTGGTCTATACCACACTGCTCTCCATTGTTCCCCTGCTGGCCCTCACATTCTCTGTTCTGAAAGGCTTTGGGGTACACAATCAGCTCGAGCCCATACTCATGAATTTTCTCGCCCCACTGGGTGAAAAAGGGGTGGAGGTCAGCAGCAGGATCATTGAGTTTGTCGAGAATATCAAGGTGGGTGTGCTTGGCGCTCTTGGTCTGGGGTTGTTGATTTACACCGTGATTTCCCTTCTGACAAAGATCGAGAAGGCTTTCAATTACATCTGGCACATCAAGCAGCCCAGACCGCTTGGCCAGCGTTTCAGCGAGTATCTGAGCGTTGTCATGGTTGGTCCTCTCCTGGTGTTTTCGGCCCTGGGCATTACCGCCTCCATGATGAATTCCGACATCGTCCAGAGTCTGATGAATATTCCGGTGTTCGGAGTTGCTATTACCAGTGCGGGCAAGCTGGTGCCGTATGTTCTCGTCATTGCCGCTTTCACCTTTGTTTACGCCTTTATGCCCAACACCAAGGTGAAACTGAGCGCGGCCCTCGCCGGCGGTGCCATTGCCGGCATCATGTGGGAGGCGACCGGCTGGGCCTTCAGTTCCTTTGTCGCCAGTTCAACCAATTACACTGCGGTCTATTCCGGCTTTGCCATACTCATCATGTTCATGATCTGGCTGTTCGTCAGTTGGCTGATACTGCTTCTTGGTGCCAGCATCGGTTTTTATCTCCAGCATCCGGAATACTTGCGACTCAGGCGAAGGGAGCTGGTTCTCACGGGATTGATCCTTGAGAAACTGTCGCTTCTGACCATGTTTTACATCGGCCAGCATTTTTACCGCCGACTGCCGGACTGGAGCTTGGAAGACCTGACCCGCTGGCTTGGTGTACCCATGAACGTCACCCAGGCGATCCTGAAGAAGCTGCATGATTGCGGGCTGATTGTGGCCTCAAGCGAGGGTTCGCCCCCCTGTGTGCCGGCCATGGATCTTGAGACCCTGCAGGTCAAGCAGGTGCTGGATGCCGTCCGTTCACCCGAGAAGGACCTGGGAATGGATGAGCTCCACCTGCCGTCCGAGCCCGCCGTTGATTCGCTGATGGAGGAGGTGGACAAGGCCGTTGAAGAAAGGCTGCATCATCGCTCGTTCAGGGATCTGATCCTTTCCGAGCCCTCCTTCTCCGGGGTTGAGACGGATGGGGACTGAGGCCTGGGCGGGTCACCCGCTCCTTTGCTGATCCGCCTGCTCCCGGCCTCCACCTTGACCATGCGCAGCACTTCTCCCGGCGCCCCGAGGGATCCTGCGGCAGCAACGACTTTTCCATCCACGGAAATCTGAAGGGCTCCCGCCCTGCCGGTTGTGACGTAAACCGCGGATCCGTCATATTCCACGGTTGCGGACTCCCCCGGCTCAAGCAGAAACGTCTTGAGACGTTTCCGGTTCTCATCAAAAACACGCAGCCAGACCTGCATCTCATGCGCTTCGAAGGTGTATCGATGTCCTGCTGGTGACGCCGGCGTTTGCTGTTCCTGCTGGTCGACCGTTTTGCCGGGTGGCGGGGTTGTTTTTTCCGTTTCGGGGGGCGCTTCCTCTTGGGTGGATGGGGATGGGTCCTGCTGGAGCCTGGCGGGTTCTGAAGGGGGTGGTTCGGATGGGGGTTGCCGCTCACTGAGTACGGTTTGATCCGGCCGGTCGTTTACGGTGGCCAACATGCTTTCCCCGACTGCGATCTGTTTTTCTGTCTCTGCCAGTGGTTGTTCGTCCACTGTCACGGGGGATTCAACCTCGTGCCTGGACTCAAGGATGTTGAAAAACAGGAAGAGCAGGACGAAGGCGATCCCGGCAGCGATTGCCCATTTCCTGGCCGGTGCGATAGGGGGATCAGGAATGGTATGGGGTCTTGTCAGCCTGTAATCCCTTGTCCTCAGGGCATCCAGCTCCGGACGGATATCCACTTCAAGGTAATCGGCATACTGGCGCAGGAACCCCCGGACATAAAACCTGCCGGGCAATTCGGACCAGTCTCCCGACTCCAGGGCCCTGAGATAGTCCTTGTTCAGTCTCAGATCACTGCTGGCCTTGGCGATGCTGATTCCCTTTTCTTCCCTGGCCTTGGCCAGGGTTGCGCCCAGCGTCTGCCTGAAGCCATCCTCATCCGGATGCAGGCCGGCCTTTGAAGGGGTGTTTTCCTGCCCGGTCTTTTCGCTCAACGCTGGGAAAGCTCCCGGATGTATTCCTCCGCCCAGGCCCTGTCCATGGGCTCAGAGGTGATCTCCATGAAATGCTCCAGTTCCTTGATGGCCTCCTCCTTCCTGCCGGTTCTGACAAGAATCCTGCTCATCCCCTCGACCGCAGGTCGACTGCCAGGCCGCTTGCGCAGCAGCTTCATGTATACCGCCAGCGCGAATTCGGGGCGGTGATAGCGATCAAAGGCCTCGGCCTCCCGAAGCAAGGAGGTGCTCTGGTGCTCGTTCAGGAGGGTTGCCTGGCGGTAGGCCATGATCGCTTCGTTGAACTTCCCCTGCGCAAGCAGGGCGTCGCCGAGATTGATGTAAGCGGTGTCGGGATGGCGGTAGGTCGGGAATTCCAGCGCCTTGCGGAAATACTTCTCGGCCTTTTTTGGCTTGCCCTCCTGCAGAAGCAGGCTGCCATAATTGGTGTATGTGCGGGGTCCCGGGTCATGGCGCAAGGCCAGCCTGTAATAATGCTCCGATTTCTTGAGGTCTCCACGAAGACGCCAGACCAGACCCATGGCATCCAGGATATCGCTGCGATCCGGGGCAAGTTCAAGCGCCGTCTCCAGTTCTTCAAAGGCCTTTGGCAGGTGATTCTTTCGGATGGCCTCGATTCCCAGCTGATAGTGGATCTCGGCGCTCCTGGCCTTTTTCTCCGGGTCAGGTTCCGGCTTCACCGTCTGGCACGCGGTCAGTATGCCGATGGCGATCAGGAAAAAGAGGAGATGCCGTGTCATAGGTACGACTTGATCAGGGCATGGACGGGTTTTATTGCCGCCTCGTCCTGTTCCCCGAGGTCGGAGAGGATGGCGTGCTCCATGGCGTTGTTGCAGTTCGCCGGACAGGGAGCTCTGTCCTGCTCCCCCGTGAAGAATGCGCGTAACATCCGCTGGGCCTTTTCCGTATTGGCCTGCATGATGTCCAGAATGGAGGCAACATCAACATCCTCCTCCTCACTGTGCCAGCAGTCATAGTCGGTACACATGGCGACGGTGGCATAGCAGATCTCCGCCTCTCTTGCCAGTTTGGCTTCCGGCATGTTGGTCATGCCGATCACGTCCATGCCCCAGGAGCGATACAGTTCGGATTCCGCCCTCGAGGAAAACTGGGGTCCCTGCATAGCAAGATAGGTGCCGCCTTTCTGTGTGGGGATCTCTTCCGTGGCGCAGGCCTTTGCCAGGCGATTCAGCAAGCGGGGACAAACGGGGTCGGCCATCGAAACGTGGGCGACAATGGGTCCGTCAAAGAAAGTGGACTCCCTTGCCTTGGTGATGTCCACGAACTGATCCACAAGGACAAAGTGGCCGGGCCTGATATGTTCGCGCAGTGATCCGACGGCGGAGATGGATATGATCCGGGTGACATCCGCCAGCTTCATCGCATAGATATTGGCCCGGTAATTGATACGATGGGGCGGGATCCGGTGCCCCCTTCCGTGTCGGGGGAGAAAGACAACCTCATGACCGTGGATGCTTGCCAGTTCCAGGCGATCCGAAGGCTCACCGAATGGTGTTTCGATTTTCAGGCTGTCGAGGATTTCAATTCCCTCGATCCGGTAGAGTCCGCTACCCCCGATGATCCCGGTTCGAACTGACATGCCCCTCCTCCTCAGATTTCGCCTGTCACCGCCTTGAGCTGGCCACAGGCCGCCATGATATCCTGACCACGGGATCTTCGGACGGTGGCACGGATGCCATGCCGAATCAAGCCCTCAGCGAACTCATTAACCCTGGCCATGGGTGTGGAACGATAGGGGCTGCCGGGATAGGGGTTGAACCGAATCAGGTTGACCCGTTCCCGTGCCGGTTGAACGTAGCTGATCAGGGCCTTGAGGTCCTCATCCGAGTCGTTGACGTTATCCAGCAAGAGGTATTCCAGCGTGATATGGCGCTGTTTGCCAAGGGGGTAATCATCGAGACACTTTCGCAGTTCGGCGAGCGGGTATTTCCGGTTGATGGGAACAAGCTGGTCCCTCAGATCGTCAGTGGCGGCATGCAGGGAAACGGCGAGATTTACCGGGTAATGTTCCCCAAGTCTCGTGATGGCCGGGACGATACCGGATGTGGAGACGGTGATTCTGCGCCGGGAAATATGAAGGCTGTCCTGACTGATAAGGGTGGCAAGGCTGCCGTGCAGCCCATCTTCATTGGCCGTGGGTTCACCCATGCCCATATAGACCACATGCGTGACCACCCCCGACATCTCGGTCATCGGTGGATTCTTTATGAGGTCGCGCTTGACGGCCAGAATCTGGGCGACGATTTCGCCGGCCGTCAGGTTGCCTTCGAAGCGCTGCGTTCCCGTATGACAGAAGGAGCAGTCGAAGACGCAGCCGATCTGGGAGGAAACGCATACGGTGCCGCGATGGGGTTCGGGAATGTAGACGGTTTCGATCAGCTTTCCCGATGAAAGGCCAAACACGTACTTGCGGGTTCCGTCCTGGCTGACCAGCCGGTTTACAAGCTTCAGGGGCTGGCATTCCAGGTGCTGCTTCATGGCAATGATCAGGGGGGAGGGTAGGTTGTACATGTCATCGGGATTCAGGACCCCCTTGTTCCGCCATTGCGTGATTTGCTTTGCCCTGTAGGGAGGTTGCCGCCATTGCCGCATGAAACCGATCAGCTCGGCGGTGCTCATCGCGGGAAGCTGTGGTTTTGCGGTCCGGGTCGCAGGATTTGCGGGTATCGTAGACATGCTGGCGAAATTATATCGTCAAGCGATCCATTATGCATAGTTATTGGGATTCGCCGGGCTGGGCGCTACTCTTTGAAATATGTGTCGGGATGATTTGACCGAGCCGGTGACCATCCGGAAGAGCGATTTTCTTGCCATGCGCGCGCTGGTCAGGGTTTTGCATCGCTTGCAGAACAACAGCTCCTATCTCCAGCTGTTGCGGGACAGGCTTCCGGAAACGGTTCTGCATGACCCGGGTATCGACAGCATTCTGATGGGCTACGATTTTCATATCGGTCCGAATGGCCCGCAGCTGATTGAAATCAACAACAATGCCGGCGGACTGTTTACTGGCAGGGGATGGCTGGTGCAGCCGGATATCCCTGATTTGCAGGGCTCGCTTGAAGAACGCCTCACGGGCATGTTCTCAGAAAGCTGGCGATGCATTGCGATCATGGATGAGCGGATCGAAGAGCAGTACATGTATCCCGAGATGCTGGCCTTTGCCAGGTTGCTTGAAGAAGACGGACGAAGGGTGGTTTTGCTGGAGCCGTCTGGTTTGCGAGCGGGGCCGGAAGGGGATCTGTACGCAAATGACATGAAGATCGATGCGATCTACAACCGTCATACGGATTTCTATCTTCTGAGCGAGGAGATGGCCCACATTCGTGCCGCATATCTCTCCGACAGGATCCGTTTAACCCCGAATCCGCGCAGTTACGGGTTACTGGGAGACAAGCGAAGAATGGTGGACTGGTGGCATGAGGGCCTGCTCGAGTCTCTGAGCCTTGCCGGGGAGGATATCAGGCTGATTCGCAGGATGGTGCCGGAGATCCACCTGCTCTCGGAGATGGATCCGGAATCCGTATGGAAGGATAGAAGGCAATGGGTATTCAAACCGGTCGCCAGACATGGCGGGAAAGGGGTTCTGCTGGGAAGGAGCATGAGCCGCAAGCGTTTTGAGGCCATGGATCCGGGTCAGACCGTCATGCAGCGTTACATTCCACCAGCCGAGGTTGAACGGGCGGAGGGAAGGTTCAAGATGGACATTCGTCTGTACACCCATGGCGAACACCTGATCGCCCTGGCCGGAAGGGTCTACCAGGGAATGCTTACCAACTTCCGATCTCCCGGCAGCGGCTTTGTCCCGCTTGCGATCATTCCTTGAGCTGATGCCACGAAATCCATCCGTTGCCATTGTTGTCCCCGTTCTGAATGAGGGGAGCGGACTTGCTTCCCTGATACGCCATCTTCAGGAGACGGGCGCTGACGAGCTTGTGTTTGTGGACGGTGGCTCCACGGACTCATCCAGACAGGTGCTGGAAGAGAGCGGGGTGCGCTGGTATGCCTGCAAGCCGGGCAGGGCGAGGCAGATGAACCTTGGGGCTGCAAAGACACGATCCGATATTCTTCTTTTTCTTCATGCGGATACAAAGCTTTCTTCAGGTGACTTACAAAAGGTAAGGATGGTGATGAAGAATGAGAAAACAGTGGCTGGCAGGTTTGACATCCGTTTGTCCGGCCAGCATTTCATGCTTCGGGTGATTGAGTTCCTTGTAAACTCGAGGTCCCGCCTGACACGAATCAGTACGGGAGACCAGGCTATGTTTGTGCGTCGTGACATCTTTGAACGGCTGGGTGGTTTTCCCGATCAGCCGTTGATGGAGGATATTGAACTGAGCAGGAGGCTGAAGCCTGTGGGAAAGATAGCCTGTCTGCACGAGAAGGTTGTGACCTCAAGCAGGCGCTGGGAGACCCATGGAATCCTGCGCACCATCCTGCTCATGTGGCGGTTGCGTTTCTGCTACTGGCTGGGCGCGGACCCTGCGGAACTCAAGCAACAGTATGTGAATCACCGGTGATCCAGGTCGTGATCCTGTGCAAGGCGCCCGTGCCGGGGAAGGTCAAAACCCGGCTTCTTGCGCAGTTTTCACCCGAACAGGCCGCCGAGATTCATGCCGCCATGGTGAAAACCACCATCGGGAAGGTTGCACGAATCTTCCCTGATGCCTGCCTGGCTGCCGATGAGCCGGGGCATCCCTTTTTCTCAGGCCTTGGCCTGAAGATCATCGGCCAGGGGGAGGGGGATCTGGGAGATCGTCTGAGCCACCTTTTGCTGCGGCTGTTTCGAAGGGGTTGCGATGGCATTCTGTTCCTGGGGACAGATTCGCCCCACATGCCGGAATCACGTCTCCGAGGGGCGGCAGAGGCCCTGCGGACGGTGGATCTTGTCATCGGACCGGTGGAAGATGGGGGTTACGATCTGATCGGCCTGAAGGAAATGTGTCCGGACGTGTTTGCGGATATTGACTGGGGTTCGGACAGGGTGCTGACCCAGACCCTTGAGCGGGCGAAAGCCTCGGGTCTAAAGGTGCTGTGTCTTGATACGGGTTTCGATATTGATGTCCCGGCAGACCTGAAACGCGCCTGCCAGGCCGGCTGGCTGGAAGCGGAGCAATGGCTACCAGGGGCCATCAGGAAAAGCTGAAGGAAAGCCTTTCCGAATCGTCAAGCTCAATTCTGACCCTGCCGCCCTTCTGCAACTTCCCGAAGAGCAATTCATCGGCCAGGGGTTTCTTGATTTTCTCCTGGATCAGGCGGGCCATGGGCCTGGCCCCCATCAGGGGATCATGACCTTGCCTGGCCAGCCACCGGCGAACGTTTTCGCCCACCTCAAGCTCGACCCCCTTATCCTGCAACTGGGTTTCCAGTTCCATGATGAACTTGTCCACGACTAGCCGGATGGTCTCTTCATCGAGTGGTGCGAAGGGGATGATGGCATCCAGCCTGTTCCGGAATTCAGGCGAGAAGATGCGCTTGATGGCTTCCGTATCTTCTCCGGTCCGTTGCGGCGGGTTGAAACCGATGCTCGACTGCTGCATCTCGAAGGCGCCGGCATTGCTGGTCATGATGAGAATGACGTGCCGGAAGTCGGCCGAGCGCCCCGTGTTATCGGTCAGTTTTCCATGATCCATGATCTGCAGAAGGATGTTGAACAGATCCGGATGCGCCTTTTCGATTTCATCGAGGAGGAGAACAGCATGCGGGTGCTTGCTCACCGCCTCGGTCAATAGGCCTCCCTGATCATATCCAACATAGCCTGGAGGTGCCCCGATCAGGCGTGAGACGGTGTGGGCCTCCATGTATTCGGACATGTCAAAGCGAATCAGCTCAAGCCCGAGGATCAGGGCAAGCTGCCTGGCCACCTCGGTTTTGCCAACACCGGTCGGGCCGGAAAAGAGGAAGCTGCCGATGGGCTTTTCAGGATGCCCGAGACCGGAGCGGGACAACTTGATGCTGGCCGACAGGGCCTCGATCGCCCGATCCTGACCGAATACGGTCAATTTGAGATCGCGTTTGAGGTTTCTCAGACTCTTCTTGTCGGAAACCGAAACGCTCTTGGGCGGGATGCGGGCCATGCGCGCGACGGTCGCCTCAATGTCGGTCACCGTCACCTGTCTTCGGCGCTTTGTGGTGGGTGCCACCTGCATCGCGGCCCCGGTCTCATCGAGCACATCAATGGCTGAATCAGGCAGGTGACGGTCATGGATATAACGCGCAGCCAGTTCGGCCGCCGACTTGACCGCAGCTTGGCTGTAGCGAACGCCGTGATGCGCCTCCAGCCTCGTCTTGAGCCCGCGCAGGATGTTGACGGTCTCCTCCACGGTGGGTTCCGGAATGTCAATCTTCTGGAAACGTCTTGAGAGGGCACGATCCTTTTCAAACAGGCCCCGGAACTCCTGATAGGTGGTGGCGCCGATGACGCGCAGTTCACCGCTTGCCAGGGCCGGCTTGAGCATGTTTGATGCGTCCAGGGCGCCACCGCTGGCGGCGCCGGCTCCGATCACCGAATGAATTTCATCGATGAAAAGGATCGCCTGTTTCTGCTTGCTCAGGGCATTGAGTACCGCCTTGAAACGCTCCTCAAAGTCGCCCCGGTATTTCGTGCCGGCCAGCAGGCCGCCCATGTCCAGTGAATAAATCACGGCATCTTCAATCACCTCGGGGACTTCACCTTCAACAATCTTCATGGCCAGACCTTCGGCAATGGCCGTTTTCCCCACACCCGCCTCACCAACAAGCAGAGGGTTGTTCTTTCTCCTGCGGCAGAGGACATGAATCACGCGTGTGAGTTCATTCTCACGTCCGATGAGGGGGTCGATTCTTCCCTGCATGGCGCGCTCATTGAGATTGACCGTGAACCGTTGCAAAGGTTCAGGGGACTGAAGCCCCTCGTGCTCTTTCCTGATGGGCCTGTCAACGTCCGGCACATCGGACTCCTCGCTGACTTTCGAGATCCCGTGAGAGATGTAATTGACGACATCCAGACGGGTGACACCGGCCTGTTGCAGGAAATAGGCGGCATGCGAATCCTTCTCGGAGAAGATCGCCACCAGGATATGGGCGCCGGTGACCTCGTTCTTGCCGGCGGCCTGAACCTGCATGACGGATCGCTGGATTACGCGTTGCAGCCCGATGCTCGCGGTCGTTTCATCCGAACCTTCGGGCAGCACCGCAACGTGCTCGGCAATGAACCGGGTCAGTTTTTTTCGCAGGCCATCGATATCCGCCCTGCATGCCATAAGGACACGCTGAGCCGACGGGTTGTCAAGCATCCCGAGAAGCAGGTGCTCGACGGTGACGAATTCGCTTCTGTGAAGATGGGCCTCACGAAAGATCTGGTTCAGGCTCCGTTCGAGTTCTTCACTCAACATGGGCCTTCTCCATGATGCACTGAAGCGGATGCTCGTGCTTCTTGCTGTAACTGTTCACCTGTGCAACCTTGGTCTCGGCAATCTCATATGTAAAGATCCCGCATATACCGCGTCCATGGTGATGCACATCGAGCATGATCGTCGTGGCCTCTTCAAGGCTCTTGTGGAAGTAGCGACGAATCACCTCAACGACGAAATCCATGGGGGTAAAGTCGTCGTTCAGGAGCACCACCTGATACATGGGCGGTTTTTGCAGCTTCGGCTTGTCCAGAACCGGTAGATGGTCATACTCATGGCGTGATTTACTCATGAGTGTAGTTTAGCCAAAAACACTCGGGGAACCCAACCCCGGCCAAAACAAGGAGATAGGATGACGGAACTGAAATGTCTGTTGTGGGATGTGGATGGAACGCTCGCTGACACGGAGCGAGATGGCCATCGTGTCGCTTTCAATCTTGCCTTCAGGGAGGCGGGAATCGATCGTGAGTGGGATGTCCCCACCTATGGCGAACTTCTGGCTGTTACGGGGGGCAAGGAGCGTATTAGGTTCGATTACGTGCGACGCGGTCTTGAACCGCCCTCCGATGAAGAAATAGCTAGATTGCATGCGCTCAAGACCCGGCTTTATCAGGAACTTATTGCCAGAGGCGAGATCCCGTTACGCTCCGGGGTGAGGCGACTGCTCACGGAGGCCTATGAGGATGGCATCACGCTGGGAGTGGCAACCACCACCACGCCCTCCGCCCTGGACGCCCTGATCGAGCACTCCCTTGGGCCGGAATGGTTTGATCGCTTCAGCGTCCTGGCCGCCGGCGATATTGTGCCATCGAAAAAGCCGGCGCCGGATATCTATCATCACGCCATGGAAAAGCTGGGTATCTCAGCCGGGGAGTGCCTGGCACTGGAGGATTCGGGCAATGGATGGAAGGCGGCGCAGACCGCCGGTTTGAGATGCGTTGTGACCATCAATGATTACACCCATGCCCACGATTTTGCGGGCGCCGATCTCGTCGTTTCCGAACTTGGCGATCCTGATGGACCGGCGATCACGGTCATTGAAAACCCCCATGGTCTGGAATCATTGCATCACGTGACCCTGGATCACCTCAAGGAGATCATGCGTGCCTGAGATCCGCCTGGTTGATACACACTGCCATCTGGATTTTCCTCATTTTGAGGAGGACAGGGGGGAAGTGCTGACCCGAATGCATCTGGCGGGTGTGGTCTGGGCGGTGACGGTGGCGGTGGATCTGGAGCACGTGCGCGGCATCTTTTCCCTGGTTGAGAATCACGACAACCTGTATTGCAGCGTCGGTGTACATCCCAATCACGAGGTGGGGGAAGAGCCCGGACTGGAGGAACTGTGTGAGCTGGCTTTACACCCCAAGTGCGTGGCGATCGGTGAAACCGGCATGGATTTTTTCCGGCACCACGTGTCCCCTGAAAGACAGGAAGAGAGATTCAGAACCCATATCCGGGCGGCCAACCGGCTTGAGAAGCCCGTGATCGTGCACAATCGGGAAGCGGATGATGCCGTGATCCGGATCCTGAGGGAAGAAGGGGTCGAGACGTGTGGAGGGATCATGCACTGTTTTTCCTCGGATTGGGAAACGGCCAGGCAGGCACTGGATCTGGGTCTTTCCATTTCATTTTCCGGCAATGTGACCTTCAGGAAGAACGATGGCCTGCGCGAGGTTGCCAGGAATGTGCCTGAGGAGATGTTGCTGATCGAAACAGACAGTCCCTATCTCGCACCGGTCCCCAGGCGGGGCAGGCGCAATGAACCGGCCCATGTCCGCCATGTCGCCGAATGCCTGGCCGAGGTGCGCGGGGTTTCACTGGAACGTCTGGCGGAGATGACCACGGCCAACGCCATGCGGAGGTTCGCTGTCGGGTGAGTCCGCACCCCTCTCTCCTTGTTCAGCTTCCTTCCCTGGCTGGTTTTCGATAAAACACGTATTCACGCACGGGCTTGCCACCGATCAGGTGCTCCTGGATGATCCGCTCCAGTACGTCGGGTGTGCAGGAGTGGTACCAGATCCCTTCCGGGTAAACAACGGCGATGGGGCCCTGCATGCACACCTGAAGGCAATTGGCCTTGGTCCGGTAGATGCCGCCTTTGGCATTGAGTCCGAGTTCCAGCAGGCGTGACTTGAGGAACTGCCAGGATTCAAGGCCGGTCTCTCTGGCGCAGCACTTGGGTTTGGTCTGATCGCAGCAAAGGAAGATGTGGTGCCTGATCTTGGCGATGCCGAGCAGACGAACCTTTCTTTGCAGAGGGGCCTCCATCATGGTTTTTCTCGTCTGCCCGCAATAGTGTCACACGGGCGCCTGTCCCTGCTCTGCCGTCTGCGTCTGGAAAAGAACTCCCTGAGCAGGCTGCCGCATTCCTCAGCCAGAATACCGGAAACGACTTCGGGTTGATGGTTCAGCCGCTTGTCATCCAGGATGTGGTAAAGGGATTCAATGACACCGGTTTTGGGATCTTTTGCACCATAGACAAGCCTGCTGACGCGGGCATGAATCATGGCGCCGGCACACATCAGGCACGGCTCCAGGGTAACGTAGAGTGTGCTGCCGGTGAGACGATAATTGTTGATCGCTTTGCAGGCCATGCGAATCACACATATTTCCGCATGGGCGGTGGCATCGCTTCGGGAAATGGGCGCATTGTGGGCGGCAAATTGCCGGCCATCCGGAAGAACAAGAATGGAACCAACGGGGACTTCTCCATTTTTTTCTGACATAACAGCCTGTTGCAGGGCTATCTTCATGTAATGGATATCCATATCGCTGTTCATCGTTTCCCTTGCTGGCGAGGGTCCAGGAGATCGCGCAGTCCTTCACCCAGGAGGTTGTAGCCGAGAACGGTGATAAGGATGGCCAGGCCGGGAAACAGTGAGAGCCACCACGCGATCTGGATATTGTCCTTGCCTTCCGTGAGCATGTTGCCCCAAGACGGGTCGGGGGGTTGCACGCCGAGGCCGAGGAAGGAGAGCCCCGATTCAACGAGCACGGCTCCGGCGACACCAAGCACGGCCGACACGAGAATGGGACCCATGGCGTTGGGCAGCAGGTAACGCCAGACCATTTGCGGTCCCGGAACGCCAAGGCTCTTGGCGGCCAGCACGAACTCCCGCTCACGCAGGCTCAGGAATTCGGCCCGGACAAGTCTTGCCACGCCCATCCATGAAGTCAGACCAATGACAATCATGATGTTCCAGATGGACGGTTCCAGAAAGGCGATCACCGCCAGGATCAGAAAGAAGGTTGGAAAACAGAGGACCATGTCGGTCGCCCGCATGATGATGCCATCCACCCGGCCCCCCAGATACCCGGCCAGGGACCCAAGAAGGATGCCGATCAGAAGTGAAATGCCGACCGCCACGAATCCGACAGCCAGGGAAACGCGGGCGCCGAACAGCATACGTGAGAAGATGTCGCGGCCCAGGGTGTCCGTTCCGCAAAGATGCTCCCAGGAGGGTGGAAGAAGGATGATCTTCACATTGATGGCAGTGGGATCATAGGGCGCGATCAGGGGCGCAAGCACGGCCAGCAGGACCACCAGGGCAACAATGACGCTGCCCACGCACAGCAGAGGGTGATTTGACCACAGGGCCATCAGACCTGAGGGTGATTTCGCCTGGCCTTCCATCCCTGCAATCCGTGTGCTCACTTGCCGCCTCCGTGACGGATCCGGGGATCCACCCAGGCGTAGGAGAGATCGGCCAGAAGGTTGCCGACCAGTGTGAGAACAGCCCCGATCACAGTAATCCCCATGACCAGAGGATAATCCCGGGACATCACCGCCTCGAAAAAGAGCAGGCCCATTCCCGGTATCGAAAAGAGTTGTTCGATGATCACGGATCCGCCGATGAGGCCGGGGATGGAAAGCCCGAGCAGGGTGATGATGGGCAAAAGCGCGTTTTTCAGGGCGTATCTGTAACGGATCGTACCTTCCGGGATCCCCATGGCCCTGGCTGTGGTGATGTAGTCGGAGCGGATGACGTCCAGCATCCCGCTGCGCATGAACCGGCTCATGCCCGCCAGACCTCCGATGGCGGAGACAAAAACGGGAAGGAGCAGGTGCCTGGCCAGGTCGAGCTGCTGTCCCCAGAACCCCATTTGTCGCCAGTCATAATCGTGGATCCCGGAGATGGGCAGCCAGTTGAGATTCACGCCAAAGGCGATCATCAACAGCAGACCAAGCCAGAATGAGGGGATGGCGAAACCGATGAAGACAAAGACCGTGGACGCCCGATCCAGCCATGAATCCTGATGAACGGCGGAGACCACCCCGATGGGGACGGCGACCATCAGAATAAAAATCATGGCCAGGACATTGATCCAGATCGTAATGGGAAGACGCTCGCTAATCTTGTCCAGAACATCCCGCTGGTCCGCCGAAAAGGATTTGCCGAAATCCAGGACAGCCAGTCGCTTGAGCCAGTTCCAGTACTGGACATGCAGGGGTTTGTCCAGGCCGTAATAGGCACGGAGGCGCTCACGGTCCTGGGCGGAGATCTTTGGGTTGAATTCCTGGCCGACAACAGTGGGTTCACCAGGGGCGACGTGCATGATGCCAAACGAGATGACAGTGATCCCGAGCAGGAGCGGGATCATGCCGGCGAGACGTTTGAGGACGTATCGTTTCATGCCGTGCGTATCCTAGCGTCAGATCGTTCCTGAATCCTCATCGAAAAACTCACAGAAGTGGATGGCCATCAACAGATGGGGTTCCTTACGGCAGGGCAACAGCCTCAGGCGGGATACGTCACGCGAATCGCTAATGACAAACGGGGTGTAAATTTATAGCTTGCATGGCATGAAGGTCGTAGCAGTCATTGCTTTCTTCTCCTTGCAACTGTCGATGTTTGCTTGCGGCTATACCATTCACATTCATGGTCCGGTCGGCAACCAGTCGAGTTATTTTGCGCAATATCACGGTCCTTCCTCATCGGGGGAGCATACAGGTGGAGACGTGGACCTGGCATGCCATATTCATGCCTCGCATGTCTTCCTTGAGAAGCATCCGGATGCATTGAATGTTGTTTCCGCGTACCCGGACGAGAATTACGATCTTCCAACCCTGAACCTGATAAGAGTTTCCATTCGGATCGAACGTCCTCCCAAGCACATGTACAGCTGAGATTTGCTTCTGATTGCCTGTGCAGGTCTGCCATCCGGCCCTGCACCCTGCATTCGGTTGTAAATCCCGGCTTCCCCAACTTCCATTTTTTCATTTCAGGGGGAACATGTGCGAATTCGTTATTTGATTGTTTTACAGGCTGGCTTGCTGATCTGTCTGAATCCGTTGCAGGGCGAGGCTGTCACGCTCAAGGAGGTGATGGCGATTGCCAGCGAACAGCATCCAAGGCTGCAAATCGCTGAGCAGAATGTTGAAGCGGCCAGGGGCAACCTCGTTGAGCAGGAGTCCTATGCCTATAACCCCGAGCTGTCGCTTGAACCGCAGCGGCGCAGACTGAATGCTGGCGGAACCTCCAACGATTATTACATCTCCCTGTATCAGGGCATAGAAGTTGCCGGTAAGCGGGGATACAGGGAGCAGTCTGCCCGGGCCGCGCTGGATGCGGCCAATCAGGAATCCAGGGCCTTGCGGATCGGGCTGGGTATCGATGCCGCCAGGGCCTTTGTCGCCCTGTTTTTCGCCAAACAGACACTTGATCTGAGACGTCAGCAGAGCCGCATGCTCCAACGCATGACAAGTGCAATCGAACAGCAACTGAAAGTGGGTGAAGCCAACCAGCTGGACGTCAACCTGACCCGTTCCGCCTACGCCTCCGCCCTGAATGCGGAGCTGGTTGCACGACAGTACTTTACACGGAGTCGAGCGCGTTACTTTACGTCCATTGGCCAGCAGGAAAGCGACCTGACGATCAAGCCCGAACTCCCCGAGATATCACCTGACTGGAAGCCTCCGGAGGATCCCTTCTCGGTCGCTCTTCAATCCCGGCCGGATCTTGCGTCCCTGCGCTACCGTTTGGAGCAGGCCCGGGCCCGGGCGGATCTGGCCAGGGCACAACGTATCCCGGATCCGACAATCAGCCTCATGAATGGCCGGGAAGCCGGTGAACAGCTTATCAAGTTCGGGGTCTCCATTCCTATTCCCGTCTGGAATACGCACAGGGGGGCCTATAAGGCGGCCCTGGCCCAAACGCTGCGCACCCGGTCAGAACTCGAATGGGCGGAACACCAGTTGCGTCTGGAGGTGGAAGCCGCCCTGCAAAATCACAAGAGCGCCATGGATGCCGTGGCTACCCTTGCCAGGACCAGAGAGCAACAGTCAGCCATGGACAGCATCAAGCTGGCAGAGACCGCTTACAGGGCCGGCGAGCTGGATCTTGAGGACCTGGTCATTCACATCAATCAGGCGCTTGATGCCCGCATTACCGCACTGGAGACCATGAGACAGGGCTGGCTGGCCCGCATTCGTCTGGCGGAGGTGCTGGGGCATCCCGAATACATTCTCGAAGGAACAAAACAATGAAATTTATCCTGTCAATATCATGGCTGACACTGACCCTCCTGTTCAACGTACCTTTGATGGCCGCGGAACAGGGCCACGAGCATGGGCACAAACATGGAGGTTCTGAAGATTCGGGTGTCGTCAGGCTGACTCCCGAGCAGATCAGCCAGATCAATCTTGAGACGACGACCCTGAAACCTCAACCAAGGCCGGAGACCATTCGTGCCCCCGGCATCGTCGCCTTCAACGCCTATCGACTGGCGGATGTGACCAGCCTGGTTGACGGCATCGTGCATACCCGCCACGTTCGGCTGGGTGATAAGGTGAGAAAGGGTCAGTTGCTGGTGACGCTGAAAAGCGCGACCCTGGCTCAGGCTGAGGCGGACTATCTTCGGGCACAGGCCGAACATCGCAGAAGCAAGCAGGCATGGAAACGCCTCGAAGGCCTCGCAAAACAGAAAATTGTTTCCCAGGCACGTCTGCAACAGGCTGAAAGCACCCATCAGGCGGCCCACGCCAACCTGGCGGCCGCCCGTGCCGCGTTATCCTCCTATGGCCTCAGCTGGAAGGAAATCAGGGGCTTGTTGAATGAAAGGGAATACGGGCTGCTCAGGCTTCGTGCTCCCAGTGCGGGAACCATCGTTGCAGATCATTTTCGTGTGGGTCAACACCTGGCTGCCGGCAGCCGTCTTTTGCAGATCGCCGATGAAGATCCGGTCTGGGTGGAGGTGAAGATCCCCGAATCGCAGCTTCCCTTGATCAGGGTGGGTCAGTCGGCATCCGTCACCATCAAGGAGGGCAGGCGATCATATTCCGGGAAGGTCATCAACATTCACCATCAGCTGGACCAGGCCACACGAACCGCCGGTGTCCGGCTGGAGATTGAAAATCCGGAAGATGTCCTGCATCCGGGAATGTTTGTGCAGGCCGAGATCGTGACCGGGAAAGGTGAGCCGGAACTGCTCCTGCCAGAGCGGGCCGTTCAGCACCAGGGCGGGGAACTGATCGTGTTTGTGGAGGAGGAGCCCGGCCACTTTGAACGTCGTGAGGTGCGTGTCGGGCAGGCAAGCATGGGGCTTGTTCCGGTTCTGGAGGGAGTGAAGGCCGGTGAGCGTGTTGTTGTCAAAGGTGCGTTCACCCTGCTTTCGGAACTGGCCAAGGCCGGTTTCGAAGCACATCAGCATTAGGAGACGATCATGTTTGCTCGTCTCATTGATGCCGCGGTTAACAACCGGTTTCTGATCCTGCTCCTGCTTCTTGGAAGTATGGCCTACGCGTTGTATGTCGTGCCCAAGCTGAATCTGGATGCGTTTCCCGACGTGACCAATATTCAGGTGACCATCAACACCGAGGCCCGGGGCCTGGCAGCTGAGGAAGTGGAGCAGCTGATCACCTATCCCGTGGAAGCGGTGATGTATTCCCTGCCCGATGTGGAAGAGGTTCGTTCCATTTCGAAAACGGGGCTGTCGATTGTCACGGTTGTGTTCAGGGAGGGGACAGACATCTATTTCGCCCGCCAGCTGGTGTTCCAGCGTTTGCAGGAGGCCAGGCAGAACATCCCTTCATGGGCCGGCACACCCAAGATGGGACCGAATACATCGGGGCTGGGGCAGGTTTTTCAGTACATTCTCAAGGCGGATCCTGACGCGGGTTATGATGCCCTCACCCTGCGGGCACTGAATGACTGGGTGGTCAAGCTGATGCTGATGCCGGTCAATGGTGTGACGGAGATCCTCTCGTTTGGCGGGGAGATCCGTCAGTACCAGGTGCACCTGAACCCTGAACGTCTGTTGTCGTACGGTCTTCATGTCGATGACATTGTGAAGGCCATCGAAGCCAATAACCGCAATGCGGGTGGCTGGTATCTGCCGCAGGGTGACGAGCAACTGGTCATACGTGGTGTGGGCTGGATCCCGAGTGGCGAAGAGGGTCTGAAGGCCATCGAGTCCATTCCGGTCAAGACGGTGAACGGCATACCGGTTCGTGTGCGGGATGTTGCCCGGGTGGGTTTCGGGGGGGAGATAAGGCAGGGGGCGGTGACAATGACCGAGCGCGCCCCGGACGGCAGTGTCAGGCAGCTTGGAGAGGTGGTTGTCGGCATTGTACTCAAGCGCTTCGGATCCAATACGAAGGCCACCATTGATGACGTGAAGTCGCGCCTGGACATTATCCAGAAGGCGTTGCCCGAGGGTGTTGTGGTTCAGCCCTTCTACGATCAGTCCGACCTCGTAAACAAGGCGGTATGGACCGTGGAAAAGGCCCTGATGGAGGCCTTTGTTCTGATCATCATCGTCCTGTTTCTCTTTCTGATGAACATTCGTGCCGCAACCCTGGTACTGTTGTCCGTCCCGATCTCGGTTCTGGCCGCGCTGGCCGTGATGGAACACTATGGCATCTCGGCGAATCTGATGAGTCTGGGCGGTCTGGCGATTGCCATTGGCATGATGGTGGACGGGTCGGTGGTCATGGTTGAACATATTTTCAGCCACATGGAGCGAACCCGTCCGGAGGATCATGGGATTGCCCTGCGTGTGACCGAGGCCGCCCGTGAGGTTGCCCGCCCTGTGCTGTTTGCCGTGATGATCATTCTTATCGTCTTTACGCCCTTGTTTTCGCTTGAGGGAGTGGAAGGGAAGATGTTTACGCCCATGGCGCTGTCCATCAGTTTTGCCATGTTCGCCTCATTGCTGGCGGCCATCTTTGTGATGCCGGTTTTGGCAACGTACGCCTTTACACGCGGGGTAACCCACAGAGACAGTCCGATCCTTGCGCCGATTTCCCGCGCCTATCACTTTCTCCTCAGACGTGCCCTTGCGGGACGCAAAAAGGTAATCGCCGGAGCCGCGGTGGCCTTTGCCCTTACGCTGACCACGGTACCTTACCTGGGGACCGAATTTGTTCCGGAACTGGAGGAGGGCACGCTTGCCATACGCATCACGCTTGCCCCGTCCTCTTCTCTGGATTATGCCAGGGATGTTGGCCAGAAGCTTGAAAAGATTCTGATGGATCACTTTCCCGAGACCCTTTATGTCTCGGCCCGAACCGGTCGGGCGGAAATAGGCGGCGATCCTGAGCCCGTGTCCAATGTTGAACTCTATGTGGGCCTCAAGCCGATTTCACAGTGGACCAGTGCGAAAAGCCGGCCCGAGCTGCAAAGACTCATGCGTGAGAAAATGGAAGCCGTGCCGGGCATACTGATATCCTTTACCCAGCCGATCGCCATGCGGGTTGATGAGCTTCTTTCAGGTGTGAAAGCGCAGCTTGCCATCAAGCTGTTTGGCCCCGATCTTAAAGTCCTGGCCGAAAAGGGGAGGGAGATCGAAAAGCTGGTCAAGACCGTGGAGGGAACACGAGATGTCGCCATGGAGCAGATCGAGGGTGAGGCACAGCTGGTCGTGCATCCCGATCGGGAACAGCTTGACCGTTACGGCATTCCTGTGGATGCCGTGATGACGCTGGTCGCCGATGCCATCGGTGGCGCTACCGCTGGCCAGGTCATCAGGGGCAACGAACGGTACGACATCTATGTTCGCCTGGAAAAAAACTACAGGAACAGCCGTGAGGCCATTGGCAACCTGATTCTGCAGGCGCCGGACGGGGCCTGGGTCCGCCTTGAGGATGTGGCTACGATCAGGGTGGAGCAGGGCCCCCCCATGATTCGACGTGATGATGTGCAGAGGCGTGTGGTCGTTCAGGCCAATGTCGAGGGACGCGACATGGGAGGGCTGGTCGCTGAACTGGACCGGCGAATCCAGCAGGAAATTGATCTCCCGCCCGGTTATTCGGTTGTCTTCGGGGGCCAGTTCGAGAATCAGCAAAGGGCCCAGGCCAGACTGATGATTGTGGTGCCCCTTTCCCTGCTGCTGATCTTCCTTCTGCTCTATTTTGCCTTCCATTCCGTTGGGCAGGCGACACTTATCATGCTTAATGTTCCGATGGCGCTGATTGGCGGCATTTTGGCTCTGCTTGTTTCCGGGCAGTATCTGTCCGTACCCTCAAGCATCGGCTTTATCGCCCTGTTTGGGGTGGCCGTTCTCAACGGCGTGGTGCTGGTTGATGCGATCAATCGTCATCTGACGGACGGGCAGGAGATGGATGAAGCCATACGTTCGGGGGCTGAAAGTCGCTTAAGACCAGTGCTTATGACGGCAACGATAGCAGCACTTGGGCTGATTCCCCTGTTACTGGCCACAGGTATAGGATCGGAAATCCAGCGTCCAGTGGCCACAGTGGTTGTGGGCGGTCTGGTTTCATCCACGCTGCTGACGCTGTTTGTGCTTCCTTGCCTGTACGCCAGTTTCAGCAGACGCAGGAATGGTGGGACTGCATAAGGGGGATAAAGTCGGTGCATGGTCATGGCATTCATCCTGATCGTCCGCTAAGCGCTGCTCTCTGGCTTACAACGGTCTTCGCCCTGGTGGAACTGGCCGGGGGGCTTCTGTCCGGATCGCTTGCCCTGCTCGCAGATGCCGGCCATATGGCCTCCGATGTTGTCGCTCTGGGTCTTGCCGTCATGGCGGGCAACATCGCCATGAGACCCGCACACGGGCGCATGACCTACGGATATGGCCGGGCGAAGGTCCTTGCAGCCCAGGCCAATGGCCTGGGTCTGTGGTTTCTCAGCGGCTGGATTGTCTGGGAGGCGGTTGGCCGCTTGTCGGATCCACCGCAGGTTAAAGGTGGCATCGTCCTTGCGATCGCCGTGGTTGGGCTTCTGGTCAACATCATTGTCCTGCGCTGGTTGCATGGCGAGGGTGATCTCAACACCCGGGCGGCCTACTGGCATGTGCTGGGTGACGCGCTGGGTTCAGTGGCCGCAATCGCCTCCGGACTGATTATCCTGCTGACCGGCTGGATGCCGATTGACCCCATCTTGTCGTTTCTCGTGGCGGGGATTCTGGCCTGGGGGGGATGGCGACTGATCCGTGAGACGACCCATGAGTTGATGGAGGCGGTCCCGGAGGGTGTCAATGTGCATGAGATTGAGCGTACAGTCCGGGAGGTGGAGGGGATCGCCGGAATACATCATGTGCATGTTTGGAGATTGCCGGACGGCCAGCTCGCCATGTCCGCGCATGTACAGATTGATGCGATGGGTAACTGGCCTTCCATCCTGCCCGCATTGCTTGCAGCACTGAAAAAAAGGGGTATTGACCACGCCACACTGCAGCCGGAGGAGCTTTGCCATGATGACGACTCGGTCCGCTGCATCTGACCGGGGCTGAGAAGGTTCTGTGCCGGCGTGCGGATGCGGGATTGAAGCGGAGGATAGTGAGCAAAGGCGGGTCCTGAAGCTTCTTCTGGCCATCAATGCCATGATGTTTGTGGCCGAACTGGTGGCGGGCATGGTCAGTGGTTCCACCGCATTGATGGCCGATGCCATGGACATGCTGGCCGATGCCCTGGTTTACAGTGTGAGCCTCTATGCTGTCGGAAGGGCGCCCATTGCCAAAATGAAGGCGGCACGGCTCAGTGGTGTGTTCCAGATCCTGATCGGCACGGCAGTGATCGCAGAGGTGCTTCGCAGGTTCCTCTGGGGAAGTGAGCCGGAACCCCTGTACATGGTTGCGGTCGGCGTGCTTGCACTTGCTGCAAACGTGACCTGCCTTGCCATGATTGCCAAATACCGGAGAGGGGAGGTCCACATGCGAGCCAGCTGGATCTTCTCAAGGAATGACGTAATCGCCAACATCGGAGTGATTCTGGGTGGCGTGCTTGTCCATCTGTTTCATTCCCGTTTGCCGGATCTTCTGATCGGTTTTGCCATTGCGCTCATTGTGGTCCGAGGCGGGATCGACATTATCAGGGACTCCTCGAAAGGAAGTCATCGAGAATGAGTGAGTAGGCAAGATGCAATGGACACGCAGGACTCAGCACATAAGATGCGAGTATGCGTCTGCATCATCTGTTTAAGGGTCTGGCTGATCCGATACGGCTCAGGATTGTTCACCTTCTGGTTCAGAAAGGTGAACTGTGCGTATGTCATCTGACCGATACGCTCGAGCTGCCCCAGAGCACGATTTCCAGGCATCTGAATACCCTGAAAAATGCTGGCCTGGTGGAGGCGGAGCGCAGAGGGCAATGGGTCTACTACCGTATGCAAGCCAACCAACATCTCGATGCGATTTCGGAGCTCCTGAAAAATAGCGCGGAGGACGATGAGCAGCTGCAAAACGACCTTGCCCGGTTAAAGGAATCCGTTTGCTAGATCGATTCCGGCAGCCCTGACTTTATTATTTGCATATCCGGATATACGGATATAATATCTCCCAATCAATATCCATTCGACGCGCGAGGGTTGCCATGTCCACGATACAGTCCATGGGATTATTTGCCCGCTATCTGTCGGTATGGGTGCTTCTTGCCATTGTCACCGGCATCGGCCTCGGATCGCTGTTCCCGGCACTCTTTCACATGCTGGGTGATCTGGAAATAGCGCACATCAATCTGCCGGTAGCAATTCTGGTCTGGGCGATGATTCTGCCGATGCTGCTCAAGATTGATTATTCGGCCCTGCACGAAGTCTGGTCTCACCGCCGGGGTATCGGCGTAACGCTGGCCATCAACTGGTTGATCAAGCCGTTTTCCATGGCCCTGCTCGGCTGGCTGTTTCTGCAATACCTTTTTGCTCCATGGCTGGAGCCTGCAAAGATTCATGAATACATGGCCGGACTGATCCTCCTTGCTGCAGCCCCGTGCACAGCCATGGTCTTTGTCTGGTCGCGTCTGACCAACGGGCATCCGCAATTCACGCTTTCCCAGGTCGCATTGAACGACGTGATCATGGTCTTCGCCTTTGCGCCCATCGTCGGCCTGCTGCTCGGCGTCGCCTCGGTGACCGTGCCCTGGGATACGCTGTTTCTTTCCGTGCTCATGTATATCGTGATCCCGGTGGCCGTGGCCTGGATGGGCCGCAGGGCGCTGCTGGCGCGCGGCAAGCTTGACGAGATGCTGCACATGATGGACCCGGTGTCGATGGCGGCGCTGCTGGTCACGGTGGTGTTGCTGTTCGGCTTCCAGGGCGAGCAGATTCTGGCGCAACCACTGGTGATTCTGTTGCTGGCCGTGCCGATCACGATCCAGGTCTATTTCAACTCATCGCTGGCCTACTGGCTCAACCGGAGGCTGGGCGTTGACCACTCGGTTGCCGGCCCCTCCGCACTGATCGGAGCATCAAATTTCTTCGAGCTGGCCGTGGCAACCGCTATCGCACTCTTCGGCCTTGAATCGGGTGCCGCACTGGCCACCGTCGTCGGTGTGCTGGTCGAGGTGCCGGTAATGCTGTCGGTGGTTTCCATCGTCAACCGCACCAGGGTCTGGTACGAGGCGGGACTGGCGCAGCCCGCGTTGCAGCCGACGGAGGTGAGGGAATAAGCGCCGGGATGCGCAAGACGCGGGTGCTGTTTCTTTGCACCGGCAATTCCTGCCGCTCGCAGATGGCGGAAGGCTGGCTGAAGCATCTGGGCGGGGATCGTTTCGAGGTCTTTTCCGCCGGTATCGAGGCGCACGGCAAGAACCCGCGCGCCATTGCTGTCATGCGCGAGGCGGGTGTGGACATCTCCGGCCAGGAATCGGAAGTCCTTGATCCCGAGCTTTTGAAAACGATCGACCTGCTGGTGACGGTCTGCGGCCATGCCGACGAGCATTGTCCGGTGGTTCCGGCCACGTGCCGCAAGGAGCACTGGCCGTTCGACGACCCGGCGAAGGCCACCGGCACGGAAGATGAAATCATGGCCGAATTCCGCCGCGTGCGCGATCAGATCAAATCCCGCATTGAGGTATTTATCTCTTCCACTGAGCGGGGTGAATGAATCTGCAGGAAGCAACTCAATCGCCTTGTACCGGGCAGGATTTCGGGTTGTCAGCAAAGACGTCCGTTGAATGAGGCCAGCCAATGTCTCGTCGGGGCCTGATTCGGTGCATGACGTGAAAGCCCACCCTATCGCCCGGACTGTTTCTGAAATAAACCCTTGACTCTGGATCATGCTCCAGGGTTTATACTGTCAGCATGAAGATTGGCACGGTAGCAAGGAAGGCTGGTTTCAGCGTCGACACCGTTCGCTACTACGAAAGACGGGGGCTGATCAACCCTGCGACTCGTTCGGCGTCCGGCTACCGGCAATACTCAACCGAGGACATCCGGCGTCTCAGGTTCATTCAGCATGCCAAGGAGCTTGGCTTTACCCTGGAAGAGATCAGACAGCTTCTAGCTCTGCGCTCCGGTGGATCGGATTGTACCCGGGTCAGGCAGATTGCTGAAATCAAGGCTGCTGAGATCAGGAAGCGCATTGAGAAGTTGTCAACGATGCATGATGTGCTACTTGAACTTGCCAGCCAGTGTGATGAGGGGAGCGATGACGATTGTCCAATACTGAAGTCACTGGAGAGCAATGATGGATAACCCCGTTTCAAACCGAATGCGGAAGGAGCGTTTGCCTCTGGTGGGTGCCGTGCTGGCAGGCGGACTTGCATCAGCCTGCTGTGTCGGTCCCCTGATTGTCGTACTGCTTGGATTGGGGTCTGCGTCAGCCTTTATCGCCATGGAACCTTACCGGCCGTTTTTTGCGGCAATCACGATCGCCCTTCTGGCATGGGCTGGCTGGAGATACTGGCAGGAGAGGAAGCTGTGCGCCGCCAAGGGATGCCGACCCGGGAAACCCGTTCTGCTCTGGGTTCTCGGGGCCTTGGCCATTTTCCTCCTGGTTTCACCGTCTCTTCTTCCCTATCTCATCGAATAAGGAGGTTCCTGATGCAAAAGATGATGTTCATTCTACTGACGATAGCTGCTGTTTCCTTGCATGCGTCCGATGCGTTGGCACAGGAGAAAACAGCCAGATTGAAGGTAAACAAGATGACCTGCAGTACATGTCCCATCAGTGTCCGGCATCGTGTGATGCAGATGAAGGGCATCTATGCGGCCGTGGTTGATTATGATCCGGAAACATCGACCGCGTCTGTTACGGTCACATATGAGGATAAGGAACAATCTCCGAAGGCCATTGCCGAGGCCATTACCCAGTTTGGTTACCCGGCCTCCGTCGAAAAAACGGACCCATGATGTGAACCTTCCGAAAGATTCGGCAAGGATTCATGGCGCCGGATGGAATCAGATTGCATGAAAAGAAACACCTTGCTGAAAACCGGCATCATCGGTTCCGCCATTGCCGCCCTGTGCTGCTTCACACCCGTGCTCGTCGTACTGTTTGGCGCAGTTGGTCTGGCTGCCTGGGCAGGATATCTGGACTACGTGCTCATGCCCGCACTTGTTTTCTTTCTGGGACTTACGGCCTACGCGTATTTTTGCGGGAAGGGGATCAGATCATGCAGGTGAGTCTAAAGTCAATCATCACCTGCCCCGAATGCGGGCATCATAAGTCTGAAATCATGCCCACCGACGCCTGCCAGTGGTTTTACGAGTGCGAGAAATGCAAGGTGTTGTTGAAACCCAAACCGGGCGATTGCTGTGTGTTCTGTTCCTATGGCGACGTTGCCTGCCCGCCAGTGCAAAAAGGGAATCAATGCTGCTGACCGAGCAGTCCTGATACTTTGGTCTCAGGTATATGCTTACGGGAAGAGGTCCGAATCCTGATGGAGGCCTTACCCTCCCTGAGCATCAGCCGCGTACCGTTGGAGATAGTGCAGCAGGGTTTCCCGCTCTTCCTGTGATGGTTTTGGGATTCCGCTCATGCCAGCCATCATCTCCACATGTTTGTCCATGCGAGCCAACACCTTCGGCCATTCGCTCGATGTATGTAATGCTGGTGAAGGCAGGTCATGGCACCGGGTGCAATACCGGGCTACCAGCCGGGCCCCTCGAGATTCTGGTTCAGGCAGATCGGCTTCCTTGATAGCCGGTGGCAGTTGATCGCCCATCATGCGTTTCATCATCTCCTTCATGTCTGCCTGGCCCATCATTCCCATACCATCCATCGACATCGGGTAGCTGCGAATCATCCAGAGACCACCAATACCGGAAAGTAACAACACGAGGCCAAGTACAAGCAGCATATTTGTTTTCATGATCCTTCACCTTCAGCGATATCCTTTTTCATGCGATCAAATGTCAATTTATCGATCTCGCCCAACGCATAGCGCCTCTTCAGAATCTCCAGGGCTGACTCCTTTTTATGACCCGCAAGCCATATCACTATCAGCACTATTCCTGCGATGATCATCACCCAGAAAAGAAAGGGCAGGAGCATCATTCCCCATCCGCTCATACCATTGTTCATCATATTCATCATCATGTGTTTGTCCTCCGTAAGACCGGCAGGTGGTTGCGTTGGAAAGTCCACTGCCGGCTAATTATTCGTTCGTTTTTTACCCGCGATGTTGTTTATATCCGGCTTATCTTTATGTCATGGATTCTCCTGTCCGAATTTTCTCAGGTCCCGTCCCTTCCAGATGGCAAAGATGGCAGGAAACAGTACCAGAACGGTGATCAGGGCCGAGGCGATGCCGCCAATCATGGGGGCGGCAATGCGCTTCATCACATCGGCGCCGGTGCCGGTGCTCCAGAGGATGGGGATTAGTCCCAGCAGCAGGACCATGCCGGTCATGAGCATGGGACGGATGCGCCGGCCCGCGCCTTCGACGATGACATGCACCAGATCGTGGCAGGATTTCAGGCGGCCTTCTTCCCGGTGCTGCCGGTAGACCATGCCCAGGTAGAGCATCATCAGCACCCCCATCTCGGCGTCCAGGCCGGCCAGGGCGATCATGCCCACCCACACGGCCACGCTCATATTGTAGTCCAGCCACCACAGCAGCCACACGGCGCCGATCAGGGAAAAAGGCACGGCCAACAGGATAATCAGGGACTCGACCACCGACTTGCGGTTGAGGAACAACATGAAAAAGACAATGAACAGGGTGAGTGGCACCATGATCTTGAGCCTGGCCTTGGCCCGTTCGAAGTACTTGAACTGCCCGGCCCATTCCAGCCGGTAACCGGATGGCACTTGGGCCTTTTCCGCCACCACTTGCCTGGCCGCCGCCACGTAGTCGGCGATGTCGATCTCATCGTTCACGTCCACGAATACGTAGCCCACGAGTTGCCCGTCCTCATTGCGTAACATGGGCGGGCCGGTGCGGAAGTTGAGCTCCGCCAGTTGTGCCAGCGGCACCTGCGCGCCGGTGGGCGTGGGCACCAGTACCCGCGCCAGCGCCTGGGGATCGTCGCGGAAGTCGCGGGCATAACGCAGGTTGATGGCATAGCGCTCGCGGCCCTCCACGGTCTCGGACACGGCCATGCCGCCTACCGCGGCCATGATCACGTCTTCCACGTCGCGGACTGTCAGGCCGTAGCGGGCGATCTTCCTGCGGTCGATATCGAAATCGAGGAAGTAGCCGCCACTGATGCGCTCGGCAAAGGCGCTGCGGGTGTAGGGCGCGGTGCGCTCGTCGGCCTGCAGGGCCTGCTCGATGCGGATGCCGGTGGCCTCGACGGTATCCAGGTCGTCGCCGAAGACCTTGATGCCCAGGGTGGAACGGATGCCTGTGGCCAGCATCTCGGTGCGGGTCTGGATGGGCATCCACCATACGTTGGGCATGCCGGGATAGCGGAGCTGCCGGTCCATCTCGGCGATCAGGCTCTCCCAGGTGACGCCTTCGCGCCAATGGTCTCTCGGCTTGAAGGTGACCACGGCCTCCACCATGGACAGGGGCGCCGGGTCCGTGGGGCTGGTGGAGCGGCCGATCTTGCCGAACACCCGCTCCACCTCGGGAAAGGCCTTGAGTTCCTTGTCCATGGCATGCAGCACCTGCCCCGCTTCGGTGATGGACATGCCCGGCACCCCGGTGGGCATGTACAGGATGCTGCCCTCGTTGAGCGGTGGCATAAACTCGTTGCCTAATTCGAAAAAGATCGGTGCCGTGGCCGCCAATGCCGCGACGGCGCCGGCCAGCACGAGCCAGCGCAGTTTCACGGCGAGACGCACGATGGGGGTGTAGACCGCCACCAGGAAGCGGTTGAGCGGGCTCTTGTCGCCGCGGATCCGACCGCGGATCAGCAGCAGCGCCAGCGCCGGGGTGAAGGTGATGGCCAGAAGTGCGGCGAAGCCCATGGAGTAGGTCTTGGTGTAGGCCAGCGGCTTGAACAACCGACCCTCGGTGCCCTCCAGGGCAAACACCGGCAGAAAGGAAACGGTAATGATGAGCAGCGAGAAGAAGATGCTCGGCCCGACTTCCTGCATCGCCGTGACAATGATGGCGCTGCGGCTAGCCTGCCTGCCGCCCTCCTCCCATTCCTCCAAGCGCTTGTGGATGTTTTCGATCATCACGATAGAAGCGTCCACCATGGCGCCGATGGCCACCGCGATGCCGCCCAGGGACATGATGTTGGCGGTGAGGTGCTGGCCCGACATGGGAATGAACGACAGCAGAATCGCCACCGGCAGGGTGAGGATGGCGATGAGCGCCGAGCGGAAGTGCATCAGGAACACGGCGATCACCAGCGACACCACGATCATCTCTTCCACGAGGGTATGCTTGAGGGTGGCGATGGCCCGTTCGATGAGTTCGGAGCGGTCGTAGACGGTGACGATATCCACCCCCTCCGGCAAGGCGGCCTGGGCCTCGGCAAGCCGTTGCTTGACCCGCTCAATGACCCCCAGGGCGTCCTCGCCATAGCGCATCACCACGGTGCCGCCCACGGCCTCGCCCTCGCCGTCCAGCTCGGCCAGGCCGCGGCGCATGGCCGGCCCCAAGCTCACCACCGCCACGTCCTTGAGCAGGATGGGTACACCGTTGCGGCCCACGTCGAGGGCGATCTCTTCCAGGTCCCGCCGGGACTGGACGTAGCCCCGGCCACGGATGAACTGCTCGTGCCCGGCAATCTCCAGCACCCTACCGCCCACATCGTCATTGGACCGGCGCACCGCCTCGACCACCTTTTTCAGCGGGATGCCATAGGCGGCCAGCTTGTTGGGATCGAGCTGGACCTGGTACTCCTTGACGAAGCCTCCCACCGAAGCCACCTCGGCCACGCCCTCCACCGACTCCAGCCAGTAGCGCAGGGTAAAGTCCTGCAGGCTGCGCAGCTCGGAAAGGTCGTGGTGGCCCGTCTTGTCCACCAGGGCGTACTGGTACACCCAGCCCACTCCCGTGGCATCCGGCCCCAGGGTAGGGCGCACCCCTTCCGGCAGGTCGTCCAGGGCCGAGTTGAGGTACTCCAGCACCCGCGAGCGGGCCCAGTACATGTCGGTGCCGTCCTCGAAGATGGCGTAGACGAAGGACAGGCCCATGTAGCTCTGGCCGCGCACCGACTTGACACCGGGCGCCGCCAGAAGGGTGGTGGACAGGGGATAGGTGATCTGGTCCTCCACCAGGTCGGGGCTGCGTCCCGGCCACTCGGTGTAGATGATCACCTGTACGTCGGAGAGGTCCGGGATTGCATCCAGGGGCGTGGCGAGCAGCGCCCGGTAACCCCAGAAGGTCGCCGCCGCGACCACCAGCAGGGTCAACAGCGGGTTGCGCGCACAGTAGGCGATCAGCGCCTCGATGGGGCCGTGGGGACGGTTGTCTTGCGGCGCTACCATTGCTCCACCCCCGCTTTCAGCTTGCTCTCGGCGGCGATGAGGAAATTGCCCGAGGTGACCACGGTGTCGCCCTCGCTCAAGCCTTCCAGCACCTCGATCCATTTGCGGCTGCGTCGGCCTGTCTTGATGATCTGCGGTTGCAGGCGGCCTTCACCCAGGTCCAGGAACACGATGCGGCGGCGGCCGGCATAGAGCACGGCGGATTCCGGCACCACCAGACGCTTGCCCAGGTCCGCCTTGAGGTGGATATGGGCATACATGTCCGGGCGCAGGAAACCGTCGGCATTGTCCAGCACCACGCGTACCCGGGCGGTGCGGGTATCGCCTTCCATGAAGGGATAGACGTAATCAACCTTGCCGGGATACTCACGCTCCTGCAGCTCGGGCAGGATGACCCTGGCCTCCATGCCAACGTGGATGAGTGGCAGCTCATACTCATAGACCTGGGCCTCCACCCATACCCGAGAGAGATCAGCGATGCGCAGCAGGCGTTGCCCCGGCCGGAAGGCCGTGCCTTCAACGATGTGCTTCTCGATCACCACACCGTTGGTGGGTGCCAGGATGGGCACGTACTCAAGCGCCCGGCCGCGTCTCTCCAGGCGCTGGATCTGCTGCGGTGCGAGACCCCAGAGGCGCAGCCGGCTGCGGGCGGCCGCCAGCAGGTGTTTGCCACCATCACTCCTGGCCCGCAAACGGCGCCATGTCTGCAGATACTCCTCCTGGGCTGCCAGCAGTTCGGGGCTGTAAACCGTGAACAGCACCTCGCCCATCTTCACGGGTTTTCCTACGGCATCCGCGTGCAACTCGCCAATCCAGCCGCCGAACTTCAATGCTACGTCGCGCAGGCGGGTCTCGTCGTAGGTGACGCTGCCCGGGGCGCGGATGGTGATGCGCAGGCGCTTACGTTTGACCTTTCCCGTGGTGATCCCGATCAGCTGGCGGCGGGTCGGGTCTACCTGTATCGTACCGGGGCTGTCCACTACGGCGCCGCTACAGGTGGCGCAACGCAGTCCCTTGCGGCCGGTGGCCAGGTCGAAGGTGATGCTGCCCGACTGCCCCGCCGCGCTGATCTCGATGGTCAACGGCCACTCGCCGCCCATGGAGGGCTCGAACTCCCCCTCGTAGCGCCCGGGGGCCGTCTCCCTCATCTCCGCCGGGGCGTACATGGCGGGCATACTGCCCATAGCCTGCATCACCGCCACCACGTTCAGGGTTGCCCCACTGACGGGCTTGCCGGCCGGATCCCGCACCATTACTGTCACCCGGTTCCTGCCGACCTTGGGGGTCTCGGGGTCCACCTCGGCATGGACCTGGAAGGGGCCCGCGCTGAAGTACGCGGGCGCCGCCGAGCCGTCGGCCGTCGGCGCACCGGCATCCGGGCCCGCCTGCCAGAGCACCCATCCCCCTGCGATGGTCCCCAATAAAACAGTCCCGGCGATTGCAAGAAGCAGTTTGCGCTTCATGATGCATCTCCCTTCGCTTCAACGCTCCCCAGAACCTGTGATCCGCCCACGGCACGCTCCAGCGCTGCGACGTGGCGTTGGTAATCTGCCCATGCCTGTTCGAGCTGGAGCCGGGTCTGCATCAGGTTCTTCTCTACGGTGATCAGGTCCAGGAAGTTTCCGCTGCCGGCCTCATAGTCGGCCCGGGCAGCCGCCAGGTTCTCCTCGGCCAGCGGCAGAAGTCGGTCGCGGTAGAGCGCGATGACGTGTGCGCTCTCGCGCACACGGTCATAGGCCCGCTGTACCGTACCCAGAACCTGCGATACCTTGCTTTTGTATTCCATGTCCAGATGAGCCAATTCAGCTTCGGCTTCATCCCTTGCTGCTTGGTGTTTTCCCGGAAGGGGAAAGTTGATACCTAACCCAACAGTGAAGCGCTTTTCCTGCCGGTTCCACAACGTGTTGTAGCCAAGACTGAATTCAAGATCGGGATAGAAATCCCGTTCAGCCAAGGCGACGCGGATGTGGCTTGCCTTGGTACGTGCGGCCAGTGCACGAAGATATGGGTGGCCTGCCAGTGCCGCTGTTCGCAACTGTGCCACTGGCGGCAACGGGATCGTTTCGGGCAAATCGGCAGGCGGTGGAATTGACATATCGGGCAGACGCTGCAAAAGGGTGTTTAGTACTGCCAGAATCTCCTTACGATGTTGCTCTAACTTGATGTCGCGATGTTCCAGGAGTGCAACTTCCACCTCAGCTCGCAAGACATCCTGCTTCGTGGTCTGGCCCACTGAGTACTTAATCTCAGCGATATTGCGGAATTCTTGCAGTAATGACTTGTTGATCTTATTGATGCGTATGGCGGCATGTACAAAATACCAGTCGGCATAGGTGGTTTTGGCTGCTTCGATCAACTTCAGGCGTACCTGTTCAATTCCTTCATATGCGGCATCAGATTCAAAACGGGCGGCCTGTCCCCGGAGATGAAGCTTGCCTGGCCAGGGCAAGTGCTGAGAAAGGGTCAATTTCTGGCCGAGGTTCAGTCCAGCTACAGCCGCAGTCCGGGGTGCAACCGAGTAAGACACGATGGGGTCATCCAGGGCCTCGGCCTGCTCAATGCGTGCCTGGGTTGCCTTCCAGGTCGCTTGCATTGCGGGCAGATTCAAATTACGGGCTAAGACAGCCTGAACCAGTTGTGAAGATGTAATATTCCGGGAAATCTTGAAGAAATCATCTTGATCATCAGCCTGGGCTGTATGCGATGAAAGTGTGAATAAGCCCAAGACCAGCAGAATCAGCCTTATATTGTGTAAATCGTCCATTGAAATGCCTCCGATTTAACTGCACGCAGCAGTAATAAAATGAACACACGTAAAGCAACGAGCGGAAAGCTCGATGCATGATGTAGATCAATCGAAGGCGGGAATTAAATTCGGAGTCTGCTTGTTAACAGGTAAGTATCTGATCCAGATTGCCATTGAATTGGTGGATCAAGAGAGAAGATGGGTTGAAGACCAAAAGAAAAATCACGCGAAACAAGTGCAGAAACCAATACCGGTGGTGGCTGTGGAATATCCAGAACCAGGATTTGGAAAGAGTGTGGTGCTGGAATTGAGGCTGCATCTGTCAGAGGTTGATAAACATAGGTAATTTTACAACACCCTGAAGTCTGCATAATCTCATTGGCATCACATCCGCCACCCCCCATCTTACAACCGGCCATACCCATAGGGCCTTTGCAACAGCATACGATCTGGAGTTTTCCATCCATAAGGTTGCAAGCAAATGCGGACTGGATTGAGGGCAATACAAAGGAGGTCAGCAGCAAGGCGAGGACAACTTGCTGTAAGAATGAATAAATCATTCTGCCTTTCATTACAAACTCCAAGATAAACCAATTAGTGAAATTGAACAACCCCGATGCTTTATTTCTCAAGAGCCAAGGTTGACCCTATATCATGGTATAGGGTCTATTCTTTCAACAAGGATAAGTGAGCAGGTTCCTGACTTGAATTCAAGCGGTTAGAAACTTCCTGTTTCGGCTGGGACTGGATATCGGAGGTGAAATGCAAAAGAAGACGATTGGCTGGGTAGCAAAAGAGGCTGGCGTGAACTTGCAGACTGTTCTCTACTACGAACGTCGGGGATTGTTGCCGGTGCCTTCACGGGCCTCCAATGGTTATCGCCTGTTTGATCATGAGGCGGTGCGGCGCATCCGCTTCATCAAGCGTGCCCAGGAACTGGGGTTTTCCCTGAAGCAGATTGCAACCCTGCTGGCGTTACAGGAAGATCAAGCCGCAACCTGTTCCGAAGTCAGTCATTTGGCTGCCAGCCACCTGAAAGAGATCGAGGGCAAAATTCACGACCTTGAGCGCATGCGCAAGGCACTTGCCCCGCTGGTGGATACCTGCCCCGGCAAGGGGCCACTGAAGGCGTGTCCGATTCTGGACAGCCTGGAGGGAGATCAGTGATGTATTATATCCGGAGCGTTGTGCTTGCCGCTGGCCTGCTTGCATTTTCCGCGGCTTCTCTGGCCGGGCCGATCACCTTCAACAGCGCCCTGCCCGTCTCCGAAGGCGTGGGCATCCTGCGCAGCCAGGTCAAGCTGGTGCGGAAATCGGGCGATATTACGGCCCAGAACCGGGATCTGGTCGTCACCGTCGTTCCCGTTGTGCTGGCCTATGGCATAAGCCCCAGACTGGCTGTTTTCGGAATGCTTCCCTATGTTGACAAGCGCATGGACATCACGATGGGAGCAACCCGCATTCGCCGCGAAGCCCAGGGGCCGGGCGATGCCCTGTTTTTTGGCCGTTACACCGTTTATCAGGTAGACCAGCCTGGTGACACATTCCGTATTGCGCCATTTTTGGGACTGAAGACACCAACGGGATCACATTCCAGAAAGGATGCGCTTGGTCTGCTTCCCCGACCACTGCAACCCGGTTCGGGTTCCTGGGATCCGTTCGCCGGCGTAGCCGTCACCCGCCAGACGCTGGACTGGGAATTCGATACAGCCGCCAGTTATCGTTTCAATACCGAGGCATCCGGCTTTGATTTCGGCGATGAGGCCAGACTGGATGCCTCGTTCCAGTACCGGGTGCTTCCGCGCAGGCTCGGAGGCGGCGTACCCGCCTTTGTCTATGCCGTGCTGGAATCCAATCTGATCTGGAACGGCAAGAACAAGGCGAGGGGAGTTTCCGACCCCGACAGCGGCGGCCTGACATGGAATCTTGTGCCGGGACTCCAATATGTCACATCCCGCTTTGTGCTGGAAACAGCCATACAGATTCCAGCCGTACAGAACCTGAATGGCTCGGCGCTAGAAGCGGACTGGGCGTGGTCTGCCGGCTTCCGCTGGAACTTCTGAGGAGATTTCACCATGCATATATTGCGATATTTATTGATAACCGGCCTGTTGCTGGCGGCGCCTGTCACCATCGTACCGGCGCAAGATGTGGAAACTCAGTCCGTCATCATCCGGGTGGATGGTCTGTCATGCCCGTTCTGCGCCTATGGCCTTGAGAAAAACCTGAAAAAGGTGCCGGGTGTTGGGAGTGTCGATATTGATATGCAAGCCGGCAAGGCGACTGTTGAACTGGAACCGGGCGCCGGGGTAAGCGATGATGAACTCCGGCAGGCCGTCGAAAAAGCCGGATTTACCGCACGTGATATCAGGCATCGATGAGACTGCCAAGGCTGTCCGCACTGTTGCTTGCCGGCCTGCTGGTTGCCTGCACAGACACGCCTGCAGACATGCAGACATGGGGTGAACGAGGAAGCGCACCGGGGCAGTTTGATGAACCCTTTGATATCGCCGTGGATCAGCAGGGCTTCGTCTATGTCACCGATGTGCGCAACCGCCGGGTGCAGAAATTTGATGCCGACGGAAAATTCCTGCTTGGCTTTGGCCAGCGCCTGTTTGAAAAGCCTGCCGGTATTGGCATCGGCCATGACGGCAGTATCTGGGTCACAGATTTTGACCTGGATCGCGTATTCCGCTTCAACAGCGAGGGAAGGCTGCTTGACAGCTGGGGAGAAGCAGGTGACGGGCCGGGGAAGCTTGATGTGCCGGCTGATATCGCGGTGGATTCCACGGGCCTTGTCTATGTGGTGGACGAATACCACCACCGTATCCAGAAATTCACGGCCGATGGAAAGCTTGTCATGGCATGGGGCAAAAAAGGCAAGGTCAATGTCGTACTGTCGGCGGTAAATTTCCTGATTCCGGGAAACCATAATGGAGAGTTTTATTATCCCTCACGCATTGCCATCGGGCCGGATGACCGCATCCATGTTTCCGATGCCTATAACAACCGCGTGCAGATATTTGATGCCGATGGCCGCTTCCTGCAAAGCATCGGCGGGCTGGGGGTATGGGGCGGTCGTTTCCGCATTGCTTCAGGGCTCGCCGTGGTGGCAGACGGTTCACTGTTTGTTGCTGATTTTTATAACCACCGTGTCCAGCACTTTGACAGGGATGGCCGCTTTCTCGCCGCATGGGATGTGGCAGGCCGATCTTCCGGTCCGACAGGGGTGGCGCTGTCCCCTGACGGTTTCATTTATATTGCTGACTGGGGCAATCATCGCATCCTGCGCTTCCGTCCGGGACGATGAGAAGCAGCATGCCCATGGGAATATGGCCGCCTGGTGCCACCCTGAAGCGGCCAGCGCCAGCTAGGGCGTAACCTCGATGCGGTACTTCTGCTCCGCCTTGGGGACGAACCAGTGTTCGCTGTTCCAGCCGATGCCGGCCGGCGCCGGATCAATGCCATGCACACGCTTGTGGATCACCGGCAGGGAGTAGGGGGCGTACAGGAAGACGATGGGCACATCCTTGTGGATTTCCTCCTGCACGAGGTCATAAAGTCGCTTGCGCTCGGCCATATCAAAGGTCCGGGTTGCCTCTATCAGGGCCTTGTCCACCCTGGGATTGCTGTAGGAGAGAAAATTGAACTGGCGTTCGGCTGTTTGCGATGAATGCCAGATGCTGTACTGATCCGGTTCCGGCGAGAGTGCCCAGCCCAGAATCACAGCCTCAAAGTTGCGTTTGTTGATAAAGTTCTCGATAAAGGCCGACCATTCAACCAGTCGCACCTTTACCTCAATGCCGGCCTGCTTGAGCCTCTGCTGAATGATCGTGGCGGAATCCGCACGCTGTCGGTTGCCGTTGTTGGTCAGGATCGTAAAGGAGAGCGGGCGCCCATCCTTGTCCAGGATACCGTCGCCATCGCTGTCCATCCATCCGGCCTTGTTTAGAAGTTCTTTCGCCTTATCAAGGGAATACGGTCTTGGCTTAATGTTCTTGTTGACCCAGTAGGTGCCCGGTTTGTAAGGGGTGGCTATGACCTCTCCCAGACCGAGCAATACCCCGTCCACCAGTTCCTGCCGGTCGATGGCGTAGGCAATGGCTTCACGGACACGGGGATCATTAAAGGGCTTTCGTTTGAGATTAAACCCAAGATAGGTGTAGCCAAAATCGAGGTATTTATACCGCTTGTAGTGCTTCACAAGATAGGGCTTGATGGGAAACAGGCGTCGATACTGGGTCGGGGTCAGGGTCATGGAGTCCAGGTGTCCGGCGGAGAGCTCTAGAAACTGGGTGGCTGAGTCCGGGATGATTCGGGTAAGACGTTCGGTGATCCATACGGGGCCGTCATAGTAATCTTCATTGGCACGCAGAAGGATGGACTGCTGTGGCTGCCAATCTGCAAGCGTGTAAGGGCCTATGGTTGCCGCAGGTTTGCGGGAAAGTGGGGTGTTCATGATGTCTTCGTGTTCGAACACGTGTTTGGGCAGAATGGCCAGGGAGGCCCAGGAATAGAGGGCAGGGGAGTAGGGTTCGTTGTAATGAACAACGAAAGTCAAGGCATCGGGGGTGTCAAATCCAACCACCTTGACATAATCCGACTTGTAGGGACTCTGGGTGTGTGGATCCTGGATCAGTCTGAGGGTAAAGGCGCAATCCGCGCTGGTGAATGGTTTGCCATCGGTCCACGCAAGGTTCGGTCTGAGTTTGAAGCGGATGGACAGCTTGTCATTGGAAACCTCCCAGGATTCCGCCAGTTGACCAACCAGGTTGAGGTCACGGTCGTATTTCAGGAGGGAAAGATACATCTGACCCGCGATGGCGTGACTGGATGCATCACCGGCAATCATGGGGATCAGATTGGTTGCATCACCAATGCTTGCCGAAACGAGTCGATCCCCCCTGGCGGGAATCGCAGGGGTTGTTTCCACCTCGGAAGTGGTTGTTGGCGGTTCTTCCCGTGGCGTTTCAGAGGAGCATGCGACCAGGCAAAAGCCCAGCAGAACCCAGAACAGGCGCAGGTGAATCAGTAGGAGCGGGCGGAGGCCAGTATCCACAGTTTGTCACCCGGACGAAGTGTATGATCTTTACCCAGTTTGTTCGTGCGGGCAATGGCACTCACTGAAGTGCCAAACTTTCTGGCGATTCTCCAGAGAGAGTCACCATTTCTGACAACATAGCGGATACGTTTGTTTTTCGATGAGGAGGCCTTACGTGCATAGCGTCCGGAGGCAGGAATGAGCAGCCTCTGACCTGGCCGGATCAGGTGTTTCCTCCCCAGTTGATTGGACTTGATGATGGCACGGGGTGATGTGCCAAACCTTTGGGCGATGCTCCAGACGGAATCACCGCGGCGGACCTTGTAGCGGACCACCCGTCTTGATGTCAGCAAGGGATTGGATGCGGTTGCATATTTCAGTTTGCCAGTAGCCATCGTCTGGACCTTCAGCCGTTGCCCGATATGAAGCACCTTGCCAAGATCCGGATTGAGGTGGCGCAGTGCGGCCACAGTGGTTCGGTGCTGTCTGGCGAGCTTCCAGAGCGTGTCCCCTTTTTTGACAGTGATGTAAAAGGATCTGGGTTTGGCCTGGGGGATATTGGACTGAATCAGGGTTAACCGGTCAGCAGGTGCGTGAAAGGTGATGGGGCCCGCCAGATACTGGCTCTGCTCCAGTCCCGGATTGAGGATGAACAGGGACGTCTTATCGAGGCCTGAGGCACGCTCAAGTTCGGTCAGATCCACCGGCCCCTGAATGGTGAGTGCCTCGGTACGCATGAAATCAGGGAATTTCAGAACGTCTTCGTGATAGAGGGCGGCAAGTCCAAGGACATGCCTCACGTAGGCCCTTGTGATCCGGGGAGCTGGCAGCCGGTTCAGACCCAGTTCAGGTCGCCAGGGTCTCCTGCGCAGGCGCCGTTCCATGTGGCCGGGACCGACATGATAGGCGGCTATCGCGAGCGGCCAGTAAGTAAATTTCTTCTTGAGATACAGGAGATACTTGAGAGCAGCCCGCGTGCTTTCTTCGACGTGTCTCCGCCCGTCCAGTGACGTGTCACGCGATACACCAAGATGACGGGCGGTTCCCGGCATCAGTTGCCAGAGACCCATCGCCCCGGTAGGGGAGATGGCGTAGGGATTGTATCCGGATTCAACAATAGGGATGACCTGCAATTCCGGTGGCGCGTTCATTTCATCAAACACATCCAGAATTCTTTGCCGATAATAGGTGGATCGCTTGCTGCTGACCGGCCAGTGTTTCCAGTAAACACGCTTTGCCTCCGCCTTGAGACGGCTTATTTCCGCCGGCTTGAGGCCCTCGGTGACGACCAATGGCGGTCTGGACTGAATCTCGGGCTCATTTTCAAGGTTGACGCCTACAGGGGTGGAACCCGGTACGATCAGCGACCATTCGGTTTCGGGTGGGCTCTCTTCACCGGCCTTGGATTCCGTGGTTTCCTGAGTTGCACTGTCTTGCAGAACAGGATCGGTTTTATTGTCGGGGAGGTTGAAACTGGACTGAACGTCCCCGGGCACATTCTGCTGGGCGTGGTGGGGGGTTGTGCTTGCGCAGGCGCTGAGCCCAAGAGCGATAGTCAGCACAAAAAACCACCGTAAACTCCCCGATTCCACCATAGCGACGAAGCATAACGTCAGCATAGGCATGGTAAAGCGTTGATTCTGTTCAGGCTTGCGGAATGTGGCACTCCCGCACAATCCAGCCCGCATGGATCAGCCGCAATCAACGGCTATGTTCAGCCAGAGTCCGGACACCATTAACCGCTTGAAAATAACCTTGCAGGGCCAGAAGTGGCTGATCTGTTTCCCGCAATTTCGAATATCCATATATGGATTATTGTCTTTTGTTGTGCTAAAAGGGAGAACGATCCCTTGCAGGTGAAGACACGGCTTATAAGCCAGGTACAAGGAGGGGTGCCTTGAGTTTGCACAATTTCCGGCGGAATTACAGTCTGAACATTCTGATCAGGATGGTGGTGCTTGCCATACTGGTCATCGTGGTTGCCATCTGGAAGGTGGATTTCCTTCAGACGGTGTACTTTGCCAATCAGCTCACTTACACGGGCTGGATCATCAATGGCGCTATCCTGGCAATCTTTCTGACAGGCCTTGCCAAAATCGCTACCTCCCTCGTCTATTACCTGCAGCAGGAAAAGCATCTGACACTCTTTGAGAATCACCTGGAGTTGGGCATCAGAAATCCTCTGGAGTCCATTCCACCTGACTCCATCATCGCCCAGCGGTATAACGCCATGTCCAACCTCTATGAGAAGAATACCCCGATCAACCATCATGCACTCGCCGCCACGCTTGTTGCCTCGGAGAGTACACGAAACAGCTTCCCGAAATTCGTCAACAACATCCTTATCCTGACAGGCGTGTTCGGGACAATCGTCTCCCTTTCCATCGCCCTAATCGGTGCCTCCAACATCCTTGAATCCAGCGTTGCCACGGGCGGCATGGGCCTGATCATTCACGGCATGTCCACCGCACTCTCAACGACCATCACGGCGATCGTGTGCTATCTGTTCTTCAGCTATTTCTTTACCAAGCTGACCGATGTCCAGACCAACCTGATCAGTGCCGTTGAGTATCTCACGTTAAGCCGTTTGATGCCCGCCTTCCACATTCAGACCGAAACCATTGTTCATCATGTGGCGGGCCTGATTGATTCGCTGCATGCCCTGGCGAAACAAATGCAGGCAAGCCAGCGGGATCTGGCGGGGAGCGCGGAACAGGTTCATGCGCTTATTGATCAGAATCACCAGCAGACACGTGTTCTGGCCGAGGAGTTCAACAGGCTCAATTCCCAGCATATGCAGGCCTTGTCCGGGCAGATGGAATCCATCAGACAACTGCTCCGGGAAGGGTTCCGACTCCCGGATGAAGGCAGACGATGAGCGAAGGCTTTGTCGATCTTCGCCTGAACGCTGCCACTCAGCAAAGCGAGGAGACCTTCTGGCCATCCTTTACGGATATCATGACGGTTATCGTGATGATCTTTCTCATCGCCATGCTGGTGCTTCTGGTGCGTAATATGGATCTGGTTTCCCAGTTGAGGGCATCCCTGCTGGCCGAGCAACTGGCAAATGAGAAGGCCCAAAGCTCATCCACCAAAGTGCGAAACCTTCGTTCCCTGCTTGAGGGAGCGGAGAGCGAGATTTCCATGCTTCGTCTCCAGCTCATGCGCGAACAGGAGGAGCGGGACAGTCTGGGACAGGATCTGGTGGCGGCCCGTCAGAAGTTGTCGGCGGTCGAGACTGAAAAAACCCGGGCCACCTTGAGGAATGCGGAGCTGAAACGGAAGCTGGAACTTCTCAGGGAGAACTTTTCGATTCTGCAGGCCCAGCATGCGCTTCTGCAGGAGAAGTTTGCGCAACTGAAGGAAAGACAGAAGCTGCATGAGGATGAGATCAGAAGCCAGAAGGCGCAACTGCGGCAGGCGGAGACGCAGCTAAGTCAGCTGGAAGGAGAATATGCCAACCTCAAGGTCAAGTATGACAAGCTGGTTCGACCGGCCCGCACTTCGAAAGGAAAGTATGTGATCGAGGTTCGCTACAGCAAGTCCCGGGGCAGACCAAGGATCGGCTACAGGAAACCCGGCGAGTCGGGCTTTACGTCCATATCAAGGTCCGGACTGGAGCGGCTCCTTGGCACCCTGAAGGCAAAACATCCCAAGAAGCTGTACGTGAAGATCATTTTTCCGGAAAAGAGCGGCCTGTCTTTCAACGAGGCCTGGAAGTTTACCGATACGCTGCTGAAGAAATACGACTATTACTACCAGGAGCCATGAGCCAGGCTGCAGGGATAAGGGGGCCCTTGCCTTTCATTCCCTGTTTTGATGCATCAGGAGTCTGCGGCCAGACGTTCCCGTCTCTGCTCAAGCATCTCCCATCGCTCATACGCAGCGGAAAGCAGGTTGTCTAATTCCGCCAGCCTTGCCTGATCCCGACGAAATCCGTCAGCGTCCCTTTCAAAATACCCTGGTTGACAGAAACGCTCCCCAAGCATGGACTGTTCCTGCTCAAGCTGTTCGATCAGGAACGGCAGTTCATCCAGTTCTCGCTGATCCTTGTAGGATAATTTTCTTGGCTTGCCGGCTTTTCTGTGTTTTGACTCAGGCCGTCTGGCGGTCGGTCCCACAGCTGCCTGCTGCTTTGTCTTCCATGCAGCATAATCCGAATATCCCCCCTTGATGGCAACAATTCGACCTTCACCTTCAAAAGACAGCACCTGGGCGGCCACCCTGTCCATGAATGCCCTGTCGTGGCTTACGAGAAGCACCGTGCCATTGTAGTTGGCCAGCGCCTTCTCAAGGACCGTGAGTGTCCCGATGTCCAGATCGTTGGTGGGTTCATCCAGTATCAGCAGGTTCGCCGGCTCAAGCAGAAGCCTGGCCAGAAAGAGCCTTCCTCGCTCACCCCCGGAGAGGGTGGATACCCTGGTGTTCAGCTTTTCCCGATCAAAAAGAAAATCCTGCAGGTAGGCGACCACGTGTCGAGGCTCCACACCGGCGAGATGAACATAATTCCCGCCATTCGGCAAAAGGACGTCCTTGATCTTCATGTCCGGGTCAAGGTGACGCATCTGGGTCAGAAAGGCGGGTGTGAGGCGCACACCATGGCGGATCTGTCCGCAGTTCGGCTCGATCTCACCAAGAAGAATCCTGAGCAAAGTGGTTTTTCCAGCACCATTGGGTCCGATCAGCCCGAGCCGGTCCCCGGCCATGATCTTCAGGTTAAGCTTGCTGACGATTTGCTGACAACCGAAAGCATGGGAAATCCCGACCGCTTCAATCAGCAGTTTTCCCGGTTTGATTCCTCTGCTGACCCGCAACTCGATATCACCGCCTCTCAATCGTCTGGCAGCCCTCTGCTGGCGAAGTTGCTCAAGATTGCGAACCCTGCCTTCATTGCGCTTTCGACGGGCCGGAATGCCTTTTCTTATCCAGCGTTCTTCTCTCGCCAGCAACTGATCAAATTTCCGCATCCGGCGTTCCTCAATGCTCAAAAGCTCCGCCTTTTTATCCAGATATTCGGCGTAGCTGCATGAGAAATGGATCAGTTTCCCCCGGTCGAGCTCGATGATCTCTTCGGCGACGGCATCGAGAAAGTAACGGTCGTGGGTCACAAAGACGACCGCCCCGGGGAAAGCCGCAACAAAGTCCTCCAGCCATTCGATGGAAGGGATATCGAGATGATTCGTCGGCTCATCCAGGAGCAGAAGATCGGGTTCGGCCACGATTGCCCTGGCAAGCGCGACACGTCGCAACCAGCCTCCCGAAAGCTCACCAATCTTGCGCCTGGCCTCCAGCTTGAGCCGTGAGATCGACCTTTCCACCCTCGTTTTGTATTGCCATGCCCCCCTTCTCTCCAGGTCGGTCTGCAACCTGGCCACCTCCATCATGGCCTTCTCACTTGCACGGAGTGTCATGGATTGCAAGGCCGCATCATAGGCCTTCAGGGAAGCTGCCAGTTCACCCAGGCCATCGGCGACAACCGAGAAGACCGTCTGGTCCGCCGCGAAATGGGGGGACTGCTCCAGATATGCGACCCTTGTCCCGTTTCGCATGGTCAGTTCACCCTCGTCGGGGTCAATGATCTTCGCCATCAGTTTCAGTAGTGTCGATTTGCCGGTGCCGTTTCGGCCAATCAGACCAATGCGCGACCCGTGGCGGACTGTCAGGGAGACGTTATCCAGGAGGATCTGCGGGCCATAGGCCTTGTGGATGTGATGCAGGGTTAACAGTGGCATGGTGTTATCTTAACGGCGCAATTCTGATGCGGCAGTCTCGGAGATCAATTGCCGGATTTCCTTTTCCTTCTTCTCAACATCCGCTGTCAGGTGAAACTGGACCATGGCGCGATGCAGGTTCTGGCCGGAAAAATCGGTTTTGAAGTACTTGTCTCCTTCAAGGTGGTCGGTAAGAAATCGCAGACCCAGTTCCAGGGCGATAAGCCAGACGGCCTCATAGATATAGTCATAATCACTCCGCTTCAGGAACCATTTTGTTTCCCTGAAGTATCCCTTCAGGGTGTATTTACAGATGTCGAGGTCAAACCTGGCGTATGTCGGGTCGTCACCATTCTGATTACAGCTGGAGCGCAGGCAGTCACCGATATCATGGTGAATCACACCGGGCTTGACGGTATCCAGATCAATGATGCCCACGGCTTCTCCGCTGCAACGATCGAAGAGGATATTGTTTATCTTCGGGTCGCCATGAGTCGGCTGGAAGGTGAGAAGTCCCATCCCTTTTGCCCTCTCGAGTACATCAACACCAGCCTCCCTTTCCCTGATGAAGGAAAGGCAGAAGTCCAGCCCGGGGTTCTCCCGGAGGTGGGGATCTGCCTGTTTCAGTACAGATTTGAATCTCCTCAGGTAATGCGGTGTGACGTGAAAGCCGGGAAGGGTGTCGTGCAGCCGCGAAGGGTCGAGATCATGGACCAGAGCATGAAAACGACCAAGGGCAAAACCTGCCCCCTCCGCCTGGCTGGACGTGTGGACTGCATCGACCGTGTAAGTCTGGTCAATATATCGCATGGCCCGCCAGAAACCGCCCCTGCCATCGGTGGTCCAGTCTTTCCCCTCACGGGTCCTGAAAATATCAGGCAGACGAAGGTTGGGGGAGGTTCCCCCTCTTTTTTGGCGGTGTCGGATGTGATCGAGTAAGGTTCGCAGGTTTTTCATGATCCATTCAGGGTGGGGAAAGACATGATCATTGATGCGCTGGAGAATGGCTTTGACCTGCGCATCCGTGGTGACCAGAAAGGTTTCATTGATGAGACCGTTGCCATATGGCTTGACGGCAATGATCCGTCCACCCAGACCGAATCTTTCCGCCACCTGCTGGGCTGTGGACAGGTAGGGTGAGGATGAGCGGATTTTCATCCATTTATGTTATCCGCTGCAGCCATGGATCAAAAGAAGCAGGGAGGGGTTTCCAGGCATGAAAACTGATAGGTTGTCTGCGTGATATCACCTCCTGCCTGGATGTACAAGCTCAATGAGTGGTACTGCCGCTGGTGGCAGCGACTGTCCTCCGAAAGGGTCAGCCTGCCCGAGGGTCCCCTGATTCTGGTGGGGAACCATCGCTCCGGCATTGATCCTCTGCTGGTCCAGTCCGTTGTCGACAGGCCCTTGCACTTTCTGATGGCCAGGGAGTACTACGATGCCATGTGGTATCTGCGCTGGTTCTTCCGATTTGTCGGTGCCATTCCCGTACAGCCCGGTGGAGTCAACCGGAAGGCGCTTGAGGCAGCAACCCGGGCGCTTAAGGAGGGAAAGGTGCTATGCATCTTTCCGGAGGGCGCTGCAAACCCCCGGATCCCGTTGAAGCGCGTGCTCCCCGGCGCCGTCGTTCTGGCCATGGAAACGGGCGCCCCCATCCTCCCGTTTCGTGTGACCGGTGTCTGGCCATTTGATGGCAGGCATCTCTTCCGGCAATTTTTTCAGAGGGGGAGGGCGAAAGTCACGTTTGGCGAGATCATGCACATTCCCGGACATGCAGCCAACAAGGCGACCATCAGATTCTGGACCGATGAAATGAAGGAGGCACTGCTGTCCCTCTAAAACCTAGATTTCCTGTTGCCTTCCCATACGCATCGCAAAATCTTCCGGGAAGACCGCGTGGGAAAGGGCCTCCTTGTATTCGATCTGGTCTGACTCGACCAGTTCCTGAAGATGCTGATCAAAACTCTGACTGCCAAAAAGATCCTTGCCTTCTTCCATGGCCCTCGGGATTTCACACCAGCGTTCGGGATCCAGAATAAAGTGCTTGATCACCGAATTCCGAATCATGATCTCCACAGCGGCGATTCTTCCCTGGCCCGATTTCAGTGGCAGGAGTTTCTGAACGATGATCGCACGAAGGTTTTCTGCAAGTCGCTCGCGTATGGCATCCTGTTCATCCAGGCCAAATGCCGACATGAACCGTTGCATGGTGCCGACCGCCGTGGTGGCGTGGACGGTGGCCATCACAAGGTGGCCGGTCTCAGCGGCCGTGATGGCCTGTTGAAGGACTTCACGGTCGCGTGCCTCACCCACCAGGATGACATCGGGAGACTCCCTCATGGCATCGATCAATCCCTGTGAATAATCAGCAACATCACGACCGATTTCACGCTGACTAACCGTCCCGATGGCATCCGTGCCGTAGCGAAACTCAAGGGGATCCTCCAGCGTGACCACATGCACCGGCCTTTCATGAATAATCTGGGCGATCATTGCGGCCATGGTGGTGGATTTGCCCGAACCTGTCGTGCCAGCCATCAGAATGAGGCCGTGACGGTATTTGGCAATCTGATGAAGGGAAGCAGGGAGATTAAGCTGCTCCACAGTGGGAGGCCGACTGGGGATGACGCGGGCGACGATACCGAAGTTGTTACAGGTCCGCATGACGTGAATACGGAAATGCGCCACCTCTTCCAGAGAGTAGTGAAAATCAAGGTGTTGAACTGTCTCGATATCCGGTGGTTCCGAGGAGGTCCGCAACAAATGCCGGATCATGCCAGTGACCTGCTCACGCGTTGGTGGCTGAACCTTGTCAACGGGGATGCAGACCATGATGCCGTTGATGCGCAGCCTTATCCTGTCACCGGTACGCACAAACAGGTCCGAGGCCTTGTTGTTGAAGGCAATGCGCAGGAGGTCGTCAATAAGACCGTGGCTGTTCAAGGTTTAAAACCTGTCATCGCCGTCAAGATCAAGTTCGACGCCGCTGCTCAGCTGATCCAGATGGGTATCTTCATCGGAGCCCTTGAGCCTGGCCATCTTGATGCTCAGACGCATGTCATTGTAGGAGTCAGCATGACGCAGGGCCTCTTCCTCACTGATCCGGCCCTGTTTCCAGAGCACAAGCAGGTGCTGGTCGAACGTCTGCATGCCGTAGGTCTGGCCTTCAGCCATCGCCTGCTTGATGGCCGCTATTTCACCCTTGATGATCAGGTCGCTGATGTGGGGTGTGTTGATCAGGATCTCGATGGCGGCTGTGCGCTTCTTGTCCGTGGTCCTGACGAGGCGCTGTGAGAGGATGGCCTTGAGATTGAGGGCAACATTGAGATTGACCTGGGCGTGCATGTCCCGTGGAAAGAAATTGATGATGCGCTCCATGGCCTGATTGGAATTGGTGGCATGCAATGTCGCCATGCACAGGTGACCGGTTTCGGCAAACTCAAGGGCATGCTCCATGGTTTCACGGTCGCGTATTTCACCGACAAGAATGACGTCCGGGGCCTGACGCAGTGCATTCTTCAGGGCGAGTTTGTAGTCATGCGTGTCGGTTCCCACCTCTCGCTGGGTGACAATCGATTTCTTGTGCGGGTGGACAAACTCAATGGGATCCTCAATGGTGATGATGTGGCCGGCCTGCTGGCTGTTACGCCAGTCAACCATGGCGGCCAGCGAGGTTGATTTGCCGCAACCCGTGGCCCCCACCATGATCACCAGGCCACGTTTGCTCATGGCAATGTCCTTGAAGATCGGGGGAAGGCCCAGTTCATCGATGGTGGGTATCTGCGTTTTGATCTGGCGGATCACCATGCCGACGTGCCCTCTCTCCCTGAATATGTTGACACGGAAACGGCCCAGATCGGGATAGTGGAGTGCGAGATTCATCTCGTAATCCTCGGCAAAGGTGGCCCGCTGTTTTTCACTCATGCAGGAAAGGGCAAGCTGTTCACAGGTGATGGCCTCCAGGGGTTCCTGTTTGAGCGGGTAGACCACACCGTTGATGCGGAAGGCGGGGGGGAAACCAGTGGAAATGTAAAGGTCCGAAGCGTTCTTGTGCACCATGATGGCTAGCAGCTTCTTGATACTCAGCTTCCGGGGAGATATCGGATGATTCATGGGTGTCTGGTCCTTCTGTTTTTCAAACAATCCCTCCACCGAACAGACGCTTGTTGACGGCCCGTTCCAGGGCTGCCTGGCGTGTGATCTTTCTGGCCTGCACCAGTGCCTGCAGGGCGGCATCCATGGTCTGCATCCCTTCCCGCGAGGCGGTCTGAATAATCGAGACCATCTGGGGCACCTTGTTTTCCCTGATCAGGTTCCGGATGGCGGGTGTTCCCAGCATGATTTCATGGGCGGCCACCCGGCCACTTCCGTCGGCGGTTTTGATCAGGGTTTGTGCGATCACGGCGGTGAGGGACTCGGAAAGCATGGCGCGAACCATGTCTTTTTCGGCGGCAGGAAATACGTCAATGATACGATCAATGGTCTTGGGCGCTGAAGATGTGTGCAGGGTGCCGAAGACCATGTGCCCCGTTTCAGCCGCTGTCAGGGCCAGGCGAATGGTTTCCAGATCCCGCATCTCACCGACGAGGATGGTATCCGGATCCTCGCGGAGCGCGCTTCTCAGGGCATTGGCAAAGGAGTGTGTGTGCGGCCCGAGTTCACGTTGGCTGACCAGGCAGTTTTTGGAGTTGTGCACAAACTCAATGGGATCCTCGATGGTAAGGATATGTCCCCGCTCATTCTGATTGCGGTGATTCACCATGGCGGCCAGTGTTGTCGATTTGCCCGATCCCGTGGGGCCCGTGACCAGGCAAATGCCCCGTCGGGTCATGGCGATATCCTTAAAGATTCTCGGGCAGTTGAGCTGTTCGAGGGTAAAGACCTCCTTGGGAATGACCCGGAAGGCCGCGCTCATGCCACGGTTCTGCCAGAAGGCGTTCACACGGAAGCGCGCGATATCGCCCAGGGAGAAGGAGAAGTCCAGTTCAAGATGTTCTTCAAACCGTTTTCGCTGGTCATCGGTCATGATGTCGTAAATCATTTTCTGGACTTCCTTGGGTTCCAGGGGAGGCATCTTGATTCGGGTCATGTCACCGTGGATGCGGAGGAACGGGGGTTCCGATGAAGAGATATGCAGATCGGAGGCCTTGCTCTTCACGGTAAAGGCCAGCAATTCCGAGATATCCATCCATCCTCCTCCTCTGCCACCTTGGAGCATAGGAAAGCAGGTCATGACCTGCAAGCCGTGCTTGCAGCCAGTCAGCATATCGGCAATAATGATTTTGAACAGAGATTTAACGGATGAGATGCAGGAGAAATGACTTGTCACTTCATGTTACGGAAAATGCAGCAACCAAGATCCAGGAACTGCTGGAAAAGGAAAACAATACCGACATCAATCTTCGGGTTTTTGTCTCCGGGGGAGGCTGCTCCGGCTTCCAGTATGGCTTTGCCTTTGATGAACACATCAACGATGAGGATACCATGGTTGAAAGTCATGGCGTCAGATTGCTGGTGGACCCCATGAGCATGAACCTTCTGGATGGCGCCGAGATCGATTACCAGGAATCGCTTCAAGGCTCATCCTTTGTGATTCGCAACCCCAACGCCGCAGCCACCTGTGGCTGTGGTCAGTCCTTTACACCCTCGGAGACTGGCGGCTGCGCCAATGCGGGTTACTGATAACGGAATGATCTCTCCGGGCGGAGCCTTCGGGCTCCGTTTTTTTGTTTGATTCATGAATGAGCCCGCGCTGCTCGTGAGCGGCCTGCATAAAACCTACAGCAACGGCAAAACAGCGCTCAAGGGTGTGGACCTCACCGTTCCACAGGGAAGCTTCTATGCGCTGCTGGGGCCAAACGGGGCCGGCAAGAGCACCCTGATCAACATCCTTGCAGATATTGTCCGTCCAGGTCCGGGCACCGCCACCCTGTTTGGCCATCATCTCTTTCGTGAGCGTTCGTGGTGCAAGCGGAATATGGGAGTGGTTCCGCAGGAGGTGGCCTTCGACCCTTTCTTTAGCGTTCATGAGGTGCTCAGAACCACCTGCGGGCTGTTTGGCCAGCGACCCGATCCGGTCTGGATCAACAGGCTTCTCGAACAACTGGAGCTGGCTGCACATGCGAAGAAAAATACAAGGCAGTTGTCGGGAGGCATGCGTCGAAGGCTGCTTGTCGCTCAAGCCCTGGTGCACAGACCGCCCCTGGTGATTCTCGATGAGCCCACGGCGGGTGTGGATGTCGAGATCAGGCATCGTCTGTGGGACTTCATGCGTGAACTGAACAACCAGGGCACCACTATTCTGCTCACCACCCATTATCTGGAAGAGGCCGAGGAACTTTGTGAGTTTGTCGCTATCCTCCATGGTGGTCGCCTGCTGACGGCCAGACCAATGGGCGAGCTGATGCGAGAGGCGGCGGGCACCTATTTGTGGTTGCGCTACGGTGAAGGCTGGCACCTGACTCCTGAGGACAGGAGGTTTTTGGCTGAGTTTGAACCAAGGATACATGACGGTGTTCTCTGCCTGACCCTCAAGCGTACCGGATTGAATCAATCCACGTTCCATGACGCCTACGAGGCGGCGGTCACACGATTTGGCCCTCCTGTGGATGCAGGGGTGCGTGAAGAGGATCTGGAGGATGTGTTCCTGCGCCTGACCCGGGAGCATGAAGCGTGAGCCAGGCCAATCTTCTGGGTGCGTGGACCCTGTTTGTCCGAGAGGTTCATCGTTTCATGAAAGTGAAGGTTCAGACCATTCTGGCCCCCGCCCTGATGGCGGCACTCTACTTTATCGTTTTTCGCTATGCCTTGGGAAAGCGCTCGGTTCCGGGACTGGAGGTGGATTATTTCAGCTTTCTCATCCCGGGACTGGTCATGATGGCCATTTTGCAAAACGCCTTTGCGAACACTTCCAGCTCCATTATCACCGGAAAGGTAATGAATGTGCATATTTATCTTCTTATGGCGCCCTTGTCCGCACTTGAAGTGGTCGTGGCCTTTCTGGCTGCGGCTGTTGTGCGGGCCTGTGTGGTGGCGGCGGTGCTGCTCTTTGTTCTCATGCCGTTTACCGATCTGGGCATAAGGCATCCGTGGATGATCATACTTTACGGTCTGGCGGGGAGTCTTCTCATGGGAGGCCTCGGGCTTATCGGGGGCATGTGGGCCAGAAAATTTGATGAGATGTCGCTCATCAACAATTTTGTCATTCTTCCCCTGACCTTTCTTTCAGGGGTGTTCTATTCGGTCAGGCAACTGCCTCCGTTCTGGCAGAAGGTGAACGCCTACAATCCGTTCTTCTATCTCATCGACGGGTTTCGTTACGGATTTCTCGGGGTAGGGGATACACAGCCCAAGATGGCCATCTGGGTTGTTCTCACGGCCTCTGTCGGATGCGTCATGGCCTGCTGGTATCTGTGGCGCATCGGCTGGAAACTGAAGGAATAATCTCGAAGCGTCCCTAAAGCTCTCCTTCATGGCCGAGCGGTTTTCTATCCGGGAGGCTGCTGTATATTGTTGGAAGGAAGAAAGCGGGGCATGGAATCCTGATGCTGCTGCACGGAACTGTATTACATCAACCCTGTGACCCCACATCTGGAACAACTATATCAGGGGTATGCACGGAATTCCTGATGCAATACATGGTTTCATCTGGTTGGATAGCAACATCACACCTCTTTATGGAAACTCAACCGATCCTGCACACGCAGTTACAGGCAATACAGGCAGGTTATCATAGCGGGAGGCATCGGGATCTGGTCACTGTATGGCCGATTCGGATTACAGTGATGAAAATGATCTTCCCTTTCCGCTCTTGCCGATTATGTTGCAGGTAGGCGGCCAAACCTTCCCATGTTGCGCAAAAACACCCGGTTGTCTTCCGCTATTCATTAAATCCGAATCTGTGTTCTCTGAAAAGCTTCAGACAGGCATCGACAACATCAGGATCAAACCAGATCCTTTTTTTGGATTCGATTTCCTTTAGGGCAATGTCAATCCCCAGTGCCGGACGATAGGGACGATGGCTGGCCATGGCCTCGACGACATCCGCGACGGCAACAATGCGCGCTTCCAGACATATCTCATCACCTTTCAGCCCTCGCGGGTAACCCGATCCATCCAGATGCTCGTGATGTTGATAGGCGATGTCCGCTATCGGCCAGGGAAAAGCGATATCTTTCAGGATATTGTAACCAACCCGCGCATGACTCTTGATCAACTCGTATTCTATGTCGGCCAGCTTGGCCGGTTTGCTGAGAATTTCCGCCGGCAGGTAAATTTTACCAATATCATGGATGGAAGCTCCCAGTCTGAGCCCATCGATTCTTTCTTTGTCCAACCCCATTTCCTGGGCGATGGCCCGGGAGAGTTGCGCCACGCGCTGCTGGTGTCCTGCCGTGTATGGATCTCTTGCACCAACAGCCTTGGAAACGGCTGTAATGGTGCCTATTAGACTCGACCTTAGTTGCTTGTGGCTCCCTTCCAGGGCATGGCGGGCTTTGACTTGTTCACTGATGTCTCGAATAAAGGCATTAAACCTTACCGTGTCATCCGTGTGAAGGGGGACGATGGATAGCTCTACGGGAAACCGGTGGCCATCACGATGTAAGGCCATGGTTTGTATGTGCTGATTAAGCACGGAATCTTGGTCCGTATGTCCAGTGTTTAGAGTCCCCGATAGGGGATCAGTAAACCCCTCGCCTTTAGGCGATGGATAGG
>CAZCTM010000004.1:0-118234 GCA_964501925.1 uncultured Zetaproteobacteria bacterium | reverse complement strand
ACCGCAATGATCGCTTCTCGCGCAAATTTTCTGCCTTGTGCAGAGGGTTCATTATGTATTCATGTTTCTTGGGCAATGGATGCAGTACAAACATGGGTCTGTCGTCTGGGTCTCTGTTCATTATTGGATCGGCATCGCTCTTCATTATATTGTCCGTTATTATACACATCGCCACCATCATAGCTATCGTAGGATATGTCAGCCACGCGTCTGTGGCCGGTCTTATCTGTATGACGGCCCATACATACAGTATGTATGAGATGAATGTTACAAATAGGATGGCATATTGTGATCTGTATTCTAGATCGTATATCCTGGACAATTGATCATAAATCAATTTTTGATTTTCCCATGACAGGCTGTAATGTAAATATTTATAAGTCGCAACTGGGCTTATTCGCATGTTATCCCATAATATTCTGAACAGTTCATAATCTGTGAATTTGTCCAAGTAGTCACTTACTAATTCTTCTGCCACCTTGGAACTCATTCTAACGTGTGTGCTGGTAACTTTACCGTCTGGCGTATATTCCATAATTATGGAATTTCTGGTATAGGCGTTGTCATAAAACCTGCGGTATAGGACCTTTTCCAAGGCTTTTCTCAGGTCTTTGTAATCCAAGTTTTTCTCCAGATTATTCATAACATCTACTTTAAGTGCCCATTTTTCCTGCTCTTCATTATCCAGTGACTCATTCTCCATGTTTGTATCCGTAGAAAGGATCTGAGGTGCACTCGTTTTCTTGGGGGGCGATGAACCATAAATTGATTTATGTACAGCGGCACTTTTCTCGTGGTATGCATTCAGTATCCCGAATACTTCCCGGTATTGTTCTTGCGTTTTCATTACGAACAGAAAAGCAAGGTCGTTTTCTCTGTACGCGCAAACAAGTACATCTCCAGGTGCGGCTTTCTCTGCCTGCACTATCTTTTTTTGAACGCCAGCATCATGATAGTTTCTGTCACGAGACAGGTGCTGGTAGATCATCAGGACAGATGTATTGTCCATACGACCAACCAGGTGAGACAATTCATTGTTGAGCAAGTATTTCTCTCTTCCTTGCCTCTTTTGGTATGAAAGACTTCCTGTTTCTAGACCGGTATCCGGATCGATAAAGATGAGCGCGTTTTTTTCGGTCAACATCGCGTTGAATTTTTCCCAGTAGGTCATCCTGTTGCTGTCATGGAAGAAGGTTGAATCCACAGGTTCGACCGTAATATATTGGCCAACAAAACGGCTTATCCAGTTTTTCCAATGCCTTAAACTCTTGCTGGGACAACCCCGCATAAACTGGAGCAGTTCGTGGCTCCGGTCGTGTCTGTCAGCGGGTGATTTTTGACCTTCGTTATCATTTCTATGCTCTGTGAGCATAGGGATAAATACATAATTGCTCAGGCTGGCTTCGTTCAGAATGAATGTGATCAGATCGTATTTGAAAAAGTCCCTGTCATCACCGAAATGTTTTAATTGCACCATAGAATTTCTCTCTTATATCACCATGCTCCCAGCAAGGACTGGCGGTACGAATCCCAAGCAGAGCAAAAGACCATGAAATATCATCCCTCTATCAGGTATATCTAAGGCCAAGTGCGCCATCTTGGCATTGGGGGCATTTCCGCAGATGGATATCTGCTCCGTTCGCTCCATATGAATGCTGGCAGCGTAAGCATCGCAGTACGTAGATCTTCTGGTTGTAGTGATTGCCATCCAGATTGGTTTTCTTGATTACTCTCTGGCTGTTCCTGTTTTCGAATCCAATATCTGTGGTTGCCATGATGGTTTTACCTCCTTAATGGTGACAATTTCTCCCCGGTGTTCTTGCAGTCCGTGCCAGTACGCTTTGGCCTTTCCTATGGCTCTCAGTCCAGGCGTGGGGCGGCCATCCTTTCCGTCTTCCATCTTGACCCATACGCCACTCACCCCGCCCACTTCAAGGTGGATGATCTCTCCTGCCTCCATGGACAAAATCTTTTCTTTCAACGCCTTATTGCCATGTAAGTGTTTGGCCCAAAGGGCGTGGTCTCTAACTTCTATATAACTCATGGTCTGTCTCCTTCTCAACCGGGGTATAGGGCGCACTATAGCCCTTGACCACCCCCCGTGTCAATAGGCCCTATACCACCCCCATATCACCCTACACGGCATATTTGTTCAATATCATCCGCCAACGTGTTTTTAGTCATGTGCAAATAGTTAAAGACCAATGCACGGAATATCATTTGAAGGATTTTATTACCTGTTTTTTACGACTCTTGACTCTGGATTTATGTGTGGATCAGCATGGTGAAATGGCTCCTATAAGGGGCAAAATGCCATTCAATCTTGATCCCCGGTATTATTGCAAGTAACAGTGCTGGTCTTTCATGTTTTGATCGACCGCTATTGGCCGAATTCCACCTGTCACCATTGATTGCGCAGCAGGGTGCCGGATTCGATTGCATTGGCATGCCGGGTTGGTGCGACGCCCTGCTGATTTTAGTGCGATCCGCAATCGGACCGGGCTTGCAATGCGCCGGCACTCCGATCTCATGTTTTCAGAAAAAACTCTTTCCAACTAAAGGGATGCTGAACGGATCACGGTGAGTTTCTCGATCTGCATATCACGCATGGAATAGGCGATACCGCCTGTGCCCAGACCCGAATGCCTGAGACCGGCAAAAGGCATCCAGTCCACGCGGAATGCCGTATGGTCATTCACCATGACCGCTGCCGCATCCAGTCGCCTGTTCGCCGCCAGGGCGGTATCAAGATTGCGGGTAAAGACCGCCGCCTGAAAAGCGAAATCCAGCGCCATGGAAGAACAATCGCCGCGCTAAAGATGAAAAAAAGACCAACACCTTTGACAGCAAATTGCCAGAATGAATTGGATTTGTTCGCTACCGGACCCGTATTTTTCACACCTTCAACTCCTTGGGAAAACAGGGAATTAAGCCTCGGGATAGCCGGCCCTATAAGCTATGAGCAGAATCACAACCCCCAGAACTCACAAAAAGATCAGTATGATGGTACCGATGACAAACAGGATGAATCCGGTCAGGTAGGATTTGTCCCTGTTGACCGGGACTTCATGGTCCCCGACGCGCTTGGTTTCAGGACGTGAAAAAAGAAACAGCCCCAGCAGGATCGAAAGCAGGGCAAAAACAAACAGAATGTCCTCAAAGGCCAGAATCATCGGTACTCCATCCCGAAAGGCTATCGCAGGCTCAAAACTTTCTCATCCGGATTTCAGTTTCAGAAACCTTGCCTGAACATGACCGGCAGATCGACCAACGGCAAGCGTGATGGGCCCGGAAACAGACCAACTGTTTTGATACCAGCTCCACACCGGATAGCGGGCCTCAGGATTTGAGCAATCCCGCCAGTTCCTGCAACAACCGCCAGTTATCCAGCCGTTCCTGTTGAGAGGCCAGAAGCTGCTCGCTTGGATTGCCATCCTTGTCAAAATGCTTGGCAAACCGGCCTTCGGTACGTGCAAAAGTGATGAAATCCACCACTTCACCCTTGGGGGTGACATACCAGTCCTTACCCCGAGCGGGATTGCCCTGCAGGCTCAGCCGATCCGAAAGACGGCTTCCCTTGCGCGGATCATGCACCAGAAGAGGAAAGGCCCGGGAGTCCACTGCCAGCTTGGCCTGGCGCATGGAGGCATCATCACCAATTCCATGTTCGGGCTGACACGGTGTATACACGGATACCACGGCAGGACCGGGAAACTCGTTGGCGGCAAGGATGGCACGATAGAAATGGTTGACATGCGCGGCTGTTGTCTGGGCCACAAACACGTTGGGATGCATCATGGCAATCTGGGCGATTTCCTTGCGCGCCTCGGATTTTCCCTGCTGGGCCTTTCCAAAGGCGGACATCTTGGCATCCTGCCCGCCAAAGGTTGAGGTCGAAGCCTGCCCACCCGTGTTCGAATAAACCTGGGTATCCAGAATAAGTACCTTGATGTCCATACCGCTCATTAAAAGCCGGGACAGGGACTGGAAACCAATATCCAGCATGGCACCATCCCCCCCAAAGACCCACAGACGCTTGTCCTTCCAGCCCATGGCATCCCAGCGGCCACGAACTCCCATGGCAACGGCCGGGGCATTCTCAAAGAGCGAATTTGTCCACGGTACCAGATAGGGATTGTATGGATAGGTGGAACCAAAGACCGTGTTACAGCCGGTCGCAGCAACGATGCCAAGGCTTTCCTTGCCATAAACAAAAGAAGTCGCCGCCAGCATCATGCGGATAGCGGTCGCCTCCCCACAGCCCATGCATGAACCGGCGCCTCCCACATAAAGAAACGAGGAGCCCGCCAGCATCATGTCAGCCAGAACCTTCTCCTGAATGTACTCCGAAGGTGTGTCGGGAAGCTGCCTGAAAAGTGCCGTGGAGTCATGATGTCCTTCCATCAATTCATCGGATTTCTCGACCATGGTGAGGGCATCGTGAGACCCGCAGGCCTCCACACATTCCCCGCAGCCCTTGCACTTGGCGGGATCAACCACCAGCATGAACATGCCACCTTCATGGCCCCTTTTCTTGGGCACCTTGTAGTATTTGGTGGTCTCGACAAAACACGATCTGATGAACTCCCCCTGCTCTTCATCCTCGAGCTTTTCTTCAAGCTCCTGAAAATTGCTCTCGGGAATCACCTTGGCAATAATCGCCGTATCCGGACACTGGGTGACACACTCCATGCAACCCACACATTTTTCCGGATCGAGCAGAGGGATTTCGGGTGCAATGGTTGAAAAATCCCGATACGCCGCAGTCCCTGCAGGGATCCAGCTGACAGCGGTCCCGACATCCGCGGGAAGACCGAGATCGGCACTTCCTTCCTCGTATGCCTTCACCACATGTTCGGCAAACGTGTCGATGTCCAGAAACTCTCCGGCATACCGATCGAACACCTCTTCACTCTTGGTACGTTGAACCATATCGGAATCCTTACCCATCAGGCTGCCGTCTCTGCCTGCAAAGGCTTTGTCAACGCCTCAACATCCAGTTGCCGTACTTGCCGGTAACCCTGTTTCACCGCCTCAAGATTTGCCTGCACCACTTTCTGCCCGCGGCGGCCAAAATACTTGTCCAGTGACTTCTCGACGCCGGAAAAGAGTTCCTCTTCTGAAAGGCCCTTGTTTGCGACAAACGGGGCCACCCGCAAAAAAACGCCCAGAAGAACGATCCCCTGCATCCGCATGACCAGATCTTCGCTGACAGCAACATTCCGGGCTATCTCCACCGTATCAAGATAGAAGACCCTGAACCTGTTTTCCCGGATGGTCTCCCGGGCGGGAAACGGAATATGCTCCCAGACGGCCTTATCATCCTCAAACGAGCTCTGCAGGAAGATGGCCCCGTCCTCAAGCAGCCCCTGCAACGGATTTGTCGTGCGAAAAGCGTTCACATTGTTCAGGGCTACAAAGTTCACATACTTGAGCTCGGAATGCTCGAGGATCCGTTCGGGTGAGGCGGTCAGGTAATAGGTTGTTGGAAGCCCCTTCTTTTCGGAACCGTATTTCGGGAACGCCTGGACATAAAGACCGAAAATGCTTGCAGTCAAAGAGGCGATCACCTTGTTGGTGGTTACGGAGCCATAGCCTCCGATGGAATGTCCGCGCATGGAGAAGGAGCCTGGAGGCCGCACGTCCGGATCAACCTCGCGGGGAAGCGAGGTTTCATGCTCGATGCCGACGGAGAAAAACTTCTTCCCATGGTTTCGCATGTTTTCGACAATCGCGATCAGATCCCCGACACGGGTGTCCCGACTGCCCAGGCCATAGACACCGGAATAAATCTGCGGAATAGCAGCAATCTCCGGATATCCTTCCTCTCCGGAGGCTGCATCGGCAAAGCTCGCCTTGATCTGGCAGGTCAAGGGATTGTCCTTGGCGAGGGGATCATCAAGACGCTCGATGACGGCAACCTTTCGGCAATGTTGCAGGGCATTGACAATTTGAACAGCCGGAAATGGTCGAAAGGCGGTGACATTCAATAGCCCCACCTTCCAGCCATGCTCCCGCCTCATCCAGTTCACGGCGGCAATGGCTGTATCCATCACCGATCCCATGCCCACCAGGGCAAACTCCGCATCGTCCAGACGATAGGTATCGATCATGCCATATCGACGGCCTGTAAGCCTGTAAAACTCGTCAAAGGCCTCCTGCAAATGATCCGGCAGTTGATCGTAAAAATAACGCTGGGCAATTTTGCCCTTCATGTAGGCATCCTGGTTCTGCACCACACCGGTCATGATGGGTCTGGCGGGATCAAAAAGATTGCCCAGCTTCTCATGGGGTGCGCCGACGTATTCTGCCATCATTTCGGGTTCGCAAAGCAAGACACTTTCAATCGTGTGCGTCGTGATGAAACCATCCTGCACATTGAAGAAGGGGGTTAGAGAGGCCTCCGCCGCACGCCTGCATATCAGGGCCAGATCCTGAGCCTCCTGGGCATTTCTTCCGAACAGCATTCCCCAACCGCAATCGGCGACACCCATGACATCGTCATGACCGGCATGGATGCACAAACCCTGCGAGGTAAGGGTTCTCGCACCAATATGGAAGACAACCGGCAGGCGTTTGCCCGCGATCGGCAACAGTGCCTCCTTCATCAGGATCAGACCCTGGGAGCTGGTGAAATTTGTACCCCGCCCCCCCGCCAAGGCAAAACCCTCACTGGCCGAACAGGAACTATGCTCCGATTCGGGCTCAATGAAAAAAAGATCCTCGCCCCAGCAGTTCTTCTTGCCATTTGCAACTGCCATCTGGAAGCCAACACCCATGTTTGTGGTTGGTGTGATGGGATAGGAGCATGCTCCCTGACTGATATGGGTTTCAACCCACACAACCGTCTCTGAACCATCTGCTGTTGCTGGGAAACCGGGATAACTGAATGTCTGGTTTTTTTCTGTCACAACGGAAGAATAACCGTTAAATCCATTCCGGAACACCTTTTATGTTCAGGGGTATAGGTTCTAGTTGAATCTCTGGCATGAATCACTGCTTTCCTTTAGCTAAAACCAAGCAGCTCGATTTGACACGGCATGAGTCATGATCTACTCAACAGTCAGGCTTTATCCAATACGGAAAGAGCCGATTTCTGAGCAGCACAAGGAGAGGGATATGAACAAATTGACAATGCTTGGCCTTGCCCTGATGAGTCTACTGGTAGCACCGGGAAGTTCCGTTGCCGGTTTGCCGCTAGGCACATTATGCTTTACTGAGCCGTCGGGTAACAAGCTGGTACTGTACGCAGAAACTGGCGGCCCCGGCACCTATGCCTTATCGGGATACATATTACAAGGCCCGGCAAGCGCTTTTCCAAACATGAAATGGCCTGTTTCGGGTACGGCTGTGAGGACTGCTCCCGTCGGCAACCTGATAATTGCAACTTTAACTGAAGGCCAGACAATCTTAGGGGTAGCAACGACGATTACACATGTTATCACCTTTGATGCACTAGCATCGGCTGGGGGTGATATCACAGAAACAATGAATGGCGCGGGTGGACAGACACAGATTACCTGGACGCAGACGGCTGTTTGCCCTTAATGTTAAATGGATAGCACTTTGCGTACAGGAAAGCGGCCCGTGATGGGCCGCTTTTCCTTTCAGCCCCAGCCGGTTACCTATCTCTTCCGGCCACGCCTTCTGCCAGCATACCATCGCCAGGCGGTCGCCCACCGCGGCTTGTTCTTTCAGACACTAACAAGGTATCGCATACGAATCAGGTCGGTGTGATATCATCGTCGCAACCATGATTCAGAAAATCATTTCGGGAGGGCAGACAGGTGTGGACCGGGCGGCACTGGATGCTGCCCTTGAGCAGAACATTTCATGCGGAGGGTGGTGTCCCAGGGGACGCAGGGCCGAGGATGGCATCATCAGCTCCATCTATCCGCTTGCTGAAACGCCGTCCGGTCAGTATGAGCAAAGAACCGAGTGGAATGTACGTGATTCGGATGGAACACTTATCCTCGCAAGGGGAGCGGTCACGGGAGGTACGGCGCTTACCCTTTCCCTGGCCAGGAAACTGGGCAAACCTTGCCTTGTCATCGATCTTTCAGATGAGCCGGACGTTGAATCCGTGCTGACATGGCTGGGGAAAATCGGGATCCGTGTCCTGAACGTCGCAGGTCCAAGGGAAAGCCAGAAGCAAGGCATTTATCTTCAAGCCTTGACTTTCCTTACCAGCCTGTTCGGGAGGGAAGTTTGATTTACACGCAACCAGAAAGTTTAATGGCTCAAATCTTACAGGAGAAAATGGAATGAAAAGTTATCGCAAGGAACTCTGGTTTGAAATCCCTGCAAGACGGGGTTTTGTCAACATTACACCCGATGTTGAACGCTGCCTGAGGGAAAGCGGCATCAGGGAAGGGCTGGTGCTGGTTAACGCCATGCACATCACGGCGAGCGTGTTCATCAATGATGATGAGCCTGGTCTCCATCACGATTATGATGTCTGGCTTGAGAAGCTGGCGCCACATGCCCCTATCTCCCAGTACAGGCACAACGATACCGGTGAAGACAACGCGGATGCACACTTAAAGCGACAGATTATGGGTCGTGAAGTTGTGGTGGCCATCACCAACGGCCGGCTTGATTTTGGCCCCTGGGAGCAGATTTTCTATGGTGAGTTTGACGGCAGGAGAAAAAAACGCCTCCTTATCAAGATCATCGGTGAATAGAATTCTGCAAGGATGCAAAAAAAGACGAAGCCGGAAGGCTTCGTCTTTCGATCAGAGCTCGGGGACCTGGAGAGGAAAACGGAGAGGAAAACAACTTAACCGATCTCTTATGTAGGTGCAACTTTGGCCATGTATCAAAGGACAGTCTGTGACCCAGAGCACATTGCCAGATTCTATCGTGTATCGACGGAGCCCATTGCCTCACGCCAGGCCAGCGCCAGCCTGAATTCCTCGTTGCTCACTTCAAGGGGCAGGGACTGCTTGACCTCAGAAAGCGAGGCATAGGGGTCGGCCTCGTCCAGCGCCTCCATGATGACCTCAAAGGCGTCACCAATGATCGATCGGACATCCAGGGGATGACCCGCTTTGACCAGGGCGATCAGATGCTTCATCACACTGGACTGCTGCATGCCCAGCTTGGCGGCAATACCGGCAACATCCAGACCCTGCTGAAGAAGATCCAGGGTCAGCATGCGGCCATCGCCGCTCTGTTCAGGTGAAAGAGATGCCTTGGCCGTCTTATAGGCCCTTGAAGCAGCGGACTGCTGCCCTTCCCTTCCCTGCTGATAGTTGCGTACCAATTCAAGGATAGTATCCCCGTAGAGCGCGAGCTTGTGCGCACCCAGGCCGGTCACATTCAGCAGCTCTTTCCGTGAGGTGGGCTTGGTTGTGCTGATCTGGGACAGTGTCACATCGCTGAACAGCGTGTGGGGCGAAACATTCTTCTGCTCGGCCAGCGTGCTGCGAAACTGGCACAGCTGGGTAAACAGGCCCTCATCACGAGGCATCGCCGATTTCTTCTGTGTCCAGCGAACCCGCTGGTGGAATTTCGCCAAGGTGATTTTCTCCTCACCCTCCAGCAAAGGCGTTGCCGCCCGGGTAAGCTTCAGAATGGAATGATGGCAAATATCCTGGACCAGATAGCCGCGGTGAATCAGTTGCCTAAGTATCGATAACCATTCATCTGCACTGTGATTCTTTCCGGCTCCATATGACGTCAGACTTTCATGCCCGTGGCTGCGAATTCGTGCCGTATTCGCACCCCTCAGAATATCAATGACATAATGCATCCCAAACTGCTCGTTCAGTTCATGAACACAGGACAAGGCGGCCCGGGCCATGTCGGTGGCATCAAAGGTTTCCGGGGGATTCAGGCATATGTCGCAATTCCCGCAGGGCGTCTCCAGCTTTTCGCCAAAATAGCCCAGCAACACCTTTCGCCGGCAGGTCAGCGCCTCGGCAAAACCGACCATGCTGTCGAGCTTGTGCAACTCGATACGCCTCTGGTCCGGTGATTCGATGTTTTCGATCAGTTTCCGGACCAGGCTGATGTCCCCGGCACCAAACATAAGCAGGGCCTCGGAATCCAGCCCGTCCCGGCCGGCTCGTCCCGTTTCCTGGTAGTAGTTCTCTATGCTTTTCGGGATATCAAAATGAACGACAAAGCGAACGTTGGGTTTGTCCACACCCATGCCAAAGGCGATGGTCGCCACGATGACACGCAGGCGGTTCCGCAGGAAGTCATCCTGGGTCTGTTCACGAATCTTTGCCGGCAGACCGGCATGGTAGGCGGCGGCGCGTATTCCATGACGCTGAAGATTAACAGCCACCTCCTCAACCCGTTTCCGGGAGAGGCAATAGATGATACCGCTGTCCTCGGGGCGCTCATCCAGGAACTGCAGGAGCTGTGGCAGGGGATGGCGTTTCTCGGCCACGGTGTAACGGATATTTGGACGATCAAAGCTGGAAACAAACAGCCTGGCTTCTTTCAGTTGCAAACAGTGCAGCACATCCTGCCTTGTGTGTTCATCAGCGGTAGCGGTAAGCGCCAGAATGGGGGTCTTGGGAAAATGCCTGCGCAAGAGACCCAGCTGGACGTACTCTGGACGGAAATCATGCCCCCACTGGGAGACACAGTGGGCCTCATCGATGGCAAACAGGGCCAGGTCAATGGCCTGCAGCCGTTTCATAAACTCCCTGGAGAGCAGCCGTTCCGGAGCCACGTACAGCAAATCCAGCGATCCCCCCTCGAGTTCTGACAGAACCCGCTTGGATTCGGCAACTTTCAGGGAGGAATTGTAGAAGGCAGCCCTGACTCCACAGACCTTCAGGGTATCCACCTGGTCCTTCATCAGTGAGATCAAGGGGGAAACGACGATGCCCGTCCCTTTCCGGATGATTGCCGGGATCTGGTAACACAGGGACTTGCCACTCCCTGTAGGCATCAGCACAAAGGCATCATGACCATCAAGAAGGGTCTGGATCACGTCCTCCTGAAGCGGCCGAAAGTCATGATAGCCGAAAACCGTTCTCAGACATTCTCTAGCTTGCTGCATCATCGACATGACTTTTATATTGTACACATCTTTTGCCCCATGCCCATAGCCCTGTCACGGAAAGGAGGCAGGATGTGTCGCAAGATAGTATGCTTGGCTTATGAACGGGCTTGCAGGTAAGCATATTCTCGTTACCCGTAGTCTTGAGCAGGCCAAAAAGACGGCGCAGATGTTGCGTGAAGCCGGCGCCGATCCCGTCCTGTTTCCTTGCCTGGATATCCGTTACAACACTGAAGAAATCAGGCGCGGACTGGCCCTGCTCGAGCAGCCGGGCATGGAGGCTCTGTTCACCAGCACCAACGCCGTACGCGCAGTTCATCGTCAGCTTCGGGATTCCTTTGTTTCATTCTTTGAAAAAATCCCCGTAGCAGTCGTCGGCAAACAAACCTCGTCTGCCCTGAAAGCCATAGGCGTTCAACCCAGACTGATTCCGGAAACCTTCTCCCAGGAGGGGCTGTTTTCAGCCTACTGCAAGCACGGCATGCCAAAACAGCTTGTTTTCTTCCGTGCCGCCCACGGCAGGGACTGGCTTCTGCATGCCCTTGCAAGCAGGGGGGTCATTACCCATCTCATCCGGGCCTACGAATGTCTGCCACCCAAAGATGATGCCTCAAGAATCATCCAGGCACTGCGGGAAAACAGAATTGATGCCGTGCTGCTGGGAAGCTCGCAAACAACGGTAAACTACGTGAACCGAATCGGTGATCCCGCGCTGGCGGGAGGGCCTGTGGTCGCTGTAATCAGTCCTCATGTCGCAAAAACTGCCAGGAAACTCGGCCTGGACGTGCAAGTCGTGGCAACAAAGGCTAGTTTTCAGTCGATTCTGCTGGATCTTGCAAGATATTTTGAACAAGTTGAATCCCGGAGGGGTGTAACACATGCGAACCATTGACCTGATCAAACGACCCCGCAGATTGAGGCAGAATCCCTCCCTGCGAACCATGCTTCAGGAGACCTCACTCTCGCCTCGTGATTTCATCTACCCCCTGTTTGTGGATGAAACCATCGACGAACCCGCACCTGTTGCCAGCATGCCTGGTGTATACCGCCTGCCTCTGAGTGACGTGGGCAACCTCGTCTCCAAGGTGGCCGATCTTGGTATCCCAGGTGTCATTCTTTTTGGTATCCCTGCCCACAAGGATGCCGTGGGAAGTAGCGGTTGGGATCCTCACGGAATTGTTCAAAAAGCCATCCGAGCGGCCAAGGAGGCCGCGCCGGAGCTGTGTGTCATTGCTGACACGTGCTTCTGTGAATATACGGATCATGGGCATTGCGGCGTTCTCAGGGGCCATGATGTGGATAACGATGCAACCCTGGAGAATCTGCAGAGGCTTGCTCTGAGCTATGCCGAGGCCGGTGTGGATGTTGTTGCCCCATCAGGAATGATGGATGGCATGGTAGCAGCAATCAGAGCCGTTCTTGACGATCAGGGGCATCAGCACATACCCATCATGTCCTATGCCGTCAAATACGCCTCCGCCTATTTTGGACCCTTTCGTGACGCAGCAGATTCCGCACCGAGTTTTGGGGATCGTAGCAGCTATCAAATGAACCCCGCCAACCGTCGGGAGGCATTGCGAGAGGCACAACTGGATATCGAGGAAGGTGCAGACATCCTCATGGTCAAACCCGCACTGGCCTACCTGGACATCATTCGTGACGTCAAGGAGACAACCCGTCTGCCGCTGGCGGTCTACAATGTCTCGGGGGAGTACGCCATGATCAAGGCCGCCGCAAATCAGGGATGGATTGACGAGAAGCGTCTCGTGCTTGAAACCATGACGGCCATGAAACGCGCAGGAGCGGATGTAATCCTGAGCTATCACGCCCTGGATGTAGCCCGATGGATAAACAATGACTGAGGAAAAGCGCGAATCCTCCGAAGATATTGTCAACGGACAGGACGAGTGTGTGCCTGAGACCACGGAAGATCAGCCGGAAGTGAGCGGGGAGTCATCGGAGAACGGGGAAGAGAAACGACATCGCTGGCCATGGCTGATATTCCTGCTCATCATGATTGTGGGAGCGGCTGGCTGGTTCCTGCTGCCGCAGGACAAACGCCATACATATCTGCTCAAGCTCTTTCCAGGCAAGGAGGATTCGCGGTTAAGCACGACGCCTGCAAGTGAGAAAAAGGGGCTTGCAGGCAAACCAGCCCACACAGCTCCGGCTCAACCCCCTTCCAGCCACTCCCCCGACAGTCATATGCCCACCAACATTGTGGCTGGAGACCGGATTGATTCCGCAACCCTTGAACGCCTGATCGGTGCTATCCAGTTGCTGCACAAGGATATCGGCGAACTGCAAAGGGTAAGCTCCGAACTGAAACATGGCCTTGAGATTCGCCAGTCCCTGGAGCTGAGAAGTCGTTTGCGCTGGATTGCCAGCCCCGAAACATCGCTGGCTCAGATCAAGCTGGCCTGGGAAGATATCGAGCTTCTCCCATCCCTGTCCGGTTCCGATCGCCAACTGGCCAGTCAAATGCGCGAACTTTCTGATCGTGACCTGCAGAAACTCCGATCATGGATCGCCGTGCTTGGTGATCTTGCCGAGCAATACAGGGTGCCGGCCTACGAAGAGGTTGAAATTGTGGCGGATGATTCATGGCTGGCGTGGGTGAAAAAACTTTTCCACCTTCGCCGTGCTCCCACTCTCGATGAACGCCACATGCAGGAGTTGAGAAACCGGATCCTGAGAACACAGAGCCAGCTTTCCCGTCAGCAATGGCCTGAAAGACACGAATGGCATGCACTGCTGGCGGATATACTGAAACAAACCGGCGAGGACAGTGATCCAGGTTTGCCCGACAGCTTTGATACCATCAAACAGGACATTGCCACCATGCGCTCTGCCGCGAGTGCCTGGCTGGAGAAACTGTAATGCGTCTCCTTCTTCTTCTCCTGGCCGCCATGGCCATCGCAGCCATACTGGCCTTCTATCCCGACATAGCCCAGCATGACGTCCGATTCGAGGCATTTGGCTGGGTCCTCGAGCTGAACCAGTTTGTATTTATCCTGATTCTGCTGCTGTTACTCATTATATTCTGGCTGGCCAGAAAAATCCTGCTGGGCCTGATTTCCGGACCCTCACACCTTTGGCAAAGGCTCACATCCGGCAAATATCAACGCCGGGAAGAGAACCTTCGTGAAGGAATCAGTCAACTCATCGACCAGCGGCACGATTTTGGTGTCAAGGCCTTCTCAAAGGCGAAGGGAGTGATCCCCGACTGGGCCATGGACCTCATCCGTATATTTACCATACCAGTCCATGAGTTAAGTCTGGCACGGGTCAGAGGCGATCGATTAAAAACCTCCCTTTGCGCCCGCCTGGCCACCGAGCCCCAAACAGTGCTGGATCCGGAGAAACGCAGGGAGTTTCTGAATGCCTGGCTTGAAGCATCACCCAACTCTCCCCTTGCCCTGAACCGGCTCTGCCTGCTGGCTGAGGAGGAAGAGGACTGGCCAACTGCCTTGCCTCTTCTGGAAGAACAATGGAAAGGCACGGACGGCGAGGATTCCGGGGTGCGCAAACGGCTGGTAAACGCCTATCTGGCAATGGCGTTGAGAGAACCGGGAGAGCAACTGAACTGGATCCGCAAGGCAGAAAAGATCGATCCGGAGTCGGGTCAGGTCGTTCTTGCCCTTGGCAGGGCATACATAAGCAATGATGACAGGGTGGCTGCCAGAAGGCTGTGGGGCAACTTTCTGAAACGACACGATGACTTCCAGATTGCCCAATCCCTGCTGGACATCACCGAAGACCCCATGCGGGCCTACCGTAAAATGGAAAGCGAGTCGGCCAGCACCATGCCGGCCTCACGCCAATGGTTACGTGCCCAGTTTGCACATGCAGCCGGTCTGACCGGCCTGGCCAACCGCCACATGCAAAGACTGATCGAGCAACATCCAAGCAAGCTCGCATGGCAAACCTTGGGGAAATGGCATGCCGAGTCCAGAGAATGGGAAGAGGCCGCAAAATGCTATGCCAAGGCCCTGCTGACAGACAACCGCCAGAACTGACGAAATGATCAAGCACGGCAAGATCCTTGTTCCCACCGATTTTACGGAGCAATCTACCGAGGCCCTGCGAAGAGCCGTGGTCCTCGCAGAATGCTTTGATGCGGAGGTTCACCTTCTCCACATCCTGGAGCCCATCTTCATGTATGACCCGGAGCTGGTTTCCTTTTCACCCGTCCGGGAAATTACCGAGGTTATGCGTAGAGGGGCAAAAAAGAGATTGGAAAGACAGGCCCGGCACCCGCACTTCAAGGTCCATACCCACCTGCAAGAGTCCATGGTTCAACCGGCGCGTGCCATCTGCGAGTTTGCCGAGGCCCTTCCCGCCGACCTCATCATCATTGGCCGACATGGACACCACAGTCTCCTTGAACACCTGCTGATCGGCTCAACTGCGGAACGGGTTGTAAGGTATGCTCCCTGCACCGTCATCGTCACAATACCTCATGGATGAATGGGATCCTGTCGGGAACTGAAAGTGCGTGCTGTTGCTGTGTACCGACGAGGAAGTCATGAACAATTCCGCCGGATTCGGGATCATTTCAGAATCCGGATTGAACGTCTGCTGGATACCTAATCCGCATCACGATTGGCTCCCCGATAACCAAAGAAAAGTCCAATGATCGCCGCGGGAACCGAAATCCCCCAAACAAGGGCTGAGCCCAGCTCTGGCCTGAACTCAAAGGCCAGCAGGACAATGAACAGGCATATACCGAAAATGACAATATCAACAGCGCGTGGATTTATCTTCAATCAACTCTCCTTTACATCTTATCGGTTTCCATACCTGCACAAATTCACATTCATGCATCCAACAGGCCTCTGGCCGCAGATTCCGGATCTGCTGCGCTCAGGATAGCGTCGATCACTGCCACACTGTACCCCGCAAGTTGTTGACGATTCTCTGGAGTGATACCTCCAAGGGCGATGATGGGCAGAGGAGATGAATGCGCCATGGCCCTGAATCTGGCCGGCCCCAAGGGGGAAGTTTCCGGATGGCTTTTCGTCGGAAAAACAGGGGAAAGAAAGGCAAAATCCGCGCCCATGGCGTGCGCCCACCTGATCTCCGCCCGATTGTGACAGGATGCGGAAAGGCTCATAGGGGTTTGCCCTATCCAGTCCCGGATGGCTGGCAATTCACCGATACCGTTTGCTGCAACATGCACCCCGTCAGCCTCCACGGCCAGGGCGATGTCTGCCTGAGTGTGGATGACAAGATGAGCACCCGCTTCCCGCGTGAGAGAGCGCAAACGCGAGGCAAAGGCCAGCAGTTGAGCCGAATTCATTTGCCTTTCACGAACCAGTACGGTGTCCACGCCACCGGCAAGGGCTGCCTCAACGACTTCAAAAAATCGATGTGGCGGCATTCGCTGGCTGTCCGAGATCAATAAAAGCCTGGGGAGAGATATCAAGACAAGGCTATTCGCGGGATCTGCGCAGCAGAACCAGACAGGACCCACCCCCCGAACCCGGCTTGGGAACCACGGCAAGCACCCAGCCAGCGTATGAGCCATGGCTTAGCCAGTCATATGTGGCCTTTTTGAGAACAGGATATCCTTGCGAAGAATGCAATCCCCGGCCATGAATGACGGAGAGAACACGTCTCCCGGAAGAAATCATTCGGGAGACACAGTTCGACAGCGCCTCGGTGGCCTCATCACGAGTCATCCCGTGCAGATCCAGTTCAAAGTCCTGCGGAAAATGACCGGATGATAACCGTCGCAACTGTTCATGGGATATGCCATCCGCTTTCAAAACCCATGGCGTTTCCGTTCGGGAAGGTCCTCTGCCTGACGAAGGCAGCCTGACAGGCCTTGCTTTCGGTGCATGTTCTTTCTTCCTGACCTCCACCGGCCAGACTTTTGGTTCATGCTTTAAGCGCCGTACACCGTCCATGGCCTGGCGGAAGAGGTCTTCCTCACGTCCGGGCATGATATGATCCGAACAGGCCTGAAACGCCCGCAAAAGGGGTATCTGATCCCAGCGCAATCCACATACGTCTCTCCGGCAGTCGAACGAGTTAGAATTCCTTGATGACCCATGTAGGGGGTGAGGTGGGTTTATATCCTCCCGGCAAACGTTTTTCCAGAATGCCATCACCGTCACTATCATAAAGATAATAAGCGGGAATGTTGCCCGGGGGCTTGACCCGAACCATGTAAACATGTCCATGGATCGAGTATTCCTCCACTGTCGCGCCATCCTTACGTTGATATACGCGCAGCTCCACTTCCGTTGACTGATCCGGGCTGAGCTCCTCCTGAAGATTCAGTTCGTCATCGGATGGCTGGATGGTTTCGCGTGACTGGGGGGTATCCAGTACGTCCGTCGGTGGTGGAAGCGCGGCTTCATCCTTTGCAGCAGAAGCACTGAACGGAACGCTCAGAAAGAACAAAAGAAAATAAATCAGAACTTTCATGACTACAGTATAGACTCGCTTGCCTTGCGACGTCGAGCTCGCCTATCTTATGTGCTGCGCAAGCGCACAAGGGAGAAAAATGATCACCTATTTTTCAAGCAACCGCATCACGGAGACTCTGTTGCCCGCCATCAAGAGCGTGATTACAGAACCCCGGCTGTTTTTCGAAGAGATGCAGGCCACCACCAGTTACAGGGACAGCCTGATACTGATGAGCCTGATCATGCTTGTCCCCTCCCTCATCATCAGCTTGCCCACAGGGATATTTGCCCTTCTCGTGATCCCTTTCTTTCTGGGCCTGATGCTTGTCTGTACATGGTTGTGGGCCTGGTATCTGAGCTGGGCTGTCCGTGTTTTTTCAAAGTCCCAGCTAAGCACTGCTGCCGCCTTTCAGATTTGTGCTTACAGTGCGGTACCTCAACTGCTTTCCTGGGTCCCAGGTGTCAATATTTTTACGAGCCTGTGGAATCTTTATTTAACATGGCAGGGACTTGTGTCCCACGCCAAGGTCGGTTCCGGCAAGGCCTTGCTGATCCTGGTGATTCCCATGATCCTGTTTGTCATGTCGCTTGTTGTTCTCTTTGGCCTGCTGTTCAGCCTGATGAGTGACATGGGCCTGTCACCCGATCGGATGCCGGACATGGAAATTTTCTAGGCATTCTGAGGCAACCGGAAAGGTTTCCTGCATCAACGGATTCCGGATCAGGATTCTGATTTTCCGGAACGCTGCATAAGGCATTCGACGGCACCTGATGGGGTAATCTCACCCAGGATCACGTGGTGAACGGTGGATATGATGGGGGCTTCCACCCCATGCTTCCGGGCCAGCTTGAAGGCCGCCTCGGCTGTACGCACACCTTCGACTGCCTGCCCGATCTTCCGCCTTGCCGCATCCAGGGATATGCCCTGGGCCAGGGCGTATCCAAGGCGTCTGTTTCGTGACAAGTCTCCCGTACAGGTCAGGACAAGGTCACCAAGCCCCGAGAGACCCATGACCGTGGCCTCCCTGCCGCCGCATACCCTGACCAGACGTGTCATCTCCGCCAGCCCCCGCGTGATCAGGGCGGCGATGGCGTTGTGACCGAGTCCAAGACCATCTGAAATGCCGGCGGCAATCGCAATGACATTTTTCAATGCACCACCGAGCGCGACACCGGCCGGATCACTGTTTGTATAGATACGGAGATTCGTGTGGCGAAAAAGGCCTGCCACCCGGCTGGCAGACACTTCCTCGGCTGCAGCCATGGTAAGCGCTGTCGGAAGTCCACGCGCCACCTCAAGGGCAAAAGAAGGCCCGGAGAGCAGAACAACCCGATTCATCCCCAGAAAACGTGCAAGGATCTCATCGGTCCGTTCCATCGTCTCGGGGTGCAGCCCCTTGCTGGCAACAATAACGGGAGTTTCACCCGAGCCCGCGAGTTTTGGCAGACAATCATTCAGAGCCCGGCAGGGAATCGCGATAATGATGGCATCCACTCCAAGATACGCCTTGCCTACCTCAGCGGTGACGGAAATCGAGTCCGGAAACCGGATGCCGGGGAGATAGGTCCTGTTTTCACGAGCCCGTTCCAGATCGGATGCCTTCTCAGGCGTTCTGGCAACGAGGCGCACCTCACATTCCTGCCTCGCCAGTACAATGGCCAGTGCCGTCCCCCATGAGCCGGCCCCGATGACACAAACCGAAGGCTTGCTCAATCCTTCCCCCCACCGGATCGCACTCGTAGCAGGGTGATGGTCACGACCGGAAAAAGAAGAAGAATCAGTATCAGGTCACCCCAGCGCTCGTAAGGGGTCATGGTATCCGAGGTGTAGAATGTCCCGAAAACGGTCGCTTCGACAAACCAGGGGGCCTTGCTCGTCAATGAGCCGTCAGGTGCGATCACGGCCGTAATTCCCGTATTCGCGGCACGGAGCATGTACCGGCCTGACTCCACCGCGCGCATACGTGCGGATTGCAGGTGTTGCCAGGCTGCCGGTGATCTTCCATACCAGGCGTCATTGGTGATATTCACCAAAACATTTGCACCAGCCAGAATGCGGGCCCTTGTCTCCTCAGGAAAGATGGCTTCATAACATATCAGGGAGCCAAATCTGCTCTCTCCAAGCTCCAGAACACCCGGATCATTGGCTGGCTGAAAATCAGCAATGCCCACAACCAGTTTCCTCAGAAAAGGAATCCAGGAAGGGACGTATTCACCAAAGGGAACCAGATGATGTTTGCCGACAAAATCCTGCCATCCCGAACCCGGTAGGGAGAGATACATGCCATTCTGTGCCTGACCTTCGTTACCGGTAAGCTTTAACCCACCAAAGAGGACCGGTACTGACCAGGACTGCATATGCAACCTCAACCATTCTTCCCATGCGGGTACCTTGGAAAGAAAGAAAGGTACGGCCGCTTCCGGCCAGACAAGGATGTCGGCATGCTCCGCCGCCATTTCCGACGCCTGCGTATAACGCTGCATTGTTTCACCAAGAAAATCCGCATCCCATTTGACATCCTGGGGAATGTTGCCCTGGATCAGGGCAGCCGTATGCTTTTCACCATGCGCCTGAAAGGGGGATGGCGCCAGACCGACGAGAAAAGCGGATAGGGCAAGACCGAACAGGCCCCAATGCAGACTGTTCTTCCTGAGAACCAGATAGATGGATGCCGCCAGGAAGGCAGGGATAAAGGCAGCGCCATAAACACCGGTGTAGGCGGCCCACCCCACGGCCGGTGTATCCAGCAGAAGGTTTCCCAGGGTCGTCCAGGGCAGGCCACTGAACAGCCAACCCCGCAACCATTCGATACAGACCGCCAGTGAGGGAAACCAGATAAGCAATGATGCGTCACTGTGGGCAAAATACCGGCAAAGCCAGGCCCAGATGCCGGTAAAGACAGCGAGTCCCAGGCCAATCAGCAGCACTGCCAAAGCCGCCACGGGATATGAAACCGGTCCATACTGATGGAAGGTTCCGATTAGCCACCACCCACCGAAACCAAACCATCCGAGACCAAAGGCAAGGCCAACCATAAAGGCATATCCGCGCAGAAACAGCGGTAGCCAGGCAGCAAGGCAGAAAACGGCCAGGAACTTGAAGTCGAACGGGGAAAATGCGTATGGCATGAAGGATCCCAGCACGATGGCAGCGCCCAAGCGCCACCATGGCAAGGGTTCATGCCGGAGCTCTTGACGCCTACGTCTCCAGATTCGAATCTGGCGTATCAACGTGCACCTTCAGAATTCGCTGAGGCTCAGCCTCGATAATGCGCATGGTCAGCCCCTTGACATTAATCCGTTCTCCCCGATTGGGTATACGGCCACACTGGCTCAGGATAAGGCCTGCCACCGTATCATAGTCACCCTCAGGAAGGGATATACCCAGAAGATCCTCCAGTTCCTCCACATGCATGCGGGCCAGTACATTTACGCTCCCATCGGAGAGGCGCTCGTATTCCTTTTCCTCACCTTCATCATCGGCATCTTCGATCGGACCCACGATTTCGGCAAGAAGGTCGGATAAGGTCACAAGACCTTCGGTTCCACCATATTCGTCAAGCAGGATAGCAATGTGGCTTCCCTTGAGCTTCATCTGCGAAAGCAATCCCAGCAGCCTCTGGGATTCCGGCACCATCAGACAGGATCGGAGGATATCAGAAATCCTGATATCCCTATGTTTCTGGATCGCAATAAACACATCCTTTGCATAAATGATTCCCTCGATGTGATCGAGATCCGTATCGTAGGCCGGCATGCGGGAGAAGCCGACCGTAGCAAATCTTTCCGCCACCTCATCCAGATTCATCTTGATGTCCACCGCCTCGATATCCGATCTGGGGACCATAAGTTCACGTACCCTGATCTCGTCAAAGCCGATGAGCTGTTTGAGCATGCGGCGATGTTCCTCGGACTGAACCGCCTCTGCCCTTGAAATGAGTTCCAGGAGTTCCTCGCTATCCCTCCCCGGGCGAAGGAATTTCAGAATGGCAGCTCTCAGCCTTTTTTTCCAGGCATCAATCGTTTGTGAAATGTTAGACTCCCCGATATACGGAATTGGACTGGAATGGGCGGGTTCGGACGATCACCCGAGACCTCTCGGATCATATGGATCATGCAGACTCAACGCATGCATCACCTGTCGCTCTCTGGTCTGCATTCGTACGGCATCCTCGTCGGAACCATGATCAAATCCGAGCAGGTGGAGCACGCCATGAACGGCCAGATGCAGGACATGCGCCTGAGGGTCAATCCCAAGCGCCCGGGCCGAGCGGAGAACATACGGCCAGGAAAAAATAATATCCCCCAGGTAGGCGTCCGTGTCATAGGCGGGCCCCTCCTGTATGGGGAAGGAAAGCACATCCGTGGTTTCATCCTTATCACGCCACTGCCTGTTCAGTGCACGGACGGTCTCATCATCGGAGAATCGCAGGCAAAGATCCGGTTCCGCGACTTCCAGACCGGCCTCACAACAGGCAAGCCTGACCGCGGACTTAATCCGGGCTTCAGGGGGAATCAGGTCCGCCGAAATCCCATCATCGATGACGATATCAATCATTGCTTTGCTTTTCGGCCCGCTCATAGGCGCTGACAATACGCTCCACGAGAGGATGGCGGACCACATCCGCGCCCGCAAGGCGACAGATGCCCACATCCTCGACATTCCTGATGACCTCTAGAACCCGCAGGAGTCCGCTTTGTTCCTTTCGAGGCAAATCAATCTGGGTGATATCACCTGTAACCACCATCTTCGAAGCAAACCCCAGCCTGGTCAAAACCATTTTCATCTGTTCCCTGGTCGTGTTCTGGGCCTCGTCCAGGATAATGAAGGCATCGTTCAAGGTACGGCCACGCATGTACGCGAGTGGGGCGACCTCGATGTGACCCGCCTCCATCAGGGACATGAGCCGATCGACACCAAGCATGTCTGTCAGGGCATCGTAGAGTGGACGCAGGTAAGGATCCACCTTCTGCTGCATGTCTCCGGGCAGAAAGCCCAGCCGCTCACCGGCCTCAACCGCCGGGCGCGTGAGAATGATGCGTTCCACTTGGTGAGACTGTAAAGCCACAACCGCCGCGGCAACCGCCAGATAGGTTTTGCCCGTACCTGCAGGTCCTATGGCGATGGTCAGCACATTGTCCTGAATGGTTTTCAGATACTTGCGCTGATTGCGTGTCTTTCCCTCAATGATTCTGTGACCTGCGTACAGCTTGAGATCCTCTTCAGAGGATGACTTTTCATGATCCTGGTCCACACCGTTACGCAACAGGCCCTCAATGTCCATGTCGGCAAGGGGGCCGGCCTTCGCCTGTCGAGCCAGCGCCTTAAGCACCGAGGCCGCCTCCTCTGCTTGCTCCCCTTCGATATGCCAGTTCCCCGGCTGACCGAGCAGACGCACCTTGAAGTGTTTCTCGATCCGGTGCAGTACCCGGTTGCCCGCTCCGCAAAGTGACTGCAGGACCTGGGGACTCAAATCTGGCAAACTGAGACTGGCTGTCATGTATGTTCAGCCGGTAGCGACGACACCGCGCAGGGACTGCCCATATGAAGCGGTAATGGTCACCGGCACGATTTGGCCGGGCCGATGTCCACTCTTGAAATGGACAATCTTGAAGTCCGGTGTGCGGCCCTGCATATCCCCACTCAGACGACTTGGTTTCTCCACCAGCACTTCAACGGTGCTTCCCACCAGACTGTCATGAGCTCGACGGGTCTGCTCCCGCATCAGGGCCAACAGGCGCTGCAGACGCTTGTCCTTGACGTCTTCGGGAACCGTCTCCTTGATGCGGGTTGCGGGGGTACCTGGTCTTGGCGAGTACTTGAAACAGTAGGCGGAATCAAAACCAACCTCGCGCACCAGATCCAGCGTAAGTTCAAAATCCTCTTCTGTTTCACGCGGGAAACCGACAATAAAATCTGACGAAAGAGCAATCTTCGGACAGGCTTCACGCAGCCTGTGAATAATGCGCATGTAGTCTTCCCGACGGTGACTGCGGTGCATGAGCTTGAGCACACGATCCGAACCACTCTGAACAGGAAGGTGCAGATACGGCATCAACTTGGGGTTGTCCGCAAAGGCGTTAATCAGATTCTCTGTCATATCCAGGGGATGACTGGTTGTGAAGCGAAGACGTTTCAGGCCATCAAGGCTTGCCAGGGCATCAAGCAGGCTTGCCAGGTCCCGTGGTTTCCCATCTGCATCCATCCCCTTGTAACTGTTCACATTCTGGCCGAGCAGGGTGATCTCGACCACACCCCGTTCCACCAGTGAGCGGCATTCCGCCAGGATATGATCAACAGGTCGCGAATGTTCCGGTCCGCGGGTATATGGCACCACACAGAAGGTACAGAACTTGTCGCATCCTTCCATGATGGTGACAAAGGCACATGGCCCAGAGGCCTCGGCCCTTGGAAGATGGTCAAACTTTTCGATTTCCGGCATTTCAGTCAGGGAAAGACGTCCCCGGTGACGCCGGATTTCCTTCACCAGTTCCGGCAATCGGTGATAGCTCTGGGGACCAAAGACGATGTCGACGTATGGGGCACGGCTCTGGATACGTTCACCTTCCTGCTGTGCCACGCAACCGCCAACACCAATGATAAGATTCGGATTTTCCTGTTTCAGGGGGCGGAAGCGCCCCAACTCCGAATATACCTTCTCCTCCGCCTTCTCACGAACCGAGCACGTATTGAGCAGGATCACATCGGCATCTTCAGGAGATGAAACCAGACGCAAGCCGTAAGCCTCCCGCATCAGGACGGCAATACGTCCTGAATCGTACTCATTCATCTGGCAGCCGTATGTTTTGATGTAAAGCGTGTCCAGTATCGAAGACCTTCAGGAACCGGAAAAAACAGAATATCGAATGTTCACCGCCAAAGCATAAGCCTGTAACGGCCGCGAAATCAAGCGGTGAAAGAGCGGATCTCTCAACCCACGTATCGCCGGATGAGGTAAGGATGGTCTTTTCTGCTTTGCAAGGTGCTGGAGATGCGATCGACTATGGTTAAGACCGGTAACGCGCTCGTGAGACGCCCATCGCGACCAGAAGCAGGAAAAGGAGAAGGGCAAGCCAAGCCAAATCGCCATCGGATGAGACCAGACATCCTCCACCACCGCTGGCGACAGGAGCAGGAGCAGGTGTCTTGGCACCCAGATTAAATGCGACCAGATTATCCAGAAGCGTGTTATTGGGAGAAGTGGCCACATCCACCCCAAGCTGACTATTGCCCAGCGGCCGGGTGCCGCTTACATCCGTACCGATAAAGTTGCCCTGCACGAGATTTGAACTGGAACCCGGTCCGGTAGCGCTGCTGAAGATCTCCACACCATTTGCACCGTTGGCGGAAATGATGTTTCTCGCCCCCGTAACTGCCCCGCCAATGGTATTGGTGGAGGCGTCAAAGATAAGCACTCCGTCCAGTCTGTTGCCCAGAGCGGAGGTGCCATATACATCCGTACCGATAAAGTTGCCCTGAACCAGATTTAATGTGGATCCCGGTCCGGTCGCAGTCCCGATGATCTCGACACCGTGAGCCCCGTTCCCTGAAATAATATTGCGGGCGCCTGTAGCCGTGCCGCCAACGATATTGCTGGATGAATCGAAGATCAGCACACCGTCCTCTCCATTGCTAAGGGGTAAGGTGCCCGTTCTGTCCGTGCCGATGAAATTACCCTGAATACGGTTCGACGTTGAGTTGGGACCGGTCAGATTGCTGAAGATCTCCAGCCCGTTGATGCCGTTGCCGGAGATAATATTGCGGGCTGCGGGCGCAGTGCCTCCAATCGTGTTACCAGCGGCATTGAAGATCAACACACCATGAATAGAATTACGCACGGATTTCGTGCCCGTAACATCGGTCCCGATATAATTGCCCTGCACGAGATTACCGGTTGCAGAACCACCAAGTAACTCCACGCCATTGTTGGTGTTCCCCGAAATAATATTGCGCGCACCGCCAACCGTGCCGCCGATGACATTCCCCGAAGAATTAAAGATCAAAATGCCATCGAGTCCGTTGGGTACTGCTGCAGAGCCGCTTGCATCGGTGCCCAGATAGTTGCCCTGTATCCTGTTTGTCGCGGAAAGCCCGAGGATTTCCACTCCACTGGAACCATTCCCTGAAATGACGTTGCGCGCAGCGGCGGTAAGCCCGCCGATCAGGTTGTTCGATGAGCTGAAGATAAGCACCCCTGACCCGCCGTTGGCCTCGATTCGGTTTCCCTCAATCGTGTTGCCTCCAAACGTATCGATATTGATACCGTGACCGCTGAAGTTTCTGATCACCAGACCGCGCACCGTACTGCCGCCGGCCGAGAGGTCGAGACCATTGACACCCGCACCCGCCACTCCGGGTCCGGCCAGACTCCCGTCAAGCACGATAATCGGTGTGCCGGCATATCCGGGCTGGGTTGTGCCATCGATGATCACCTGATCGCTAAGCGGATCGATGGTTTGTGGCAACGGGCTAAGCAATTGAATGACATGTGGTCCCGGCCCGGGAATATTGAATGTGATGGTGTCGAGGCCGGCGGCGAGATTCGCATCAATCAGTGCCCGGCGCAGCGTACCGACAGCAGTTGAATCCGCAGTACTGGTTACGACAATGGCGCCGGATTCTTTTGCCCCCAGCAGCATGACACATGGCAGAAACAAAACTGAAATCAGAAAAACGCGAAAACAGCCACCGGTTCTCACAGACATCCGACCCTCCCCTGCTGATCTGGACCAGCAACATTCAACTATGGGCAATTACGATTGTCGACGGCCTGTTACCGGAAGTCAAATAAATGTGGTGGTCAAGACATACGGGACGCAAAGTGTTCATGCCACCTTCTTGTGAATGAGGCTGGCAAGCAGGGGGTAGCGCCGTTAGGCTTCCGGCCACCATCCCATTGGAGGAATTTCCGGGCGTGAACTTCCAGGACCTCATACTGACCCTGCAAACCTATTGGGCCGGCCGCGGCTGTGTCGTACAGCAACCCTACGACCGCCCGATGGGTGCCGGCACCTTTCACCCCGCGACTTTTCTTCGTTCCCTGGACGGCAGGCCGTGGAATACCGCCTATGTCCAGCCGTGCCGACGGCCCGCCGACGGTCGCTATGGCGAGAATCCAAATCGCCTGCAACATTACTATCAGTTTCAGGTGATTCTCAAACCTGCTCCCGATGACATTGTGGATCAGTATCTTGGCTCCCTGCAGGAGATCGGTATCAATACGAGGGTGCATGATATCCGTTTCGTTGAGGATGACTGGGAATCCCCCACACTCGGAGCCTGGGGACTTGGCTGGGAAGTATGGCTTAACGGCATGGAGATCACCCAGTTTACCTATTTTCAGCAAGTCGGGGGGGTTGAGCTCAGTCGCACACCCGGAGAAATCACCTACGGCCTGGAACGCCTGGCCATGTACCTTCAAGGGGTGGAAAATGTATTTGACCTGACGTGGGTGGAAACGGCCCGGGGTGAAAAAGTCAGTTACGGCGAAGTCTTTCACCGTAATGAGGTGGAATTTTCAACCTACAACTTTGACGAGTCAGATCCCGGCTGGCTGCACGAGCAGTTCGATCGTGCGGAGAGCGAATGTCAGCGGCTGATCAAGACGGGCCTGATACTCCCCGCTTACGAAGAAGTCATGAATGCCAGCCATGCGTTCAACCTGCTGGACGCACGGGGAGCGATATCGGTCGCCGAAAGGCAACGCTTCATCGGACGCGTACGGGGGCTGGCCAGGGGTGTGGCTGGCGCCTACGCTGAAATGCAATCATGAGCAGCCCAAAACCCCTCTTGATTGAGATCGGCACCGAGGAAATCCCCGCCGGCGTAGCTCCCCGCATGGGCGAAGCCATGATGGACGCGATTCTCGGATTGCTTTCCAGCGCCAATGTGACACTGGAAGGTGTCCGTCTCGGTGTAACACCCCGGCGACTGCTTTTTCACGCGGTTTCCTGTCCGGTCATGCAGCCGGATCACACGGAGACCATCTGGGGCCCGCCGGAAAGAATTGCATATGACTCCCATGGAGCCCCGACCAAAGCAGCGGAAGGCTTTGCCAGAAAGCTTGGCATAACCCTGGATGATTGCACCCTGGAAGATCGGGGAGATAACAAGGGGCGCTATCTCAGGGCCGTGAAGGTTGTCAGGGGCAAACCCGTTGCCGACATTCTGGCAGAGGCCATGCCGGATCTTCTGCGCAAGATCCCCTCCCCCAAGCGGATGAAATGGTGTGACGGTGGCGCGCGAGATGACTCCTTTATCCGACCCGTCCGCTGGATTGTGGCCCTGCTGGGAGATGAGATTATCCATTTCACGTACGCCGGAGTAGAGAGTGGCAGGGTCAGTTATGGCCATCGGATCATGGGTTCAGCGGGTGAAATTCCTGCCGATGACCCCTTCGGATGGCTGAACAAGCAGTTTGTTATGGCTGACCGCGAAGAAAGGAAGCAGCACATTCGTCTGAAGATGGCTGAAACGGGTTATGTCGATGACGATGAGTTGCTGGAAGAGGTAACCGATCTGACCGAATGGCCGGTTCCCGTCCCTTGCAGTTTTGAGCCGGATTATCTGCGTCTGCCTTCAGAGGTCATTCGTGTGGTGCTCAAGAAACATCAGCGCTGTTTCAGAGCCTACGAGAAGGGTGAAAAAACACTGTCAAATCAGTTCTATGCTATCGCCAATATCGAATCCGATGATCCGGCGCAGGTCGCAAGTGGCAATGCGCGCGTGGTCAATGCCAGGCTTGCCGATGCCGCCTTCTATTTTGATCGTGATCCCAAAGAGCCCCTTGAGAACCGGGTGGAAAAACTCAATGGGGTGGTCTTTCAGGAAGGTCTGGGCATGGTCGGCGATCAGGTGCGGCGTCTGCGTGGTTTTGTCCTGGACAATGCCCACCGTATGGGAGCTGATCCTGAAATCGCCCAGCGGGCGGCATACCTTTGCAAGTCGGATCTGACCACCGGAATTGTGGGTGAGTTTCCGGAACTGCAGGGATACATGGGTGGCGTCTACGCGCGTATGGACGGTGAGAGGGAAGAGGTGGCCAGGGCAATCGAGCATCATTACACCGGCAGGAGCAACCCGGAGTCGCGCGCCATCGCCATCGCCGAGAATATCGATAAACTTCTTGGGTATTTTCACATCGGGCGTATTCCTACGGCAAGCGCCGATCCTTTCGCCCTGCGCAGGGCCGCCATTCACCTCATTGAGTTGATGTCCACAGTGGAGGCCGCCTCATCCGAGGCGCCAAAATTTCAGCCGGTTGAAATGAGTCTGAAGGAGGTTATCGAAGAATCCGCCAAACAATGGAATCAGCAACGGATTACCATCTCCATATCGACAGAGACAAAACAAAAGGTTTTTGATTTTATCACTGAACGTCTGCTGGGAATGAACTGGGGGGCATCATATTCCCGTCAGGCCATTGAGGCGGCACTTGGCTCGAGTCAGGACCGGCCGCTTTACCAAATCCTTGCCAGGGCACGCAAACTGTTGGAGTTTTTCCGGACAGAAACGGGTCAGGCAGTAGCCGAAGTGCACAAGCGCACAAACAATATCCTGAAAAAGAAGGATGCAAGCCCACAGCAGGTAACCATCACCCTGTTTGAATACGAAACCGAGAAATCCTTTTTTGCCTCGATGAAGGCTGTGGAGGCCGCACTCCCCCTAAACAATATCGAAAGGGAGCTTGATCTTCTTGCCGGACTTCGGGGACCGGTGGACAGGTTCTTTACCGATGTCATGGTCATGGTGGATGACGAGGCCATCCGCAACAATCGTCTGGCACTGCTGAGCAACCTGCGTCAACTGTTGCTGCGCGTCGCGGACTTCTCGAAACTGGGGGATATCGGAACGAAAAAAGGTGGTACGTGAGCAAACCCTCTCTTGCGGCTCACGAGCAAAACTCATGCTTGTGACTCATCCCAGGTCCAGTAAACTTGTTTGTATTAGGGAATCCTAATTACCGTCCCGAGGCAAGTGTTTCCACATGAACCTGCCGGATCCGGATATACTCTCAGGTCTTATGGCTGCCTGGTTACTGATAGCACTGACATCACTGTGGAGCTGGAAGGAAAAACTGGGTGTGAGCAGGCGCATGCTTGGTGGTTCACTGCGGGGCCTTCTGCAACTGCTGGTTGTCGCCTCCATATTGGACCTGATCTTCGGTATCAATCATGTGGCGGCGCAGGCTGGCATCATCTTTCTGCTATGCCTGATCGCCGCCCGTGTCAGTGCCGGCCACTATTCATCAACAGCACTGGCATGGCGTTCGGCAACGGGGGGTCTTGTATGTGCCTGCGTGTTCACCCTCCCCTGGCTGGTTCTCACCGGAGCCATTGGTCATGAAACACGCGCTCTTATTCCGCTTGCCAGCATGGTTGTGGCCAATGCCATGAACACGGTATCCCTGATGCTGGACCGCATTGATAGCGGCCAGGATACGACGTCAAGCATCCGGGGGGCCCTGATCCCCCCCATAGATACCCTCCGTGTCGTGGGTCTCGTTCATCTGCCGGGCATCTTTGTCGGGATGCTGCTGGCCGGCGCAGCCCCTCTTGAGGCAGCCAGCGCACAACTGGTTGTGCTTTACATGATCGTCGCATCAACATTTACGGCCTGTGTGAGCACGCATTACCTGTTACTCTGGCAGCAAAGAAGGTATACATGCGACTGAAACGCATCGAGATGGCCGGCTTCAAATCCTTTGTGGACCCGACCAGGATTGAACTCGGCGATGGTATCACCGCCGTGGTCGGTCCCAACGGCTGTGGCAAGTCCAATATCATTGACGCCATACGCTGGGTCCTTGGCGAGCATTCCGCCAAGCAGCTTCGCGGCAGTGTCATGGATGACCTGATCTTTCAGGGATCGGAAACCCGCCCGCCTGTCTCCCTCTGTGATGTCGAGCTGACCTTTGCCATCCGGCCCGGCCAGCTTCCCTCTCCCTATCACGAACTGGAAGAGATCAGTGTGCGCAGAAGAATGAGCCGGGAGTCGGGATCGGATGCCTACATCAATGGCAAGATGGTTCGCCTGAAGGATGTTATCGATCTGTTTCTCGACACCGGCATTTCCAGCTATGCCTACGCCGTTGTGGAACAGGGTTCGATCGCGCGCATGATTACCGCCAAACCGGAGGAGCGCCGGCTCATGCTGGAGGAGGCGGCTGGCATCATGAAGTACCGCACCCGGCGTCGTGAAACCGAACGAAAAATGGATGCCACGAGACAAAATCTGGAACGCGTCATGGACCTTCTTGAAGAAGTTCGATCCCAGTGCCGCAGCCTTCGGCAACAGGCATCCAGGGCAGAACGTTTCAAGGCCTTGCAGGAGGAGTGGCAAGCGTTGAAATCCACGAGCCTTGGGCTTCGTTACCGACAGATAAGTGAAAGCTGCCGTCAAATCGAGAGGGAACTCGAAAAGGCCAGGCTCGTGGAAGCCCAAGCCGCCCAGGAACAGACAGCCATTGAACGCGAGCTGAATGAGAAACGGCAGGAAATGATTCGTTACGAAGCTGAAATCCAGGCCGCCCAGGATGCGGTTCGTGCTGCGGAGCTACGCCAGGCCGAGATTCAGAGACAGATTGAACAGCAGGCCGGACATCGCCGTCTGCTCGCAGAGCGTCGGAAGAATCTGGAACAGCGACTGGCTGAAAATCGGGAGCGGATCAGACAGGTGACCAAAGAGCACGACCACCTGTCCGGTCAACTTGAGGAATTTGATGCAAGTCAGCTTGAGCATGACCTCCATGATATGGAGGAGAAGGTCTCAACCGCGCTGGAGGAATATCAAAACCTTGGAAATTCTCGTGATCAGGCTCTGGCAAGATTCGAGAGACTGAAAAATGAGTCCCAGTCCATCGAAAAGCGTCACAGCTTCGCGGAAACAGCCCTCAACCGCCTGATCGCCCGCAAGCAATCCATCCGTGAACAGCAGAATCAGCTGTTCCGGCAAATCTCCGAAATGGAGGAACAGCTTGCTCATCTCGAAGAGCAGGTGCGACAGGCCAGGCGGAACTGGGAACATGCGGAGACCCATCGAAAAAACCAGCTGGCCATCCTGGAAGAGAGCCGCAAACGCAGGGACGTTCTGGAGATCCAGCTTGAGCAGGATAAAGGTAGGGCGCGTTATCTCGCAGGGGAAATTCAGGAGTTGTCCGCCCGGCTGAACAGCAGCGATATCGAGGAGGAGCTTCGGCAGCTGTTTCGCAACAGGGGACTTCTCTGGGTGGATGAAGAGCTCCAGGTGCCGGCCGGGTTCGATCTCGCTGTCGCCGCGGTGCTAAAGGGCGAATCGGCGGATGCCATCTGGGCTGGTGAGGCACCTTCCACAGCCCTGGCTTCACTGGCACCCGAGATTGCGGAGGCACCTGTTGCCATTTTCATGGGAAACTCAAGCCCACCGGTCAACATGAGCCTGGCAGACACCATGGATCTGGATGAATCCCATCCATTGTACCGGCTTTTCTGCAACGTGGCCGTAGTCGATAACATCATCGATGCGCCTGCCTTGCTGAAGAAGCAGCCGCAATGCCAATGTGTGGTCAGCAGGGATGGCTGGCTGCTGGGTCGGGACGGCTGGCTGATCCCCCCTTCGAAACAGAACACAGCCCACAAGTTGAAGCTGAAACGACAACTGCAAAGCCTGGAGCAGGAGCTTGGCAAGGCCAGCAGACAGGTTGAACGTTCCGAACGGGAACTCCTGGAGGCAGCGGAAAATCAGTCAAGACAGCAACAATTGTGGGAAAAGGCCCAACTGACCGCCATTGAAGCCAGGGGCCAGTTGTCAGAATCAGAAGCCGATGTTGTGCGGCTGCGAGCCTCTCTGGCCGACATGCTGGCATTACGGGAGAGACTGCAAAGCGAATACAATGAACTTGTGGAAGATGAAAAGGAGGCTCAAGGCATCCTGGCCGGCCTGGAGGAATTCGATACCGAATCCCTTGTCGTAGCCGAGATGGAGCTGGAGGATCTTACCCGGAAGCGCCAGACCGCCGAACAGATCCTGGCCAGGGAGCGTGCCAGCCTGGCGGCAACCAGTCAGGAGCTCGCACTGCGACGGCAGGCCCATGCCTCCATCCGGCAGGATATGGAGCAACTGGCTGAAGAGCGGAAAAGGCTTTGGGCCCAGATCTCCGTGGATGAACAACATCTCAAACAGGTTCTGGAAGAGTTGACCGCAAACGATGAGGACCAGGATCTTGACGATGCCCTGAGCAAGGCAGCGGAAGAGGTTGATGATGCCTACCTCAACCTGAATGAAAAACGCCAGGTTGGCAGCCGTTTGCAGCAGATACTCTGGGATACCGAACAGCGCCAGCAAAAATCACGTCAAAAACTCAAACAGGCAGGCATGCACAGCCAACAGATACAGGTTCGTCTGACGGCGGAGCAAACCCGCCTGGAAGATCTGTCTGCCGACATCCTCAGACAATGCAACATGGAAGCCGGAGAACTTGTTCAACGTCTGGAGTCCATGGAAGAAATCCCCGATGCGGATGAAGTGATGGAGCATGCCGGGAAGCTCGAGGAACGTCTTTCCAGATTCGGTCCGGTCAATCTGCTGGCGATTGAGGAATTCCAGCAGGCTTCTGAACGCGAGTCATTTCTGGCGGCGCAGTCCGCCGACCTTGAAGCAAGCCTGCAAACACTCGCGGATACCATCAGCCGCATTGACCGAACAACCAGGCAACGTTTCCAGCAAGCCTTCGAACGCACCAACGCCATCTTCAGGGAAACCTTTCCGCGTCTGTTCGGAGGTGGACGGGCAGAACTGCAATTGAGCTCTGACGATCTGCTTTCGGCCGGCGTGGAGGTCGTCGCTCAACCCCCCGGCAAGCGTCTCCAGGATGTGAGTCTGCTTTCGGGAGGTGAAAAGGCGCTCACGGCTGTCGCCCTGGTTTTCTCCATTTTCCGCATGAAACCGGCACCATTCTGTATTCTGGACGAGGTGGATGCCCCGCTCGACGATGCCAATGTCGGCCGCTTTGGAGAACTGATGCGTGAGCTGGCAACCGATGTTCAGTTTATCAATGTGACTCATAACAAGATCAGTATGCAGCTCGCCGACCACCTGATCGGTGTTTCCATGCCGGAACCGGGTGTATCACGAATCGTCGGTGTGGAACTCGATCGCTAGTTCAGGCATTGCCTAAATTGCGCTGCATTTCTATGCTTGCCGCGAACCTCACGCGCGGTTAGCTCAGCTGGATAGAGCGCAGCCCTCCGAAGGCTGAGGTCACAGGTTCGAATCCTGTACCGCGCGCCAGATTACTGGATCATTACTCCATGAACGGCTGGTGAGGCAACTGGAGGGGCATCATGAGCAAATCCTTCACGGCCGTATTTCCCCCCAGAAATTCACGCCTCTTCTGATGGAATGCGGAGAAACAGACCACAGGAAACTGTGGGAATCGAATCTGCCCTGGTTGCTGGCCAATATGGCCCACCTGGCATACTTCGACGAGGCGACCATTCATGAACTTATGGAACCCTTCAAGGCCGAAAGAATCGCTTTCCTCGAAAAGGACGGGGCCCAGGCATTTATGGTGTTATGGGATGACAGGGCGATCCTTTCATTTCGGGGTTCACAACCACTGGAAGATCATGTCTTACCCAAGAAGCGCAGGCTTGGCATCTTTCGCAGGTTTCGCATCGTGTGTATTCATAAGCTGACTCTTGATCAGAAGAGCCTGCTTTTCCTCAACAACGATGTTCTGGCTGACTTGATATTCAAGAAGACCCGTTTTGATCATCCGGATGATGTGCAGGTTCACTCCGGTTTTCTCGGTGAAATTAACAAATTGTGGGGCCTGATTTCCCCAGAGCTTGATGCGGCAGTCGGCAGTATTCCCATCTGGGTCACGGGGCACAGCCTTGGGGGGGCCATGGCGACCCTGGCTGGCATGAGATTCCCCTTCGAGGCAGTCGTTACCTTTGGTGAACCCAGGGTTGGCTCCCACATCCATCAGGTCTTCAAGGCCAAAAAACACGTACGTTATGTCAATGGGGACGATCCGGTGACCAGACTGCCGCCTGAACTGATCTTTGGTTATGATCATCACGGTGAGGCAGTGCGCATCACTGACAGGGATGGTCATACCGACCCCTGCCATGACCACTCGATTGTTTACTATTCAGAAAACCTTGCCTGACAAGAACTTTCAACCATAAACGATGTCCGCAAAAAACGGCCAGTAAACCGTTGGCCGGACTTCCCGGCATGATTAACCCTTGTTCAAATGTACGTCCATCTGCGGATACGGAATGGAGATGTTGTTTTCATCAAACGCAAGCTTGATCCGCTCGTTCAGATCACACTTCACGGCCCAGAAATCCCCGCTCTTCACCCAGGGCCGAACGCTGAAGTTGACACTGCTGTCGGCCAGTTCCGCCACGACAACCTGAGCGGCCGGTTCCTTCAGGATACGGTCGTCTGCATCCAGAATACCCTGAATGATTCGCCTTGCCTTGCGAAGATCATCCCCGTAACCAATACCAAACACCATATCAATGCGCCGCGTGTCCCTGGCTGAGAAGTTGGTGATTGTTCCACCATAGATTTCACCATTTGGCACAATAATTTCCATGTTGTCCGGTGTTCGCATGGTGGTACTGAAAATATTGATTTGTTCGACGATCCCGTTTGTGCCACCTGCCTCGATGAAATCCCCTGTCTTGAATGGGCGGAAGAGGATCAGCATGACACCGGCCGCAAAATTCTGGAGCGATCCCTGCAGCGACAGACCGACAGCCAGTCCAGCAGCCCCCAGGATTGCAATGAGAGAGGTCGTATCCACACCCAACTGATCAAGGGCGGCAATGATGATAAAGAGCAGCAGAAGAGCATTGACAATGTTGCTGATAAAATTTACGAGGATGGCATCCATCCCGGCCCTGTCCAGCAGCTTCCGGACCAGTTGAATGAGTGCCCTGGCAATGACTCGCCCCACCACAAAGATCATGAGGGCGAACATCAGATTGATCCCCCAGGGCAGCAGATAATCTGAGGCCAGACTGTTCATATCAATTCCTTCAGGCAAGATCGCCCTCCCTTCCGCTCACGTCTTTCTTGTCAAGGTCAACCGGAAAGAAAATCGGGCACCTCTTCCGGTGTCAGGGGAACACTGAACAAGTATCCCTGGCCAACATCACATCCATGTTTCTGCAAGAAAGCCAGTTGCTCATCGGTCTCCACCCCCTCAGCGATGACCTTAAGACCCAGATTGTGGGCCATTTCAATGATGGTTGTGACAATGGCCGCATCCTTCTGATCGTGCGTGACACCGGCAATGAATGTCCGATCGATCTTCAAGGCCGTGATCGGAAAATTCTTCAGATAGCCCAGCGAGGAAAATCCGGTACCAAAATCATCTATGGCGGCATTGACACCAAGGCGCTGAAGCGCATGAAGCACATTCCGGCTTCTCTCGACATCTTTCATGGCGCTGCCTTCCGTGATTTCCACCTCAAGCCGGTTCGGGGGAAGACCGCTCTCACTCAAAATCTTCTCGACCATCCGTACCAGACCCTTGTCGGCAAACTGGCGTGGTGTGAAATTAACCGCAAGCTGCAAATTTTGCAGACCGGCCTCCAGCCATGCCTTGCCCTGTTCACATGTCGTACGCAGCACATATTCACCCAATGGCAGGATCAGACCGCTATCTTCGGCATACCCGATGAACTCATCCGGCATGATGGTCCCCATCTCCGGATGCTGCCACCGAACCAGGCTTTCGAGACCGGCAACCTCACCGGTACCGATCTCAATCTGGGGTTGATAGAGAACCTGCAACTGCTCCCGGTCAAGCGCATGGCGTAAGGCCCGCTCCATTTTCATGCGCTTGACCACATACTTGCTCATATCAGGTTTGTAAAACTTGAAACCATTTTTCCCGGCTGCCTTGGCACGGTACATGGCGATATCGGCGTGTTTTTCAAGAGTCTCCACCGAATCACCATCTTCGGGATACATGCTGATACCAATGCTGGCGCCGACAAAACATTCCTGATTATTGATGTAAAAGGCCCTGGTTAGGGTGTTCAGAATGCGCTTGCAAATACGCGTGGGGGCCTCGGTGCCGTGGACATTGGGGAGAATGAAAACAAACTCATCACCGCCAATGCGGGCAATCGTATCCGAATCCCGAATGCAATCCTGCAGTCGTTTGGCCGTCTCGCACAACAGCTGATCTCCCGCATCATGCCCCAGCGAATCATTGATGGCCTTGAAATGGTCCAGGTCCAGAAACATCACCGCCAGCCTCTGCCGATGATGGCGGGCGATACCGATCTCCTGTAACAGCAGATTGTTAAAACTCTGGCGATTCGGCAGACCCGTAAGGGAGTCATGGTGGGCCAGATGCTTCAACCGTTCTTCCGCCAGCTTCCGCTCACTGATATCACGGGCAAAGCCATTGAAAATATAGGTATTCCCGATGGCAAGGGGAACGATCGATATCTCCGCCGGAAACTCATATCCCTCCCGATGCCAGAGGGAGGTTTCATACTGTGTGTTCAGGAACCTGGCCTGACTTGACCCGGAAAAGGCTTTCAGCTCCTTGGAGAACGCCTCGCGGTCACCCGGGGAAATAATGGTGTTGACAAGTTCCCTGCCCATGGCCTCATCTCTCGACCAGCCAAACATTTTCTCTGCGGTTGGGTTCCAATCGATGATCTTTCCCTTTGCATCGATGGAAAAGAAGGCATCATGAGCATTATCCACAACAAGGCGCAACAAGTTGCTTTTGTTTTTAAGGCGTTCGTAGGCCTGCCTTTGACGAGCGATCATCACCTGTGCGTAGATGCCAAACAGGAGAAGAAGCGCAACGATGGCCGTTCGCATCTGAACCTGTTCCTGATCCGGCTGCAACCAGTGCCTGATAAAAGAACCGTCCGAAAGCACAAAGGAATAAACGACGGGTTCAAAGAACCAAAAGACCGTCGCAAGTGCGATGGCAATCCAGACCATGTTCAGGCTACCTGCTGAATCATCCAGACCGAGTTCACCTGAAACGGGGGCGTCCTGGGGAAACTTTTGAGCGCTCATGACGTTGTGATCCACCTCTCCAAAGATAAGGACAGAACTATACAGAAACGGTGTATTCATGCACTGTGAGTTGGCTCACCAGATCTCCATCCGCCCAGTTTGTAACAACGGATACCGTTTCGGGATACGGGTATGGCGGCTGGAGACCCCGGCTTTAATGTTAGTTCACCACGCGTTCGGATCTTGCCAGAGCCCGCAGCTCATTATACAGTCCGTTTCGCTATGGGTGCCCCGCACGTTATCAGCGTCAGGGGTGAAACGGGAAGACCGGTGAGGAAGAAACAGAGATTGATTCCAAGTCCGGCGCTGCCCCCGCAACTGTGAGCCCGACAAATCCAGCCGGATGCCACTGTGCACGAGCACGGGAAGGTGGCTGGAGGAGGTTGAAGGCAAGCCAGGAGACCGGCCCAGGCACTTGAGCTCTGATGAGACTCAAACGGGATGAAGCCTCGGTGGGAGGTGTGTCGCCTGGACTTGCCTTCTTGCAAGATCGCGAACATTTCTCCATTGCAGCCCAGTCCTGTTCATCAAATCCATCAAACATGCGCGGCGGGCGCAGGGAGAATCGTATGAAACATCCAAAGACTATCCACCCATCTCTAAACGTTTTCGGTATATGCCTTTCGGTAGTGATCATCTTCGGCACACCACTCCGGATCCAAGCTGAGGACCTGGGAACCATTGACGTGTCAACATCCCCCCGGACAACCTCCGAAACATCCTCTAAACCAGTCACTATCCTGACCCATGAGGCGATTGAATCATCCCATGCGGAAAATGTTGTGGATCTGCTCAGGGGAGAAGCCAATATTATTGTACGTGACAGCTCAGGAATCGGAGCAAAATCGCAGGTTGACCTGGGAGGGTTCGGTGAGAGCTCTCCAGCAAATCTGGTGGTGCTTATTGACGGCAGAAGGGTTAACAGTCCTGATCTTTCCGGAGTGGACTGGACTCAGATACCGGTTGATCAGATTGAGCGTATTGAAATTATTCACGGCGCATCCTCGGTGCTTTTCGGCGACGGAGCCGTAGGCGGCGCCATTAACATCATCACCCGAATTCCGGAATCCGGCGGCAAAATTCGGCTGGATGGTGGCAGCTTCGGCACATTTTCCACCAGCGGCAGGCTGGGTGCGGATTCCGGAAGGATGCGTGCAGAGGCCAATTTCTCGGGCCTGAGTACAGATGGTTACAGGGACAACAGCACCTTTGAGCGGTTTGACGGTGGCGCGCGGGCTGAAGCAGATCTCCCCGCAGGCCTGAGTTTCAGGGTCAGCGGGAATCAGCATCAGGACCGCGCAGGTCTTCCGGGTTCACTGACATTGGCCCAGGTCGCAGCCAATCGTCGGCAGACCAACAACCCCCGGGATTTCAGCCGTACCCGGGATGGCTTTGTGGATGCCGGCCTGAACTGGATTTCCGAGTTTGGTCTTGAGGTGGATATCGCCGGCGGAATGCGAAAACGCGATGTGCATTCTGAATTTGTCAGCTTCGGCTCCACAAGTGACTTTGTACAACGAACCCGATCCCTTCGACCTAGATTGAACCTGGACCTTCGAACAAGCCTGCCGATTCGCATTACCGCAGGCGCGGATATCGATCGTGGGGATGGGAGCTTCGATTTCGGTGGGGCCGTAACCACCACGTTGTTCGATCGGAACCGGACCGGCTATTACACCTTGCTTGAGGCTGGCAAGGGCCGGCGCTGGGATTTTTCGGGGGGTATCCGGTCAGAAAAAGTCGAGGACATCTTCTCACAAACTGCCATACGTTCGGTTTCACATACCCGTACAGCCTGGGAGGCAGGGACATCGCTGGCACTGACCGACACCCTTCGTCTGCGTCTGAACGCTGCCCGATCTTTACGTTTTCCCCTGCTGGATGAACGTTTCAATTTCTTCACCGGCACGGTAAATACGGCCCTTCTGCCCCAGACTGGTCGTCACTACGGAGCCTCGATTCGTTACTTGCTGGATAGGGCGTGGATAGAAGCATCCTTCAACAGGGCAGATCTGGACCAGGAAATCTTTTTCAACCCCCTCACGTTCGCCAACGAGAATTACAAGGATAAAACCCGCCACGACGTTGCGATGCTCAGTGCCTCCTGGCATATACATGACTGGCTGCAGTTATCCGGCAATTACACCTACACCCTGGCCAAGTTCCGCGGAGGCACGTTTGCCGGCAAGCATATTCCGGCCGTACCAACGAACAGGGTGGGGATAAACTGGAAGGCCAACTGGTGGAAGTCCCTGAGCACCATGCTCAGGGTGACCTATGTTGGCGAGTCTTTCCTCATCAGTGATCAGGCAAATCAACGCCCCCCTCTTCCCTCTTACCTCACCATTGACGCCGTCACCAGTTACCAATGGCGGAATGTTGAAATTTTTGCCCGTCTGGACAACCTGACCAACAGGAAGTACAGCTCGTTTGGAGTGTTTTCGCCGGGCTTTCCTCCCTTCGTACCAGCCTCGGACAATTTTTACCCATCGCCGGAACTCAGTTTCCGGGCAGGAGTAAGCTATACGTTCTAGACCGATAAGGATCTGGCCGTGGCTTGGGGTGAGCCTAGCCCTCCACGGCCTGATCTTATCCTGTTTCTGGAATATCATGGCCCATCCGGGCACAAAACAACACAGCGATGCAGTCACTCTGGAGCTGCTTTCCTCATCGGGGAACGGGACCGGACAAAAGAAAGCGTTGCCCAGAAAGACCCATACAAGGCATGCGTCCGCAAGGAAACCAGAGGCGGTTAAAATAAGGCGTGCGGACCATCCATCCCGGAAGACAATATCCAGATCGGATCCTCCCGTTCGAATGGCCGGTGGTCCGCCCGTCAAACCCGTGGCGACCGGGTCACATCGCGAGGCCCGCCATCTGATCAACACCCATGGAAGCGACTTGCGACACCGACGTGAGCTTGTACGAAGATCTCTGGAGGCGCACAAGTTTTATCCCCCCAGTGCCCGTCGACGAGGCATTGAAGGTGAAGTAGAGATTGGTTTCAGCCTGAACGGTGAAGGCAAGGCGGATCAGATCATGGTTCTGGCCGGATCGGGGTATGCCATTCTGGACCGGGCCGCAGTGCAGACTGTGGAACGCGCTCAACCCTTTCCCATTCAGGGTGGTGAGTATCGTTTCCGCTTGCGGTTTGGGCATCTATGAAGCACGTTGTTCTTCTGCTCATCTGGCTGGCACTGGTTCCCTCAGCAGAAGCCGGTGAGCGTATTCTCTCGCTGACGCCGCATGCATGCGAAATGCTGTTCGCTATCGGCGCGGGGAAGGATGTTGTGGGTGTATCGGAGTACTGCGATTACCCACCCGAAGCAGAAAACCTGCCCAAAGTGGGTAATGCCAGACAGGTTTATCTGGAAGCAGCCATCAAGCTGAAACCCACCCTGGCTGTCGTTGGCTCCCGTTCGCTCAAGGGTGTCGGTCAACTGCTCAAGCTGGGAATCCAAATTGTTGAAACCCACCCTCACACGGTCAAAGAGATCCTGGCCGATATGCGAATGCTGGGAAAAAGAACCGGCCACCAGGAGCGTGCGGACCTTGTCGCGGAACAGCTCCGGCTGCGTTTGCAGGCTCTTCGCAGAAGATCCGCAAAACCTGCCCGCATATTCTATGAAATCTGGCCGGATCCCCTGATGAGTGAGGGAGGAGCAAGCTTCATTACAGACATGGTGCAATATGCCGGAGGAAAAAACATTTTTGCCGAAACCCCGCTCGAAAGCATGCGCGTCGACGTGGAGTCCGTGATACGTGCCAAACCGGAGGTCATCATCATTCCAGACGAAGGCAGGGATGTGGTCAAACGCAGAGCCTTCTGGCATCGGTGGCTGGGCGAAAGGATTCATGTCATCACCGTGGATGCCGATTTGTTCCACCGCCCGGGCCCAAGGCTGATTGACGGCATTGAGCAATTGCGCTCGCAGATGGCGGTCCAGCCATGAAGGCGGCCATTTTTCTGACAGCCCTGCTGCTATCTTTTTTCATTGCACTTGGTGCTGGCGGTGAATGGCTGAACCCCCTTGCAACATCTGGCGAGCTGGAGAAAACCATACTCTGGGAACTCCGCTGGCCCCGGGTGTTCACGGCCTTTCTTGTCGGCGGCCTTCTGGCCCTGGCCGGTGCCTGGTTCCAGGTCCTGCTGAGCAATGCTCTCGCTGAACCCTATATCCTCGGAGTCTCTGGCAGTGCAGCAACGGGTGCCATCCTGGCGCTGATGTTTCCAGTATCTGTCCTGTCAATGCCGATAGGGGCATTCTGCGGGGCATGGCTTGGCATCGCACTGGTATTGCTGTTTTCGCACCTTGGGCCCAATCGGCTGCTTCTGGCCGGTGTCGTCATGGCTGCCTTCTGGGGAGCCTTTGTCTCCCTGCTACTGGCCCTCTTACCTATCCGGAAGGTCGGAACGGCTTTAACCTGGATGATGGGCGACTTGTCATCCCAATCGGTCAATCCTGCTCTCCTGGCGTCAGTCTGGGCCCTTGCCCTGATCGCAGGCTATCTGCTCTCACATGCGCAGGACGCACTGCTTCTGGGCGAGAGGCATGCCATGGCGCTGGGAATCCAGGTGTCAAGGTTACGCTGGCAGTTGCTCATTCTGGCTTCAACGGTCACCGCCGTGGCTGTGACCGCCGCCGGCACCATTGGATTTATCGGACTGGTTATTCCCCATGCCATGCGTCTGCTTTTTGGCCCCAGGCACCGCCAACTGTTACCCACCTCAGCCCTGGCCGGTGGTATCCTCCTGATGCTGGCTGATACCGCGGCCAGAACGATCATTGCACCGGCGGAGTTACCCGTGGGTGTGCTAACGGCCATCATTGGTGTACCCATATTTCTGTGGTTGTTGCTAAAAAGGTCATGAATGTGATCACGGTTGAACACCTTTCCCTCATTCGGGGTCATCGTCGGCTCATCCGTGATCTGAGCTTTTCCATAAATCCGGGACAAATCACCGTCATCATGGGCCCGAATGGCAGTGGCAAGTCCAGTCTTCTGCTGGCCCTGCTTGGTCTTCTGCCCATCAACTCGGGCTTTATACAATTGAACGGTCGACCGCTTGAGCGGTTTTCTCGGCGTGACATTTCCCGTCTGATGGCCTGGCAGGGAGATATGCCACCGACTGAATTTGGCCTGACCGTCCATCAGCGACTCGAACTTGCCCTCGAGCGCGGTCTGGGGGAGTTGGCCGGCCATGACATGGAGGATATCTGCCACCTGCTGGAAATCGGGCATCTCTTGAAACGCAGGCTGGCTGAGCTTTCTGCGGGAGAACGCCAGCGAACCGAACTGGCCGCCACCTTGCTTCGCAATACGCCATTGTGGCTGCTGGATGAGCCGGTTGCACACCTCGACCTGAAGCACCAGGTTAGCTGGCTTGCACTCATGAAACATTATGCCCAGGCCGGCAAGGCGATACTGGCCGTACTTCATGACGTGCAACAGGCATGCGCCATCGCCGATGAGGTAATCCTTATTTCGGATAAGGGGCAGGCAACATTTGGGCCGGCTGATGTTATGCTTACCGAGAAAACACTGGAGGAACTCTTTCAAACCCCGCTTTCAAGGCTGTCCGATACAAACGGCCGTGCGGTTTTGCTGCCTTCCTATGAGGTTTAAATGAAACAGCGTGAAAGGCGAAAAGGACGCATTCTCGTGCATACCGGTGATGGCAAGGGCAAGTCCTCCTCTGCCTTTGGCATGGTCTTTCGGGCTGCTGGGTGGGGAATGAAGGTCTGCGTGATTCAGTTTATCAAGGGAAAGTGGCTAACCGGTGAACAGAAGGCCGCCAGCTATTTTGAGAACATTGAATGGCACGCCCTGGGTGACGGCTTTACCTGGGACACGAAAAATCCGGAACAGGACCTAATGACCAGTCGCAGGATCTGGGAATTATGCAAAACAAAGGTAAGGTCACATCAATTTGACATGCTCGTGTTTGACGAGATCAGCTACTGTTCCAGTTATGGCTGGATCACGGGGCAGGAGATTGCCGATTTTATACGCAGTGAAAAACCGGGCTGGATGCACATCGTCCTGACCGGGAGAAATGCGCCGCCTGAAGTTATCGAGCTTGCGGACACCGTCACAGAGATGCGAAAGGTCAAACACGCCTTTGACCAGGGCATCAAGGCAGAACAGGGGGTCGAGTTTTGAATATCCTTCTGGCCCATGCTTCTCCGGATGGGGGCTACAGGCAGGCAGCCATAAGACTGGCATCCGGGCTTGCACGTGAGCTTGATGAGGATGTACGCATCCATTTTCTGGATGAGGAGGATCTCCCAACAGGAGGAAGGGTGCTTCCCCTTTTCCTGGGTGAAGGAAAACACGTGACTCGGGATGTCCGTATAATGGCCAAACGTGCCGGATGGCGTCTTCTCCCCGCTCTGAACCATCTTGCCGATGAAATTGCCACGATGCTAACGGCCAGGGCCAAGAACCTGGATACCAGGGCCCGTGCCGTAATGCTGGCCCCCTACCGTTTTACGGGCATGGAAGCCTTCATTGCCGCTCTTTACAAGCACAGCCGGCGATTACGTCTGCCCTCGATCGCTGCCGTCCACGGATCACCAGATGTGGATGATGTTCTGAAATTGTTAAGGCAGGAAGGCGCCCATCCGGTTGCCCTGCAGCCGGCACTTATTTTCCCGGGCAAGAGCTACGGCAGGATCATCGATATCTCCGAGCAGTACCGAAAGAAAGGGATGGAAATCACCGTTGGCGAACCACTGGCTGCCGATGAGGAATTTGTTGCTCTTCTGGCACGGCAGTTCCGCGAAAAAAATGAAGCTCTCTGATCCCCTGCAGCCAGGGGAAGTGGCCCTGATTGGTGCGGGCCCGGGCGACCCGGATCTGGTGACCATTGCAGCCCGGAAGCTGCTGGCTGACTGTGATGTGATCATTCACGATGCCCTGGTATCCGAAGCCGTACTTGCCATGGGGGCTGCCGATGCCTCTCGTGTCTTTGCCGGCAAGCGCGGTGGAAGACCGTCCGCCAGCCAGCAGGATATTTGCAAAAAGATGATCGACCTGGCAAAGCTGGGAAACCGTATCGTACGGCTTAAAGGGGGCGATCCTTTTATCTTCGGTCGGGGGGGGGAGGAAATACGAGCCCTGGCATCGGCCCGGATCCCGTTTCGCATCATCCCGGGTATCACGTCGGGGCTGGCAGCTCCGGCAATGGCCGGCATCCCGTTATCCGATCGAACCGTCAACAGTTCTCTCGCCTTCCTCACAGGTCACGAGGCGGGAACAAAAAGCCGGATCAACTGGCCCTCACTGGTTGCGGCCTTTCCGGTCATCGTACTTTACATGGGGGCCAAATCCATGCCGCATATCGCCGCCCAATTGCTAGCATCCGGAATGGCAGCCAAGACCCCCGTAGCCATTATTCATGCGGCAACACTTCCGGATGAAGAAATTGTCACCGGAACACTGGATGATGCCGCGTCCCTGAAACTAGAAGCCAAATCCCCAAGCATTGTCGTGATCGGTGAGGTTGTGGCCAGGCGAATTGCCTGGCGCTAGTGCCATACGCGATCAGCCATGCTGGCCAATGGCTCGTAAAGCGGATAAATAAAGAACCTTCCAAGGAAGAGATCCAGGATGGGGCTCGCTGCCAGCAGTGTAAAAAGCCACACATCATATTTTTCCCACCACAGGGGCAAATATACGCCTGCCCTGGAAGACCTGAACCATTCACCCGCCACCATGCCGGGGAGTGGAAGAAGATGCATCGCCAGCATGCAAAGATTGAAGTACATCAGGACCTTGGCCCACCAAAAATGCAGGGGGGGGATACCTGCCGGAGGTCGAAATCCAATCGCCCACATGTACAGTATCCAGCCAATGATGGCCAGGATGACATGACCGAGGAATCGCATCATCGCAGGCCTTATTCCGGCTGAAACCGGTCTGGGAATGGCGATGATAACAGCACGATGCATGGCGATTGAGGCTGCGAGAGGCCACCAAAACCCTCCCCATCGGAGGGGAGAAAAGAGCTGGGTCGGACGCTTTTCGGCCGGCTGGCGTATGGCCTCGATACCACCAACAACCGACAGGGAAAGAATAACCGGCAGGCTGTAAAGGATGGTTTGTCGGATGACGATCTGCAGCCATGCCTCCATTATTTTTTTCTCAACCGCAAGGTAAGATCCTGGGCAAACCGGTGGTGTTGCAAGTTGATGTAGATGCTTCCATCCGATGCAGACTCGACACCCGTGATCTCGGCCGAATCATGCCTGGCGACCTCACGCAGGTTCCTGCCATCCCATATCCAGAGGATGGATGGGTCGCTGTCATCCGTAATCCACAACCAGGAGTGGACATTATCCCATTCAAGATTGTCGGGATGACGAAGACGTTCATGCTTGAGATACACGCCTACTTCCGCTCCGGGATAGCCATCTTTCAGGACAAGGATCTTGCCTGGAGATTCCGCGCTTCCGGTTTCAGACATCAGAATCCGTCCGTCAGGCAGACGTTCCATATCCTCGATTCGCAGAAACATCCGTCCATGCAGCTTTTCGGACTCAACCCTGGCTGCATGAGGCCTTTCAATGGTCAACCAGCCTTGTTTGCTGTGAAAAACCTGCAGTGCTCCCGAACTCAATTCATAACGATACAGGCACCCTTCCTTCCATTCATCAGCAAGGTAGAGATAGCGGCCATCCTTTGAAAAAGCCAGGCCCTCGTGGGCAAATCTGCCCGCAGCCGGAACAGGCTGAATACTAGAATGGCTGCTTTTCAGTCGTTGACGGTCAACCCGTTGCCCGGGGGGAAGTTTTTCTGGAGATTCAATCCGCCACACCAGCCCGTCTTGCCATTCCTCCCCAAGCCACAAGCTTCCATCCGGGGCCATCTTGAGGCCATCCGCCCTTGCCATGCCATGGATCAAAAGGTCGCGCCTGCCCGTACGAAGATCCATTCTGGCCAGGGAAGGGCTGAGTAGGTTCTCGTTGGTTTCCAGGCTTTGATAGAGATATCGATGATCCGGGGAAAGTACCATCATGTCCGGCATCTGGTCACCATTCTCAGAGACAATGTCGGCAACCCAGTCTCCGGCCAGCGATATTCCGGTATCATTCGGGCCACATGCCTGAATCACCGGAAGCATCAGGAGAAGAGCTGCCGTTTTGATTTCTCGCCTACAACAGCGTGGCATAATGCCAGTGGAGAAGCTCCGCCACGATGTCAAAATAATCGAAATCCTGCCGTCAGGATTCCTTCTGGCCTCCGGATTCTCCCTTGTCTGAATCTTTTGCCTTGTCTTCATCCCCTGCCGGTGATTGACTCGCTTCAGCGGATTCCTCGTTTCCTCCGGCCCCGGAAACCTGAACCTCAGCGGTTTTTTCTCCGACTGGCGCTGCTGGCCAGTCAGCGAATGGATAGGGACGCTCTTCACTGTTGAAGGTAAGATAGTTAAGAATCTGATAGATGAACGTGGATATCTGGCCTCCCAGTCTTAGAACACGTTCATTGCTCTTGCCGGTAAACAACCGGACAAGAAACTGAAAAATAACCACGGCGGTCAGGACAATCTCCGCCACGCTGTAAATCACCGCAAACATCAACATGAAAAACAAACGCAACCAAGTCTGCGAATCCTTTACATGTGCCATGATATTGTTATCCATATCCACCTCCCGACCTGTTTGGCCAATTGAGAAAGCATAATACCCCTGTTCACCGGATGCCAATCCATCGAAGATTTGGTGGACAACCGTCGAATGATTAGCGAAGTTTGTAATGGCGGTCCAGATAACGCTTCACATCACGTTCCTTGATGGCCTGTCGTTTGTCGTAATGCTTTTTGCCCCTTGCCAGACCGATCTGAAGCTTGGCGAAACCTCTCTCGTTAAAATACAGCTTGAGCGGTACAAGGGTCAGACCCCTCTCCTTGAGTTTCCCGGTCAGCCGGCTGATCTCGGATTTGTGCAGCAAAAGCTGCCTGCTTCTGGCCGGGTCGGAAGGGTTCTGCCTTGCTGCCGGTTTGTACGGGCTTATGTGACAGCCAACCAGGATGACCTTCCCATTCCGGATAATGCAATGAGCCTCTGCCAGATTCGCCTGACCAGCTCGAATGGATTTCACCTCAGAGCCCGTGAGAATCAGACCAGCCTCATAGGTCTCCAGGATGTGATAGTCGTGACGGGCGCGACGGTTGACGATGCTCATGGAAGGAATGCTAGGTGTTTCACGGTCCAACTTCAGTAACAAAAAAAGGGGCGGCCAGAGGCCACCCCACAAATGGAAGAAAAAAGACCTACTTCAGGCCCTTCAGGAAGGCAATGATGGCATCGGCCTTGTCACCACACTTCTTCTGCTTCGGCATCTTGGTCTTCTTACCAGCAGCCTTGGCAACACCCTGGGAGTCACACACCCAAGCGCGCAGCTTCTCTTCATCCCATACAGCACCTGCTTCATTCTGGGCCTTCAGATAGCTTCCATACTTGAAACCTTCCACAGAGCCCATTTTGCGGCCAACAATGCCGAACAGATTTGGACCAGTCTTCTTCTTGCCACCCTTATCAAAGGTATGGCAGGCCTTGCACTTGGATTCGGGGCCAGCAACGGCATCGGTGGCGCTCACTCCAACGATGACAAACGCGGCTGCAGCAGCAAGCAGTAATGTTTTCTTCATGTAACCTCCTCCTTGGATTGGTTTGAGAGGTGGCTTACTACCGGAAGCCAGCCTCAGTTGTCAACCATAAGTTGGTTAGAGTCCCGGAAACAGCTGCAAGAAATCCACCATACGGGGGAATGGCCACACCTTTATGCTCTGGCAGCTACCTTCACCTCTGTCTTGAGTTCACCATTTACCGCATCAATCACCACAGTTGCTCCCGCAGGAATGTCCCCTGCAATGATCTGTCGGGCAAGTCGGGTTTCCAGTTCGTGCTGGATATAACGCTGCAATGGTCGCGCACCATATACCGGATCATATCCAGCCTTGGCAATGTACTCCCTGCCACGGTTCGTAAGCTCCAGACGTATATTCTGCTCTGCCAGACGATCACTGAGATCGCGGATCAACAAGTCTACAATCTGGCTGATCTCATCAAGAGTTAACGGCTTGAACAGAATGATGTCATCCACACGGTTGAGGAACTCGGGTCTGAAATGACTCCGAAGCTCTGCCATAACTTTCTGGCGCACATCCTCTCGAATGTGACCCTGTTCATCGATACCCTCCAGCAGATAGGGACTTCCAATATTGCTGGTCATGATGACGATGGTGTTCTTGAAGTTCACTGTCCGCCCATGGGCATCGGTCAGACGGCCGTCATCCAGCAGCTGCAACAGTATGCTGAACACCTCCGGATGGGCCTTCTCGATCTCATCAAACAGAATTACACAGTATGGCTTGCGACGAACGGCCTCCGTGAGCTGTCCCCCTTCCTCATAACCAACGTAACCCGGAGGTGCACCCACCAAACGGCTGACCGTGTGTTTTTCCATGTACTCGCTCATGTCAATGCGCACCATATTGTGCTCACTGTCAAACAGTGTGGCGGCCAGTGTCTTGGCCAGTTCGGTTTTCCCAACACCCGTGGGACCGAGGAAGATAAACGAACCAATCGGCTTGTTCGGATCCTTGATGCCTGCGCGGGCGCGCAAGATGGCATCGCTTGCCGCCTGGATGGCCTCATCCTGACCGACAATGCGTTCATGCAGCACCTTGTCCAGTTTTAACAGCTTCTGGCGTTCACCTTCCATCAGTCGGGTGACGGGAATACCTGTCCATCGTGAGACGACCTGGGCGATTTCCTCTTCCGTCACCTCTTCCCGCAGCAGGGGACCACCTTTCTGCTTGTCTGCAATCCTTTTCTGTTCTTCTTCAAGTTGCTTCTCCAGCTGAGGCAGGGTCCCATAGCGCAACTCGGCCACCTTATTGAGATCGTAGGCTCTTTCCGCTTCCTCAATTTCATGGCGTGTCCGTTCAATCTCCTCCCGTAGCTCCTGCACCCTCGCCAAAGCCTTCTTTTCGCTTTCCCACTGGGCACGCATGGTATCCAGCTGGGTCTTAAGGTCCGCCAGCTCCTTCCTGAGGTTCCTCAGGCGCTCACGGCTCGCCTCATCCTTTTCCTTTTTCAACGCTGTTTCCTCAATCTGCAAGCGCATTACCTTGCGATTGATCTGATCCAGTTCGGCAGGCATCGAATCAATTTCCGTCCGGATGGATGCGCAAGCCTCGTCCACCAAGTCAATGGCCTTGTCTGGCAAATAACGGTCGGAAATGTAACGGTCGGAAAGAACGGCCGCCGCTACCAGCGCCGCGTCCTGAATGCGCACACCGTGATGCACCTCAAACCGTTCCTTAAGCCCTCTCAGAATGGAAATCGTATCTTCAACGTCCGGCGCCTCAACAATAACCGGTTGAAAGCGTCGTTCCAGGGCCTTGTCCTTTTCGATGTACTGACGGTATTCATCCATGGTTGTGGCACCAATGCAGTGCAACTCTCCGCGGGCCAGCATGGGTTTGAGCATATTGCCTGCATCCGTTGAGCCTTCCGTCCTGCCGGCACCCACAATGGTATGCAGTTCGTCGATAAACAGGATAATCCGACCTTCCGACTCCCTGATCTCCTTTAGTACCGCCTTGAGTCGTTCTTCAAATTCCCCCCGATACTTGGCGCCGGCCATCAACGCAGTCATATCCAGCGAAAATATTGTCCGGTTTTTCAGCCCTTCCGGCACATCCCCCTTCAGGATACGCTGAGCCAGTCCCTCAGCTATGGCTGTCTTGCCGACACCCGCCTCACCGATCAGTACCGGGTTGTTTTTTGTCTTGCGCGAGAGAATGCGAATGACACTGCGGATTTCATCATCTCTCCCGATGACGGGGTCAAGTTTGCCGGCGCGTGCCATCTCCACAAGATCGGTGCCATATTTCTTCAATGCCTCATAGCTGGCTTCAGGCTGATCGGATGTCACCCTCTGGTGTCCCCGCACATCGGTCAACGCCTTGAGAAAACTGTCTCGGGTAACCCCTGCCTCCTTGAGGATACGGCCACTTACGGTGCCCGTTCCCTCATCAATGAAGGCAAGAAGCAGATGTTCCACCGAGACGTACTCATCCTTCAGGCGGCCGGCCTCGTCCTGGGCTTTTAACAGCAACCTGTTTAAACGCTGGGTGATGTAGACCTTCCCAGCCTCCATGGAACCACCACTGACCTTGGGACGTCTTCCCAGCTCCTGGTCAAGCCTGTTCAGCACCTCATCGATAGAAACACCCATGTGCTCAAGCAACCTCGGAGCAAGACCCTCCTGATCCTGCAACAAGGCAGCAAGAAGGTGTTCACCATCCACTTCCTGGTGACTAAGGCGTACGGCCAGGTTTTGTGCCCCACTTATAGCCTCACGGACCTTCTGGGTCATTCGGTTAAAATCCACGCGTTTTCTCCTTTTGCCTGAAGTTATGAGTTATATCGGGTCACGTCACCCGTAATTCAAGTCAGGGAAGTTCTACGACGTATACGGACACCTTGGCAGACTTGGCCGGATTGGAATTGGCTATTTCAACGATCAGATCACGGTCGCCATGTGGATTGGGGAAGGCAACCTGGAACTCATGATCACGGATTTTGTAACTGCGGGAACGCTTCAGAAGCACTTCCTTTTCATGATAAACACGAAAGATGCTGAAAGTCAGGGGTCCGAAGGCATCGGATACAAGGGTTACCTCATAACGACCCGGTCGATTGGGTAAATCAAAGAACTCGCGCAAGGTCTGATAGGCGGGCACATTGACATCACGATAATAAAGATAATCCTGTTCTTCGGCCCATGCATGGACGGGCGTAAGCAAAACCAATATCAGTAAAAGATAGCATTTCACCCCTGCTGCTCCTCCTGTGGATGGACATCATACTTATCACACAGATATCGCATCTTGTCCTTGGCGCGCTCACCAAAACCAAGCCAGCGTCCCGCCTTTGCCTTCACACCCCCGGCATGCTTCAAGGCAAGCAACAGAAGGCTTTTTTCAAAATCGGCAACCAGGGCCTCTGCATCAATACCGGTAGGGGGGAGCTTGGCCAACCAGTCGTTAAGCAGGTCCCGTCCCTCCTGCACAGCCTGAGGCCCTGCCAGAGTAAAGGGGAGGCGGTCGATTATGGGAGTCTCTGCCAGTACGACAGCCCGTTCAACCACATTTTCAAGTTCGCGCACATTGCCTGGCCATGCATAGGCCATCAGCTCCTTCATGGCCTGGTCAGAGAAACCGTCGACCTGCTTGTTGCACAAGAGGGCCTTCCTTTCAAGAAAATGCTGCGCAAGCAGGGGAATATCCTCGGTATGATCCCGTAATGGTGGCACTTCGATATCCACGACGTGAATCCGATAATAGAGATCTTCCCGGAACTTCCCGTTTCGCACCAGTGACTCCAGATTCTGTTTGGTGGAACAGATGAGTCGAACATCGCTTGTAAGAATCGCCTCACCACCCAGGCGGGAAAACTCCCTGTTCTCAAGGACCCGGAGAAGCTTTGCCTGGACTGCTGGAGGCAATCCGGAAATCTCATCCAGGAACAGGCTCCCGCCTGAGGCACGCTCAAACCAACCAAGCTTTCTTTTATTGGCACCGGCAAATGCTCCCTTCTCATAACCGAAAAGCTCGGACTCCAGATGGTCGGCATCCATGGATGCGCAATTGAGCGCAATAAAGGGACCATCGGACCGCTGACTTCCGGCATGAAGCTGACGGGCCACCAGTTCCTTGCCACTTCCCGTCTCGCCCCGGATCAGAATGGTCGATGGCGTAGGAGCAACCTGATTGATCAACTCCCTCAGGGCACATATGGGAGGTGACGTTCCGAGAATCTCTGTACCCATGTGTGTATCAAGAAGCCGCTTGAGTTCCTGCTCGCGTACCTGCTGCAAGGTGGCGGCCATGGAGCGATCGATGGTGTCTCGAACCTCGTCCGGATGAAAAGGCTTGGTAAAGAAATCCAGGGCTCCGAGCTTGCGGGCCCGGCTGGCCAGATCCCGCTCATCGTGGCCAGTGATAACAACCACGGGAATATCAGGGCTTTCTGTCCTCAGCTGTTTGAGATATGCCATCCCGATCTCAGGGTTATCCGGTTCAGGGGGGAGGGCAAGATCAAGAACAACCAAATCGATTCGGTGCTCCGAAAGCACCCTTTCGGATACGTCCAGATTCCCGGCCTCGAGTACCTCATAGGTATCCTTGAGCAACAGCCTCAGATTGAGCCGGTTGATATCATTATCATCCACTACCAGAACTGTCCGTCTCATCGTCCCTCCTGCCACCCTAAGAATGCCACAAGGGCAGCGTGATCCAGAAGGTGCAACCTTTCCCCTTCCCATCACTCTCTGCACCAATTTTTCCACCATGGGCCTCTATGATGCGTTTGCTCAGGAACAGGCCGATACCAAGACCATTGGGCTTGGTGGTACTGAACAGTTGAAACAGTTTTCTTTCCATAAAGTCTCTGCTCATGCCACAACCGCTATCCTTTACCTCAATGTAAAGCTGATCATCGACCGGCCTGATCCCGATGTGCAATTCTCCCCTTCCCTGCATGGCTTGAACAGCGTTGTCAAAGAGGGTATCCACTACGCTGTGAAGCATCTCGGCATCCGCCTTCACCAGAGGGGCCTGTTCTGCATGAAAATGGACGCCAACATCTTCGGGCCACAGACGTTCCCTGATACAGGTTTCAATAAACTGGGCCGCATCCAGTGGTTTGAATTGCGGATCCAGGGGAGCACTGGGATCTGCCAGACGGTTCATCAGGATTCGCATTCGGTCAACCACCTTGCGGATAGCGACGACCAAGCCCTTGATTTCATCCTCCCTGAGCCTTGCGGATTGCAGATTATGGGCCAGAAAGGAAAGGTCGTGCAGGCGGTTTTTCAGATCATGCGAATGCAACTGGCTCACAATGCGATGAATGGAATCCAGCCGGGCATTGTTGGCATGCATCTGTGAAAGCCGGGCATGTTCCAGACTCATGGCCACGAAACCAGCCAGACCTTGCAGGTGTTTGATCTCATCGTCCATGGTTCGCCAGCGATCAACATGAGGACCCAGGAAAAGGTAGGCATCTCCCTTTCTCCGGGGGAGCTTCAAGCATAATTCATAGGGACCATTGCCGGGCAAACGCTGTGGAGGCTGCTCAAAATAGGGAGGGGCGGGAGAATCCTGAGGATAGCAATGTACATCTCGTCCATCCTCACGTTCGTCCAGGGCCGCTGCTGTCCGCCTTGTCAGGGTACAGATCCGGTGAAGCAAGGCATGTTCCACATCCTGAACGGGGATATCGGCCAGATCTCCGGCGCCAAGCTGCTGAATTGCCGTTGCGATGTTCAGATGGCGACGGAAAAAGATCCAGTCCAGACCCCGCTCAAAGAGCCTGATAAGCGGTGTGTAGAGCAGGATAACAACAAGGGCGGCAAAAAGGATGGCAAGCGTTGATAACGGGCGGCCTGTAATCGCATACAGGGATGACTCCGCCACCAGCAAGGCAACAAGATAGATACCAACTGAGATCGCGCTGGCGAGCACATAGGCAAAGACATGCAGCAGACGGCGCGGGGAAATTTCTAGGCGCCGTCTCAGGTTTTGAATGAAATTATGGATCGGCCCTTTCCGGCTCAAGCCCGAACGTCTCAAGAATAGTAAAGAGCCGGGCACGTCCCTCTTCCGGCAAAACGGTGAGTGGCAGTCTGATATCCCAGCTCATCCACCCCATCATGGCACAGGCTGCCTTGATCGGGATCGGATTGCTTTGCATAAACAGGCCATCATTCAGCTCCTGCATGCTCAGCTGCTCCTGTCGAGCGGAAGCAATGTCATTCCCTCGCATGGCGCGGACAAGCCGGATCATTGCCTGTGGTGCAATGTTCGCCACGACGGAGATAACACCCGCACCGCCCAGAGCCATAAATGGCATGACCGTCGCGTCATCGCCGGAATAGAACTCGAGACGCCCGTCGCATGCGTTCATCGTCCGCACAAGTTGTGCCATATCCGCAGTGGCATCCTTGATTCCGACAATGTTGGCAATCCTGGACAGGCGTCCGACAGTCTCCGGCAGCATATTGGAAGCCGTACGTCCTGGAACATTGTACAGGACAATCGGAATGTGAACCGCATCGGCTACAGCACGATAATGCTGATAGATTCCTTCCTGGGTCGGCTTGTTGTAATACGGTGAAATAAGCAACGCAGCATCGGCACCGGCATCCTTGGCCGCCTGGGTTAACTCGATGGTTTCGGTCGTTGAATTGCTGCCAGCACCGGCGATGACCGGCACCCGTCCGTGAACATGCTCAACAGCAATCCGGATCAGCTCCTTATGCTCCTCATGACTCAAGGTGGCCGATTCACCTGTGGTGCCAGCGGGAACGACAGCGTCAACACCAGCCTCGATCTGCCTGTCCAGATGGGCCCTGAAGGCATCTTCGTCGATCTTTCCGTTTCCGAACGGCGTAACCAACGCCGTAATGACCCCGTGAAACATGTCAACCTCCATGCCAGATAAACTATAACCCCTTCACAGCGAGGATGAAGGGTGATCAGATCCCGTTGTCAACATTCATCGGGGAGACCCACAACCGTGCTCATGCGTTCGCAACATGACGGGAAGATTGCACAGGTTCTTCTTCAGCATGAATCCCGAGTTTCCTGAACAATGCCTGATCCTTCTCAACGGCTGCATTATCTGCCGTAAGCAATCTCTCCCCATAGAAAATGGAATTGGCACCTGCCAGGAAACACAATGCCTGCATTTCCTCACTCATGGCTTCACGCCCGGCCGAAAGGCGAATGTGGGAGGCTGGCATGGTTACTCGGGAAACGGCAACAGTTCGGACAAACTCAAAGGGATCCAGTTCCGTTTTGAGCTCTTCGTTCTCAGCCAGGGGTGTGCCCTTGATCTTGACCAGCATGTTGATGGGCACGGATTCAGGGTGTGGATTCATACGGGCCAGCTGGGCAATCAGGCCGGCACGATGACGGCGTGACTCGCCCATGCCGACGATGCCACCACAACAGATGTGCATGCCTGCCTGCCGTACATGACGGAGTGTATCCAGGCGGTCTTCATAGGTCCGCGTTGTAATAATCTCCCGATAATACTCGGGATCGGTATCAAGATTATGATTGTAATAATCGAGTCCTGCTTCTCTCAGCCTTTCAGCCTGTTCGGCGGTCAGCATGCCAAGGGTGGCACAGGTCTCCATACCCAATCGCTTGACCTCCCGCACCATCTCCAGCACATGTTCAAAGGCCCGCCCTTTGGGATTGCGCCACGCAGCCCCCATGCAGAAACGGGTGGCACCTTTTTCCCTTGCCTTGCGCGCAGCCGTAAGAACGGTATCTACGGCCATGAGGCCCTCAGATTCTACGGATGTGTCATAACGGGCACTCTGGGAACAGTATTTGCAGTCCTCAGGACACCCCCCTGTCTTGATGGAAAGAAGTGTGGAAAGCTGGACCTCATTGGCATTAAAGTACTCACGATGCGTCCGCTGCGCACGATAGATGAGGTCATTGAAAGGCAGATCGAAAAGTGCCTCGATTTCCTCGATGGCCCAGTCATAACGCATATGTATCTCCATATTCCCAGATTAAATTACATCCATCATACTTCGGCAAAACGAATCAAACAAATCAGTTCACCCGCTGAAAGTGAAGGCTGGCCAGCTTCTTTCTTACCTCCAGCACGCGACTAAGATTCATGGAGAGCGAATCAAACCCCATGCGAAGCAGGGTTTCTGTCCAGGCTGGATCCCCCGCCATTTCTCCACACATCGCAATGGGAATTCCTGCCTGTCGGGCAGCCTGCGCAGTAATCCTGAGCAGATTATGGACAGCCTCATGCCCCGGATCATAGATGGCGGCTACTTCCTCATCACCACGATCCGCGGCCAAAGTATATTGAATCAGATCATTGGTACCCACAGAGAAGAAATCGCAAACTTTCGCCAATTCATCCGCAATGAGGGCGGCCGCGGGCACCTCGATCATGGCCCCCAGATTAATCCGGCTAGGACACCCGAGCTCCTGTTTGCATTTCTCAAGGACGGACCGGGTCTGAACCATTTCATTCGTATTGCTTACCATGGGAACCAGGATATTGATGGGCCCTTCCATGGCTGCACGAATCAGGGCACGTAGCTGAGTTGTCAGAATATCCGGACAATGGAGAAGAAGGCGAATGCCGCGCATGCCCATGGCCGGGTTGTCTCCAGCCCATTGATGCCCCGAGACCTGCCGGAATATTGCCGGCTTGTCGCCACCGATATCGAGAAGACGGAATGTGACGGGTTTCCCATCCATACCCTGAACCACCTGCAGGTAGTGGAGAAACTGCTCTTCCTCACTTGGCTGGGATTCCCGATTCAGGAAGAGGAATTCGGTCCGATACAGTCCAACACCTTCCACGCCAATATCCTTGGCCAGCGGCAACTCCTCGATAAATTCAAGATTCGCCATGATGGGCAGGGGATGTCCGTCAGCGCTTAGGGAAGGACGCTTCGCATAGGCCTTAAGGCTGGACTTGACCGATTGAAAGGACCGCGCAAGCCGCTGGTAACGGGTCAACTCCTCTGAACTTGGGTTAAGGATCCAGATCCCCTTGTTGCCATCAATGATGATGGTGTCACCTTCCTGGGCTGAATCCATGATATCGGCGCAACCCATCAGAGCGGGGATACCAATGCCCCGGGCCACAATGATCGTATGGGAATTAGCTCCGCCTTGCTCTGTCACAAAACCGGCGAGGCCTTGCTGCCAACTCTGGACCACTTCACTGGGTCCAAAGCCTTCTCCCACCAGGATGGTGTCCCAATCCCCGGCAGCACTGCTCCTCTCCCTGCTTCCCAGCAGATTGTGCATCACCCTTTGCCCGACCTCTTCAACATCGGTTTTCTTGCTTCGCAGGTATTCATCCTCAATCTGATCAAAGATCGCCTCGATATGGTCGAGTTGCCGCCTCAACGCCCACTCGGCATTAATGTGCTCCTTTCGAATCAGTTTCACAGCCGCTTCCCCCAGCTGGGGATCCAGCATCAGCATGCGATGAGAATCCAATATCAACATGGGATCCTTACTTGGCACATTGCTTAACTGGGTCTGTTGCTCGTCCAGCTGCAGAACGGAGTCCCTGATAGCTGCCTGCAGTCGAGCAACTTCCGATTCCACCTCGGAACCGTTGATTTCATATTCGGGTATGGGTTTCCTGCCAGCTGCCACCTTCTGCACCCTGCCGATGGCGATACCGGGACTTGAAGCGGCCGCCTTTCCATACTTGCTCATTGATCTTCACCAAAACGATTGTTCACCAGCGCCTCCAGGGCGTCCAGCGCCTGCTCAGCATCCGGTCCTTCTGCCCGCACGACAAGGTCCGTGCCCTTGGCTGCGGCCAGCATCATGATCCCCATGATGCTTTTGCCATTCACCTCAATCTCGTCTTTCCTCAGGTAGATATCCGAGGCAAAGGCGCCGGCAGTTGTTGCAAACCGGGCAGCTGCTCGGGCATGCAGCCCGAGCTTGTTCTGAATTCGGATCTCCCGCTCAGCCACGTGAGTTCCCCCTGGCCAGAATCTCCGAAGCAAAATGCATATGGTAACGGCCGGCATCCCTCGCTTTCTCAGCCAGCACATGCAGATCATCGATGCTCTTTCGGAGTGTGGCCACCTTGATAAGCATCGGAAGATTGAAACCGGACATCACCTCTACATCCGCATCCCGCATGCAGGCCAGAGCAAGATTGCAGGGCGTTCCCCCAAACATGTCGGCAAGCAACAAAACCCCCTTGCCTGCGTTGCAGGCCCGGATCATTTCCTTCAGGCGCTTGAGAACAACATCCACATCATCCTCCGCGTTCACACTCAAGGCCTTGGCCAGCGCCTGTGGCCCAACCACATGTTCGACGGCCTTAAGCATTTCCTCTCCTATATTTCCATGGGCCACAAGAATCATGCCGATCATTCTTCTATCTCCCGATGGCGGATTAGCGGCGTTGACATTCGACGTTCGCGCATCCACGCCGCAAGCCGTTCCACCAAATAAACCGAGCGATGCCTCCCTCCACTGCAGCCAATGGCCAGGGTGAAATACTGTTTTCGTTCCTGGATAAGTCTCGGCCAGTAAAACTCCATCAGTTCCCTGAGACGCTGCTCGGCTTCTTTCACTTCCTGCATCCTTTCAAGAAACGATTTAACGGCGGCATCCCTGCCCGTTAAGTTGGCAAGCTCAGGTTCATAGTGAGGGTTGGGAAGAAAACGGGCATCCATCACGATATCTGCATCCAGTGGCAGGCCACGCTGATAACTGAATGAGATCAACGAAACAGTGATCTCCTTTCCCTTCGCAACAAGCGAGCGCCGCCAGAACGCCTCGACCAGATCCGCAAGCTCATAGGGATTGAGATTGGAGGAGTCCAGCACCAGATCTGCCGTCGCCCGCATGGGCTCCAGCGCCTTGCGTTCAGCTGCAATGGCCGAAGCCAGATCCAGATGCGGCGCAAAAAGGTGCCGCCTGCGCGTGGTGGAAAAACGCCTGAGCAGGGTTTCGTCACTGGCATCGATATACATCAACAGCCAATCCTGTTCCTTCAAGCGTGCGGGGTGCAACGCAACATGCAGATCCCTGATTTCGGAACTGCTTCTCGCATCCAGACAGACCGCCATGGGCTGCTTCTTTCTTGATTCAAGCTCCGCCCATTCCGATAGCAGCTCAAGGGGCAGATTGTCCGTACAAAAACAGCCCAAATCCTCCAGGGCATTTAAAGCTGTACTTTTCCCGGCTCCGGACAATCCACTAACAATCAGTAACCTCATGGATCAATCTGCTTGGCCAAATTACGCCTTTCCGTTCTGGATACGTTCTTCTAGTGCCTGGATAAATGCCTTCCCGCTATCAATACCGCGCATTCTTAAAAGCTGGTTTCGGGTGGCCGCTTCGATCAGGACAGCCAATGATCGGCCAGGGCGGATCGGCAACAGAACCTTAGGCAGCTCGACACCATTAAGCTCAATCCTTCGCTCTTCGACAAGCAGACGTTCTTCACCCGTCATTCGATCCCACGGCAGCAATTCAACCACCAGACTGACCCGCTTGGTATCGGTCAGTGCCGCCGCTCCAAACAGATCCCGAATGTTCAGGATGCCCATGCCGCGAATTTCCATGTGATAACGCAGTGCCACTGGGCTTTTCCCAACGAGAACACCTGGCCCTTCACGAACGAGTTCCACCATGTCATCTGCAATCAGGCGATGTCCACGCGAGATAAGCTCCAGTGCAATCTCGCTTTTGCCAATACCGCTTGAGCCCATAAGCAGGACACCCAGCCCGAAGATGTCCAGAAAATTGCCGTGCTGGTATGTGCGAGGCGCCAGATGATGCATGAGAAAATGCATCCCTTCGGTCATAAAGGCACTGGACGTAAGCTTGGATGAGATCAAAGGCGTACTTGTCCTCTCGGCAGCCTTAACAATGATGTCCGGGGGTTTCATGCCCCGTGTAATCACCACGGCAGCAAGATTAAGATCAAAAACCGCATTAACGACTTGTTCCTGTTCCCTGGGTGATTTGGTGGCAAGGTAGCTTAGTTCTGTCTTGCCGACGACCTGGAGGCGATTGGGCAGCAAATTCTCCATGAAACCTGCGAACGCCAGGGATGGTTTCTGCATCCGGGGATGATCAATGTAACGGTCCAGTCCTTCTTCACCCGCCAGAAGACGCAACTTCATGGGCTCACGTTGCCTCTCCAGGAACTCAGCAATACTGAGGGTCGCGGTCGCCTGTTGTTTCATGCGGTTTTCTTTTCAAGGGGAGGGAACAAACTGGAAAGGGTTTCGGCATCCCCGGCTTCCATAATCTTCTTCCGTGTCTCCTCACTCTGGAGAATCCGGGCCAAATGGGCCAGCAACTCAAGGTGGGTTCGGTCCTCCTTATCGGGAGCAAGCAGCAAAACGACGATATGAACCGGTTTGCCATCAATGGCATCAAAATCAATCCCCTGTCGATGCCTGGCAATGACCAGAACCGGAGCGTTCAGATCAGCCAGTTTTCCATGTGGAATCGCCACACCATATCCGATACCCGTGCTGCCAAGACGTTCCCTTGACATGATGACTTCCACGGCCAGATCAGGATCAATGTTCGGAAGCACGTTCGCCATTTCCGTTATGAGCTCCCGCCGACTGCCAGCCTGGGAATCCAGCAGCACATGATCAGGGGGAATAAGATATTCTTGTTTGTTCATAACTGTTCCATTTCAGTCTAAATCGTGTTTCATGAGATCAAGGGCTGAGCATAGCAGAATTCAGGCTTGACGGTTATCTGACAGATACATTCGATGAGCTATCGGACCAGGCGTCATGAACTGACCTGAAAACGTGGTTTTTCATGGCCGGCAGAGCCCGCAACTTTTCTCCGTCTCGCCGGCGGCAATTGCAGTTGTTCACGATATTTCGCGACCGTGCGCCTGGTAATTTGAACACCCTCCACTCTCAACTGATCCGAAATCGCCTGATCGGAAAGAGGACAATCCCGTGGCTCTGAGCCAATGAGGGCCTTGATTCGTTGCTGTACCCGAAAGACCGAAATCGTCCCGCCCCCGCGTGTGGGAAGCCCGGGCGAAAAAAACTGTTTCATCTCGATCAGGCCGATCGGGGTCTGGGCAAACTTGCCGCTTGTAACCCGTGAAACCGTTGACTCATGCAAACCCAACTCCACCGCAACCTCCTGCATGGTGAGTGGCTTCAAACCAAGAAATCCATACCTCAGAAATCTTTCCTGAGTGACAGCCAAATATTCCGCGACCTTTTTCAGGGTAAGGCTCCGTTGCTCAAGAGCATTGATCAGCCACTTTGCCTCCCGCATAGCCCTGCTCATGAAATCATTTTCCTTTCCCCGCCATTGATGGCCCTGCCACTGGGAACTGAAGCGGATACCCTGCCCCGAATAAGGGGGAATTTCTATTCGGAAGCCGCCATTCTCGCAACCGTGAAAAATTACGTCGGGTCGGATATAGATTCCGGAATCTCCAGACAAGTGATGGCCGGGAAACGGATCGAGGCGACGCAACCTGGCACGCGCAGCCTCAAGTAACTCAATACTTGAGCCCGTCATTCGACTCAATTCGTCATCACTTTGACCAAGGTGGTCGGAATAATGTGTGAGTAAGAGACGTGCCAACCCGTCCGAGTTGTCTGAACCGTCCAATTGCAGGAGCAGACACTCTTCCAGGCTTCTTGCTCCAATACCTGCCGGCTCCAGCTGGTGAATGACATTTTCAAGAACAGACACGATATCACCGGCATTCACATGAATCTGATCAGCGAGTTCGTGCTCATCAACCCGGAAATAGCCCTCCTCATCCAGGGAATCGATAATCGCATGAGCTATGCGGCGATCATTGGGAGACATGGGTTGGCAGTTCACCTGTTCGTGCAGCCGTTGGCCAAGAGCTTCCTCGGAACACAACTGGGCGCTTTCCCCGTAATGGCCCTCCCAGCTGGGGGGGGCATACATGCGCTCCCACCGGTTATCACCCGCTTCCGGCCACTCGTTATCCATGCCCATTTCTTCGGAGAAGGCCTGGGAAGCATCCCCAGCATCCGTTTGGCTTACCACATCCGGATCAGTGTCAAGCATGGGATTGGTCTGGAGGCATTCTTCGATATAGGCATCCAGCTCCACACTGTTCATGGACAGGACCTTCAGGCTCTGTGCCAGTCTCGGCGTGAGCGCCAGGCGCTGTCCTAGCCGGGTGGCCAGTTTAGTCTGCATTCAGCGAATCCCCTCCCGCTTCGAATGGCTTTATAGTCTGCCAGCCTTGACTCGTCATAACTTTACAGATCTACCTCCACGGCCACGTCAAACGGGATGGGTGTCAGCCATCCGCCGAGAGGAGTTCACGGAGTTCTCCAGACGCATGCATTTCGGACACGATGTCACACCCACCAATGAACTCACCATTAATATACAACTGTGGAATGGTGGGCCAGTCCGAGTAAACCTTGATGCCCTCCCTGATCGCTGGATCAAGAAGAACATTGACCGCGATGAAATCCACACCATACGAGCCGAGAATCGATGCAACCCTCTGGGAAAAACCGCACTGGGGAAAATCCGGGGTCCCCTTCATAAACAAAACCACCCGGTGTTCATGGACCAGGTTATCAATCTTTTCCTGAATGGATTCCGTCATTTTTGCTCCTTGTTCACTGTTTGTGCCCATTGCTCAGGTGTGCAGGTCTTCAATACAAGTGCATGAATATGCTGTTGAAGATGTTCCCCCAGCGCCTGATAGACCATACGATGCTGCGCGATGCGGCTTTTGCCGGCAAACGCAGGTGACACGACCAGCATCTCAAAGTGGTCTGCTCCCTGAAACGTTCGCACAAACACCCGGCTATCAGGAATCTTCCGTGAAACCAAAAGCTGCAGTGATTCGGGACTCACCATTCAAATCACTCTCTCTCTTTTCATCAATCAATGGTAACTGACCAGAAAAAAAATAAACACCCTAACCGACCCCCATGCAACATGTTGTGGGTTGACCTGACCGCAGTCTGAATGTTCAATGCGCCACCATGAAATATCATTACTTACTTGCCATCCTCCTAGTCATCCCTCTTTCAGCTTGCAGTGAACGTCCACTGATCTATTTTCATGACGATGAGAAGAACTCCCGGCAGGATGTTTCGGGGACCTACGGAGGTGGAGAAGTCGCACCACGCGAACCTCTCGATGTGCCACCTGAGCTGCGTGACGAGGTCAGTCTGCCTTCTGACAGCAGTTCCAATCAACTACCGGTGAAGGAGAAGGAATATGTCTCCAGCGTAGCCGGCAAGGCTGTCGCCCTGGATGCCAGGCTTTATAACCGTCCATCCGCAGACGTTTTCTCAGCCGTTGTGGATGCCATGACCGCCCTAAACTTGCCTGTGCAGAGCGTTGATTCCATGAGTGGAACCATCACAACTGACTGGGTTCGTAAGGGCTCAGACAATCCCAATTTCATGGCCGGGGCTCTGGGTGGCATCTTTGGTGGTGGCCCCACATTTACTCGCTACCGGTTCGTCGTCCGTATCTTTCCAGAGGATTCGCAAACACGCCTTGAAATTCGAACGCTTGCCCAAGCCTTCATCAACAAACACTGGGTCAACAAGCCACTGAAACGAAAGGTTTCAGAAGAACTGTTTGTGGCCGTTGAGGAGCAACTTCAGCGAACTGCTTCCAAGAAGAAATAGGCTGGATCATTGTTGAATGGTTCCTTAAGAAAGGATTAGTATTTTTTCATTGTGATCCAAATCACAATTATTTGCTTTGCGGTCGGCTTAAGCTCAGTTGAAGATTTGCTAATTCATCATCGGCCAGGGAGGTTTTCCCCATGCTACATCTACTTTGGGTTTGTGCGATCATCATCGGGGCTGGCAGTCAATCTGCCTTGGCATCACCCTTTGGCAGAGCCCCTGCGCCGCTGTTCCCGGTAAGGACGGTCATTGCCGACGCACAGGTTGAAGAGGTCTATCCTTCCGTGGCCGGAAGCTACCTCGTTTACAGTCTAAGAAGTCACCATCAGTACGCAGTGGCCCGCGTTGACGTCGGAACATCGATGAGGACCAGCCGTGCAATTGTCCCCACCCAACCCAAAGAGGCGATTCGTTATGGCGTGGCCTTGCGGGATGGGTCCATTGGTTATGTCAGCAACCGGATGGGCCCGATCAGTGCCTGGATGCGTCAGGCCAAAGGGGATGGTCATGTGGCCATTGCCAACATGGGAACCTTTGATGGCGGTGTGATGCCCATGAACCTGAAGGCCTCCTTTGACGGACGTTTCTGGTGTTTTGACACATCCATGGATAAAAAACGCCGTTCCAAGGTGCTCAATGACTTTTTTGACGGTTACATGCACCCGGAGTTGATCGGCCAGACATGGAGAATGTATCACTCTGACTCCTTCCGGTTCAAACAGGGGTACAACCCCACCAAGCCGGGAAACAAAAACGATTTCCCACCTCCCCTACTCTTTATCTTTGACCGGTCTTCGAGTCAGTTGACCATGATTCCCAATGCGATGAGTGGCGCGATTTCACCTGACGGCAAGCGAATTGCCTTTGTGCGTGAAATCAACGGCAACTACGATCTGTGGATGCAAAACATGGATGGATCCAACCTCATCCAGCTGACCAACACACCCTTCGGTGAGTTTGAACCGGCATGGAGTCCGGATGGAACCAAACTTGCCTTCGTGTCCAATCGCGACAGTCGAGGGCATGTATTGCACACATCCATCTATGTCATGAATGTTTCCACGGGGCGTACCAAGAGGATCACCAATGCCCCAAAGGCTACGGATGGTGGCCCTGCCTGGAAGGATAATCATACCATTCTGTTCCACTCCAATCGCAATCCGGCAAGACCGCAGGCCACGACAGTAAGGGACTGGAACATCTGGCAGGTGAGCACCCGAGGATCATTCTAATGGTTCGCCTGATATTGCTCCTCACCCTTCTGGCCCTGCCACTCAATGCCTATGCGGTTGATCTGGAAGAATGGCTGGATTCCGTGGTGATTACCCCGTCAAGGCAGAAAGCTGAAAGGAAAACGGATAATGCACGTCTTCTGACCCTTGAGCCAAGAGAAACGGAGATGTATCCCCGTGTTTCACCCAACGGCCGATTTCTGATCACCGTGACGCGGCGGGGAAGAGACGTATGGCTGTCGCGTCGGTTCACGGAGAACGGCGACCCTGCGAATGTGGTGACCGATGACGAGATGGCAATCAGCACCTTTAACTGGAAGGATAACAATCACGTCTACTTTCTCTCACACCGGGCCGGAAGTCCCGGCATCTGGGATCAGGCTGCAGATGCAGAGGGCATGGTTCGACGTCTGCTGGTGGTCAGCCACAACCTTACTCAACCGATACTGCTAGACGATGGCAGCCTGATCGCCGTTCGACTTGAGCCAACCACGGTTTCAACCCGTAACAAGCCGATCAGAAAAAAACACCGCCGAGACATGTTTGATAACTGGTCAAATCCGGGATTCCACGCCTCCATTGTGCAAATTTATCCGGGTGGCAAGACCCGTGTTCTCACGGAAGGAATCAATCCGGCCCTTTCACGTGATGGTGAATGGCTGGTGTTCAGCATGTCCGTGGGTCGAAGCTGGCACCTGTTCCGGATGCGCCTAGACGGCTCCGAACTTGCGCAGATTACAAGCCAGAGATCCATCGATGTTCAGCCATCCTGGAGTGCGGACGGAAACTGGATTGTTTTCACCTCCAACCGCGGCAAGGGTGACATGCGCACTCCCAGCAGAAGCAACTGGGATATCTGGGCGATTGATAAAAACGGCAGAAACCTCACACGCCTGACCTGGGACCCGGCTCGAGACGGAGGCCCCAGTGTCGGACCCGATGGAACGGTGTATTTTCATTCAGACCGCAAGGTCTCCAAGGAGGCACGCTATCAACACGAGGTAAAGGGCTCGACATCCGGATTCCATATCTGGACCACCCACCTGCCCCAAACCCCCGTTTCAAACTAAGGAGTTTACGCCCACAGTCGAGATCAGCCAGCCTTTCTTCTATGTCCTCGACTGCCTGGAGTCGGGGGCTGGTAATGGCAGGAAGAACCGGAAACGTGCCCCTTTACCGGGCTTGCTCTCCACCTCGATTCTGCCACCGTGGGCTTCAACAATGCGTTTGCAAATGGCCAGCCCAAGACCTACACCCCCAGCCTCTCTGCTGCGGGCATCATCTGCGCGGTAGAATCTGTCAAACAGGTGCGGAAGATGCTCCTCATCAATCCCGGGTCCTTCATCACGTACCTCGACCATCACCTCCTTCCCACGAACTGTACCTAGAAGATACACCGTGGACCCTTCAGGCGCATATTTGTATGCATTATTCAGAAGGTTAAAGACCACCCGCTCAAGACGATCGGAATCACCAATAACCACCAGTTCCTCATCGATATCCATTACCATGTTGATGTTCTTGTTTGCAAACAATCCGAGATGATGCTGTCCAACTTCCTGCAGAAGGAGGCTCAGATCGACCTCCTCAAGCCTAAGCTGCAAAAGGCCCGCATCAGCACGTGCCAGTGTGAGAAGTCCGTCCACAATTCGCTGCATCCTCTCGATCATCTCCAGTTGCTGACGCAGCGTTTGAACATATTCTTCCGGGCTGCGGGATCGACGTAATGTCACTTCAATCTCACCCTTCATCACCGTCAAGGGGATTCTGAGCTCATGGGAGGCATCGGCAGTAAAACGTTTTTGAGCCTTAAAGCTGGATTCAAGATCTGCAAACATCTTGTTCAGCACCCGGATCAGAAAGGCAATTTCCTTATCCTGGGAAAAGGATTTCAGGCGCCTCGAAAGGTCTCCCGAAGCAACAGCCCGTGCCGTATGGGCAATTTCATCAATGGGTCTCAGTGCTCTCTGGGCCATCACATAACCTGCAAAGGCGCTGATCACCATGGAGAGTAGCCCCAGGGCACCGCCAACAAAATACATCAGTTCAAAAAATTCGTGGATCTGGTCCATGTCCCGACCAAGCATGATGACGGCCACGACCTTGTTGGCCCGATGCACCGGCATGGCAACAACCCGTGCATTGCCGGCGCGGAGCAGGGATTTTGTTGACGCAATTGCGACCTTGTTTTCCATGGCCTGTCGCAGGGCCACGGTCATTTCATCACCCCCCCGGCCAATCAGACCACGATCCGACAAGAAAAGTCGCATGCCATTGGCGCCAATCAGTTGAACAGAGCCAGGATAATGATTGGCAAAGCGGGTCAGGTTCTGTATCCAGAAGTGAAACGGAGTACGTTCAAGTTCGCTCACAATCACCTTGGCCTGCTCACGGAGTTGCTCATCGGCATCGGCGTAGACCCGGTTGGACAGCACCACATACAGGAGAATGCCCGTAAACAGAAGGACCGACAATTCAATAACGATGTACAACAGCGCCAGGCGACCGCGAAACGTATGGTACAGACTTTCCTTGAAACGCCGTAAGGTGGCAGGCCTGAAGAACGACAGGCTGCTAGGAAACGGGTTCACGCCGGTGGTGCTTCGTCGCTCAGCAAATATCCTTGACCACGCAGGGTATGTATCAGGGGAAGGTCAAACCCCTTGTCCACCTTGGCGCGCAGATGACTCACGTAAACATCGATGACATTGCTTTCAGGATCGAAATTCATGTCCCAGACATGCTCACCGATCAAGGTGCGGGAAAGAACTTTGCCGGGATTGCGCAGCATGTATTCCAGCAGGGCATATTCCTTGGTGGTCAGTCGAATGGGTTTACCTCCCCTGGTCACGCGTCGACTGATGGGATCCAGCTCCAGATCAGCGATCTTCAGTGTTGGCGTTTTAACCTCGGAACGGCGGCGCAAAAGGGCGCGAACACGCGCCAGCAACTCTTCAAAGGCAAACGGCTTGGCCAGATAGTCGTCCGCTCCTGCATCCAGCCCGCGCACCTTATCCTCAATGCTGTCTCTGGCGGTAAGCATCAAAATTGGGGTGGCCACGCCTCGCTCCCTGATCTCCCGACACATCGTAATTCCGTTCTTCTTGGGCAGCATGAGATCCAGGATGATCAAGTCGTAATCATTGACCTCGGCCAAGAAACCACCTTCCTCACCATCGTAAGCGACATCAACAGCGTGCCCCTCCTCCTTCAACCCCTTACGGATGAACTGGGTCACGCGCTTCTCATCTTCGACTACAAGAATCTTCATGTTGCGCATCCTAGCAACTTTCTGGAGAAAGGGCGAAACAACGCTATCCCTGCTAGTATTTGTGTTTCAGGAGGGTTTCGATGCGCCGGGATGTCTTCGTTTTTGATATTGAAACAGTGGTGGATGCAAACGCCGCCAGACGATTGCTGAATCAGCCCGGGTTAACAGACCCCGGCGCACGAAGCGCCCTTGTTGACTATTTCCTGGAAAAGACCGGGGGCAAGAATGACTTTCCCAGACAGCCGTTTCATCAGGTTGTAGCCATCAGCTACGCCCAACTGATCAGTGAGCCGGGAGAAGAAGGCCTGGAGCTTGTCATCCGTCGCATAGCCAGTGGCGGCAGTCCGAAAAGCAGTGAGAAAGAACTTCTAGAAGGTTTTTTTGGCCTGATTGAAAAGCGCGCTCCGCGACTGGTCTCCTACAACGGGCGCGGCTTTGATATCCCTGTGCTCAAATACCGGGCCATGGTGCATGGCATATCATGTTCACGATGGTTTTCCGAAGGTGACAAATGGAGCAACTATGATGCGCGTTATTCCCATGAGTATCATGTGGATCTTATGGAGGTTCTTTCGGATTATGGGGCCTCCGCCCGTTGCTCCATGGATGAGGTGGCAGCAGCCCTCGGATTACCGGGAAAACTGGGCACAACAGGCGGGGATGTTCGAGTGATGTTTGAATCCGGTGACATTGAAGGGATCCGTCATTACTGCGAGATGGATGTCATCACAACCGTGTTGATTTATCTTCGTTGGCAGCATTTCCGGGGAGATCTCGGAGAAGGTGCATACGCGCGTGCCGTAGGCGGTGTCCACAATTACCTGAAAGAGGAATCCGTCCATCGTCCTTACCTGGGTGAGTTTCTTCTGGCCTGGGAAGAAAACCAACCCGCCTAATCCCGCCAGAGCCAAGGAATACGCCATGTCCATTTCCACTCGAGCCGATCCGGATTCAGGTGACCATGTTGCCCCTCTGATCGGGCCTGTCTATCGGCAGGGCCGTCAGCTTCGGATTGCACTCGTTGGCCTGCCTAACAGCGGCAAGAGTACCATCTTTCAGGCTGTGGCCAGTACCAGCATTCACACCGGTGAGCTCTCGGGAACACAAAAATCCTACGCCGAATGCTCTGTGCGCATCGGACTGGATGAGGTGCATCTGGTCGACCTTCCAAGCCTGTCCTCCCTGTGCAATCTGGAACACGATGACCTGGAAGCCCTGAAGTACCTTCTGTGGGGAGACAGCCCTCCACCAGTATCCAGCCATGAAAGCAAAGAGCCTCCAGCCCCCTTCTCGCGCCCGGATGTGCTGGTGCATGTGATTGATTCCAGCTCCCTCGATCGGGCTCTTGAGTTGACGCTGGAACTTTCCACCCTTGGCCTGCCCATGGTGATCGCGCTGAACATGATGGACGAGGCCCAGCGGAAAGGTGTCAACATCAATGTTGAGGCATTAACCCGGAAGCTCGGTGTCCCTGTTGTGCCCACGATCGCTTTCAAGGGACACGGCATCGCTGAACTTTTCCTGGAGGCTGCGAACAGCGCCCGTACCAATAGCTGCCCCCTCCCTCAGCTTCCTGAAGCGCATATTGTCAAAATTTCCCGCAAACTGAGCCGCTATTTAAGCAAACATCCTGAAATCCAGGAGGCGTTCAGGGTGCCCCAGGCATTCCTGGTCATGCAATTGTTGCAAGCGGATATCAATTTCCTGCAGGAGCTGGAGAATCACTTTCCCGAAAGTGTTCCTGTTCTCAACCAATTGAGGGAAGAGGCGGAAGCATCCCTGCCCAGGCCGCTGGCCGCGGAGATCGAGGCCGATCGTCATCATCGTGCCGTCAGCTTATTCGAAAGTGTCGCCAGCCTGACATCCCGACCGGTTCACCTTAGCTGGAATGAACGGCTTGACGAGATCTTCCTGCACCCGCGCTGGGGCATGATTGGAAGTCTGGGTGTTTTTGCCCTTGTGTTGTTCATGGTGTTCGAGGTCAGCAAAACGCTGGATGCAATGACTGCCGCCAAGCTCGTCGACTGGGCCTCAGGCTGGCAACCCGAAACAACTCCCGGTGTGGTCGCTCATGCAGTCCTGGATGGACTTATCGGACTCGTTGGTATCGTCATCCCTTACATGCTTCCTCTCGTACTGATGCTCGTCGCCCTGGAGGAATCCGGCATCATGCAGCGTATCGCTTTTGTGGTGGACCGTTTCTTTCACCGTATCGGTTTGCATGGGAAGGTAGCCGTCACTTTCCTCCTGGGCCTGGGGTGCAATGTTCCTGCCATCGCTTCCACCCGTAACATTACGGAGAAACGCGACCGAATTGTCGCTTCACTGTTGATCACGTTTGTCCCCTGTTCGGCCCGATCGGCCATCATTCTCGCACTGGGGGGTAAGTATCTTGGCGGCTTGGGTGTCTTCGGCATTTTCATGCTGAACCTGCTCATCATTGCCATTCTGGGACACCTTCTAACCCGACGATATCCGGCAATCACACCGGGGCAAATTCAGGAAATCCCCCCCTACGCCATCCCCCAATGGCGATCCCTCCTTGCTTCTACCTGGGGACGATCACGGGACATTCTTACCATAGTCACACCACTGCTTGTCGGTGGCAGCGTAATTCTAGCCTTACTGCATCACATGGGGGGAGATGTCTGGATCAATACCATTCTGTCACCCATTACCTACTGGATCCTCGGCTTGCCCGTAGCGCTCGGCGTCCCCATTCTGTTTGGCGTTCTCCGCAAGGAGCTTTCCCTGCTTATGGTTTATCAGGCCCTGGGCACGTTCGAGATCGACCGTTTTCTTGACTGGGTACAGATCAGCACCTTTCTGGTTTTCCTGACATTCTACATACCATGCGTTTCAACCTTCGCCATCATGCTCCGGGTGATTGGCCGCAGGGAGGCACTGTTTTCCGTCCTGCTTTCCATCGGTGTGGCAGTTCTCATAGGCATGGGTGTCAGGCTTCTGTTGCAGGCAGTGAATCTTCTTGTCTGAATCACGCAGGGATGACAGCTAACCTGTCATCCCCGGACAGGCCTGGACTCAGAAATCCCGAAGCAGTTCCGTGATGGCCGTCTTGGAACGGGTCCGCTCATCCACCTGTTTGACAATGACCGCGCAATACAGATTGGGACCTCCCGACTTGCCGGGCATGGATCCCGAGACTACGACCGAATAGGGAGGGACTTCTCCGTAGAGAATTTCATCCGTCATCCGATTGTAGATCCGGGTAGACTTCCCCAGATATACCCCCATCGAAAGAACAGAGCCCTCTCGGACAATGACACCTTCTGCCACTTCGGCACGGGCACCAATAAAGCAGTTGTCCTCGATAATCACGGGACTCGCCTGGATCGGCTCCAGAACACCACCGATTCCAGCCCCCCCGGAAATATGGCAATTCTTGCCAATCTGGGCACACGAACCAATGGTGGACCATGTATCCACCATGGTCCCTTCATCCACATAGGCACCGATATTGACATAGCTGGGCATCAGGACCACCTTGGGAGCGATAAAGGCTCCCCGCCGAACTGTTGCTGACGGCACGACGCGGATGCCTGCCTGCTTGAACATCTGCTCGCCCCAGTTTGTGAATTTCAACGGAATCTTGTCGAAATAGGTGGCATCACCCGAGCGCATGAGATGATTATCATGCAGCTTGAAATAGAGAAGGACGGCCTTCTTCAGCCACTCATTCACGTGCCATGAGCCATGATCATCCCTTTCCGCCACACGAATGCCGCCTTCACCAAGCAGTGTAATGGTTTTCTCAACAGCGTCCCGGACTTCCGGGGCTACCTCTGCGGCCCTCCATTCGTCACGCGTGTCCCACGCCTGTTCAATGATTTGCTGTAAATGGTTCATGATTGCTCTCCGGTTGAATCCTAGTACGTGGCAGAAGAATAACTTGCTTTTCTCACGAAGACCATGGATCCAGCCCCCCAAGGGAACTGGAAGGGTGCCTACAGGACAAGTTCCTCCGGGCGCGCATGACTGAGAAACTCTATGTTGGACATGGTCAGACCATAGGCACCGGCATAACAAAACACGGCGATATCCCCGACATCACCCGCCTCTACATGGATATCATTGCCCAGCTTGTCCGCACCGGTACACAGGGGACCACCAAAGTAGACGCGCTCATTTCTTACACATTCCTGTCCTGAAAACAGCCTGGGTCTGTTCATGCGCACAATGCATACGGGATGGTTGATCCCCAGGGCTGCCGGCCGGCGGAAATGGTTGATGCCACCGGCGCAAATCACCTGCTTCTTTCCCCGGGATTCCTTGATATCCAGGATTTCCGTGCAAAACCAGCCGGAATCAGCTGCCAGATAACGTCCGAGCTCAAGGACAAACCGCCGTCCCTCCAGCCCAAACGCCCTGATCATCTCGCTTAAACCGTCCGCATAGGCCAGCGGATCGAAATCATTCCCCGTTTCCAGATAGTCGATTCCAAACCCTCCTCCGAAATCGATGATGTCGCACGTAACACCCCCGAACATGGACTCGACTTTCCGGGTCAGGTTGAACACCAGCTCGCAATTTTTGAGCAGGTCGCGGACATTGAGAACACCGCTGGCCGCATACACGTGCAAACCACGGAATTGAAGATGGCTTAACCCGAGGATTTCCGGCAAGACCCTGTCCAGCTTTTCCTCATCAACACCAAACTTTTTTGAACCTCCGGAAAATGTTGTTTGTGCTTCATGAATGTCGAAATTTGCATTGATGCGCAGAAGCACATCCTGCCTTCGTCCCGCCTCGGCACAGATGGTGTTCAGCCGGTGAGCCTCAAGCAGGGACTCAAGATGGACGGTTCGAACCCCGTGCTCCACACTCCAGCACAATTCCTCCGGTGACTTGCCAGGCCCGGTATAGATGAGCTGACCGGGACTGAAACCCGCTTTTACAGCCTTTTCAGCCTCCCCAAGGCTTGCGATTTCAATGCCAACGACCCCCGCTTTTCCGGCAGCCTGCAGAAAGGCAGGGTGAGGATTTGCCTTCATGGCATAGAACACCTCGACACCCGGGGGCATGATTTCCTGGAGGTGTGAAATCTTCTTTCGCATCGTACCGACATCGTAGATGTAGCAGTTCAATGTATGACCGGAGCTTGCTCTTTTCCGGATCATGTCTTCAACGTGGGCCGGAATTTTCACGATGCTATCCTGACCTTGTTAAGCCGGGCCGCTACCTCGGCAGCCTTTTCGGGGCCATCCACCAACGCAATGCGCACAAATCCCCGCCCAGGGTTGTGGCCAGCGTGATCATCCACACCCAGATAGCAACCTGGAAGCACGGTGACAGCCTGCTGCTCAAACGCGGCAACTGCGAAATCCTCACAGTTACCCACGTTCAGCCATACAAAGAAAGCTCCAGCCGGCATGCAGTTGTCCGCATTTCGCTTAAAAGTGGCATAAAAGGCCTTCAGGCTTTCCCTGAAGTTACACCTGTTGGCCTGGACATGGGTTTCATCCTGCCAGGCACGGGTGGCAACCATCTGAAGCGGTAAAGGCGTAGCCGGACCTGTATAGCTTCTCAGTTTGGAAAACTGCCGTATGAGCTCTCCATCACCCGCAATGAATCCTGACCTCAGCCCCGGAAGGGCTGAACGTTTCGACAGGGAATTAAACACAAGGCAGCGTTCAAAACCGGTCCTGCCCAGTTGTTGCGCCACCTGCAGCAATCCTGGCGGGGGGGTTTCCCAGTAGATCTCCGAGTAGCATTCATCGGCGCACACAACAAAGTCGTAATGATCCGCCAGTCCCAGGAGCTCCGCATAATAGCTCTGAGCTGCCACCCAGCCGGTTGGATTCGATGGCGAACAGACATAGACGAGGGACGTGTTCCTCCAGACATGGTCCGGAACCCGGTCCAGCTTTGGCTCAAAACCATCCCGTGCCTCACATGACAGGAGAAAAGGAACTGCACCGGCAGTGACAGACGCCCCGTAATAGATCTGGTACATGGGATTGGGCATCAGAACGTAAGGCTTTGGCTCCAATTCGGGATTGATCAGGGCATGGGCTACAGAAAAGAGGGCCTCGCGCGTGCCATTGGCCGACAACACCTGGGTTTCCGCATCAACACCTTGCAAGGAATAGCGGCGCTCCAGCCAGCGGGCAACGCTCTCTCTCAGCATTCTGGTCCCTCGCGTAGGAGGATAACGGGAGAATCCCTCCAGATTCTCAAGTAACACCTCCCGGGTAAAATCGGGAATCGGGAATCGGGGTTCTCCCGCCCCGGCGTCGAGGGGGATGAGCCGGGGATTTGGTGTCCGACCCGCCAGCAACCTGTTCAGGCGTTCAAATGGATAGGAACCGAGACTGTTTAAGCGTGGCTGCAAGAATTTCATTCCACGACAATCTGGGATCTGGCACGGATGGGTTTACTCCAGGGGCCAAGCCTGCCCAGTCCATCAATGGCCCGGATGCGAAAGGCAAATTCTCTCTTGCCCCCCCTGAGATCAATGATCCTTTTCAAGGGTCTGTCGGCAAATTTTGGGCCAGGAGACAGTTCATAGTAGCGCCGCCAGAAACCAGGGCAGTTGCAGTGGGGGTCAATTTCCGAGCGGTCAATCTGATAACCAACACCTTCAGCTCCCCCCTTCAGGCGAAGGGTAAGCACCAGGGTGTTGCCCACGATTTCATGTTCAAGTGCGGCTATCACCGGCGGTGGACCCTCACCGACAACCTGGGGCGCCTCCTTCCGACCACATGCCATCAACACAATCGCCATGCACAGTAAGATGAATACATTCAAACGCTTCTGCATCATAACTCCAGTCGTCTGCGCCAGTGATCACACTGGCTTCGAACTTGTTCGGGTGCTGTTCCACCAAGGTGATCACGGGCCTCCACACAGGCCTCAACCGACAGCTTGTTAACCATCTCCACGGTTAATCGTGGATCAATCAGGGAACAGTCCGCGTCCGTCAGATCCTCCAGTTGTTTTCCTTCCTGGATGCAATAGGCCACGGCCTTCCCCACAATCTCATGGGCATCCCGAAACCCCACGCCGACCCTCACCAGATGATCGGCAAGATCAGTTGCAGTGGAAAATCCCTCAGATGCTGCCTGATGCATGGCCCGCTTGTTTACCTTTACGGCAGGGAACAGCTCCGCAAGAACCCGGAGGCAGGCCTCCAGGTTATCCAAAGGTCCAAAGACCGCAGCCTTGTCTTCCTGCAAATCGCGGTTGTAGGCCAGCGGCAAACCCTTGATCACGGTCAGCATGGCGACAAGTCCTCCAACAACACTGCCCGATTTTCCCCGCACCAGTTCGGGCACGTCGGGATTCTTCTTCTGCGGCATGATGGAGCTGCCCGTGCAAAAAGCATCAGGCAATTCCAGGAAACTGAACTGCTGGCTACTCCACAAAACCAGCTCCTCTGACAAACGGGACAAGTGAATGGCATTGCATGCGGCGGCAGCAAGCGTTTCAATCAGAAAATCACGGGAAGACACGGCGTCAATGGAGTTCCTCATGGGAGCATCAAAACCCAGCTCTCTGGCCGTCATTTCCCGATCGACGGGGAATGTCGTCCCGGCCAGGGCCGCAGAACCGAGCGGCGATTCATTCATGCGTTTTCCGGCATCAAGAAAACGCCCGGCATCCCGATCCAGCATTTCCACATAAGCCAGAAGATGGTGGCCAAATGTCACCGGCTGGGCTGTTTGCAGGTGCGTGAAGCCGGGCATGATGGTTTCAGCATGTGCATCGGCCAGGTCGATCAGAGCGGCCTGCAAGCTATGAATGCCTGTCACAATGACCTCGATTCTGGCGCGAAGATACAAGCGAAGATCTGTCGCAACCTGATCATTTCTGGAGCGGGCCGTATGCAACCTCTTGCCGTCCTCACCAATCCGTTCAATGAGCCGACGTTCAATGTTCATGTGGACATCTTCCAGGTCCGGCAGAAAGGCGAATTCACCGTTTTCTATCTCGGCTTCGATCTCGTTGAGACCGTTTATGATCGCTTCAAGCGACTTGTCGGAGATAATGCCCTGCCGGGCCAGCATGCGCGCATGAGCCCGCGACCCCCTGATATCTTCCGCGTACAAACGGCGATCGATATCAATGGAAGCCGTGAACATTTCCACTAGCCGATGCGTACCACCTTCAAATCTGCCGCCCCAGGGCTTGTCTGCCATTCCTCTGCTCCTGCCATTCAAATTCGAACGCCTTGTCCTGGAACTATAACCGTGCCAAAGGTGATCGGGAATGCATTCACACAATCATCCCATTCGAACATTACTTCGAGTTGGCCAGTTTGCCTGTCTTTACACTCGAAACAATGTGCGCATCCACATACGTGCTAATCCGTTTCTTCCAGCCGGGCAACCAGCGAAGCTCGCCCCGTTCCGGTGGGGAAAGCCTGACCCGTCGGGTCAGAACATAGGCTGCCGCTCTGGCAAACGCATGCAAGGCCTCCTCCCCCATGGCCTCTCCATCCATGTGCTGGAGAACCTGCAGTAATCCCCAACCCACACCCTGATAACGCTCACCTGGCTGAATGCCTTCACCCTTAAAGTTGACGTAATCGACCAGAACATACATGCCCATACGTGACCTGGCCACACGGTAGAATTGTCGCCGGACGTGGGAACGCTCGCGCTCAGGGACACTGCCCAATATCCTGGGTAAGGCCGTTTCCAGACGCTTGGCCAGAAATTCGGCCTGAACGGGTTTGGTTCTTGCAAGAAAATGACGTAGTTCAATCATCTTCAGGGATTTTTGCGCGGCAAGAAATTCCTCCCGATTCTGCCAGGGAAGATCCGCATCCATCTCAAAGGCCAGCCAGTCCGGCAACCGTTCACCCCTGTTGCGCATGTAGCGCAGCAGGCTTGGGAAACTTTCCTCAAAAGGACCAGAAACACCTTTCGGGTACCAGATAAAGTGACCAATTCCCAGAGAGGCAAACGATTCACCTTCATTCCAGGAGGTCAGACATGCCTCCCTCCCTCCACATTCATTCCGGAAGATAAGCTCGCCGATTTGGCGCGCCTCCTCAGACTGAATGACGATCCCGTCATCAGCACACGCGGAAAGCATCAGTACGGCGAAGAAAAACAAAATCATCCCGTAAGCTGGACGCGTAACAGCAGCCGGTCTCACGGTCATCCGGGAAAATACGCCTGCTCGCTTCCTGACGGACCTATTTGCGCGCATCTTCTTCGCGCACCTGCGAAAGCGCAGAGGCAAGCAGGCCTGTGGGCACAGCAACGATCGAGAGTCCGATCATGAGGACAACGAATGTGAATACCTTCCCTCCGGTTGTTACCGGGAACATATCTCCGTAACCAACGGTGGTAAGGGTCGTAACCGCCCACCAGAGACTGTGAAACACGGACTTAAACTGCTCCGGTTGGGCCTCATACTCAAAATAGTAAATACCCACAGCGGATAAATAGAGCATGATCAGGGAAACAAAACCGAACAGGATCAACTCCTCCTTAACGATGACCAATGCCCGGTACAGTCTCCCGATGGCCTGGTTATACTTGAATAATTTCAGGATACGTATCAGGCGAAGCAGCCTGAAGACCCTGACAGCGCGAAGGTCAAGGCCGGAAGCAAGATAGAATGGAAGTATGGCCGCCAGATCGACGAGACCATAAAAACTGAAGATGAACCGCATCCGGTTCCTGGCAACCAGGATCCTCAACAGGTATTCCACAGTAAAGACGGCCACGGTCATGACTTCAATCGTGTCCAGTATCTCTCTGGTGCCCGCCGACAGGTCTGGCAGGGTATCAATGGAAAAGGTGACAAGTGATAAAACGATCAGGGACTGAATTGTAAATGCAAAGATCCTTGCAGGCAGATAATTCGTATTGTCAATCCACATGCGAATCTTCTCTTTACGAGTCAATGATCTATCCCCTGACCTGATGGGAAGTGATCCCGCTCAGCATGGCTGAACGGACAGAGATCCGGGACTCAGTAACATGAGTGGGCATGATGAGTTGCCTGCCACGCACTCAGGTCCTTCAGGGCGATTTCCGACATCAGCAGACGGCGATCCCGTCTGGAAAGACTGCGCCCATTCACTTTTCCGGATATCTGTGGCAAGAGACCAAAGTTGATATTCATGGGCTGAAAGTTGCCGGAATCCGCACCGGAAATGTAGGCCAGAAGGGCACCATGCGCGGTGGTATCAGGAGGGGGAAGAGGTTTGCGACCCTGAGCCATTTCAGCCAGAAAACTTCCGGCCATCAAACCTGTGGCAGCCGATTCCACATACCCCTCGACACCGATGATCTGACCGGCAAAGAGTATCCTGGGCGCCTTTTTTAGCCTCAAACAGATGTCCAGCAGAACCGGTGATTTGATAAAGGTATTTCGATGCAGGGAACCCAGACGAAAAAACTCGGCCTCTTCCAAGCCCGGAATCATTCGAAACACCCGTTTCTGTTCACCGTATTTCATCTTGGTCTGAAACCCGACCATGTTCAGCAGACTTCCCCTCCGATTATCCTGCCTGAGCTGAACGACGGCATAAAAACGTTCACCCGTGACGGGATGCTCCAACCCGACGGGTTTCATCGGCCCGAAGCGCAGGGTATCCGGCCCCCTTTCGGCCATCACCTCTATGGGCATGCAACCCTCAAAGAACGGCACATTCTCAAACCCCCTGAACTCAACCTTCCCGGCACCCAGAAGGGCCTCAATGAAGGTTTCGTATTGCTCCCTGCTCATGGGGCAGTTCAAATAGTCACCGGCTTTTCCTTCAGAGACATTCTTGTCGTAACGGGACTTCCAGTAGGCAATGTTCATGTTGACGGTTTCAGCATCCACAATCGGTGCAATGGCATCAAAGAAGTTCAGGCCACTTTCACCCGTCAATTTCTTGATCTGCGCATACAGGGCATCTGATGTCAGTGGACCGGTGGCAATCAGTACAAGGCCCTCATCCGGAATTCTGGTCACTTCACCGTTAACAAACTCGATCTCGTGCAATTCCCGCAGCCTTCGGGTCACCAGATCGGAAAACAGGTCTCGATCTACCGCCAGAGCCCCTCCTGCGGGAAGACGTGACGCATCTGCACACGCCATAATGAGCGAGTCCATTCTTCGCATTTCTTCGTGCAGAAGACCGACGGCATTTTCAAGGTAATCGGCACGGAAGGAGTTGGAGCAGACAAGCTCCGCACATTTGCCCGTCCGATGAGCGGGGGTTGATTTTAGCGGTCGCATCTCGTGCAGACGCACGGGGATTTCCCGTCTGGCCAGCTGCCAGGCTGCTTCGGAACCCGCCAGGCCAGCTCCGATGATCGTAATGGGCTGCATATCGAAAGACTAGGCCGCCTGCTTGCCGATGAGCAAGGCTTGGACTATAAGTGGATCATGCCCGTTCTTGTGCTTCTGTTCCTGTGTCTGTCCATGGCCTTGCCCGCACAGGCGAGTGAGGAACAAGCGAGGGGAACCGTCATTTCACTTTCCGCACAGGCAGAAAGCTGGCTGCCCAATGATGAGCTTGTTGTGCTTTTCAGCATCTCGGCAGAAGGCAGGGATGCTGATCAGCTGAGGCTGCTGGTTAATCAGAAAAGCAAAAAAATCCGGGAACGCCTGAAACATGAAACATTGAAGCTTTCCACCACCGGTCGACGGATGGAGGAGATACGGGATCCCAAACGGGGGATAAGAACCGGCTGGCGCCTGATTCAGAGTGGGCGAATCATCAGCCATGAACTCGATGCGGTTGCCAACTGGCTGAACGACATTGAATCTCTGGGCGGACGGTTGCAGAGCCTGCAGTACAGGCCGAGCGACAAAACCAAGCGCCGGGTGTCAGGCAGATTGCGGCTGCAGGCCATTAAAGCGTTTCGCAGCAAGGCCGGGCAGATCGCCAAGGCCCTGGATGCATCCACATTCAGGATCATCAATTTGCAGGCCACCACACCGCCGTTACCCCGCCCGATGGAATTCAGGAGCACAGCCATCATGACAGAGAACATAACGCCTGCTCTGTCCCCCGGTGAAAGTCACCTGGTGATTGAGGTCCGTGGTTCTATTGAAGTGCCTTTCAAGGATTTCAAATCAGAATAGCACCCTCCAGCTTCAGCAGTTTTCGCTTCCACTCCACCCCACAGGAGAATCCACCAAGACCGTTTTTGGCAACCACGCGGTGGCATGGCACCAGAATCGGCAGGGGATTGGCGCCCAGTGCCTGCCCGACAGCACGAGGTCTGCTTCTCAATCTTGCCGCCAGCTGCCCATAATTCAAAGTCTGCCCGGGCGGGATACGCATCAGATGCCTTCGCATCCGAGCCTGAAAACGGTTGCCTGGCCGGGCCAGCCTTGGTCGCTTCGGTAAAGAACCTTCTGAAAAATAGGCATCCAGCCATTGAGTCAGCTGAAGATGTGAGGGACACGGAGGGGCATCGGTTGGCTGCAGGATCACCCGTTCACATACACCGTTACGAACGAGCAAACCGAAATTCCCCAGTGGAGAGTGATAGCTGAACAGGTATACGGGTTTTTTCATGCCGCTAGCATAGCACGATGGACTGGCCGCTGTTCTTCTCCGCGCTGATTTCCTCCACGCTGTTTCCCGGAGGTTCGGAGGCACTGTTGCTCATGAAACTGAACGGGGGCGGCACCCCGCATGTTCTGGTCTTGGTCGCCACCGCAGGCAATGTCCTTGGAAGCCTTCTTACTTATGGAATGGGCCGAATGGGCAATGAAGCGATGCACCGTCGCTGGTTGCGAATCTCGGAAGAACAGGCCACGAGAGCCGAGCGCTGGTTCGCAAGATATGGAAAACCTTCACTTCTTCTTGCCTGGCTACCCGTGATCGGTGATCCGCTGTGTCTGGTCGCTGGTCTTCTGCGATGTCCGATCATGAGTTTCCTGCTTCTTGTAACCACGGGAAAAATGATTCGCTACTCCATTCTCGCCCTGCCCTTCATCTAGCGGACGACAAATTGATGCAGAACTCTGCTATGCTCGCTTAAGCACCTGGAAAATAGCGCAGCATCCTGCAAGGTGCTGATTCTTGTTGAACAGAGGCTAAAGATGAAAAAAATAGCGATCAGTGTTGCCATCCTGCTTCTCGTGGTTACGGGAGGGCTTGTCTATATCTGGTCATCTCTTGATGACCTGGTCAAGGAAGCCATTGAAACCTTTGGTTCTGAAGCTACAGGCACACAGGTAAGTGTGTCCGATGTCAAAATCACATTGAAAACGGGGCAGGGCGAGGTCCGTGATCTTCGTGTTGGCAATCCCGCCGGCTTCAGTGCCCCGGATATTTTCGAGCTCGGCATGATCAGCATCAGAATTGATCCAACCACTTTGACCCGGAATCCCATCATCATCGACGAGATTATTATCCGTTCCCCCTCGGTCTTTTACGAGATCAACAAATCCGGTATCTCCAACGTGGACGTGCTGAAAAAGAATCTCCGTCCGGCAGGAAGAGGCGAACAAACCGCTGATAAAAGCACGGACGAGGGAAAGGTGAAAATGATCATCCGCAACCTGCTTGTTGAGGACGGCAAGGCCACGGTAAGAGTTGCCGCCCTGGGCGAAAAGGTGCAGACGATTAAACTGCCGCCAATTCGGTTAATCGATGTCGGAAAAAAGAGCGGAGGTGCAACAGCCGCCGAGATTGCCCGGATTCTCTCCAGGAAACTGCTAAAAAACGTTCAGAAGGCTGTCGTGGGGGTTGGCGTACGTCGATATCTGGGCAAAAAAGCGGGCAAGCTTGGTCAGGGCGCAGGTGGCATAGCAGAGAAGGCCGGTAAAACGCTCAAGGGCCTGCTGGGAAACTAGGGCCTGTTCACGCTTGTTTGCTGTTGGCGCTGCCGCCTCGCTGCGTTATCGCTTGCGGGATCGAAACCATGGTCGAATCACCGCCATCAAGAATAAATGTGAACAGGCTCCTAGTAAGCTGGTTTTCCGTAGGGTGAGACCTGCTCATCTCCCTCGGCAACGCCTACAGCATCCGTAGCGTTTTTTTCATAGGCCTGTTTCTCATGGGGGGCAACAGGTGTGGGTTGAATGGAATCTTCACACCCCAGCAGCAGAAGCACGGAAAGTAGCATGACCAGTCGCATCTTCCATATCATAGGTTGTATTGTTGTCTTATGGAATGACTGCAAAACCAGGTGGTGGGTGGATTCCGGGATATGAGCGCTATGCTTTATTACGTCCATGAGCCGATGTGCAGCGGGTGCTGGGCGGCCTGCCCCCGACTCCGACCAACCCATGAGTGACGACCTGAAGAGCATGATTCAGCGGCGCTGGCATGGAATCCAGGAAAAAGTCCCCAAGGTTGCACCTAGTCACGACTTCCGGAAGACATGTACACGCTCCGATCCGCTCTACGGGCTCTCAGGCCGGCAGAAGTTGCACTCAATCACGACTTCCGGAAGACATGTACACCCCGGAGCGATACCCACCCTGCAACAGATCCGAGATCTATATTAAGGCTCTGTCTTCTTTCCGGATTCCACTGACTCGGGATCAGAATCTTTCTTCTGCCTTTTCTGTTCAAGCCTGCGTAGCCGCTTTTCTTCCTTTTTTTTCAGTCTTGCCAACTCTTTCTGGCGTTTTTCATAGCTGTAATAGGTTCTTGCCAATGGATCCATCCTTTCAAGTTTAGAGAAGCCATCATGAGTTCCAGTGATTCAACCCAGACCAAGTCAACGAATCAGTGCCGGTGGTTATAACCTCCGATATGAAGGTTCACTGCATGCCATCGCCCGATCCCGGTCAGGCCACCTTTGGCAAACGGTCAAGTGCTGCGTTAATGTCTTCTTCGGGATATTCATAGTCTTCAAGTTCGCCCGCAAGGAAGCGATCATAAGCAGACATGTCAAAATGACCGTGTCCGGACAGATTAAAAAGTATCGTCTTTTCCTCCCCTGCCTCCCTGCAGCGTATCGCCTCGTCCATGGCCGCGCGGATTGCGTGATTTGACTCGGGAGCAGGGATAATTCCTTCCGCCTTGGCAAAGGTTACCCCTGCCTCAAAGGTGGCCACCTGAGGTACGGCCACAGCCTCGATGATTCTTTCATGATAAAGCTGTGAAACCAGTGCCGAATCGCCATGGTAGCGTAAGCCACCGGCATGAATGCTCGGGGGCACGAAATCGTGACCCAGCGTGTACTGCAGCATCATGGGTGTAAGTCCGGCCGCATCACCAAAATCATAGGCATAGTGACCGCGGGTCAGTGTTGGGCAGGAAGTCGGTTCCACGGCGACAAGGCGAACATCCTTGCCATCAGCCCTGTCCGCCAGAAAAGGGAAACCGATCCCCGAAAAGTTGGAGCCTCCACCACAGGGGGCAAAGATCACATCCGGATAATCACCCACTTTTTCAAACTGTCTCTTGGCCTCCTGGCCGATAATGGTCTGGTGTAACAGCACATGGTTTAACACCGAGCCAAGGGCGTAATTGGTATCATCGCGCGTGGCTGCTTCTTCCACCGCCTCCGAAATTGCAATACCAAGCGAGCCGGGTGAGTCGGCGTCCTGGGCGAGAATTGCACGACCGGCTTGCGTATGATCTGTCGGGCTGGCAAGCACTTCAGCCCCCCAGGCCTGCATCATCGAACGTCGGGAGGGCTTTTGGTCATAGCTCACCCTCACCATGTACACCCGTACCTCAAGGCCAAAAATGCTGCCTGCAAGAGCAAGGGATGAACCCCACTGACCAGCACCTGTTTCGGTTGTTAAGCGACGGATCCCGGCCTTTTGATTGAAATATGCCTGTGGAATGGCTGAATTTGGCTTGTGTGAACCTGCCGGGCTCACACCCTCATATTTGTAGTAAATCCTTGCTGGCGTTCCGAGCACCTCTTCCAGCCTGTGAGCACGAAATAAGGGTGAAGGCCGCCACATCCGAAGGGCGGTACGCACTTCATCCGGAATCCTGATCCAGCGGTCTGCTGACATTTCCTGCTCGAGGATGGCGGGCGGAAAGATTGCTGCAAGCGCTTCGGGATTGACCGGTTGACCATCTGGACCCAATGGTGGGGCCGGGGGGTTCGGCATGTCCGCAACCACGTTGTACCAGTGGGTTGGAAGTTCTGATTCGTCGAGCAATATCTTGGTCTGCAAAGTCACCCTCCCTTGGCTAGGTTTATGGTTCATCGAGTATGCCGGCCTAGTCACCTTCAAACAAGATCGACTCAGGCCAGAGCAAATGCCCTTCAATAGGTTTCAACGACCTGATCCGTTGCATTGGCAACCATTTGCCGGCGTGAATTTTCAGGAAGGAACCAGAAAAAAGGCCCGTAGTTGCTACACTTACGGACCTTCTTGGACGTTGCGGGATTGTCATATGGTGCGGAGACTGGATACACATTCATGACTTAACTGACTGATATTACAGCGTTTTCCAAATGTGGTTTTCTACTGTACCCCACATTGTACCCCACTTGAAACGCCCCTTTGGCCCGTTTTTCAACCGCTCTTCTCGCCTTTTTCCGGGCCTCATTCCATCGCCGCCAGCCGGTTTGCATCGCCTCAATGGCTCGCCTGCGGCCTTTCTCAGTCTTCGGGCCAGTGGACGCGCCGCCATGCAGATAGCAGCGGCCGTTCGGCATTGCCCAGCGCCGGCAAGGCTTGCCGGTACGCCTTGACCTCGCGCGGCAGCGGTTGCGTCGTGGCATGCGGGCCAGCCGCCTGGCTTCAAGTTCGGCAATTAGCGCATCCAGTTCAGGCATGGGCGGCGTTTCATCCAGAGTTGGCAGATACGGCGGCGCATCCAACATACTTGCCAGGTCAAAATCATCCAGCAGGGGCTGTTCCGGACCCTGAAAACCCTCCGCGTTCACCATGTTTCAGGCCATAAACTTGGCGAGATTTGGCGCCGCAACGCACCCGCATAGCACACTCTCAAGAAGGACCCGCTCACTTTCCTCCCTTCCTCAGCACGTGCCTCACAGCGCGGTCCATCTCAATCGGAAATTCCTTCCGGATGCGAGCAAGCACACGCTCTCTCACGCGCCTTGCGCCAAACATTTGCGGAACCCCAATGGTATAGACAGGCTCAATCGGCAGGCGTTTATGGCCAACACGGCGGAACACTGTGCGCCCCTTGTTCCCAATAAAAGCGCCGGGGATTTGCACACGCTTGCCGCGCCGTATCTGAAACGTCAGTTGTCGCTTGCGCCTCGGGTCCAGCCGCTTAGCCCGCGTGAATCTCCGCACGTTAAGGGCCCGGCCTCCAGGTCTGGGTTCAAGCACAGCATAGTGCCTTCGTCTGCCAGCTTTGAGCACGCGCAAACGCTTGGCTACGTCCCGCTGCTTGATGTTGTATTCCGAGCGAATAACGCTGTATGACTCCGTCCGCGCCTTGGCAATCGTCTTATTGAGCGCCATATTGCTTGCTCGGTCAGCCAGGCCCTTACGAACGCGGTCCAATTCCTTTTGCAGCTTCCTCGTATCGAATTTCACAGTGATTTGCATGGCTTCGCTCCTATTCAATCCATTCTGTTTGTGGCTCGGGCTGGGCTTCAGCTTCTGCTGGCTCAGGCTGGCGCAGCGCGGCTTGCCGCTCCCGGTAGGCCTTGCGGGCTTCCTCGCGCTCTCGCGGTGGCAGTTTGGCAGCGGCGGCGGCCACGGCTTGCAGGGCCTCTTCATCCTCGGCCGAGCCAATGCAGGTCAATATCTCACCCAGGACAGGTTTCCACTCGCCGTCCTTAGACGCTTCAGTTGTGCTTGTGGCTGGTGCCGAATCATGGTTAGCCTGGGCCATCTCTTCGGCCGAGTAGAGGCCGGACAGTTCGGCCGGGAAGGCGCGCCGCAATGCCAAGGCCTCGGCCACCTTTGCCAGCATCAAGTCCGGCATCTTCGCCCACATGGCGGCTGGCTTGCCGCTCTTGTCAACTTGGCAGTAGCTTGTCCAGCGGGCCACCGCCCACAGCGCTTCCTTGAAGCCATGCTTGAGTACGGCAACACGGGCAGCGGCCGGTGGTTCATCCTTTAACCACACGTCACGCCAGCGGCCGTCCGGGCCGCACCACTCGGGGCCAAGCTGGCCGGCATATTTGCCGGTGCGCTCGGCAATCAGGCGCAGGCCGTCAATGGACACTTGCACGCTCATCACCTCGCGGCGCTCGCGCTTGTCCCGGCGCTTGATCGCGTAAATTTGCCGCGCGAACGGATCAAGGCCGGTGCGGTTGCACTGGCCAATGAACAGTGCCAGCTCGTCATCGGTTGCGCCCTTGGCAATGGTGCGCTTCACCAATTCCACTTGCTCGCGGGTCATCGGTTGCTGGACCTGGGCCGGTGCGGGCGCGGTCGTGGTTGCAAGTTCGGTGTTCATGCCGTCATCTCCTCTTGCTCTTGTTCCTCGTAGTAAGCCCAGCGGGGCAGGGCCAGGGGCTGCACATTGTCGCCGTAGCCAGGCCATGCGTTCGGTTCGCCTCGGGTCTCGGCATCCAGGCAGGCTTGCAGGGTCGCCAGGTCGCGGTGGCAGGACTGACGCCCCAGCTCGATGTCCATGGCGTCCAGCTCATAACAGGCGCACAGGTGCGGCGGGTCTTTCTCGACTACCAGCAGGACAAAGCGACGCATGTTCAGGCCACAAGCTGTGGCACCGTCCAAGTAAAAGGCCGCTTGCCGGTGGTAGGCATAGCGCCAGCAGGCTTTGGAAAACTCATCAGCGGCGGCACAGGCGGCCGTCTTCACGTCCACGACTGCGCCAGGCGTCACCCAGTCCAGTCGGCACTTGCAGGCAATGCCGGTTTCAGGATCTTTCCAGAAGCAGGACGTTTCCGCCTCGCCCTCCGCCAGCAGTTCACGGGCGGCAGGATGCGCGCGTATGGCCTCGGCCATGGCTTGGGCCTTCTCCCAATCGGCAGTCTTCACAAGCTCACGGCCTTCGGCAGATGCCAGGGCTTCCTTGTGTGCCTTGGTGCCACGGCGGCCGTCAAAGGTGGCGTAGCGCTTGGGCAACTCCTCCAGTTCCAGGATTGCCGTATGCGCCAGCGTGCCAAAGGCCAGAGCCGGGCTTTCACTCTCCGGCAGCAGGCCGTCGCGCTTGGCCTTGAACAGAGCCGGGCAGCGGTGAACCAGGCCCAGGTCACTGCGCGATACTGCCGGGTGCGCGTGATACTCCGCCGCAGGCATGCCGCGCACGATGCGTGGCAGCTTATCCATTGGCGGCCTCGACTTCCGCTGGCGTGCACATGCGCAGCAACCAGTCCGCGTACAGTTCCAAGCGGCCGTCACGGGGGTTGCGCCGCAACTCGCCGATCACACCCACTTCATTGCCCAGGGAACACATGGACAGCGCATGCGCCGGCTGCCAGTGCGTTGCCACCACAGTCAGGCTCAGGGCCGACAGTGGCCGCTTGCACGCTTCCTTGTCGTCAGGATTGCCGCCACGCGGCACATCCACAGATATGCGGCAGCGTACCAGAGGATCACCGCTTGCGGCATCGCGCACCACCTCCGGCGGGCTGGCAACAGTGCCTTCAATCTTCAGTTCAGTCAGGCCGTACATGGTCATTCTCCTTTCTTGGTGTTTCGAGCAGATCCAGGGCGGCCTCCAGGCCGTCGCGGACAATCGGGCATTGCTCCGGGCCGGGGGCTTCGCACTCGATCCAGCGTTGCCATTCCACATGCTCGCCGATGTCGTAGCGCTCTCGACTTGTGGACAGCCACGGGCAATCCTCGCAACCTGCCTCCGCTCCATGGCACAGTGCTTCCCATGCGCTATCCAGGATGATGCCGGCCAGCCGGCTCATGCCGTGCCTCTCAGGTGCAACCGCTTGACGTATAGCGCCAGCAGCAGGGCATCACTCATGCCATGGTCACCCTTGCGGCTCAGGTCAACATCAGGGAACAGGCGCCGGGCCATGTTCAGGCTTCGGACCTTGGTATCGCCGCCGCCGGCATCCAGGACGGCTTTCTGCCATTGGTGCGGGGTTGCAAAGGTGTAGGGGACGGCAAAGGCGGCCAGCAGGCCTTGCCATGCGCCAAAGTTCTCGCCAAAGGTGAACACGGATCGCACACCTTGGCCGGGGCGGCTCGCCACTTTCTCGATACAGCACAGGGTCACGCGGTGACGGGTCAACACGTCGCGCAGCAGGTCGGCAGTCGTCACCACGTCGCCAGGCCAGCGCCAGGCCTCTGCGCCTTCGGGGTGGATCACGGCCAGGGCGCCGGTTTTGCCAGGGTCGATGCCGATAAATGCGCTCACTTGGCCCCTCCGCCGGAAACCGGCGCGCTCATTTCGCCGCTACGGGCCTTTTCAGTCTCCGGCAGGGATGCAGCCCCTTGGGCTTGCGGCTCCATGCGCACATCACCGCCGCCCAGCTCATGGGCTGCGTCAATCAGGTGGCGCAGCTCTTCCTTGGTGGCTTTGCCTGCGGCAACCAGGGCATCCAGGACGGATCGCCTCAGCACGGGCAGGCCGCCGGCGTCAAACTCCATGCCGTCAGGTGCTAGCCAGTATTGCCTGCCGTCGGGCAGAACCATCATCACGGCCATGTTGTGCGCGGGATGGCGCTTGCGCAGTTCGGCCATGATCTCCGGCTTGTGCTTGCGCAGATCCTCCAGCAGGTCGCGGGGCATACCATTTGGTGCACGCACGCGCAGCTTGTCGCCCTCGATGCTCAATGCCACGCCCAGCCTCTTGCAGGCTGCAATCAGGCCGCCGGGGGTGCTCACAGTACCGCCCCTTGGCCGGCAAACAAGTCGGCGTCAGTCGGCTCTTCATGCTCGCCATGCGTGCCATGCGTGCCATGCGTGCCATGCGTGCCAACGTCCGGGGGCTGGCATTCATGGTCATCCATGGCACACATGAGGCGCCAAACATATCGCGCACCCTTTCCAAAGCCTTTGCGAACACTCTCAACTCCGGCCGCAGCTTTCGCGCGGTGCACGGTCCGCCAGGCAAAGCCGGCCGCCTTCGCGTGACGTTCAACGTCACGTTGCAGCAGCTCGCCGTCGGCCAGTAGCTCACGCAGCCACTCGGCAGCGTCAGCGGTGGCGGTGTGTGCCTCACCATCTTCAGCCGGGGCCAGGGCTTGATCGGCCGTTATAGGCACAGGGTCCGGCTCCCATTCGATACGGGGTGCACCGTTGCCGACTACACGGAAGGCCAAGGCGCCAAGGTCATCCGGTGCCAAGTTCATCTTAACCGGCACCACAAGCCGGCGGGTGGCGTCATCCGCGTCTTTGGTCACAGCGTAGGCGGCACGGGCGGCAGCTACGAAGGCGATGCTGCCGGCAGTGCGATACATTGCCGCGCCTGCGCTCTTGTTTAGGTGGCTCACGCAAACCACGGCCACCTTGCGGCGGGCAGCCAACTCCGCCCACGGGCCGAGCACAGCGCGAAGGTCAGCGTTTTTATGCGAGTCAATGCCGCCAAGGTAGGCGGAAACGGGGTCAATGGTGAGCAGGCGGCAATCCGGCAGATTCGATAAGATGGTATCGAGTTGTTCAACGTCGGCAGCCAGATTCGGCATGCGGCGGAAGGGACGGCCGTCGCCGTCAATCTCCGTCAGCATCGGCAGCGCAAACACGCGCGACACGTCAGCGGCAGCGGCGTCCAGGCGGGGCCGGATGGTGTCGCCTAGATCGTCTTCCGCGCTCAGAACCAGGACACTGCCGCGCTCGCATGGCGCTCCGCCAACGGGCCATGGCCGGCCGGTGGATACGTGCGCTGCCATCGCGGTTGTGAGTAGAGACTTCCCAAGACCTGGGTCGCCGGCGATGATGGTCAGCTTTCCCAGGGGGATGCGGCCGGGCCACAGCCAGCGCAGCGGCTCTGGAGCCACGTCGGCGAGGCGGATCACATCGCCGCTTGGCATCGCCTCCGCACTCACTGCCGGCTGCCGTGCCATTTGTCGGGGTTAGCTATCCATGCGTCCAGTTCCGATTGCCGCCAGCAGGTACATCGCCGGCCGAGTCGTATGGGACGGGGAAAACGGCCTTCAGCTACCCAGCGCCAGATGGTGGATTTTCCAACATGCACGCGGTCGCACACGTCTCGCAGCCGAAGCAGGCGCTCGGGCGTTGCGAGAGTTGGTGTTGTTTGGCACATCGCGGCACCTCCGTAAAGCAGATGCGGCTAACGATGGGGCCGGTTCAGATCATTGGAAGTACTACAGAAAAACTATCTCTTGTCCCGGAAGGGCAACAGAAAGGCTATCTCTTATCCCTTAGGCTTCCTCGGCTTATGCGGTGCAGATGTGGTGATGCAAGGGAAGCGGCGCAGGATCACGTCTTTCTGAGCTTTCCATCTTTCGATGTCTTCAGGTGTAGCGTTGGCTAAGGGGTTGTTGCCCTTGCACAGGTTTATGATCGTTGCGGTGTCCAGCGCCTTAGCTACGCCCCAACCAGTCGCGTCCAGGCTGCCTTTTTCCTTCTCTTCCTCTTCCATGGCACGGGCCACCTTCTCGGCAGCGCCCTCCAGCGAAAGGCCCAGGCAGCGGAGTAACCCCACATCTTCGCGGATGCGGGCATAATGATTGGCTTGTATCGCCCTCTTGAAAGCTGGCCAGGTGCCCTTGCCCTTGGAGCGCAAGCCAAGCACTTCATCAAGTCGCGTCTTGTCGTTGCCGGGGTACCACTCTTCCAGTCGCTCACAAAACCATTTCAGCGCCCATATCGGTGGGAACAGGCCGCCTTTATAGGCAATAAGGATCGCCTCCAAGGCCACCACAGGGTTGCGGTCTTTTTCCCATTCACTGCGGCGAGCACGCAGCAGCATGCGGGCATCAGAAAGGACGGCCGCGGGGGTGTCGCCCTTTTCAAGCCGGAAACGGTCGCCGCAGTCGTCAAACAGAGTCACAACCAAGCGCAGGTCCTTGGCTTCCTCGATGTCCAGGCCTTCGCCTTCTATAAGTTCCCAGGGTAGCCGCACATAGGCGTCGGTTGTCAGGTCTTCGTGGTTGTCTTTCATTGCTCATCCCTCAGCATCCCAAGATGAAAGGCCAAGGCGGAAGCGGGGATGCTCGCTTGTCGGCAGGCTCGCGACTTCCTGCCTATCCGCCCCAGGCCAGGGGTCAAGCGGTCTTTATGTCACCCATTCCGCCGCTTATTCGCAGCTCCCATCAGAAGACAAACAGGCTCCAGGATGTTTGCCATATCTCTGCCGGACAGATCAATGCCGCCGCGAGCGTCGCGCAGTGCATTCGTCAGGCTTTTAAGATGCTGGGCCACCGTCATAAACAGCATGTCATCATCCATATTGGTAATGGTCAGCGTCTCCTCATCAGGTTTCAGTTCCGTCACGTTTGTCATATTCACCTCCTCGCTTTTATCGGCACCACACTGGCGCCGTCTCTCAGGGCGTCCAGCCAGTCCGCCCATGACTGCATCATCTCCCGGTGCTCTTCCAGGTGTTCGGCGTGGTTGTAAGCCGCCTTCACCGCGTTGCGCTCGCCGTGGGCAAGTTGCCGCTCGACAACATCACTGGGCCAGCCTTGTTCATGCAGCAGGGTGGACGCCATGCCACGGAAGCCATGGCTGCACATCTCATCCTTGCTGTAGCCCATGCGGCGCAGGGCGGCATTTAGGGTGTTCTCGCTCATGGGGCGGTCACGCGTGCGCATGCTGGAAAACAGGTAGCGGCCATCGCCGGTCAGCGGCCGCAGTTCCTTCAGGATGGCGAGCACCTGCCGGGCCAGAGGCACGATATGCGGCCGGCGCATCTTCATCTTCTCCGCCGGTATGCGCCAGGTGGCGGCGTCAAGGTCAACCTCCGTCCACTCGGCATACCGCAGTTCGCCTGGGCGGGTGAATACATAGGCGAGCATCAGCAGGGCGCAACGCACGCTGAAGTCCCCCTGATAATCGGTAATGGCGCGCATCAGGGCGCCGGCTTCCTTGGGCGTCTTGATCGTTGCGCGGTGTTTCACCACCTGGGGCGGCAGCGCATCTCTTGCCTTGAAGTCGCCGGCAGGATTGCGCTTCGCCAGGCCGTGCGCCATGGCATAGGCGAAGATGCGTTGCACCATGGCCTTGACGCGGTGCGCCTTCTCAATATGGCCGTCAGACTCAATGCGCCGCAGTATGGCCAGGATATCCTGACCGTCTATGGCGTTGGGGGCCTTGTCGCCGATCCAGGGCAGGATGTCGGCTTGCAGCCAGCGGTTCATCTTGGCCGTATGCCTGGGCGTCCACTTGGTTCTTTGCCGCTCCATCCAAGCCAGGGCCACGTTTTCAAAGCAGTCGCCGGTCTTCTTGGCCGCCGCCCGCTTGGCTGTACGGTCATGGGCGGGGTCTTCACCAAGGGTCAGCTTGGCCCGTGCCTCCTCGGCAAGGTCGCGTGCCTCTTTCAGGGAAACCTCGGGATATGATCCAAGGGCAAGCAGCTTTTCCCGGCCGGCGTATTGGTAGCGAAAGCGCCATAGCTTGCTGCCGTTCGGTCTTACCAGCAGAAACAAGCCCTTGGCGTCGTACAGCTTCACCTGCCGCTTTCCCTCCGGGCAGGTGGCCCGCTTGACCTTCAAGGCATCCAGCATGGCGCCTCCACAGGGGTGGGGTACAGCCATGCAAAAACCGGAACCAAACGGCGTTGTACCCCGGATTGTACCCCACCTAAAGTGGGGTACCGTACCGGATACTATAGGACAACATGGAACAAAGGGTCAAGAAAAAAGGCCCGTAGTTGCTACACTTACGGACCTTATTGGACGTTGCGGGATTGTCATATGGTGCCGGAGACTGGACTCGAACCAGCACGGGCATAGCCCACCACCCCCTCAAGATGGCGTGTCTACCAATTTCACCACTCCGGCGCTAAATCTTACTGGGCAGGCGGTAGTTCGGGTACTGCAGGTTCCTGCTTAAGCTTTGAAGGGTCAAAGCCTGAGTCTTCCGGAGGCAGGGGTTCCTCCTTAGCAGGTACAGCCGGCTGAACCGACTGTTCGACGATTGAGCCGCTGTTCTGTTGTGAAAACAGTGCCAGCATCAGAGACGTAATCATAAATCCTGCAGCAAGACCGCCCGTAAGCTTGCCCATGAAAGAGCCTGAACCACGACTGCCAAACAGTGTCTGGGCACCACCGCCGCCGAAGGAAACGCCCATATCCGCCCCCTGTCCGCGCTGAAGGAGGATAACCCCAACCAGGGAAAAGGCGATGATGATATGCAGTGTTACGATAAGAACCGTCATGAATCGCTCCCGGCAACTTCCGCAGCCGCAGCAATCATGCGGGAAAACGAGTCGGCTTTCAGGCTGGCACCTCCGACAAGCAAACCCTCAACCCCACGGCATGAGAGGATATCCTTGGCGTTGTCCGGATTGGCACTCCCGCCATACAGCACTCGGCAGTCTATGTTCAGATCCCGTAAAACCTCATGGATGTAGGCGTGGGTCTCCACAATCTGTTCAGGTGTTGGTGTCAAACCTGTACCGATCGCCCAAATTGGCTCATAAGCCACCGTGAGCGGGGCGTTATCGGGGGCATCCTTCAACACCTGCAACTGACGATGAAGATGCTGATTGGTTTCTCCCGCTTTGCGTTGCTCCAGACTTTCACCAATGCACAAAATGGGTTCAAGACCAGCCGACCATGCGGCCGCAAGCTTGGCCTTCTCAACCTTATCGGTCTCACCCATGATGTTGCGGCGCTCCGAGTGCCCTAGAATGACGTAATGACAACCCGCATCACGAAGCATCATCGCACTGATTGAACCGGTGAAGGCGCCCTTGGCTTCAAAATAGACATTCTGAGCCCCCAGCCGAATCCCCTTCTCTTCCAGGGCATCATGCAAGGGATGCAACAAAGTGTACGGTGGCATGAGAGCCACCTCGACATGTTCGGGTGCCGGATTTTCCTTCAAATCCGCAATAAACTGCATGGCTTCGGCCAGGAGGCCATTCATTTTCCAGTTACCAGCTATCAACTTGCGGCGATGATCTCTACGTTCCACGAAAGCCTCCAACGAAATAACAAAACGGGGCGCGAAGTGTAAAAAAAACCCCTGCCAAAGCAAGCCAAGGATTTGAACTCGGCTAAATTCCCAGTATGTTAACCTCGAGTGTCATGAATCGCATTAAAAATCTTCCCCCAAAAAAGGCGCTTGGCCAGCATTTCCTCAAGGATGCCCAGGCCATCAAACGCATCGTGGACACCCTTCCAGTCCATAGTCATCTCCTTGAGATCGGACCAGGCACCGGGGCCCTGACAGAACAGTTGCTGGAAAAGTGCGCCCGGCTTGTCCTGGTCGAGAAAGATGATCAGCTTGCCAGTCACTGGAAACAACGCGCTGCATTGGAACCGCGACTGGTCCTGATCCATGCGGATATCATGCAGGTTGTAGATGAGGTCGTGAAGGAATTCGGACCCCAGTGGATCATTGGAAATCTGCCCTACAACATCAGCGGTCCTCTGACGGCTAAGCTGGCGGGACTGAAGCCCTTTCAGGGGATGGTGCTGATGTACCAGCGTGAGGTTGCAGAGCGCCTTCTTGCCGGACCAGGAAACAGGGTTTACGGCGGTCTGAGCGTACTCGTGCGACACCACTACGATGTCAGAAGGCTCCTCAGCCTGCCGCCGGGGGCCTTCAGCCCTTTACCCAGGGTGCATTCCACAGTGCTGGTCTTCCGGGCTCATGGGGTAAAACCTGCATGCCCGTACAGTGAATTGCAGAAAACCGTCCGGCATGGATTTGCCCACAGAAGGAAAACCATCGCCAACAATTTCCGTGATCTGATTCACCCGAAAGAATGGAAAGAGCTGGAAATCAACCCGATGGCCAGACCGGAAGAACTTGATTACAGCAGGTGGGTCAGAATCGCAGTGTTCCTAATGGCTAAGCAGCGCACCTGATCCAGCTGTCAAGCTTGCCTGCCTTCTCCAGGGCATGGAGCTCATCCGAGCCACCAATGTGACAACCGTTGATAAATATCTGGGGGATGGTACGTGCCCCGTTGGAACGATCGATCATCTCGACACGTCTGGAGGGGTCGGCATAGATATCATATTCCGTATATTCAACCCCTTTCCGTTTCAGCAGCGCCTTGGCTCGCAGGCAATAGACACAGTAAGGGCCGGAGTAGATTTCGATGATTGCCATGCTGCGAGGCTAGCTATTGTGTGCAACCCGCGCCAGAGAGAAGGCGCAGACGGGCTGCCCAAGGCTCTTCGCCGATCTGGCGGCAAACTCCAGAGTGGCGCCCGTGGTACGGATGTCATCCACGATCCAGATTCGTCCCCTGTGAGGAATTTTCTCCCACTCCTTCAGATTGATCACAAAGGCCCTGCGCAGGTTTCTGCGGCGTTCTGTGCCACTCAGAGATGACTGACGGGGCTGCTCACCCTGCCTGCGGAGAATGCGCCAGTTCCAGTCAGCTCCCGTGATTGAAGCCATATTACGACAGAGTTCCGCTGCATGATGTTGTCCCGTTTTACGCATACGCCTGAGTGGCATGGGTATCGGAAGAAGCACATCATGGCCATGAATTAACTCCCTTAAACGAAGACGAGCGGCATCAAGAAGCCACAACACACCTTCATCCCTCCCTTCCAGTTTCCAGGCAAGGATGGCCTTGCGTACAGGCCCTGAATATTCATATAAGGACACTGTCATCTCCTGGGGAGGAGGCCTTGTAAGGCAGGAGCCGCAGGGACCTGGCACAAGATCGGCGGGAAGAGGGCGACCACAGCGGGAACATGTATTTCGACCGATGACCACGACATCTCGAGCGCATGCATCGCAACATGATTGCCCTTTTGAAACCCCTTGCCGGCAAAACACGCAGGCGGGCGGGAACAAAACCCCCAAACCGCTGCGAACCCAATGATGTACCCTGGTTGACAGTCCCGGCATGCCTTTCAGCATGCCCTGCATGCCTGACAGTCGCAACTGGTTCCGCACCACGCCAGAACACCTGGTTCGTCGCTTTCCCGAATGCCTCCGACTGGATGCAATCCGGATTGAAGTAAAGGGGAGAAGACTCATCAACTTTGCTTCCAACGATTACCTTGGGCTGGCCTTTCATCCGGAAGTAAGGCGGGCAGCAAGGATTCATATCGATCAACACGGCCTTGGAAGCGGTGCCTCAAGGCTTATTTCAGGCGATGCACCCGAACTGCATGAACTGGAGGCAAAACTCGCCGACTGGAAAGACTATGAGGCTGCGCTCGTTGTCGGCTCAGGATACCTGGCCAATACCGGCCTGATCGATGCGCTCACGGACCGCCATAGTGTGATCTTCTGCGACAGACTGAACCATGCTTCCCTCGTGGATGGAGCGCGCCTCAGCCGGGGGCGTGTCTATCGGTACGCCCACGGGGACATGGAACAGCTTGCAGACGGACTGCAAAGACATGGAAACAAGCGCAAACTTATTGTCAGCGATGGCGTGTTCAGCATGGATGGGGATTGTGCCTCGGTGAGTGAACTCGCGTGTCTGGCTGAAGAGTTCGATGCCCTTGTGCTCATTGATGATGCCCATGGCACGGGTGTTTTGGGCCCCTCGGGTCGAGGCCTTCTGGCGGAGCAATCCCTCGCAGGCCACCCGCGGATTCTGGAGGTCGGCACATTGGGCAAGGCACTGGGAAGTTACGGGGCATTTATTCTGGGCAGCAAGGAAATGATTGAAGGCCTGAAACAGAGGTTACGTACGCTGATTTATTCGACTGCCCTGCCACCCTGTGTTGCGGCAGGTGCCACATCCGCAATCGCTCTCGTTCAAAACGGAGACCTTCCAGGCAAGTTGCAAGCAAACATTCAATATTTTGTGCAGAAGGCTGCACGGCTTGATTTGCCTTTCAGACGTTCCCGAACAGCCATTCAGCCCCTCGTGCTGGGCAAAGAAAAGGCTGCCCTTGCAGCCGCCGTCTCGCTAAGGAACGCTGGTTTTTTTGTCCCGGCCATCCGTCCCCCAACGGTCCCCGAAGGGACATCAAGATTGCGTATCACCCTGTCCGCAATTCATACAAAGAAGCAAATCAACACTCTTCTGCACGCCCTTCGGGAAGATCTGCAATGAAGAATGATCCCCTCTTGGTGTTCCTTCATGGCTGGGGACAGTCATCGAAAATATGGTCCCTTCAGAAGAAACGGCTGGCACATCATTTCAGGCTGCTTACCCTTGAATTGCCTGGTCATGGTCAGGCACCGGACCTGCCCGTGGGGCAATGGAGAACATACCTGTCGCAGCAGTTGCCCAGGGAACCGTTTATCCTCATTGGCTGGTCACTGGGCGGCATGCTGGCCATCCAGCTGGCTCTTGAGCCACATTCGAACATCTCCGGCCTTGTCCTGGTCGCGACCACGCCCCGCTTCTGCTCAGCCTGTGACTGGCCGCATGGTTGTTCGGACGATATGCTTGATGGCTTCAGGCAAAGTGTGGCTCAATCCTCGATCAAGGCACTGAGCAGCTATTTCTCGCTCATGTTTCTCGGCGACACCCTTTCGAGATCGGACTATAATCACCTGGCCCGTGAGGTGGTGGACCGAAAGCACTTACCCGGACAGGGGGGGCTGGAAAAAGGGCTGGAGCTGCTCGCCATGCTTGACCTGAGAAAAGACATCCAGCGAGTGAAAACATCGTGCCTGGTGATCCATGGTGAAAGCGATCGTATTATCCCCGCAGGAGCCGGGCGTTTTCTGGCGGAAAGCATGGCCGATGCCGAACTCGCTATGTTCCCGGATTGCGGCCATGCTCCCTTTTTAACGTACCCGGAAAAATTTGACCTTACCCTGGAGGCCTGGTGCAGGAACCGTTTATCCGACAAAAAACATTAAAGCAGGCCTTTTCAAGGGCAGCGGCAACATACGATGCCCACGCAGTCCTGCAACGTGAAATAGCAGATCGTCTTCTTGCCCATCTGGAGTTCACCAAATTCAAACCAAAGCGTATCCTGGATATAGGCTGTGGCACCGGCTATCTCATAAGCAGGCTGAGAAAGCGCTTCAGGCGGGCCAGTATTTATGGCCTGGATATCGCCAGAGAGATGCTCAAAAAGGCCCGTTCTTCCCACAAAACACTCCCCTTTGGACCCAGAAGGGGGTTCGTGGAAGGGGACGCACTTTCCCTCCCCTTTAAAGATGCCGGTTTCGACCTGGTCTGTTCCAACCTGACCATGCAGTGGGTTGCTGATCCCCGCACCATGCTGCTTGAAATGCGGCGTGTTCTTGCCCCTGGCGGACTGATCCTCTTTTCCACCTTTGGCCGCCGGACACTCATGGAATTGCGGCAATCACTTGCGGCTATCTCGCATGAAAGGGCGGGGCTCGTTCTCCCGTTCCCGGATGTCACCTCACTTGGCGACGCCTTAATGGAGTTGCCCGTTGAACTGCCTGTAACCGACAGCGATCTGTTTACCCTGACCTATCCGGATGTGATCTCCCTCGTCAGGGAACTGAAAAATCTCGGCGCCTCATCTTCCGCCATCCGCCATCGTCCCGGCGGACTTTATGGCCGCGGTCTCCTGAAAAGGCTGAGCCGGATATACGGCGAGAAACATCGCTTGGAAGATGGACGCATCAGGGCCACCTTCGAGGCCCTCTATGCCCAGGCATGGTATGCCGAAACACCGTACCAACCTTCCGGTGAGGTCATTCCCATTGCCCTCAAACATGACAAGTAGGATATTCGTTACAGGTACCGATACCGGTGCCGGCAAGACCTATGTCACCACGGCACTCGTGCATGCGCTCAGGGAAGCGGGAAAGGATGCAGTTGCCCTTAAACCCGTCGCCTGTGGGCATGAGGAGAACACCGTCAACTCGGATGTTTCAGCACTTCTTCGGGCGCAGGGACTGCCGGATGAAGCTGCGCGAGAAATCAATCTCTACAGCTTTCACGCCCCACTGGCGCCCTCTCAGGCAGCGGCCAGAGAAGGTTTGCACATTGACCGCAATAGGTTGATCGATTGGTGCAGGGAGAAATCCGCCTGCCATGCGATGTGTCTGGTTGAGGGCGTGGGTGGTTTGATGGTACCACTGGCCGAGGACTATCTGGTCTCGGACTGGTTGCTGGATCTGCCGGATTTTGAAGTGTTGCTTGTTGTCCGTGCAAGGCTTGGCGGCATCAACCATGCCCTTCTCACTCTGGACAAATTGAACCGGATGGGCCGTCCTCCTCGCTGGGTGATCATCAATGATGCCGATGGCGTGGGGAGGGACATGGTTCAAATGCATCAGGACGCCCTTGAAGCCAGAATGACCACTATCGATTCACAAATCTGTCTGCCTTATGGAATGGGGTTCCAGAAATTGGCCAATACCTTTCAGCAGGAACTGCCATCACTTTTTTCAGCGGCCAAGCGGAACATCAGAACGTCCATTCATGAACGCCAGGAGTAGGGCCAGCATGGGACCGGAAGAGTTGATGCGACCATCACGGACCATGGCAAGGGCCTCTTCCCGTGCAACCCAGAAGGCACGTATATCTTCATGTTCGCTGATCAGCCCGCCACCTTCACCAACAGGTTGATCCATCTCCACTTCGCTCATAAAGAGAAAGATGCGTTCGGATGTACCGCCCGGCGAAGCGTAGTAGCGGGCGATAAAGTTCAATGCCGTCGGCTCATAACCAGCTTCCTCGATGCACTCGCGCCTGGCACACTCGAGGGGATCCTCTCCCGGTTTTATCATGCCGGCCACAAGCTCGATCAGCCAGGCATTGTCTCCTCTCACAGCGGGGCCGATGCGGAATTGCTCGGTCAACAGTACCTTGTCCCTGCCACGGTCGTACAGCAAAACAACCACGGCATCACCCCGTTCAAAGTTCTCACGCTCAATCGTCTGCCTGCCACCATCAAAACGATCATGTTCAAGCGAATAGGCATTCAGTTCGAAGAACCCACGATACAGGTTTTTTTTGGCCTTGATTTCATAATGCATGTCTTTCCTCCACCCGACGATCCAATATGGAAGAATACATCCTACACTGTCGCCAGAATCAATGCCGAGAACAGGTTGCCTGTGGCCGGCCAGGCCGGCACCGCAAAAGATGGTCTGCAGCCCGAGCCCAGTCCCTTGCATTGAATTGGCTAGACCATACTGTTCGAGTTACAATGTCGTCAGCAATCAGTGATGGGTAGAGGTCATCCGAGGGGGCTGATATGAAGACATTCCTGGCCTTGGCAATCTTTTTCAGTGTTGTTTCTATAGCACAGGCTGAGACAATGTACATCGAGGATCAGTTAAAACTTCCCATGCGGAAAGGCCAGAGTACCAGCCATGCGATCGTCCGAATGCTGCCAAGCGGCATGAAGGTTGAGGTTTTGGAACGCAACAAGGAAACAGGATATGCGCGCATCCGCACACCTGCCGGCACTGAAGGCTGGGTACTAAGCCGCTATCTGATGAAAACCCCCGCAGCCAGGGAACGTCTGAAAGAAGCCGAGGCGAAGTTGGCAGCTCTGGAGGCGGAAAAAGCCGGATTTGACGCCAAACTGAACGCTCTCAGCGTGGAAAAGGAAAAACTGGAACACGAGCGTGCCCGGCTCCGGGAGGAAAACAGCAGGCTGACAGAAGAGCTGGATCATATTCGCCGCACCTCGGCCAATGCGGTAGCGATTGCCGAGGAAAACAAGGCCCTGAAGGGTCGGCTGGCTGTTGCAGAGCAGGAACTTCAATCACTGCGTCAGGAAACAAACGATCTCAAATCCGGTGTTGCCCAGCAGTGGTTCATGCTCGGAGGAGGTGCCGTACTTCTCGGTATCATACTGGGACTCATCCTCCCGAATCTTCGTATGCGCAGGCGCTCTCGCTGGGGGAGGTATTAATACCCCACATACCCACACCATGGGGTGCATCGGCATGTTTCTCCCCACTAGATGTCCAGAGAGGGCGCGGTTTCAAGGCGGGCTTTCACTTTTATCTTTTTGCCTTTTCGCAATACGGAGAGGGTGACCGTATCTCCGGGCATGTGATCCGCCATGGCTGCCCGTAATTCCTCAATATCCCTGGTGCTGTCACCATCAACCTCGAGGATCATATCGCCGGGGATGAGATTGCCCTGCTCATCGAGGCTGCTTCCCAGAAGCCCGGCCCGTGCAGCCGGCGATCCTTTCTCCACTTTCAGGATCAGAACACCTTCCTCACCCAAAATTTCAGAGGCCAAACGACTGAGGCGGTCGCCGGACACAATTCCAAGTGAGGGCCGAACATACCGGCCATAACTGATGAGTTCGGGAACCACCCGATTGACCGTGTCGGATGGTACGGCAAAACCGATACCGGCATACGTACCTGAAGGACTGTAGATCGCCGTATTAATGCCTATGAGCCGACCACTGCTATCCAGCAGCGGCCCACCCGAATTGCCCGGATTAATCGCCGCATCCGTTTGTATGAGATGGTGGGTGATTCTACCCTCCGCCGTACGCAAGCTGCGATCCAGAGCCGAGACAATGCCGGCCGTCAACGTGTAATCAAAACCGAACGGATTTCCGATCGCGTAGGCCTTCTGACCCACCTGCAGATCGGAACTGGTGCCAATGGGGATGGGCTGAGGCAGGTTGGAAGGCACCTTGATCTGCAGAACTGCAAGATCATGATCCGGACTGGCGCCGATAAGGGTTGCATCAAATGAACGGCCATCGAACAGGCGAACCCGAGCTGCACGTGCTCCGCTTATCACATGGTAGTTGGTCACAATATGGGCCTCATGATCCCAAATGAAACCGGATCCCGTTCCCTTCGGGACATCGAACATGTTGCGTGTCCAGGGATCAACCACGCGCGTCAGGGTCGTAATGTAAACCACTGAGGGACTGATTCGGTGGAAAAGCTCGATGGTAGCCTGCTCGTCCTTGTCCAGACTCCCTCGCGGTGTCACAGCTCTTGGGCTTGCCTGCCCTCCTGAATCAAAGATGAGGATCAGGGAAAGGATGGCCCCTGCTGCCAAGATTGCAGTTATACGATACGGAAGAATGTGCTTATTCAATGGCATGAATGCCCCCCTCATCATGTTGTGCATATCAAACTTCCAGCATTATGCCAAAGTCGGGACAGGCTTTCTCCATTCGTTGTAAAGCCTGTAAGATCATGGTCGATCGATACCGGTTATGAAGCACCCCGCACAAGGTCCTGTGCGGGGTAAAACGATGGATGGCAAACGATCAGCCACCAAACGGGGGATGGAGCCTGCCGGGCCTTTCATGCCTGTGATGTTTGCGAAGATTTCTGGCCTTTTCACGTTGTTCCGGTGTGAGAATCGCATAAATCTCCGCCCGAACATGGCTTCGAGCCTTGATCATCTTCTCAACCAGAGCCCCCTGTTTCCTGGCCAGACGCGCAACCTGTTGGTGGTAATGGGCATCTTCGGGATCCAGTTTTCGCAAGGCTTCGCGATTGTCCTGCATTGCATCGCGCAGCTTCTGCAACCGGGAACGGGATTGACGGTAAACGTGTTTGAGCTGTTCCTTCTGTTCATCCGTCAAATTCAATTCTTCGGCCATTCTCTCGAGTTTCTGATGCATCTCCGGTGGATTACCCATCCTTTCAGGGAAGGCCATTACCGATGTGTTCAGGGCAAACAACAGCCCGATTCCAGCTATCCAAACGATGATCCTGTTCATTCATGTCTCCTTCTGTCCATAAGTTGCAGCATGGCCGCCGCACAACCCGAATAATGGTCCTGCGGATGTAAATTTGGGTTGGAAGAGTGAAAATTTGTCGTGAATAAACGTAAAGAATTTGCAAATTTCCCGGGATCGGCCTTCTTGTGCCAGATTTTCATGGCAAGATAACGGTATGCGCATTCTGCTTATCGATGACGACATCGAACTTTGCGGTCTGATGGCACGATTCCTTGCGAGTGAAGGGTTCAGGACAGAGTGTGCCCACGAGGGGGAATCGGGAATCAGACTGGCGCTTTCCGGGTCTTTCGACCTCGTCGTGCTGGACATCATGATGCCGGGCAAAAGCGGCATGGATGTGTTAAGGGAACTTCGGCAGCACTCCAGTCTGCCCGTTATCATGCTGACAGCCCGTGGTGAGGAAATGGATCGCATCATCGGCCTGGAACTGGGCGCAGATGACTACATACCCAAACCCTGCAACCCGAGAGAGCTGGTCGCTCGTATCCGGGCCGTGCTTCGTCGAGCCAAAGGAACACATGCGCCAGGACCTTCGACCAGGGTTTATCGTCTCGGATCCATTGAATGGCAACCCCGGTCTCGTACAGTTTACGACTATGGCAAGTCCGTAGAACTCACCGCCACAGAGTACAATGTTCTGGCCGAGCTGATGAAACACGCCGGTGAAGTCGTCAGCAAGCATGAGCTGTCCAAGGCGGCCCTCGGCAAACATCTCGGCCCCTTTGACCGCTCACTGGATGTTCACGTCTGGCATATTCGCAAAAAGCTTTCCACCTTGCCTGACGGTGGCCCACGCATCAAAACCGTTCGTGGTGTTGGCTGGCTGTTTGTGCCGGAGTAAACCATGCGTTTATTCTGGAAGCTGTTCTTCGTTCTTGGCCTGACTCTGATACTTACCGCAGCCTTATCAACATGGGTCGGCAGACAATGGATCCAGGAAAATCAGGAGATTGAGGCGCGTCTGGCAACCCTGAGCGACCAGGCTGAAACCGCAAGCAGCCTGTTCACGGAAGAGGGGCGACACGCCTATCAGCAATGGCTCAAGCATGCCAGACGATCCCTTCATTTCCGCGGATTGTTGCTGGACAGTCAGGGAAGAGACGTTCTGGGCAGACCCGTTCCGGAACATCTTCGACCGCTGGTCAAGCGAGTGCTTGCCAAACAGGAACGCATCACGCTAGTCCAGCCACCCACATTAGCCGTTGCCCTGCCCGTCGATGGAAAGCCCGGCAGACTCTACTGGATAGCTGCCTCCATGATCCCCCGGACCATCATGCGGCAAAGCGGGAAATATCTCACCGCCATTCGCTTGCTGTCCGCTCTGGCCGTCATCCTGCTGATCAGCTGGGTATTGACCCGGACGCTGACTTCGCCCATCCGCTCACTGCAGGCCGCGGCCATGCGCCTTGGTGAAGGGGCACTGGAGACAAGGACGCCATCCGATCTTTCCAGGCGCAAGGATGAGCTGGGTGATCTGGCACGTAGCTTTGACAACATGGCACTGCAACTTGATTCAATGGTGAAAAGCCACAAACAGTTGCTGCGCGATGTCTCACATGAACTCCGATCGCCGCTTGCCAGACTTCAGATCGCTCTTGAACTGGCCAGAAACAGGAGTGGAGACCGGGCCCGGAACGAGCTTGATCGCATTGAAAAGGAAGCAGAACGCTTGAATCGTCTGATTGAAGAGGTGCTCACCCTGACACGGCTTGAACAAGCCAGCATTCAAATGAACCGGACCCGACTGCAACTGGACAAGATTCTCAAGGAAGTTGTTGAAGATTCGGCTTTTGAGGCTCAATCAGCAGACAAGCGTATTGTCATTGAATCCATCGAGCCATGTGTCTGTACCGGAGATCCCCTCTGGTTGCGTCAGGCCTTCGACAACGTGATCCGAAACGCCATCAGGCACACCGATGCCGAAACGGAGGTATCCGTTTCACTTTCCACCTCGGACAGAATCGCAACCGTTGTGATCCGTGATCACGGTCCGGGCGTCCCCGGTGAATGCCTGCCTCATCTGTTTGAACCCTTCTACAAGGTTTCTTCGGCCCGGGGACATCATGGAGGTGGATTTGGTCTGGGACTTGCGATCGCCAGGCACGCCATCTCCCTGCACGGGGGAGACATTACGGCAATCAACCCCCCCGAGGGCGGACTGGAAATCCGGATCACCCTGGATATATCCGCTTCAGAATCCTGAACATCACCTCGGCATCAAAAAAAACGCCCCACCGAACGGTGGGGCGCCAAATCAAGCCTGCTTATGCTGGCTGTGGTTTACTGGGCAGAAACGTTTCTTGCCTGGGGGCCTTTCTGACCCTCCTCAACCTCAAACGTGACCTTCTGTCCTTCCACCAAGGTTTTAAAACCATCGCCCTGGATCGCTGAAAAATGCACAAACACATCATCACCGCCATCATCCTGAGCAATAAAGCCGTAACCCTTGGATTCGTTAAACCACTTGACCGTACCTGTAGCCATAAAAAATACCTCAATCTATCAAAAAATAAAATTTACATGCATATCGTGACAGGAATACCGGGAGAAAATTCAGGAAAGGGCCCTTCGAAACTACCTGGAATTGATCAGTTACAATATGCAGCAGCCGACAGTGTAAGCGATCATCGCCGGTAAAACCAGCGGCAATACCATCCGCCGTCCGGAAACGCGAAGGAATGACCCCGGCCGGCGACTGGAAAATGATCCGGCATCCGGCAGGGCAGCATTTTCCAGGCCCATTCGAATCCACTACACTGGGGAGCGAAAGATATCAGTTGAAACAAACGGAGGCACATGTGACCGGACAAGTGACAACACAGAACATGGCTCTTTTCTGTGATTTTGAAAACATCGCCCTGGGTGTCCGCGATGCGAAATATGACAAGTTCGATGTGCACAAAATACTCGAACGCCTTTTGCTAAAGGGCAACATCGTCGTCAAGAAGGCATATTGTGACTGGGATCGATACAAGGAGTTCAAGGGCATCATGCATGAGGCGTCTTTCGAGCTTATCGAGATTCCGCACATTCGGATGAGCGGCAAGAATTCGGCAGATATACGCATGGTCGTTGACGCCCTCGACCTTTGCTACACAAAGTCACATGTGGACACCTTCGTCATTATCAGCGGGGACTCCGATTTCTCGCCATTGGTGAGCAAGCTTCGGGAAAATAACAAGGTTGTCATCGGTGTAGGCGTGAAAAATTCGACATCCGACCTCCTGATCGCCAACTGCGATGAGTTCATATTCTATGATGATCTGGTACGCGAGCGGGAAAAACCGGCCCGGGTGAAGAAACCTGCCGCGAGGTCGGCCCAGGCGGGCAAGAAAAGCAAGGCAGCAGACGAAGACAAGCGCCAGGAGGCCATCGATCTCGTGATGGAAACGGTGGAAGACCTGTTCAAGGAACGTGGCGAAGAGGCGAAGGTGTGGGCCTCGATGGTCAAACAGACGCTCAAGCGCAGAAAACCCGGGTTTAATGAGACCTACCACGGCTTCCGCACCTTTGGAAAGCTTCTGGAAGAGGCCCAGGCCCGCAAGCTTCTGGATCTTGAGCTGGATGAAAAGTCCGGCAGTTACATTATCAGGGATTTCAGGCATGAAGAGTAAAGGGCTGTTTCTTCCTGCTTAGGCGAAAGGCCATATGTCCCCTGCAAATGATCCGCATGAAAGTTCGGGGCTTGGATGTTTGTTCGCAGCCGGGTTACAGTGATCCGATGACTCGCTTTGCCCTCATCCTCTTGCTTTTCCTCCCCGCGGAGGCTCACGCGGCAGGACCGCATACCGGCATGGTGGTTGCAGCCCACCCTCTTGCTGCCAGGGCTGGCCTCCTTATGCTCAAAAAAGGCGGGAACGCGTTTGATGCCGCCGCGGCAACAACCCTGGCCCTTGGTGTTGTTGAACCCAGTTCCTCGGGTTTCGGGGGTGGAGGGTTCTATCTGCTCTACATCGCCAGGGAAAATCGCTATGCAATGATTGATGCACGGGAAACCGCTCCCCGACTTGCCGGACACGGTGAGATCTACCAAACAAAGTCGAGCATAGATGGACCCCAATCTGCAGGTGTGCCCGGCATCCCGGCAGCCGTGGACCTGCTCATCTCAAGATACGGCAGGCTCAAACGACCCACCGTGACCGCTCCGGCAATTCATCTTGCCCAAAATGGCTTCAAGGTTGGCCCACGCCTTGCCCGTATCATTCAATGGCGCCGAAAGGCGTTCAATGTTGCCGCTCGTCGAATCTTCGACAAATCGCTCGGCGAAACCATCCGCCAGAGTGCACTGGCAGAGACCCTGTCCCGCTTTTCCAGCAGAGGGGCTGATGACTTTTATCGTGGTGAAACAGCCGGCAGGCTTGTGGCCGACCTGATGCGTCACGGGGGTCTGATCCGGCTGAGTGACCTGGCCAGTTACAGGGTGGTGGAACGTGAACCGGTAAGTTTCGTCTGGCGGGGATTCAAGATTGTTTCAGCCGCACTCCCGTCTTCCGGTGGCCTGACGCTGGCCCACATCCTGGGACAACTCAGGAACGACGATCTGACAAAACTGGGCAAGGCGGACAGGATCCACCTGCTGGTAGAGGCGATGAAACGCGCTTACAGGGATCGCAACGCATATCTGGGTGATACGGACTTCATCACCCTGCCGGACGATTATCTGGATCCCGTGCGCCTCGGCAAGCTGCGTGAGAGCATCCGGATGGACAGGGCCACTGCATCGGAGGCATTGAACGGCCTGGCGGAACCCGGCGGAACGAGTACAAACACGACACACTTTTCAGTGATTGACCATGAAGGCAACATGGTATCGGCCACACTTTCCATAAATTATGTCTTCGGTTCCGGCTACTTGTCCCCCAGCACCGGAATCCTGCTGAACGACGAGATGGATGATTTTGCGACAAGGCCCGGGGAACCTAATGCCTACGGGCTGATCCAGGGCAAGGTCAATGCCGTAGAGCCGGGGAAGCGCATGCTGTCCAGCATGACACCAACCTTTGTGATTGGACCCCGGCGGACTTTCATACTCGGCACCCCGGGGGGATCACGGATTATTTCAATGGTATTGCTCGCCAGCCTCGGATTTATGCTTGATGAAACTCCGGCCCGAGACTGGATCAATGCTCCTCGCTTCCATCATCAATTCCTGCCCGATCAGATTCAGTACGAAAAGAACGCATTCCCGGCCGAGGTTGCAACAGAATTGAAAAGGCGGGGGCATCATCTCAGGCAGGTCCGTCATTATGGCAACATGCAGGCGATTTTATGGGACAGAAGTTCCAACATCCTGACCGGTCTGGTGGATCGCCGGGGTGAAGGGGCAATCGCTGACATGCACACAAAATAGCCACATCTGTAAAACCCGGTGATCATCAACTAGAGTTGATCTTACAGGCTCGACAAGAGACGCGGAAAAGATGAATGCTGTAAGCAAGGGAGAGGAACAACTTCATGGATAAGAAATCTCCTCTCAAGGAAATTGCAGCCCCTGACAGGGAGAAGATCCTGGATGATTTCATCCGGAACAGCCCCCTCATCGAAGACCCGGAAGATGAAAGGGCAAAAGTAAGAGCATTTATCGCCATGCGACTCAACGAAGCGGACCCTGACAGCTCCATTCAGGAGGTCATGGAGGAAGCAGCGCGCGAATATTATATGATTGCCACAACCCCTCCCGTCCCCATCCATCTGATTGTTATCATCATCGTCATCGTGGCCATCCTGATATGGACATTTTTTTAACCGGCGGATTTCCAGATGAATGAGGCTCGAACATACAGTCCGGCTCTGCGCCTCCTGGAACAGGTTGGGCGAAGCACGATACGCGGGATCGAAGGACTTGGTCATGGCGCATCCCTGCTTGTCGAATCCCTGTACTGGACATTTCTCGGCTGGTTCAGGAAACAACCGGTACGCCTATCTTCCGTTTTCTCGGAAATGATGGAGATCGGAATTTTTGCCCTCCCCATCGTGATCGTTTTGTCCGCCACCATCGGCATGATGCTGGCGATTCAAGGCATTCATACCCTCAAAATATTTGGGGCAGAATCCAGAGTGGTCATCGGGATTGCCTTTTCCGTTGTCCGTGAGTTTTCTCCCCTGATTACCGGGATTCTCATAGCCGGACGTTCGGGCTCGGCATTGGCTGCGCGCCTGGGGACCATGGAAATCAATCAGGAAATCGACGCCCTTACATCGATGGGCATCAATCCGGTTCGTTTTCTTGTCGTGCCTTCGCTTCTGGCCATGCTGATCATGTTGCCTGCCCTCACCTTTTTCTCCGACCTGATTTCCCTGTTTGCGGCTGGTGTTTACGTGAATCTTGATCTGGGCCTGAGCCTCTCCGCCTACGCCAATCAGACGCTGGACATTCTGTCCGTGGATGATCTTATGCATGGACTGGGTAAGAGCGCCCTGTTTGCCCTGCTGATCGCCCTGGTTGCCGTTGTAAACGGTGCTGCCGTGACGGGTGGCGCCGAAGGTGTGGGAAAGGTGACAACACGATCCGTTGTCCATGCCATCACCGCCATTGTGATTACGGACATGTTATTCGCCTTTCTGGTGACCCGCTGATGAGAGCAAAAGCAGTCATCGAAGTCTGCGACCTGGTGACCCATTACGGAGATCGAATGATTCTCAAGGGCGTAAACATGGAGGTATATGAAGGTGAAATCATGGTCATCATGGGGGGTAGCGGCTCAGGCAAGAGCACCCTTCTGCGTCACATGCTTGGCCTGAACATGGCGACCTCTGGAAGCATCAAGTTGCTGGGCACCGACATCTGCAAGGCAAGTGCCGATGAACTGCATGCCCTGCGCCTGAAGATGGGGGTGGCCTTTCAGAGCGGGGCGTTGTTCAGTTCGATGACGGTGGGTGAAAACATCATGCTCCCCCTGTATGAACATACCAAGCTCGATCGCACAACCATGGAGATCATGGCCAGGCTCAAGCTGGAAGTGGTTGAAATGGCCGGATTCGAAAACATGATGCCTTCGGAACTTTCCGGAGGCATGATCAAAAGGGCTGCCTTGGCCAGGGCCATCATCATGGATCCAAGCCTGCTGTTCTGCGACGAACCTTCAGCAGGACTTGATCCCGTGGTTTCTGCGGCAATTGACGATCTCATCCTCAAACTGCGGGACAGTATGGGCATGAGTATCGTCGTTGTAACCCATGAGCTTGACAGCGCTTTCAAGATCGCCGATCGCATTACCGTTCTGGATCAGGGAAACATCCTGTTTATCGGTACGGTTGATGAATTAAGAAACAGTGATAACAAACGGATCCAGGATCTCCTGAACAGGCGTTCAGGGGAGGAAGAGGTCGATCCGGAGGCCTATCTCAGACGCCTCGCCGGCAAGGATACCGTAATCAGGGCGGCGTCGTGAAAAGCCACAAGATCAACTACGTTATCGTCGGCAGTTTTGTGCTGCTCATGCTTGCCAGTCTGATGGTCTCTGTGGCTCTACTGACCGGTCGCACCGGAGCAACTGACAGCTATTATGTCATCTATGATGATGTCACCAATATCAAATATGGCACGCGCGTGATGTTTGAAGGCTATCCGGTCGGGCAGGTCGAGGAGATCAAGCCGCTGCAGGACGGGGGGAGGCTGCGCTTCCGCGTAGACATGAGCGTCGTGGAGGGATGGAAGATTCCTGAAAACAGCGTGGCCCAGATTACATCCTCGGGACTTCTATCAGCGGTTGCGATTAACATCCATGCAGGTGACAGCAAGGCCGTGCTCCATCCCGGTGATGAAATTTCCGGGAAAGAACAGCAAAACATGTTCGAGGTTGTATCTTCGGTCGCCGGTGAAATAACCGAACTGATCCACCGTCTCCGTGATATTGCCGATCACCTTTCCAGGCGAGCTCCCGAGATTACTGCCAACCTCTCCGAGTTCTCCAGCAAGCTGAATGACAGTGGCAGCCGCCTGCAGGCAATGCTGAACGAGAAGAATGCCAGGAATCTGGAAGCATCCCTGACCAACTTCTCCAGGCTATCCGCCAGCCTGAGGGAATCGAACAAGAAGCTCGATCTGCTCGTTGAGAAGTTCGCCCAGATTGCCAGTGAGAACAGGGACAACATCAAAGGCTCTCTTGATGATTTGCGCCATATCATGGCCTCCATTTCCCAGCATGTTGATGCCATCTCCCACAATCTGGAAATGACCAGCCGGAACATGAACGAGTTCAGCCGCCAGATCCGGGCCAATCCCGGGGCGTTGCTGAGGAGCAAGCCGCCGGTAGATGAGGCCGAGTGATGGCACGCTTGAGCACGCGGCTTTCCCGGATTCTGCTCATGCTGATCGTGGCTGGTGTCACACTGACCGGTTGTGGCCAGGTCAAGATACCTCAGGACCATTATTATCGACTGAATCTGAACAAACCTGCCAGAATGGGGCAACCCGCCCTGCAAGGCACTCTGGCCGTCAGGCGTTTCGCGGCCGACGGTATGCTGCAAGGCCGGGCAATCCTCTACAGCCAGTCAGAGAAACCACTGGAGGTGGAAAGCTATCATTACCATCACTGGATCGACATCCCGCCCCTGATGCTTCAGGAGTTGCTGATCGACTATCTGAGAGAGGCAAACATTGCCCCGCATGTGGTGAGCACGGATATGGACACCAAACCGAATTACATCATCGAGGGAAGGATCAACCGCCTGGAGAGGCTTGTCGGATCCCCTCCCGAGGGAGTGATCGAACTTGAGATTGCCTTGATCCGGGCCGATTCAAGGAAAATGATTCTGCACCGTCTGTATCGCCAGAAAATACCCACAAATGGACGGAAGATGGTGGCTACCGTCAAGGCGTTAAATCAGGCCCTGTCGAAGATCTATGCGGACTTTCTCGGTGATCTCCTAAGCTTGAAAACAGGATCCTGAACCGATGCTCAGGAACATCAAACGCTTCTTTGAAGAAAACCTGAGACCCCAACGCAATACCGAAGGTGACCCAGACGATGCATTGCAGTTGGCGACAGCGGCACTGATGATGGAAATGATGCGCATGGACGATCATGTCACCCGGGAAGAACTCCAAAAGGCGTCCAGCATCATCCGGGAAAAATTCGGTCTAACGCAGGCCAAATACGATGATCTGATAAAGCTTGCCGGGCAGGAAGCGGGCAAGTCCGCGGATTATCACCGGTTCACTTCCCTGATTAACCGAAACTACTCCATGGAAGAAAAAGAGAAGGTGGTTGAGCATCTATGGGAAATCGCCTACGCAGACCGGGAACTGAACAAGCATGAAGAGTATCTGGTGCGCAAGGTGGCCGATCTTATTGGCGTATCTCACAAGGCCTTTATCGAGGCAAAGCACCGTGCAAGAAAATCCTTGCGCTGACACGACGCATTGTTCAGTCGCCGTTCAGGAGCCATCTGTAAGGTTGATGCATGCCGGAAGGATGTCGCCGGTATTCAAACCTGAATGGAGGTTCCCCATGCAAAGCAAACGATGGTCTTCCCTTCTCCCTCTGGCCGCGGTGTTCATCATCGGCATCACCGCACCAACCATTGCCCGGGCCCACGATATTGATGGGCCACCCATACGACTGGAGTCCCATCATCGCCATCATGTTGTCCGGCACCACAACTGCCACCGGCACCGTTACAATCATGGATGGCTCAGGCACTGCCACGCAAAACATATCCATGCAAACCGCATGCGTCGTTACCGGCCTCATCCGCAATGGAGCTTCATCTATCAGGGCCCGCATGGCTATATTTATTATGGCTTCTAGAAGACCTGGCCATGAATCGGAGACCGCCTTTCCCGCGTTCCGGGCTGGATTCGCAGACGCGGATGGTCCATGATTTTATCAGGTAACTATCACCTTCAGGAAAGGTAGCATGAAACGCGCGATGATGATCATCATTTTGCTGCTGACGCCCGTTCATGTTGCCGTGGCCGGGGGTTTCTTTGGCTGGCATGCAGCGCCCCATTTTCTTCAGGTAAAAAACACCGGAAAGGGCCGGCACATTTCGGAGCAGCAGGCGGTTTCCATGGCCGAACGGCGCATGGGGGGGCGCGCACTATCGGTAAAACGGGTTTATTCCCATGGCAGGAAAGGCTACCGGATCAAGATCCTGGGCCGGCATGGAACGATCCGCTTCGTGTACGTCGATGCCGTGACCGGCACCGTAACGCCAACCTACTGATCATGCGCATCCTTGTCATCGAGGACGAGGCGAGTCTTCAGGCACAGATCAAATGCCGGCTGAGCCAGCATGGTTATATCGTGGATACAAGCTCCGATGGTGAAGAGGGATTGTATCTTGCATCCGAATATCCATTTGACGCCGCCATCGTTGACATTGGCCTGCCGGCAATGTCCGGCCTTGAGGTCATACGCCGGCTGCGCAGACAGGGCAGTAAACTTCCCATCCTTATTCTGACCGCAAGGGGGCGCTGGCAGGACAAGGTTGAAGGTCTTGAAGCCGGGGCAGATGATTACATGGCCAAGCCGTTCCACATGGAGGAACTGCTGGCTCGGCTGAAGGCCTTGTTGAGGCGCTCGGCCAGCCAGAGTTCAAACGAGATCAGCAACGGCATCATCAGCATCAATCCGGAAACCCAGCAGGTTCGCGTGAGGGGAAAGGAGATTGAACTGACAGCCTTTGAGTACCGTTTACTGGAGTACCTGATGCGAAACGCCGGGAAGGTGATCTCCAAGGACCGGTTATCCGACTATCTCTATCCGCATGATGAAGACAGGGAAAGCAATGTCATTGAAGTGATGGTCGGACGTCTGCGGCGAAAGCTCGACCCTGAAGAAGGATACAATCCCATCGAAACATTACGCGGCCGGGGTTACCGCTTTAGCCTCCAGAATTGAGCCTCGTGAAATCATCCATGAGCGCCCGTCTTGCATTCAGTGCAGGCGTGGTGCTGTTCATCTTCATCATCCTGACGGGAATCGCACTGGACCGCGCCTTTGTTGACAGCGCCCGATCGGCCGTACGCGACCGGCAGCTTGGCCTGATCTACCTGCTTCTGGCTGCCGCCGAGGCCGATGCCCAAGGTCAGATTTCCATGCCGGAAACCCTTGCGGAGGCACGTTTCAATGTCCCCGGCTCAGGGCTGTATGCCCAGATCACGGGGAACGATGGGGAGGTTTCCTGGCGTTCACCTTCCATGCTGGGTCGTGAATTCCTGTTTCCCAAAATGCTTCCGCCGGGAGAGCATCGGTTTCAGCAAGTGACAACCGACCAGGACGGGGATTTTTTTGTGTCCAGTTTTGGCGTTGCCTGGGCAACCGAGGCCGGTGAGCACCTGTTCACCTTCCATGTTGCCGAAGACATGACCGCTTTCCGTGCCCAGATCAGTGAGTACCGACGCAGCCTGTGGAGATGGTTTGGCGCCATGAGTCTGTTGCTGTTGCTGACGTTAACCGTCGTCCTGCGCTGGGTTCTTGCACCACTGCGCCGGGTTACAACCGAACTGACCCTGATTGAATCCGGAAATCAGGAAGAAATCAAAGGCACATATCCCCGGGAACTGCAAAAATTGATTGATAATCTGAATGCGCTGATGCGACACGAACGAGCCCAGGTGATCCGCTACAGGAATGCCCTGGCGGATCTTGCGCACAGTCTGAAAACACCGCTGGCAGTCATGCGTGGCATGACCAGCGAACACAGGCGGGCTCAGCCCAAATTCATCAAGGACCTCGAGGATCAACTGAATCGGATGGATCGTATTGTCAGTTACCAGTTGCAGCGAGCCGCAACCGCTGGATCATCCGGCCTGATAAAGCCTGTCGCTGTTCGTCCCGTGGCCCGGAAGATCATCTCCACCCTGGAAAAAGTGCATCATGAAAAACCCGTAAAGGTCCGCCTAGAGGTTCCATCTGAGCTTTGCTTCCATGGGGATGAGGGTGATCTGTTTGAACTGATGGGCAATCTGCTTGAAAACGCCTTCAAATGGTGTCGGTCCCAGGTTCGGATTTCCGTCCGGAAAAAGGAAAAGGAATTCATGTTGATCGTGGTGGACGATGACGGTCCCGGCATCGATGCTGAGAAGGTTGAAATGATCCTCCATCGGGGATTCAGAGCCGATGAGAACGTTCCCGGTCACGGAATTGGCTTGGCCATTGTTCGCGATATCATTGACGCCTATGATGGCGACATCCGGATTGAGCGGAGCCCTTTGGGTGGTGCAAGGTTGATACTGGAACTTCCCACGTGCCAATTGAGGATCAATAATTTCACCGCACAATCAGACAACTAAAGGAAAAAGTGTTTGCTGACCTTATAATCCATCCGTCATGATGTACAACGAATTCTTCAAGCTGGAAAACTCGCCTTTCTCGATTGCCCCTGATCCGCGCTACCTTTACATGAGCGAGCGACACAGGGAGGCCCTGGCACACCTTCTCTACGGCATGAAGAGCAACGGCGGTTTTGTACTGTTAACCGGGGAGGTGGGAACGGGCAAGACAACCGTTTGTCGCTGTCTGCTCGAGCAGATTCCGGAAAACACGCAGGTGGCTCTCATCTTTAACCCCAAGTTGAATGCCGAAGAGCTCCTTGCCACGATTTGCGACGAGCTTGAGATCCCTTATCCCAAGGAAAATCACAGCATCAAGGTCTTTGTCGACCTTATCAATGACTATCTCCTCAAGGCCCATGCTCGCGGTGACAATACGGTTCTCATCATTGATGAAGCACAGAACCTCAGTTCGGAAGTCCTGGAACAGTTGCGTTTATTAACCAACCTTGAAACAAACGAGCAAAAGCTGCTGCAGATCATCCTGCTGGGACAACCGGAATTGCATGACAAACTTGCGCAACCGGAGCTCCGGCAGTTGGCGCAACGAATTACGGCGCGTTATTACCTTGGCCCTCTTTCTCAAGAGGAGGTTTCAGATTACGTCCGGCACCGGCTTCGCGTTGCCGGATCGCATGAGCCCCTGTTCCAGAACTCAAGCATGAAAAAACTGTTTCAGCTCAGCGGTGGGGTGCCGCGCCTGATCAATGTTATTTGTGACCGGGCCATGCTGGGGGCCTATGCCCAGGATCAGAAGACGATTGATAAACGGACTCTTACGAAAGCCGCAAAGGAAGTCTTTGGGGAAGGCACATATGCCGGCAGCTCCAGGAAGGCGAGCAGGCTGGCATGGACCATAGCCATCCTGCTTCTAGCAGGAGGCATCAGCGTTGCTGCCAGTCATTACTATGATGCAGGCCAACAATCTGCAGGGCTTCCTTCCGCTCCCCTGCCTGAAACAGCAAAGGTGAACGGAACACTGCAAATACCGGATCACGTCTCCTCCAGCAGGAGCCGTCAAATTGCCTTCCAGAAGCTGTTTCAGCTGTGGGGGATTGATTACGATCCCGGCAAAGATGGAGACCCATGTCTCTTTGCCCAGGATAGTGGCCTGCGATGCCTGCATAAACAGGGCAACCTGGGTGGGTTGCGCCTGATGAACAGGCCAGCAATCCTGAAACTGTACACCCATCAGAGCGAGGCCTGGTACGTTCCGTTGACGGGGTTGCGGGAAAGAAGCGCACAACTGATTCTGAACGGCAAAACAAGGGGCGTCGATTTGAATGATCTTGAACGCTACTGGCGGGGAGAAACCATCCTGCTTTGGCGGCCACCACCGGATTACCGGGGTGATATGCTTCCCGGCATGCAAGGTGCCGGCGTTCAATGGCTATCCAAAAAACTTTCTTCAATCCTTGCCGGCACGCTGCCGGAGCCGGCAAAGGACGTCTATGACCATCAGCTTGTTGAGCAGGTCAAGGATTTCCAGCGCTCACAGGGCCTTGAAGCGGATGGCATTGCCGGTCCCCAGACCGTTATTCGCATCAATACCCTGTCAGGGGAGAATGTCCCTCTATTGCTGCACGAACAGGCGGAAGGGTAACCATGTCCTACATACTTCAGGCACTCAGAAAATCGGAACAGGAACGCCAGCGCGGCTCCATCCCCAATCTTCAATCGGCACAGATCATCACTGGCCACTCCGGGAAAAAGACCTCTATCTGGCTGCCCTTGCTTGTCGGGGTTTTGGTGATAAATGCCGCAGCCATGATTTACTGGCTCCAACCCTGGCGGGAGAAAGGTGCCGTCATCCAGACTACACCGACACCTGATCCACAGCATGCGATCCGCGGATCTGACAGCAGGAAACCATCCGGAAATCCACCCTCATTGGCACCAGCCCGCCTGCAGCAGCAGGCATCCCTGAACAGGGAAACTGCGTTGAATGGCAGGTCTGCCACAGACCAGCAGGCCACAAGGAACAAGAAAGTTGCAAATCAGGCCGAAGCCCCTGATGCAGCGCCCATAAAAACAAGCAAAAAAATCCCCGAATCATCGGCCACCCGGGAACAGTGGTTGAAAATATCACCCTCCAAACCCCGAACACAAAACCCGGCGCCCGGTAATCAGACCGCGGTTCAGGCGGCCTTAAACAGGGAGTCGGAAACCATCCCTCCTTCCCATTCGCGGAAATCGGCTGCTGCCGGCGGGACATCGGCATCGTCCCGACCGAAGCCGGTAACGCCGGCAGCCAGAGACGTACCTGAGCCCAAGGTGCCCGGTATCCATGAGCTGCCGGTAAACGTTCAGCAAAGTCTGCCCGCCATCCATATTTCAGCTCACATCTATTCGGAGAATCCGGAAACCCGCATGACGATCATTAACGACAAGACGCTGCGTGAGGGCCAGAGTGTTGCTCCCGGACTTGTTCTGGAGGAAATTACGCGAAACGGGGTAATCCTGAGATTCCAGGGTCAACGTTTCCATCTTGGGAAACTCCAGTCCTGGCGCAGAAATTGATTTCTCCCGGAAGCCACCGACACCATCGCAAGGATGACATTTTACCGTGTTTTATCTTCCTGACCTTTTCCCTTGGTTTCATCCTTGCCGGTTGCGCATCCGTCCCCCCCAGAAACATGAACGATGCATGCGAAATCTTCAGGGAAAACAGCGACTGGTACAAAGGAGCAAAAATATCCTACGAAAAATGGGGGGTGCCGATTTACGTCCAGTTGGCCATCATTCATCAGGAATCCCGTTTCCATGATGATGCCAAACCACCGCGTACCAGGTTGCTATGGGTCATTCCCTGGACCCGGAAATCATCGGCCTACGGATATGGCCAGGTCAAGGACAGCACGTGGGAGTGGTATCAGAGAGAGACCGGGAACACGTGGGCTGACCGGGATGATTTTGAAGATGTGGCCGATTTCATCGGCTGGTATGGAAACTTGAGTCACCGAAAACTGGGTATCTCCAAATCGGATGCCTACAGCCAGTATCTGGCGTATCATGAAGGCCACGGTGGATACAAGCGCAGGACATATCTGAAGAAGAAATGGCTGATAAACGTTGCAAGGAAAGTCAGCAGAAAAGCGGAACGCTACCGTATCCAGCTGGCCCGCTGTGAAAAGGAACTGGATCGTGGCTGGAGTCTCTGGCCATTCTAAACACCCCACAGGCAGTGAATGCTCCACCGGCTAAAGCCGGTGGCTTCGGATTACGGCTATAAGCCGG
>CAZCTM010000003.1:0-119954 GCA_964501925.1 uncultured Zetaproteobacteria bacterium | reverse complement strand
TGAAGCGGAAATTTCTACTTTGCTAAAAGCGGAAGTTTTCATTTTGGGCTAACATAACTGAACTGACTCTGCCAATCACGGCCCGGCAAGGCTAGTCTGTGGCACCATGAGGACCTTGTACGTCTGCCAGAGCTGTGGTTCGGAACATCGAAAATGGCTGGGGCGCTGCCCCGACTGTGGTGAGTGGAACAGCATCAGTGAACAGCAGGTCGAAAGTCCGGGAGAAATCTCAACCAGGACGAAGGGCAATGCCGTTACGGCCACGTCGATCACCCAGCTTGATACGGACACCCGCATTCGCCAGGGCACGGAAATTCCTGAACTGGACCGGGTTCTCGGCGGTGGCCTGGTCTGCGGCTCGGCGGTGCTGATTGGTGGAGATCCCGGAATCGGCAAATCCACCCTCCTGCTCCAGGCGGCCTCAACATTGGCTGAACATGGCGTTGTGCTTTACTTCACGGGCGAGGAGTCGGCTCGGCAGGTCAGGCTCCGCGGCGATCGTATCCATGCCATGCACCCGAACGTGCATATTGCAACAAGCACCAACCTGGAAGCCATTCTGGCCACCATAAGGAAGTACAAACCGCAGACGGTGATGATTGATTCCATCCAGACCATGGTCACGGATCGTCTTTCTTCCGCACCCGGCACCGTATCCCAGGTCCGGGACTGTGCCGCGGCCCTGATCCAGAATGCCAAGCAGCATGGTCATGCCCTCTTGCTGGTCGGCCATGTCACCAAGCAGGGAGCCATTGCCGGTCCGCGTGTCCTCGAACACATGGTGGATTCGGTACTTTATTTCGAAGGAGAGCAAGGACACCAGCACCGGATATTGCGGGCGGTCAAGAACCGTTTTGGCCCGGCCGGAGAGATCGGTGTGTTTGAGATGCGTGATCAGGGGCTTATCGGGATTGAAAATGTCTCCAGGCTATTTTTATCCGAGCGAGCCGAGACCGTCTCCGGATCCGTGGTTCTTTCCTGCATGGAAGGAACACGCCCGCTCCTGGTGGAGATTCAGGCCCTGGTAGCCTCCACGGTGTATGCCAGTCCACGGCGAAGTGCCGTGGGCCTTGATCAGGGCAGGGTTACCATGCTGACCGCCGTACTGGAACGCCGACTCGCCACACCTCTGGCGGATCAGGATGTGTATGTCAACGTGGCCGGCGGGGCAAGAATCATGGAACCCGCCTCCGATCTGGCGGTACTTCTGGCCATACTCTCCGCCTTCAGGGACAAGCCGCTGCAAGGCAAAACCGCAGTTTTTGGCGAGGTTGGACTGACCGGTGAAATCCGGCCGGTCCATCAGCCGGAAATACGCGCCAGGGAGGCGGGCACGCTCGGCTTTGAGCGACTTATCCTCCCCAGGGCCAATCATCAGAGGGTGAAGGAATTTTATGCCCATGCTACAATGCCGCGCGCATCCATGCCGCAATTGATCCCGGTAAGGCATTTGATGGAAGCTGCGCAGGTGGGCTTGGCTTGAACCTATTAGACTATGTATTGATTGGCGTTGTCAGCCTTTCCATGCTTTTTGCATTCTGGCGTGGCTTCATGCGCGAGTTTGTTTCACTGGCCGGACTGATTGCAGCCTTCCTGATCGCAAGCCAGTTTTCCCGACCTGCCAGTGAATTTCTTCTCCCCTGGCTGCAAAACCGGACCATCAGTGATATAGCCGGGTTTGGGCTGATATTCATCGGTGTCCTGTTTCTTTCAGGTGTGGCAGGTGTCGTGGTCCGCAAGCTGCTGCCAGCAGGATTTACCGCCACGGATCGCCTGCTTGGACTGCTCTTCGGCATGCTGAGAGGCATTCTCTATGTCGGGCTTTTCTTTCTTATCTACACCAGCTATGCGGAACCGGACAGACCCTGGCTTGAAAAAAGCCTTTTGGCTCCGTATGCAATCCAGCTGGGCGATCTGATCGGATCCGTCATTCCACCCGGTTATCCATTTTCCCGACAGGAAATGGGCCCCAGTCATCCGGCACCGGAAAATGGGGGTCCGGACTCGGGTGAAGGTGAACAGAAGGCGAAATTTCTGAAACGCGCGGAGGCGTTAATCTGATGACAACAGTGGACGATCATTTTCGGGAAGAATGTGGGGTCTTTGGCGTTCTCAATCACCCCGAGGCAGCAAATCTCACCTACCTTGGACTGTATGCCCTGCAGCATCGGGGGCAGGAATCGGCCGGTATCGTTTCCACCGATGGGTACAATTTCAATACCCACCGCGGCATGGGGCTGGTCGCGGACGTTTTCCAGGAAGACGACATCGCCCATCTGAAAGGCAAGAGCAGCATCGGACACGTCCGCTATTCCACGACAGGTGAATCAGAAATCCGGAACTGCCAGCCATTCACCTATGAGTATGCCCATGGCGGTATCTCTATGTGCCACAACGGTAACATCGTCAATGCCAATGAGCTTCGCCATGAACTGGAGCTTGAAGGCTCCATTTTCCAGACCACCTCGGATACCGAGGTGCTGATCCATCTTGTGGCCAAAAGCAAGGGGACCAACACCGAGGAACGGCTGGTTGAAGCCGTCCGTCGCCTGCGGGGCGCCTTTTCACTTCTTGTCCTCACCGAGACTCGCCTCATCGGTCTTCGCGACCCCTATGGCATCAGACCTCTGGTCCTTGGACGACTGGGAAGCGCCTACATCCTTTCCTCGGAAACATGTGCATTTGACCTGATCGGCGCCAAGTTTATCCGTGATGTCGAGCCTGGTGAAATGCTGGTGATCGATCAGGACGGCTTGCACAGTTACAAGCCCTTCGGTCAGCTGGAACGAAAATTTTGCGTCTTCGAATATGTCTATTTCGCCCGTCCGGACTCCACCCTGGAAGGTGTCAATGTCTATCAGGCCCGTTACCAGATCGGTGTCGAACTGGCGAGGGAGGCGCCAGCAGATGCGGACATCGTCGTGCCCGTACCCGATTCCGGAACCCCTCCCGCCATGGGCTATGCGAAAGGATCCGGTATCCCGTTTCAAATGGGTCTGATCCGGAACCATTACGTGGGACGGACGTTCATTGAGCCCCAACATGCCATCCGCCACTTTGGCGTGCGCATCAAGCTGAACGCGACCAGGGATCTCATTGAAGGCAAGCGGGTGATCCTGGTGGATGATTCCATCGTCAGGGGCACCACCAGTCAGAAGATCGTCGAAATGGTGCGAAGAGCCGGGGCAAAGGAAGTCCACATGCGCATCTCCAGCCCCCCCACAAAGTGTTCATGCTTCTACGGGATCGACACGCCGCGTTCGGAAGAGCTGATGGCCAACCAGATGAGCATTGATCAGATGTGCCGGGCCATTGGTGCCGATTCACTGGCCTTTGTTTCCTTTGAAGGCATGTACAGGGCGGTGGGCAAACCACGAAACCTGCACTGCGATGCCTGCTTCTCCGGTGACTATCCCGTCTCCATCAACAAACCGCAATCACCCCAACTGACACTATTGCGTTTTTCAAGCAGGCGACATTAATCCGCCCCTTCGGAGCGTTCTCTTTCGGGCATGAACAGCAAACGAAAACCGACCGTGGTACTGATTCACGGCTGGCTGGGTTTCAGACGCCTGCTCTGGTGGGAATACTTCCGGGATGTTCGACCGCTCCTGGAGAACATGGGGTTCGATGTGATTGCCGCAAAAACCAGATGGGGGGGAAGGCTGGCCCTCCGGGGCAGGCAGCTTGCTGAACAGCTGGAACCCCTGGAAGGTCCCTTGCACCTGATTGCCCATTCCATGGGCGGCATCGATGCGCGTTATTTTATCCGTCATCTGGAAGGCCACAAAAAGGTCACCAGTTTAACCACCCTTTCCTCACCCCACAGGGGATCATTCGCCGCGGATTACATGCTTTCCAGGGGGTTTTCCTGGCTCTGGCCACAAGGCATTCTTGATCTGACCATTCCGGCCATGATCAGGTTTAACCGGCAAACACCGGATCACGGCCATGTCATTTACCGGAGCTATTCGGCCTGCAGGCCTGAGGATCAGATACCCTGGCTGGTTCGCCGCCTATGGCGAATCATTGCGGCAAGGGAAGGAGAAAACGATTCCCAGGTCTCGATCCGGTCTGCCATATGGGGCGAACATCTGGGCACCCTTGAAGCCGACCATTTTGAGCTGATTGGACTCAACCTCTGGCTTAACCCCTTCCGGAAACGCACACCCTTTGACCATCTGGCACTGTATCGTACCATTGGTCAATGGATCCTGGAGCACGAAGCCAGTGGGCATCCCGACCCGGTTGCAGATTTCACAGCAACAGGTTAAATATTCTGCATGCAGGTTGACCCCATGAAGATCCTCTACTTTGCCTTTGGCTCGAATATGTGCACGGCGCGCATGAAGCAACGCATACCCTCAGCAAGGGTGATCGGTCCCGCGACATTGCCCCACTGGATCCTTGTGTGCAACAAGCTGGGGAGAGATGGATCCGCCAAGGCCAATATTGTCAGAAGGCATGGCGCCAACGTTCACGGGATTATCTATGCTCTGAACGCAAACGACCTGGAAATCCTGGACCGGATCGAGGCCGGGTATCAGAGAAAAACCCTGAAGGTGATTTCACCGGCATCGGTTTCAGCAAGGGCAGAGGCCTACGTCGCCACCCGGCTTACACCCGATCCGCTCCCTTACGGGTGGTACAAGGATCTCATCCTTTCCGGAGCTCGCGAACACGGACTTCCGGAGAGTTATCTGAATTTCCTGGAGAGGCTTCCCGTACGTGCGCCGTAACCGGCTGCCAACCCGCAAGGAAGCCATTGGGGTGAAAAAGGCATGTTTGTAACCATGAATCGTATCCGGGTCAGACCCGAATACCGGGCCCGCTTTGAGGAACATTTCAGACAGCGGGCGGGGCTTGTGGACAAGACTCCCGGATTTATCCGCAACCTCATTCTAAGGCCCGACAGCCCGGATGCGCCCCACATTGTCATGACCTTCTGGGAAGGAAAGGAAGCCTTTGAGAAGTGGACAGGAAGCAAGGCATTCGTGGAAGCGCACAAAAGGGCGGGACACCTTCCGAGGGATATTTACCTGGAGCCAAACAGGCTGGAGACCTATGAGTCCGTGATTGATTCAGACGATGCATGAGCCGGGCAAACGACCCGGATAAACAGGCGGTCGGGCAAGAAACAATCCGAATGAAACCAGAAGGGAAGTTTCCGGCATAAAAGGAAGACCCACCCTTTCCTTGTCGATCAATCCCCCGGATACGACGCATCCGGAGAGTGTTCGCGGTGGAGAAAATGTGAGCAGACAATTATGCTTCGGCCAACTCGAGAGGCGGATTTCATGAAAATTGATGTCAATAAGGTGGCACTGCTGGCACGCATTCGACTGACAGACGAAGAAGCGGCAGGGCTTGGGCCACAGTTAAGCAGCATTCTGGGCTATGTGGATAAATTGCAGGAAGTGGACACGGAAGGTGTGGCTGAAACGGCCCACCCCCATGAAGCGGCCATGCCTCTGCGTACGGATGTGGTGACCAACACGAACCGCAGAAGCGCCCTGCAGGCCCCGGCCCCCGAAACCGAGTCCGGCCTGTATGTCGTTCCAAAGGTGATCGAATAGTGCCGTTCTCCACCCTTTCGAATCTCAAACAAAAACTGGATGCAGAAGAAATCTCGGCAAGGGATCTTGCCGCGCTCTATCTCGAACGCATTGACAGGTACAATGGCCGGCTCAATGCGTTTGTCCACTGCGACAAGGACAGTATTCTGGCTCAGGCCGAAGCCTCCGATGCGTATCGCCGCACCCATGGGGTAAGGCCACTGGAAGGTCTTCCGATTGCCATCAAGGATATTTTCTGCACGACGGATTCTCCCACGAGTTGCTGCTCCGGAATTCTCAAGGGATTTATCGCCCCCTATGATGCCCATGTCATTACGCGACTGCGTGAGGCCGGTGCGATACTCCTGGGAAAAACGAACATGGATGAATTCGCCATGGGATCATCCAATGAAACATCCATTTTCGGCCCCGTGCGGAACCCCTGGGATATCACCCGCATCCCCGGTGGATCGTCCGGGGGATCGGCGTCTGCCGTGGCCGCAGCCCTCGCCCCCGCGGCACTTGGCACCGACACCGGCGGCTCCATCCGGCAACCCGCTGCCCTTTGTGGCATCACGGGCATGAAACCGACCTACGGCAGGGTCTCCCGGCGCGGGATCATTGCCTTTGCCTCATCACTGGACCAGGCGGGCCCGATGACACGCTGCGTGAAAGACGCCGCCCTGGTTGCCTCCGTGATCTGCGGGCATGATTCCCGGGATGCAACCAGCGTCGCCGAGGCCCCGCAAGTCGACTGGCTTGGCGCCTGTGACAGACGGGACATGAAGGGCCTGAAGATAGGCAAGCCAAAAGAATATTTCGTGGCGGGCATGGATCAGGGTGTTGCATCCGCTGTGGAAGAGGCGCTGGATGTCTGTGCATCGCTGGGTGCTGAGATAGTGGACATTTCCCTGCCTCACACCGAGTTCGCAGTCGCCTGCTACTATGTGATTGCTCCCTCCGAGGCCTCAGCAAACCTGGCCCGCTATGACGGCGTTCGTTTCGGTTACAGGTGCGCCGACCCCAGGGATCTTCTGGATATGTACATGCGCAGCCGGGACGAAGGGTTCGGATCCGAAGTCAAGCGGCGCATATTGACCGGCACCTTTGCCCTCTCCAGCGGTTATTACGACGCCTATTACAAGAAGGCCCAGCAGGTACGCACGCTAATTCGGCGGGATTTCGAGGACGCCTTTGAGAAGGTTGATGTCATCGCAACGCCCACAAGCCCTGTGCCGGCCTTTCGTCTGGGCGAAAAGACGGACGACCCCCTGACCATGTATCTTTCCGACATCTTCACCATTGCCCTGAATCTGGCCGGGCTGCCCGGCCTTTCGCAGCCGTGCGGTTTCGCCTCCGGTCTGCCGGTGGGGCTGCACTGGATCGCGCCAGCCTGGCAAGAGGACAGGCTCCTGGCAGCAGCCTCCGCCTACGAGTCCGCCACCGCCTGGCATGAGCAGCATCCTGCCGATATGCTGGAGACGAACCCGTGAGCTGGGAAGCGGTCATCGGCCTGGAGGTTCACGTCCAGATCAACACCAAAACCAAGGCGTTTTGTGGTTGCTCAACCCGGTTTGGTGCAGAACCAAACACCCAGACCTGTCCCGTCTGTCTTGGTATGCCGGGACAGTTGCCGGTACTTAACATTGAGGCTGTCCACAAGACCATTCTGACGGGCCTGGCCATTGATGCCGACATCAACCTGATTTCCAGGTTTGACCGGAAGAACTATTTTTATCCCGACCTGCCAAAGGGGTATCAGATCAGTCAGTTCCCACTGCCACTTGTGGAGCATGGCCATCTCATGATCCCGACCTCCGGGGGTGAAAAGCGGATCGGGATCACGCGGATCCACATGGAGGAGGATGCGGGCAAGAGCCTGCACGAGGGTCTGGAAGGGGTCTCCCATATTGACCTGAACCGTTCCGGTGTGCCTCTGATGGAGATTGTCTCCGAACCGGACATGCGCAGTTCTGAAGAAGCCGTTGCCTATCTGAAACAACTGCACCAGCTTGTCCGTTTTCTCGATGTCTCCGACGCAGACATGGAGAAAGGCCAGTTCCGCTGTGATGCCAATGTCTCCGTTCGCCGATCCGGTGAGCCGTTTGGCACCCGCACCGAGCTCAAGAACCTGAACTCCTTCCGGTTTATCAGGCAGGCGATCGAACACGAGATCAACCGGCAGATCGAACTCATTGAGGATGGTGGCACGGTCATCCAGGAAACACGCCTGTACGATGCATCCAGGGGTGAGACACGACCCATGCGTGGCAAGGAAGAGGCCCATGATTACCGCTACTTCCCCGAACCGGATCTCCCCCCACTCGTCATCCAGCAGAAAGAAGTGGACGCCATCCGGGCCGGAATGCCTGAGCTCCCCAGCCAGATGCGCAGACGATTTGAGACCGAATACGGCCTGTCCGCCTATGACGCCGACGTGCTTTCCCAGAGTCGGGAGCTGGCAGCCTATTTTGAGGATGTTGTTGCCGCCCATCCCAGTGATGCCAAACGATGCGCAAACTGGGTGGCCAATGAGCTCCTGGGACGACTCAAGGAGAATGGCACCGAGATATCGGGCAGCCCTGTATCATCCCGCTCGCTTGCAAGGCTCCTGGACCGAATAGCCGACAACACGATATCAGGAAAGATTGCCAAGGATGTGCTGGATGCCATGCTCGAAACGGGAAAGGATGCCGACAGGATCATCGAAGAGAAAGGCTACAGGCAGATCACCGATACCGCTGCCATTGATGGCATCATCCGGCAAGTGATGGACGAGCATCCGGCCCAGGTAGCGCAATACCGCGCCGGCAAGGATAAACTCATCGGTTTCTTTGTGGGTCAGGTCATGAAAGCCACCCGTGGCCAGGCCAGTCCCGGCCTGGTCAACCAGCGTCTCAAAGAACTGCTTAGGGACTAGGAACATTGCGAGGCGCGCATTTACGTGGCCTCCTGCTTGCATGCACCGGTTTCATCCTTCTCATCGCCTTCTTTCTGCTTTGGCGGCTGGACACCGACGCGCTTGGGAGGATGCTGGCCTCGGAAATCGGGGGGATGATTCACAGACCCTTCCAGTTTAAAAAGGTGCACCTTTCGTTCGCCCACGGACTCGGACTCACCCTCCATAAAGTCGAGATTGCCGCAACTCCCGGGCATCCATGGTGGCTGGAAGCCAGGCAGATGGAGGCAACCTTCGAGATTCTCCCGCTCCTGTTCGGTCACGTCCGTTTTCGAAACATCTTTATTCTATCCCCATCGGTTTTCATGGTCTCCCTTTCAGCTCCCCCCCGGATCAGACTGCCGGTCAACCTCGAACTTGACCGCCTCAACATTCAGGATGGCCGTCTGTGGCTATCGAATGAGCGGAAGGTCGCCGATCACATCTGGCTGGACATACGGGGGCTTTCAAGGCAGGGCGAATCCCGCTGGGACTTCAAGGCAGAATTCGGGGGTCAGAAACTCCAGTCCGATGGACGTGCCAGTATCCGGAATGGTTCGATTGTAACCGCCTTCGGCAAACTCAAGGCCGATGGCATCCCCGCAGCGGCCATCCGGGGAAATCACCACTCTGACTGGCTGGACCCATACCATCTGTCCACTTCCCTGACCTTTGACCTGACTTCCAGCGGTCAATGGCGGCTTTTCGGCGATTTCATCCTAAAGAGCACGGACAAGCCGTTACCTTCCATCACCCTGAGGGGAAAGATTGAGGGAAAAAGAGGAAGCACTCACTTCTCATGGTATGACAGTTTTCTGCACATCGGTGAAAAAACCGTCATTGCAACCAGTGGTGAACGTGATGACCATGGCCGTTACCGCATTCAGGTGAAGGGCTCTGCCGCCAGAATCCATGACATCCTCGCAGTCACGGACCGCAACATCCCCTTGGGCGGTGTTGTGGATATGGACAGCAACCTGACATGGCACGAAAACGTCCTGAAAGGAGATGGAAAGCTGGCCTGGCATTCCCTTGTCTGGTCACAGATCCCCATCCCCGACGCCAGGGCCGACTTTCACGGACTGACCATTGATCCACAACATGGGGTGACACTCCGCAAACTTGAAGCGACACGGGCCAGAAAGCAGGGAATCATCCGGCTGGAGAAGGTCCGGTACACCCCGGGAGACCGGCATGTCACCCTGCATCTGCAGGATGTTGAAAACTGGTGGGTGGAAGTGGCCAACACCATCGCCTCATTTCATGGCATTCAACCCTCCTGGGATGGCTCTGGGGTCCTGAGCGGAACATTTGAATGGTCAAAAAAAAGGACCGAAACCAGCACGGCTGTTCAGTGGAACGCCAGCATGGCATCGCTTGTCTTTGACCCTGTCTTCTCCAAACCGGTAAAGATCCCGGCCACCGGATCGATCCTGATGGAGGAGGCACCCGGCAAGCGTTCCGTGAGGGTTTATCACCTGCAATTGGGGGCATCCCATCTGAATAATGGTGTATGGCAGCGCAGTGAGATCGGCCAGAACCTGTCTGTTGATGCCCTGGAGCTGAATTTCTCCGAAGCAAGGCGCCTTAAATTTACTCCTTATGAACCACTCCAGAAACTTGGGGGGATTATTCGTGGATCGCTACATGCGACCATAAAAACCAGCCAGCTCTTCGTGGAAAACTGGCGATCCTGGCTCAGGGACCTGGATGCAGACCTGTCCCTCAAGAATTTCGGTCTCGGGAACTCATTATGGAATGGACGGCTTCAGGTAAGCCACGGACAGGCGAAAAGCTCAAACCTGCGCTGGAAGCGTGACCGGCAGCATGCAAGCCTGCGCGGCTCGGTGACCCTGATGCCCCTGGCCGGAGAACTCGATATCCAGGATGCCGTATTCAACACGAGCGGAACCGGGTTGCCAGCGTGGCTGAAAAAGGCCGGGCTTGCGGGCAGTTTCACCATCAGCCAGCTGAACTGGGGAGAGAATATCGTCAGTAATCTTCACGGAATCTACCGGCTGGAAGCCGGAACCCTGATCGTGCATAAAATCTTTGCCGATCTGGCGGGGGGCGAGATTCATTCGGCGAAGCTGAAAATCAGGCTGACGGAGAGTCCTGTTGCATTTTCCGGTCCCGTGACCCTCAGGGATATCGATCTTGGGAAACTCCATTGGGGGAACCTGGGCCAGCCGGCGAGCGGGCGCGTGAACGCCACCATGCTGGTTCGCGGCATGCTTCCCCTGAACCGCTGGAGAGAGTGGAAAGGCCGAGGGGATGTTGAGATCAGGAATGGCACGCTGACGGGTATTGACCTGTACGGCCGCATAGCCTCCCTGATCGGATTACCCCAGCCGAAAGAACGGAAGGAAACACCCTTCACCCGCCTGAACACATCGTTGGTGCTAAAGGATCGATCGCTCACTTTCTCCGGTCTGATGCTGAACACCAAACGATTTATGGCCAGGGGAGAAGCTCACATCGATTCCGGGAACCGGATCGACGGCACATTGAACATCAATCTGCTGACCCGCAATGGGTCAGAGAAGAAACCTGACAGACCAGGACCGGTTCACATACCTGTCGAGATCAGCGGCAGGCTTCCCGATATATCCCTGCATACGGCACCGTAACGTGATACTTTCGCTTCTGAAACGGCTCATCAGCATGTATCGTTCGTTTATCCATGGAGCGATCACATGACCATCTTTAGTCTGAACGCCCTCTCCCCCCTGGATGGACGCTACGCCGGGAAGGTTGCAGCACTTCGTCCGATCTTCAGTGAATTCGGGCTCATTCGTGCCAGGGTCAAGGTGGAGATCCGCTGGCTCCAGACCCTGTCCAGCCATCCTGGAATCAGGGAACTGCCGGCTTTCTCGAAGGAGACCCACGATTTTCTTGATGCGATCATCGAGGATTTCTCGTCCACGGACGCTGAACGGATCAAGGAAATCGAGAAAACCACGAACCATGACGTCAAGGCCGTGGAATACTTCCTCAAGGAGAAAACGTCCAGCCAGCCTGAACTTGCGGGAACGCCCGAATTCATCCATTTCGCCTGTACGTCCGAGGATATCAACAATCTGGCCTACGCCCTGATGCTGAAGCAGGGACGCGATGAAGTCCTCCTGCCCGCCATGGATGACCTGATCGGAATGGTTCGCGCCATGGCAAGGAACATGGCTGCTCTACCGATGCTGGCCCGCACGCACGGCCAGCCGGCCAGCCCGACGACGATGGGCAAGGAATTCGCCAACATCGCCGCACGCTTGCAGCGCCAGCGCAACCAGATCGCCGGCGTGGAAATCATGGGCAAGATCAACGGCGCGGTTGGCAATTACAACGCGCATCTGGCCGCCTATCCGGATGTGGACTGGCCCGCCACCGCCAGAAATTTCGTCGAATCGCTGGGGCTTGTCTGGAATCCCCATACAACCCAGATCGAGCCGCACGACTATATCGCCGAATTCAATGACGCCGTGGCGCGCTTCAACACCGTACTCATCGATTTCTGCCGAGATATCTGGGGCTATGTCTCCCTTGGCTATTTCAGACAGAAGGTGATTGCCGGCGAGGTTGGTTCATCGACGATGCCGCACAAGGTCAACCCGATTGATTTCGAGAACGCCGAGGGGAACCTGGGTCTTGCCAACGCCGTGCTGCGCCATCTGGCGGAAAAACTGCCGATTTCACGCTGGCAGCGTGACCTGACCGATTCCACCGTGCTGCGCAACCTTGGCACGGGACTCGGTTACACACTGCTTGCGATTGCCTCCGCGCACAGGGGCCTTGGCAAGCTGGAACCGGATGTGAGGCGTCTCGCGCAGGATCTCGATGAAGCGTGGGAAGTGCTGGGCGAAGCGGTGCAGACCGTGATGCGACGCTATGGTCTGGAGCATCCGTATGAGCAGATCAAGGAACTGACACGTGGCAGGGGCATGACACCGCAACGATTACGCGAATTTATCGAGGGGCTGGACATTCCCGTGGATGCGAAAGAGCGGTTGCTCGCCCTTACGCCGGTCACATACACCGGCAACGCGGAGCAACAGGCAAAAAATATCTAATTCTTGCGGGCATGGACCGCGAAAAAGCGCCATATTTCTTCGGAGGCATCCATATCCCGGTTGGTATGGCCAACGATACTGACCGGCAGGTGTTGTCTGGAACCGGGCCAGGTGTGGCCGCCGCCGATGACCCTGTAGAGAACGACCGACACGCCGGTTTCCCTGTTTATCCATTCGCTTCGCTCCACGGTTGAACCGTCGGACTGATCCCTGTCAGCAAGCATCACCGATTCGACGTTACCACTAATGCCGTTATGTCTGAGCCAGAATCCGATGGTATCATCCGTTGAGATGACCCTTCCCCTGCTGTGGTGCCTTTTTCTTCCGCCCAGCCGGGGAAACAATTGCAGGACAACGTCTCCTCCCGCATAGGGGACGACAGGATCCATCGTGCCATTGATCATCAATATCGACACCGGACTTGCCGGCTTTGCTTTGGCAAGTGATTCGGGAATCTGGGCGGCCAGTGAGGCGATGGCGGCGAAATAGAGGCCCGACTCGATGGCTAACCGCTGACAGAACATGCCGCCGTTGGAAATACCAACGGCATAAACCCTTTTGCCATCCACCGCATATTTTTCCCTGATCCGTCCGATCAGTGCCTCTATCCAGGCCACGTCATCAATGCCTGCGTCGTGCTCCAGGAACTTCTCGCTGCTTCTTCCGTCATTCCAGTGCCTGTCAATCGCCTGGGGATAAATGACGATAAATCCGTGCTTTTCGGACAATCGGTTGAAATCCGAATGCCGGGCAATCTGTCGGGCATTTCCCCCGCCGCCGTGAAACACCAGAACGGCAGGTACCGGATGCCGGCCATCATAGCCTGTGGGCAGGTGGACGTAATACTCCCGTGCAAGCCCCTGAAACAGCATGACCGACTTTTGCATGTCTCCGGCCAGAACCGGTGATGCCAGACCGGCAAACCAGAAGAGAAGGGACGCAACCAGCAGCGGCCGATGCAACCGGCGTCCGGATCGCTCTCCCATTTTCAGCGCAGTTCCTCCGGCAGGTTGAAGGTGACATTTTCCTTCATCACGCTCAACGTTTCAGGGTCGGAAGCACCAAATTCCTTCAATCTTGATACCACCTCCTGAACCAGGATCTCGGGAGCGGAAGCGCCGGCAGTCACCCCCACGCAGGTTATACCCGTGAGCCATTCCGGCCGAATATCGTCAGCTGAATCGATCAGATAGGCCAGCGCGCCATGGCGTGAAGCCACTTCCCTCAAACGATTGCTGTTGGATGAATTTCTGGAACCAATGACCAGTACCACGTCACACTCCTCCGCCAGCCTCCGGACTGCGTGCTGCCGATTACTTGTGGCATAGCAGATATCCTCACGCTTGGGCCCCTGGATGTCGGGAAAACGTGCCTTCAGCGCCGCGATGACCTCAGCCGTATCGTCAACGCTTAAGGTCGTCTGGGTCACATAGGCGAGCCTGGCCGGATTCTTCACTTCAAGATCGGCGACTTCATGCGGCGAGGAAACAAGCAACACGGATCCCGCCGGTGCCTGCCCCATAGTTCCTTCCACCTCCGGATGACCAGCGTGCCCGATAAGAATGACCTGGTCACCGTTTTTGTAATGACGCAGCAATTCCAGATGCACCTTGGTGACCAGGGGGCAGGTGGCGTCAATGACGGTCAGCCCCCGCTCATCTGCCGCCTTTCGGACCATCTTGCTCACACCGTGGGCGGAAAAGATCACTAGGGCATCGTCCGGAACATCGTCCACCTCATCAACAAACACAGCGCCCTTGGCGCGCAGGTCATCGACGACATATTTGTTATGCACGATCTCATGGCGCACATAGACCGGTGCGCCATAGATCTCCAGAGCGCGCTCGACAATCCCGATCGCCCGGTCCACGCCGGCACAGAAACCCCTTGGCTCCGCCAGCAAAACCCGGATCAATATTCCAGTCCTCGACGTCTCATGCGGATACATTATCATTGATTGCCAGACAAGTGTACGGAGTGTGTATCACCCATGAGCAATGCAACGTTACAGATTGGCGATCCCGCCCCCGATTTCACCCTTCCCGCCTGGCCGGAAGGCGATATCAGGCTCTCGGACCTTCGCGGCCGGTATGTCGTCCTGTATTTCTATCCAAAAGACAACACACCCGGATGCACTCAGGAATCATGCGATTTTCGTGATGCCTGCAAGGCATTTGAAAATGCAGGGGCGGTGGTTCTGGGTATCAGCCGGGATCCAGTTCGGTCCCATCAGCGCTTTGCCGAAAAATTCGCTCTGCCATTCCGCCTGCTCTCGGATACGGATGAGGTCGCCTGCTCCGCCTATGATGTCATCAGGATGAAAAACATGTACGGGAAGAAGGTCCGGGGTATTGAACGGTCCACATTCCTGATCGATCCGGATGGAAGGATAGCCGCCATCTGGCGCAAGATCCGGGTCAAGGGTCATGTCGAGGAGGTTCTGGCGGCATTAAAAGACCTCCAGGAATAACCACAGAGACACCGAGGCACGGAGAAAACATTTCATGATGAATACAGTCGGACACACCCAGGGCCTTATAAACACTTTGTGTCTCTGTGCCTCAGTGGTTCCCTCTCTTGCTTAAAGGCAAGAAGATACTGATCGGGATCGGAGGCGGGATCGCCGTCTACCGAATCGTCGAACTGGTTCGCCTTCTGACCAGGCAGGGGGCGATGGTACGTCTTGTGATGACAAGGGCCGCACGACAATTTGTTTCCCCGCTGACCTTCGAGGCGATAAGCCGTGAAACAGTTCATACCGAACTGTTTGACCTGACCCAGGAGCGCGCGATGGGCCACATCCAGCTTGCCCGCTGGGCGGATGTGTTGCTGATTGCCCCGGCCACCGCCGACCTCATGGCCAAGCTGGCCCACGGCATCGCCGACGATCTGTTGACCACCCTCTTCCAGGCTAGACATGGTCCCACCGTTCTGGCCCCGGCCATGAATGTCGGGATGTGGGAATCTACCTCATGCCGCAGGAATGCACACACCCTGAGCGATCAGGGGATCATGATTATCGGACCCGAAGCGGGTGATCTGGCCTGCGGCGAGGAAGGGCTTGGTCGGCTCAGTCGACTCGAAACCATCCTTGAGGCCCTCTATCACGCCATATCTCCCAAGACCCTTGCCGGCCAGAAATGGCTGGTCAACGCCGGACCCACCATTGAACACTGGGACAGGATTCGCTATCTCACGAATCCCGCCAGCGGAAGACTCGGTTTCAGCATCGCTCTGGCGGCGGCTGCCAGGGGTGCAAGGGTGGATCTCGTGGCCGGACCGGGCACGCCCCCCGTTCCTCTGGGCGTCCAGGGCTACCATGTTGTCTCCGCCATGGATATGCTGGATAAGTGCCTCCAGCTGGCGGCAGGAACGGATGTGTTTATCGCCTCGGCTGCCGTCAGTGATTTTCGTTTTGCCGACAGCAGGGAAGGCAAAATCAAACGGGATGAAATCGGGGAAACATGTGCGGTCAGGCTGGTGGCCAATCCGGATATCGTGGCCAGTGTCGCCCGCATCGACGGGCGGCCAAAAAAGATCATTGCCTTCGCCCTTGAATGTAAGAACCATGTTGAGCATGCAAGAGAAAAGCTGAAACGCAAGGGTGTGGATGCCATCTTCGCCAATGACACAGAAAATCTCGGCAACGAGCTCGCGGGTGGATGGTGGATGACTGAGCATGACACGGTCAAGCTGACCTCCTCACCAAAATGGCAACTGGCCGAAAAACTGATAGATTTGGTGGCATGCCTGTAATGCTTGGTCCTTCAATCACCGTATGCATCCGTCGCCTCGAACATGCCGAAGGACTTGAGCTGCCACACTACGGCAGCAAACAGGCGGCCGGCATGGATCTGCGTGCCGCCATCGATGAAACGCTTGTGATTGAACCCGGTGAGCGGCTGCTGATACCCACAGGTTTTGCCATTGCCCTGCCCGCCGGTTACGAGGCCCAGATCAGGCCCCGCTCGGGTCTGGCCCTGAAACACGGTATCGGCATTCTCAATGCCCCCGGAACCATCGATGCCGATTATCGCGGCGAGATTTGCGTCATCCTCATCAATCTTGGCGATACGCCTTTTCCGATCCAGCGTGGAGACCGGATCGCCCAGATGATCATTGCGCCCGTCTCCCACATCAGCTGGAATGAAATGGATGCATTGCCCGGAACGGAGCGCGGGGCCGGAGGGTTTGGCAGCTCCGGAAAGCGATGAATGCTGGAATTGCTTGAATCAAGACGCCTCCAGTATGTCATGACGGCCCTCTTGCGTATCGCAGCAGCCCCGCACCCCCTGTCCGGGAAACAGATCGCGGACAAACTGGAATGTCCGCGCCGCTATCTGGAGTCCGATCTCCAGATCCTGGCGCAGGGAGGCATCCTGGAATCAAGGCGTGGCGCCAGGGGTGGATACGTTCTTGCCAGAAACCCGGTCAGGATCACGCTGCTCGACATCCTGAGATGCCTGGTCAACGAACATGGATACAAAAATGAAGGGCGCGGCTGCCGCCTTATGGTGAAAGTCGTCAGGCCCGGGCTCTCCTCCACCCGGCAGAAGATTGAGCAGGTCCTTGCAGATACAACCCTGGCCGAATGGCTCCGTGACGCGGAAGAATCCGGGCTTCTGAGCCGTCCCCGGCCTCCGGCTGATTTTATGATCTAGGAACCGGGCATCGCTCTTCCTTATCGAAATTTTACAATCCCGCAAGGATAAGACATCATGCGTCAGTTTCGCGGGGAAAGACGTACCCGTTACAGTTTGCTTATTCCACACAATCAACAGGAGTGATTGAATGATGAAGAAATGGCTGATTATTGGCCTGATCGTGATTGCCGTCGCGGTGGTGGCAAGGGCCCTGTATTCCCTCTCCGGATTCTCGGAGATTGAGGTTGCCGAGCAGAAAGAACCAGCAAAGCAGGTGGAGAACATACCCGCGCCCGAACCTGTCATCCCCGAGCCCGCCCGGCTCTCCCAGGGAACAACCGCACCTGACACGGTGAGTTCTGGTGCTTCAGAGAAAGATACTTCGGCCGAGTACGAGCGAATCGCCCGGGAAAGAGGGGCACCGGCGACAGGTGAGGCCTTCACGGGAAGGGACCCCGAGGGCCTAAGTTACGCGGAGCGCATCCAGAAAGAGGCGGAATACGCCGAGCGCGCGAGGCAGATCAGGGAGCGGATGAAAGCAAATCCGCCGCCAGGCGAAGCCCCACAGCAATAAACTCACCCGGCGTTCCATACGATGGAGGGGGCGGTTTTTCGCTCCCTCGTTTCTAAGCGGGTGGCTGGGACAATCACATGGGAAGATAGTTTCCGTTGGCCAGTTCATACACCTTGAACCAGTCGCCATCAATCCAGATCCATGTCTCATCAAACGTTTTTTCCGCCCGGTCCAGTCTCACTTTCTTCCCCTTTATTACCCCGAGATTCGGGGCCTCAACCGTAACAGTCACACTTATCTTACCATAGTTTTCAGTGATCTCGGCATCATCGGAGACCCTGGCCTCCAGATAGTTGAAGCGGTTGATGTTGCCGATAAATGCATGAACGTTGAGTTGCTGCCTGACAAAAGGATCAAACATTTCGTAGGCCTTGTCAAAATCCCTGTTGATATAGTGCTTCCAGAATTGTTTTTCCCTTTCCAGCAACCTTTTCTTCCGATCGTTCATCTGTTCAGACACTCCGGTTTTCTGAGGGCAGATCTTTCTTTGTTTTCCGGTACGAATCAGAAGACACTCACTCAGGCCAAACCGTTCGTAGGCAAGAAGATAGCCTCCTTCCGGAGAATCGGTTTTCTGCTCTTCCCACACGACCGCAAATTCACCCTTATTCAGGGAAAGGAGATCCGGATACAGGCTGAAGCGGCGGCCTTCCGGACTGATCCGCACATCATGTTCCAGCCAGTTTCTGCCTCCATCCAGCGAATAACTGGCATAGATGTGAGGCCTGATATCCCGAGAGTCCTGCCACACCACAATAACCCTGCCATCCTTGTCCATGGCAATATCCGGCAGCAGGGAGTGGGTGAAATTCGGGGTGTTGGTGTCCAGCCGTTTCAGTGGATCCCAGCTCTCTCCCAGGTCATGGGTACAGCTGGCATAGATATCCGCCTTGGTGATCTTGCCCAGCCTGGCGGGTCCCGGCCACACCAGACACAGGTTGGCCTTCCCATCCGTAGCCGGATGAAAGCCGTTACTGCCTTTATCTTTTGTCCCGGGCAGGATAACCGGTTTATTCCACTGACTGCCGCCATCGGATGAAGTGGTCAGCAGAATGCCATGCTTGGGCATGTAGTAGAATAACAGCAGCTTCTCCTTCACCTTCATGATCCGGGGCGATATCACCTGACCTTCCGGCGTTGGAATGATTTTCTCCTCGCTCCACTTTCTTCCACCGTTTTGGGAGGTGCGTATTTTCAGGATCATAGTACCTTTTTCCGGGTCAAACTCGGTCCAGCCGAGCCACAGATTCTGATGGTCCACGGCCATGAACGGATCCAGGGCATGGGCATCCTTGCCGGTCATCCGGATATCGTGCTTCAGCCAGTGCCTGCCGTGATCCCTCGATATGTTCAGAAAAACACCGTAATTCTTGCCGCCATCCCGTTCATCCAGCCAGGTCAGATAGAGATTCCCCTCGCCGTCCGAGAGAAGAGGGTGCGGGTGAAAGGCGCCGTTGCCGCTGTCCAGCCGGACCGGGGCGCTGAATGTTTTCCCTCCATCGTAGGAGGCGCGAAACATCAGATGCTTGTCTCCCGGCCTGCCACCCTCCGGTGTGGCCGCCGTCAGCTTCGGGCGCCAGATGAAATACAGATGATCATCCATCGCGAAGGCCCCATTATACGAATTCTTCGCTCTTTTATTCCCGTCAGCAATGACAACCGGCTTTCCCTTCCCGTCAGCCGTCATGAGCAGGCGGTTCCGCTCATCGTAATAAGCAAAATAATTCTTGCCCGGGTAAGACAGAGCCCGCGGGGCGTTGTTGGGTGTTGAGTGGGTCACGACCCTGTCTGTCATCACATCCGCCACCGCGGCAGCGGATCCGATCAGCATGGCCATAAGGAAGTATCCACTTGTCACTGCTCTGATTTTCATCTTCACCTCATAATTATCCGGATTGATTGACACCAAGAAGGCCCCTGGCCGCGCCTGCCTGTGCGCCGAGCGCATTATGCATGATGTATATGAAAGTTACATAAAAAAAGAGGCAGGTCGCCCTGCCTCTTTTTCGCGATGGAATCGCTGTTTAGAAGTCGACGCGGTTGGCGCTGGACTTCTGGGTGGTAACCCTGCCGGCGATCGTGGCGGTCTCTTCCTTGTAAACCAGAATACCCACATCGGTAAGGTATGCCGTCGGAGCTACCATGTTGATGTAGGCCCAGCCGCCATTGGCCACCAGGGACAGGTTCAGCGGCGTCAGGAAGTCGGCCAGCGTCAGCTTGCCGAAGCAGTCCACGGTCACCTGGACAACACCGGACAACGGATTCTCGTCGATGTCGTAGACCACGGGGACACCGCCCGTTCCGCCGAGTGACAACGTCACGCTGTTTGCCGGAGGCACATCGAATGCCGTGTTGGGAGTCAAAACAATCACCTCCCATGAGGTCGATACAATACCGGTTGGCAGCCATGAAGCCTTCGGCTGTGCCAGAACATCCTGCGCGTTGGGTGCTACAACACCGAAAAACTGACCGCCAGCAGGGGCCGGCCAAGCACCATAGGCCAAATCATCCAGGTTGCCCTCACCAGTCGCAGCCGTATCGTTCGGGGCGCGAATGGTCTGCACCTCGCCGGTCACGAAGTTGATCTCGTGCACAACCGCTTCCAGTGAATCCTCGGGTCCATCGAAAGTACCAGACATTAATGCCTGATTGTAGGTGCCGGAAAAGTTGTACAGGGTGAGCAGACCCTTGAAGCCCGGTCCCAGGGTCAGACCGGTCGTTGTGGCATCGCCAAACATGGCCGGGGTATTTCCGAAACCAACCGGCGGGGTAGCGATATTGATCGTGCCCATGTCGTTCGGTGTGGTAGCACCTACGGCATCGGTGTGACCGCACTCGTTGACCGGGGTCAATGGATCGTCCCAGCGGTACATCCAGTGGATGCCGGCTGTAGATGCATAGGTGTCAATCACGGTCACCAGGGTGGTCCAGCCGGCGTCGGTCCTGAATTCCGGAACCACAACCGAATCAGCCTTGGCCGTGAAAGACCCTGCGAAACCCAACAGCAGCCCGAAGGCAACGGATAAGGTAATTTTTTTCATCGTCATTTATCTCCTCTCTCCAAAATTGATCCGGGCAGACCCGGATCGGGTTAGCTAACGGCACTTTAGTCCAGCGCCGTGCCATATGTCAAGCCGGAAGGCTTATAAAGATCCCCCTACGGGTACCGGGCTGAAGACACACCTTGCGAGCGTGAGATCAACCACGTCTCCGGAGCAGAATTTGCATCCAAGTCTGCTGCGCACCGTATCCATGTCAACATGCCAGCCGGAGTGTGTGTCATATTGGCACAATTCATTCCGCAGCCGAGGAGGTGGCCCACCGTTGCAATCTCCGGATGTTCGCCTGCGCCTTGTCGTAATCCGGCAGGACCTGAAGCGATGCAAACAGGGCCTTCTCCGCCTCGGGCCACTTTCCCGTCAGCATGTAGGCCACCCCCAGCAGGTTGAGCGCCGCCGCATTAAAGGGATAGATCGTCTTCAGCCACTCAAGCTCCCGGATCACGGACCCATAATCCTTTCGCAGATATCCAACCTTGGCCATGCCATACACCGCCCTGAAATTGTAGGGATCAAGCCTTGCCGCCAGGCGGTAGTTCGGCGCCATGACGGAAAGATCGGGCTCGGCCCTTATCGCCCTCGCGGCATACCAGTCGGAAGCAAGCCAGCGTACCGGCCAGACGGTAAGGGCCAGTGCCAGAACAGCCGGAATTACAGCGGACCATCGCGGTGGATGAAAGGAAACCACCGGCGGCATCCGGATCAGTCTTCCCCACCACATCCCTCCCAGGAGGGCGAAAACGAACATGCTGGCCGGATTGAAAAAGACATGATTGAACATGGCGTCAAAGGCGGCCGCGGACACGGCCGCCAGCCCGGCCGCGCTCAGCCCGTCCCGGTCCCGCCAGAGGCTTCCGGCGAGCCGAAAGAGAAACCAGGCCAGCAATCCCGTGAAGATCATCGCGGCCGGAAGACCGTTCTGGGAGGCGATCTGCAGGAACACATTATGGGGATTGGTGATGTAGCTGATCTCCGTGCTCATGGGGTCGCGGAAGTCCGGAAAGGCGTTGCTGTACTTCGGGTAGACATAGGGGAAGTTGCCGGTGCCATGGCCCAGCCAGGGGCGGTCCGCGATCATGGCTGAAACCGAGGCGTACATCGGCGTGCGATCACCCAGCAGGGGAAACATCCGCAGCCAGACCCCCGCCAGCGGGGGCTGGGCGACATTCGGGGTCAGCTTTTGCGGGATCCTTGCCACCCCCCCGGATTCCCCGGTAAAGCTCGCGCTGACCCTTGCCAGCTCCCGAAAATGATACGGCAGTACCTGATAAGTGGAAAAGGAAACCAGCAAGGCGCTGATCACAAGAACCCAGCCCGTCATTTTATTGCCCCTGAGCAAGCCGGACCCGTGCCTGATTCCCACGGCCAGAACAAGCAGGGAGCCTGCCGCCAGACCCCCCAGCGCTCCCCGGCTTGAGGCCACAAGCAGGATGCTCCCGCAGCTTGCCACCGCGAACCAGCTCATGATGCGGATGGCCGGCTCCCCGCGCGCAAACAGGGTCCAGATCAGAAAAGGGAATAAAACAACCAGCACATCGCCGGTGAAATTCACGTGCCCAATGGGGGAAAACAGAACAGCGATATTGTAATGGCCGGAGCCGTAATCCAGAAAGTAGTTCCACCAGTAATGCAGGGAAAACGTGAAACCGGCGATACTTGCGGACCATGCCAGCCAGTCGGGGTATCGCGAATGATTGCGGACGGCCCAAACCGAAACGAGCCAGACCATGGCCGCAGCCGCCCAGAAGGCAAACCGGATGGCGCCTTCCACCCGATTGGGCCCGATGACCATGCCGATGGCCAGAAGAACAATAAACACCCCGAGTGACAAAGCCGGCCAGGACAGGCCGAGTGGCTCGGGCGTTCTTTTGCGCCAGTATCGCCATGCCATGGCAAGAACGAGCACGAGGGCGGTCAGAAGAAGCACCGCCCACTTGGGTTGCTCGTTGGGCAGGGCCAGATCCATGATCCGGAGATTGAGCATGAACGGTAACGCCAGCAATGGCGTGAAGATCAGCACCCTCGTGGGCCAGTCCATTCTGCCCCACGATGCCTGCCCAGGCGTTTCAGGCTTGAAAGCCTTCCTTCTCGTTACCATGTCCTTATCCTAATCTGGTCCCACGACCCTGACCTCGAAAACAGGGCGTTCAAGGCCGACTGCGGTCAATTCATGGTCGGGGTGAGAGGATTTGAACCTCCGGCCCCCGCCTCCCGAAGACGGTGCTCTACCAGGCTGAGCTACACCCCGAGAATCCGACCACGAAAAAGGGGCGCGCATCATAGGTTTGATTCCGGCCCGCCGCAACATCGGAACCATCCTAACAGAAAAAACCACGAATCTTCAGCTTGGTCAATACGTTCTGTGGCCGGCAAAATCAGCCAGATCCGCCATTAGTTGCCGCACCGATCGGTCAGCCGATTCGGGCAGCATTCGTTTTGCCTCTTCGGCATACATTCTGGCCTTTTCCAGGCAGTATTCCACCCCGCCAAGGCCCTGAACCTTCTCGCGCAGCCAGCATTGTTCGGTTTCCCGGCACCGCCCCGAATCGGCAACCTGCTCCACCAGCCTGACGACCTCTGTGTCCCGCTTCATGGCATGGATCAGGGGCAGGGTCATCCTGCCCTGTTCAAGGTCATGGCCCACCGGTTTACCTACTTTATCCGCCTCAGAGATGTAATCCAGGGCATCGTCCTGAAGCTGAAAGGCCAGGCCAAGACACCTTCCATAGCCACTCATGTTTTCAACCTGGTTGAATTGACCGCTAACCCTGGCCCCGATCTCTGCAGCCGCCGCAAAGAGCACCGCGGTCTTTCGCTCGATGACCTCCAGGTATTCCTCTTCATCGATCTCCATATGGAAGGTTCTGGACAACTGAAGAAGCTCGCCTTCCGCCAGACACTTGGTTGCCTTCGAAAACAGCTCGAGAATTTCAACGGAGCCATCACTCACCATCATTTCAAAGGCCCGTGAAAACAGGAAATCCCCCACCAGCACACTTGCCTGATTGCCCCAAACATCATTGGCGGAAGGGGAACCCCGACGCAACTCGGCCTCATCCACCACGTCATCATGAAGAAGGGAAGCGGTATGAAGGAACTCCACCACAACCGCCAGAGGAATGTGCCGCCAGCCATCATAGCCAAACAGGCGCGCGGAAAGGATGCACAAAAGCGGCCTGAGTCTCTTGCCGCCACTTTCAATGATATAATGTCCCACCGCCGGAATCATGCTGACATCCGATTCGAGATGGTCCCGAATGCAGCGATTCACCTCCTCCATTTCCTGACGGCACATCTCGTGGGCGCGTTTGAGAGGACTGGGCTTTTCCTGATCGGCTTTCACGACCAGGCATCGTACGGCACCTCCCCTTGGCGTCAAGATGCCGGGCGCGCTACCATGGGCCGCATGCAGGTCCTACTCGCTTCCCGATCGCCGCGCAGACTGCAATTGCTGCGCGCAGCCGGCGTGCATGTCCAAACAAAGGCCGCCGATGTCCATGAGGATCCGTTACCTCACGAGTCGGTTCAGGACACCGTGCAGCGGCTGGCCTGGCTGAAGGCGCAGGCCTGCCCGGATCATGGATTGCCGGTAATCGGTGCCGACACACTGGTGGCTCTCGAGGAAAGGATGCTGGGGCAACCCCGGGACATGGGGGAGGCTAGAAAGATGCTTCAGCTTTTATCGGATCAAAGCCACCACGTGTATACCGGCATATGTGTTCGCTTCAGGGGAAGGCTGCAGAACGATGTTGTTCGCACCCGGGTGCGTTTTCGCAAGCTGGATGATGGGGAAATCGAGCGTTATCTCAAACACAATCAGGTGCTGGACAAGGCCGGAGCCTACGCGGTCCAGGAAGGGGCAGCCAGCTTTATCAACGGGATTGAGGGTCCGCTGGATAACGTCATCGGCCTGCCCGTTCACCGTACCCTGGAACTGGTGGAGGCGCTTACATGAGCGTTGAGCTGCTGGTCAATGCCTCGCCTTACGAAACACGCATCGCCCGGGTGGAGAACGGGCTGGCGGAAGAGTTGTACATCGAGCGTGAACGTGAGCGGGGGATCAAGGGCAACATCTACAAGGGCCGGATCCAGCGCGTGCTGCCGGGCATTCAGGCCGCATTCGTCGATATTGGCCTGCCCAAGGCGGGTTTTCTGTATGCGGGTGATATCGCCATCCCCGAAGATGATGTCAACGGGTACATCGAACCCGTCCAGGAGGCCGGGGATGACGAAGCCTTTGAGGATGAGAAGAAAACCGTAGAGGCCAAACGCGCGGTCCCTCCCATCAGCAGCCTGCTGGAAGAGGGTCAGGAAATCGTCGTCCAGGTCTCCAAGGAACCCATCGCCTCCAAGGGGCCGAGGCTGACCACACTGATCAGCCTGGCCGGACGTTATCTGGTCTATCTCCCCAACTTCAGACATGTGGGCATTGCTCGGCGCATTGAGGACACCGCCGAGCGCGACCGTTTGATGGATATCGGGCGTGCGCTCCTGCCCGAGACAGGCGGCCTGATCATCCGAACCGTTGCCGAGGGTCGCCATCTGTTCGAGCTGGAACAGGACCTGAAGTTTCTGTTGCGGCTCTGGAAGGACATCGAAAAGCGTCTGAAACACGCGGCGCCCGGATCCATGGCCCATATGGATCTCAGCCTGTATTTGCGCGTCATGAGAGACTATGTGGATGATGAAGTTGAAAAAATCCATGTGGACTCGCGCGACGCCTACGACCGCATGAAGAAGTTTGCCCGCCGTTTCATGCCCGAAATCGTCAAGCGGCTGTATTACTATCCCGGCGAACGCCCCATTTTTGACCTTTATGGTGTCGAGGAAGAAATCAACCGCGCCCTGCAGCGGCGGGTGCCTCTGAAGTCGGGGGGATCCATTGTCATTGAACAGACCGAAGCCCTGACCGCCATTGACATCAATTCCGGATCATTCGTCGGCTCCAGAAACCTTGAGGAAACCAGTTTCAAGACCAATCTTGAGGCTGTTCAGGAAATCGTGCACCAGCTCCGATTGCGCAACCTCGGTGGCATCATTGTGGTGGACTTCATCGACATGGAGGAGGAAGAAAGCAAATCCCGTCTCATGGAGATGCTTGCGGAGGCCCTGAGCCGGGACAAGGCAAAAACGAACATCATCCGCATGTCCGAGCTGGGCCTGGTTGAAATGACCCGCAAACGCACTCGTGACTCGCTTGGCCGCACCCTGCTCAGGGATTGCCCGCTCTGCCACGGTTCCGGCCGCACCAAGAGCCTGACAACCCTATGCTACCAGATCTTCCGCGAGGTCATGGCCGAGGCGCGCGCCTATCCCTGCAACAAGCTGATGATTGTGGCCCACCCCGACATCATCGACATTCTCGTTGGTGAGGAAAGCGAAAACGTCGAGCGCCTTGAGCGTTTCGTCAACAAGCAAATCAGCCTGAACAGCAGCCCTGAGCTGGCCCCCGATCAATACGAGATTGTCCTGCTCTGATCCGCAAACACCGTTACAGGACATGAAATCTCCGCTTCACCTCTATATTCACATCCCCTACTGCCTGCACAAGTGCGCCTATTGTGATTTCAATTCCCATGCATCATCCAGCCCCCCCTGGCAAGGGTATTTTCAGGCACTGGGCCGCGAATTACGGTACTGGTCTGGCCGGGAACAGTTCATGGGCAGGCCCCTGAGCACCATCTTTCTGGGCGGCGGCACCCCTTCCCTGGCGCCACCATCCCTCGTAGCCGGCCTCATTGAGGAGGCCGGCGTATGCTTCGGGCTGGAAGAGCGGCCGGAAATCAGCCTGGAAGCCAATCCCGGGGCCATCGAGCACAACCGTTTTTCAGGATTCCGCGCCGCAGGAATCAACCGCCTGTCCATCGGCGTGCAAAGCTTTCATGATGCCGAGCTTCGATGGCTTGAGCGCATTCACACCGCTGAAGAAGCCAGAGAGGCTTTCCGTCTGGCCCGTCTGGCCGGGTTTGCAAACATCAACCTGGACCTGATGTATGGCCTGCCCGGTCAGAAACTGGATGAATGGCTTGCAAGTCTCGAAAAAGCCATCGAACTGGGGCCGGAGCATCTTGCCTGCTATCAGCTGACGGTGGAGCCCCACACCCTGCTGGCCGTCCGGCACGACCAACGCCCCCTCAACCTGCCGGAGGACGACAAGGCCCTGAAATTCTTTCATGCCACCCGCAACCTTCTTGCAAAGGCCGGCTACGAGGCCTATGAGGTTTCCAATTTCGCCCGTGCGGGATTTTCCTGTCGCCATAACGACGGCTACTGGCAATATCATGACTACATCGGCATTGGCGCCGGCGCCTGCGGAAAATGGGATACAAAAGACGGCGGTATATGCCGTTACAGCAACATCCGGCGACCGGAGACATATATCACGGCCAGCGAATCGGGAAAGGCCATCAGGACCATGGAGCAGCTCGGCAGGTCAAGGGCCGCCGCGGAAGCCGTGTGGCTCGGTCTTCGCCGACTCAGGGGCATCAGCAGGGACAGGTTTTCATCACGTTTTGGAACAGATGTCTGGAACCTGTTTTCCCGGCAGCTGGAACCATGGCGAACGACGGGGCACCTGCACCTCTCAAAAGAACACCTGTATCTGAATGCATCCGGTCTCGAGCTGGCCGACAGCATCGCCCTGTCGATCATCTGATCCGCCGCGCCGGTTCGGGATCAACCGTCCGGCAACAGTCCCTGAACGAAGGCTTCCCCGTCAAAATCGACCAGGTCCTCCAGAGACTCGCCAACACCCACGTAGCGTATGGGGATCCTGAAGGTCTCAACAAGCTGCAGAACAATGCCGCCCTTCGCGGAACCGTCAAGCTTGGTCACGATCAGGCCGGTTGTCCCGGCCACCTCCCTGAAACGTTCCACCTGAACAACAGCATTCTGGCCGGTACCCCCGTCGACCACCTGCCAGACCTCATGGGGCGCGCCTTCCATCGCCTTGCCAATGACCCTGCGCACCTTTGCAAGCTCCTTCATCAGGCCGTGGTCGGTCTGTACCCGACCGGCCGTATCGACAATCACAAGATCATAGCCCCTGGCCTTGCCACGCTGGACGGCATCAAAGGCAACGGCCGCCGGATCCGCGCCCTCGGCCTGCCTGAGCAGGTCAGCACCCGCCCGTGCGGCCCATACGGCAAGCTGATCCACCGCTGCCGCCCGAAAGGTATCCGCCGCCGCGATCAGAACCTTTCGTCCATCACGCCCGAATTTCATGGCCAGCTTGCCGATTGTTGTGGTTTTGCCCGTGCCGTTGACGCCAATTACCAACAGTACCATCGGTCCCTCATCCGGCCATTGAACAGGTGGTGGGGAGGGCAGCATATCCCGCATGGCCTTGCGAAGACCTGTCATGGGATCTCGCCGGTTTTTTCTTGCCTCCCTTACAAGACGCTCGGCAAGCCCTGCCCCGCAGTCCGCAAGAATCAGGGCGTCCTCCACCTCCTGCCAGTCGGCATCGGACATGTCAGCATCGATCTTTCCGGGAAGAATCTGGGCCAGGGTTTCACGACTGCGGCCCAGGCCCCTGGCAATGCGGGAAAAGAATGAACTCAATGAACTACCCCAAACGGAAAACGAGTCTTTGCAAGATCAGGGATGATGGGCAATGAGGCCCAAAGGGTCAAACCAGTTCCCTGCAATGTGAATGATTCGGTCTAGAAATTCAACAGGGACTGAATCAGCGCATGGGCCTTCTTGCCCGACCAGTCACGTTCACCGATTATCCTGCCGATAATCTTTCCGTCCCGTCCAATGATGTAGGTGGTGGGCATGGCAAAGATTTCATAAGCGTTGCGTACCTTGCCGTCGGCATCCAGCAGGATGGGAAAGCCAAGTCCCATCTCCTGCACAAAGGATTCCACGCCCCTGCGGTTTCCACGATCCACATTGATACCCAGCAGGACAAGATCCCCACCCTCATATTCACTCCACAACTTCTGGATGAATGGCAATTCCTTGCGGCAGGAAACACACCAGGTTGCCCAGAAATGCAACAAAATCACCTTGCCCCGATATTGAGCCAGACTTTGCTCGCCACCATTCAAGGCGGGCAGGGAGAAGTCCGGCGCGGGCAGGCGCTCCCTGGGGGTAACGACACCCATATCCATCAGCGGATCCGCCTGGATCACAAATGCAGGGAATGTCATCGTGGACAGGAAGACAAATGCCGCAAGGCTGAACCGTCTCAGTCCGTTCAATGCTGTTGCCCCGCAATCATGCCCCGCATATCCCGCACTTCAGCCTCAAATTCAAGCTGCCTGCCGTCACTGAGTTGAAGGGTAATGGGTACCTGGTCCCCTGCTTTCAGTCTCTTTTTCAAACCAACCAGCATCAAATGCATGCCCCCCGGCCTGAAAGTCAGGGATTGCCCCGCCGACAGTTCAACCTGCTTGTGATGTTTCATGCGGGTCATCCCCTGTTTTTCCATGGTCGCATGAATCTCGGCAACATTACAGAGAGGAGATGCGGCGCCAACAATCGTCATGTCCTGCTTTCCTTTATTGGACAGCGTAAAATAGGCGGCGGTCGTGTCCATCCCCGGCGGCATTTCACGGACATAGGCATCTGAAACTGAAACAGATTCAGCAGAGATTGCCATGTTGCCAGCTGCAGCAATACCGGCAGGGGAAAGAAACACCACCCCGAATGTCACCAGCACTCTTGCATTCATAGTCTATTTCCTCCTCTCAATCGATCCCGGCTTGCATCAAATCTCCGGAAAGGGAAGGAGGCGGCACCAGAGACCGCCTCCCATGAGCTCTCATTAACGCGAATGGGCCTTGAGATACCTGAGAATGGCCTCCTGTTCCTGTTCGGTCAAAGGCTCACTGTTGCGCTCGGAAATGCGCATGTACATGACCTTCAACATATGCTGCCACTGCTCAAAGTACAGTCGCTTCGGGTGCGGCAGGGAATGGCAGGCGCTGCATTTTTCCGCATACACCTTCGCCTCGGGTGAATCCGCATCCGGAATGGGAGTATCCGCCCACGCCGGCATGACAAAAAGCATCAACAAAACAAATATGAAACCATGAATTTTCATTTTCTTCTCCTCCTAGAAACCAAGCTTGCTGGGTTTGTCCGGTGCGCCTCCGTACCGGATGCTTCCCCGGGTCGGAATTTCCACATACCAGGTGAACTGAATGCGCCAGTCCTTCTCAAGCTGGGGACCATTAAGATTCCGGTACAGGGGCAGGCCCACCTGCAGATTGAGAATATGCATGGGGGCCGGTTGCCACTGCAGACCCACGGTGGCAAACAGATTGGTGCCACCATAATTGGAGGTATCCCACAGGGGTGTCATGAACGGTGAGCCGGGGTTGCCCTGGACGGCGTGACCCGAAGCGCCGGTGCGCGACTCATCCGCCTCACCCCGGATCCTGCCCTGCCATTCGCCGTTCAGCTGGAACTCAAACACCCAGTCATAACGGAGCTGATACATCAAATAGGCATCCAGACGGTAATGATCGCCCAGCCGGTAATCCCGGTCGTTGTCATACCAGCGGCCCGTATAGGTGCCGTTGATGCCCCACCACCAGGGTGAGCTGGAACCCTGATAAAGCAGTCCCAGGACAGGATCGAAGGTGCCTGAACCCAGCTGCATGCCGTAGGGCAGCAATTCCTTCTGCCGCATGGCCAGCGGATGGGTGGTATTGCGCTCGTCTATGGATCCGGTCGGCAGATTCAGGCCAAGCAGCAAGGACATCTGACTGGTGGGAATCAGGGGATCATCGGTAAACAGCCGGTACTTGGTCATCAGCATGGTGTCCCTGAAACCATTTGACTCCATGGTATAGCCGGCCAGGCCGGTCGTGCCCTGCATCATGGCGTTGAATCGCATGTCCATGCGGTTGATCTGGTACATGCCCATAACACCGGCAAAGAAATCATCCGTGAAACTGTAACCCAGGGCGAGGTTGAACATGGACATGTCCATGTTTTCAGGAACAGCCATGAACTTGCCCGTGGGTTGCCCCATCATTACGGGCATGCCGAGCAGGCTGTTTGGATCAATGGATGAGGTTCCATCCCGCAGACCCTCCATGCGCATGAACACGGGGCTGATCTTGAATCGAAACTCCTTGGTTTCCGGCACGCCACCACCGGGGATATTCAGCGGCATGTTGCCACCACACTTTGAACAGCACAGGCCGATGTAGGCCCGCGCATCTCCCGGCTGCAGCATGAGAAATGCCGTAGCCAAAAGAAAAAAACAGATATTTCGTCTCATAACATCCTCCTAAAATGGTTTCCATGCCCCTGCCTGGCAGGAACACGGTTTACAAGTCCGCGCAACGCAGGACTTGCATGACAGAAGTCAGGGTTTAGGTGGTTATGAAACGAATCTGGGAGGCGGGTCTGCTACGCGGGCGGGAAGTGCATCAAGCCCATCGGGGGCTTCAGCCCTTTCCCGATCTGTGAAATTCGACTGCGGCTGGCAACATAAGGCCGCCACATGAGGTGAAAACTGGTGCGGCAACTGATCCAGGTCCCGATGGCAGCCGCAACTGCATTCCACACGGCAATGCTGTGCTTCCCCGGACAATGCGTTGCCTGACTTTTTATTCTTGTGTTTATGTGCAACCGCGGAATGCTGATGGCCGCCAGTATCGGCCGTCATGCGCTTGGCCGCATAAATGCATGCTGCCTCGGCCGGCAACAGCGGCAGGCTGCTGACGGAAACAAAGGCCGCAATCAGGACAAGTGCAACCAGACGCCGCATACAGATCCGACTTATAGTATCACGATGCGCTTTTTGCAAGCATCGCCTCGTAGATTTGCCGGTCCCCCGGACGGAAACAGACAAAGATGATTTTCTCCACCACGGCGTTCTTTCGCAAAAACGCCCTGGCCTCCCGTACGGCAATCTCGGCGGCCAGTTTGATGGGAAAGCGGTATGCACCGGTTGAAATGGCCGGGAAGGCAATGCTCCTGATACGATAACGGCTGGCCAGGTCGAGGCTGTTCCGGTAGCAGGAAGCAAGTAAGGCCTTCTCGCCACAGTTTCCACCATGCCAGACTGGACCGACGGTGTGGATCACCCACTTTGCCGGAAGCCTGTAGCCCCTGGTAATCCGCGCCTCACCCGTTGGACACCCCCCAAGTTTCCTGCATTCCTCAAGCAACTCCGGTCCGGCGGCGCGGTGTATCGCACCGTCCACGCCACCACCGCCAAGCAGCGATGTGTTGGCCGCATTGACGATGGCATCGACCTTCAAACGGGTGATGTCCCCTTCCACAACCCCAATTTCCGATGGCATGACGCTCCTCCGTACACCATTCATCAAACAACAGCATAGCTCAAACAGATGTCAACGAAACAATTGACCTTTCAAATATGGCCGGTTCACGGCATGCTTCGCACCCAAATCAAAGGGGGTTTTTTTATGTCGAAAAAACAATTTTTACTGCCGGGATTGCTTTTATTATCGCTTTTGTGGACCTTGAGCATCCCCGTGCAGGCCGGTGAACAGGGCACCAAAACCAAGGCCGAGGACGCCATCCGCGAGGCAAACAAGGAGATCCCCTTCCTTTATATCAAACCGTTTGAACCCATTCCGGGACTTTACGAGGCCGGCATCCCGAACGGGAGAGGCGGAAAAATCATCTATTATTTTGACTCCAGCGGTAAATACATCATCAACGGTCACATCTTTGATACCACGACGCGAAAGGACCTGACAGCCGCAAGACTGGAGGAAATCAACAGCATCGACTGGAAAAAACTGCCTCTGGACAAGGCCATTGTCTCAGGTGACCCGAAGGGTACACCCATCGCCATCTTTACCGATCCGGACTGCCCCTATTGCAAGCAGCTTGAACGGGAACTGCGCAACGCAAAGGGTCTGAAGATTTACACCTTTCTGTTCCCCATCGAAAAGATCCACCCGAAGGCCAGGGCCAAGGCGGAAGCCATCTGGTGTTCCAAGGATCAGGTCAAGGCCCTGCATGAGGTGTTGATTGACGGGAAAACCCTGGATGCGCCCGCGTGTGAGAATCCAGTCGCCGACATCATCGCCCTAGGCAAGGAACTGGGTATTCACGGAACCCCGACCCTCATCGCGGCAGACGGTCGCAGGCGAAGCGGCACCATGCAGGCCGACAAGCTGGTTGAATGGGCAACAAAGAATAAAAATAAATAAGAGCCATCCCGTCTTTTTCTTGAGTAAGGCCATACCGCACGATGCGTGAAGGACGAGCACACGATCAGATGCGTACCGTTCATATCGATACGGGTTTTCATGCGTATGCGGAAGGCTCGGCCCTGATTGATATCGGACGCACCAGGGTATGGTGCACTGCCACCATTGAAGACGGCGTGCCGACCTTCAAGAAGAATACGGGATCCGGCTGGGTCACCGCTGAGTACAGCATGCTTCCCCGTTCCACCCACACACGTAACAGGCGTGAGGCAGCCACGGGCCGACAGGGAGGCAGGACGCTCGAGATCCAGCGTCTGATCGGACGCTCTCTTCGTTCGGTCGTGAATCTGGATAAACTGGGAGAGCATACCATCATCCTGGATTGCGACGTGCTTCAGGCCGATGGAGGCACCCGATGTGCGGCGATCACGGCCTCATGGGTGGCATTAAGACTCGCCGTTGATCGACTTATTTCCGACGGCAGGCTTTCCCATGATCCCATCACCGGCCAGATCGCCGCGGTCAGCTGCGGCATCGTTCAGGGAAAGGCACTCCTGGATCTCGAGTACAGTGAGGACAGTCAGGCAGAGATGGATGTAAACTTTGTCCTGGCCTGTGATGGAGGCATTGTGGAATTTCAGGCCACGGCCGAAGAGGAGCCCATGTCCTGGGATCAGTTCCTCACACTCAAGCGTCTGGCGGACAAGGGTATCCGGGAGCTTTGTGCCCTGCAGAGGCAGGCGATCCTAGATCCAGGACCATGCGACTGATCATTGCCAGCAACAATCCGGGAAAGCGCTCGGAAATTGCCAGGATTCTTCGTCCCCTGGATATCGAGATCGTCCCTGATGACCAGACCATCTTTGTCGAGGTGGTCGAGAATGGAAGAAGCTTCGCCGAAAATGCGGAGAAAAAGGCTGTTGCCTTCTCCAGGGCCAATGCTCTCCCAGCACTGGCGGATGATTCCGGACTGGTCGTTGACGCCCTGGCGGGGTTACCCGGGATTCGTTCAAGCCGTTATGCCGGGGCCGGGGCAACAGACACGGAAAACAATCACAAACTCCTCCGGGCCCTGAGTGGCTGCAAAAACCGAAAGGCGTATTTTGAATGCACCCTGCACCTTGCCTTTCCGGATGGGCGCCCGGCCATCACGGCGAATGGCAAGGTCGAGGGCCGCATCCTTGAGCAAGCTTCCGGAAGGAAAGGGTTTGGATATGACCCTCTTTTCTACTGTCCAGAACTGGGGAAAACCTTCGCGGAAGCCAGCCCGGAGGAAAAGGCCGGGGTTTCCCACCGGGGCCGGGCACTAAAAGCACTGATAACCAAACTTAAAGGGGCGGGCTTCGATCGATAGCGGGAACTTCGGTCAAGGATGCTCTGAAAAAGCGGCCCATGGATGGGCTGCCAGAATCAATAACGTAAGTGACTGATTCTGTGAGCAAAGTCAAAACCGCGCTTTTGGCTTTGTGTTCTGAACAAGTGCATGGACGCACTTATTCAGAGGTTCCTTAAATGTCCCGGGAACCACCCTTGAAACGCTTCATCATGGTCAGGACCTTCCTGGCGTATGTGCGCCGACCCAGCGAGCCATTGTAGGCAGCCAGCGCCCTCACAAGATCACCATAACGGTCAAGATACAGTCTCAGAATGGCGCTGCCATAGCGAATATTGGTTTCAATATTGAACAGGTTGTCTTCCTTGGAGCCGAGTTCCTCCTTCCAGAACGGCATGACCTGCATCAGGCCGCGGGCGCCAACGTTGCTGATTGCAAATCGGTCGAACTGCGACTCAACGGCGATCACCGCCAGAATCAGTTCTGGAGGAAGATCATGGCGCATGCTGTACAGGTAGACCCAGCGCGCAATCGCATCCGCCTCTTCGGGATCCGGAACCTCTCCCTGCATGAGGGTCTTCAGATCCTTCAACCACACGTTTTCCTCAAAGTTTTTCAGGGATTCGTCGGTGGAAGGTTTAAGCATGGATTGCAGATGTTCCCGCTCGGCCGGAAGCATATCAAGAAGGCCGACCGCGCTCTCTACCTTCTGCTGGGCCGTGGTCTCGGCCACGATACGCTGTTTCTGTTCAGGGGTACTGAGCAGCCAGAACGGCAGGGTCAGCATAAAACCCGCCAGGAGAATGATCACCAGAATCGCCTTGGGTGACTTGTTGTTCAGAAGTCGCCGCAATTCCGCTGAATTCATGACGTGTTTGAAAGATCCTTCATCATATCCTGTATGGTATGAACCACATCGGAAAGGGGGATGTGGACCTGATCTCCACCCCGGATCCGACATTCGATTTCACCCCTGGCAAGGCCCCGCTCGCCCACAACCAGGCATAAAGGAAGACCCATGAGCTCAATATCGTTGAACTTGACACCTGGCCGTTCCGGCCGGTCGTCCCAGAGCACCTCAATGCCGGCCTCACGGCAGTCTTCATAAATCTGTCCGGATGCGGATACCACGCTATCCGCCTTGCCGATCGTAATGATCGACACGTGAAACGGGGCCAGCTGCAACGGCCAGATCATGCCTGCTTCGTCATGGCACTGCTCCACCACGGCTGCCAGAAGTCGTGAAACCCCGATGCCGTAACAGCCCATGGTGGCCACCGCCCTCTTTCCATGCTTGTCCTGAAACTCGACCTCCATGGGCTCCGTGTAGCAGCGGCCGAGTTCAAAAACATGTCCCACCTCAATGCCCCGGGTCAGTTCAAGATTCGCACCGCATTTTGTACAGGAATCCCCCGCGCGTACCCGGCGAACATCCCGATATATCGCCTGCGGTACATCCCGCGCCATGTCCAGGCCCACAACATGGCAGTCCTTCTCATTGGCGCCCGCGACCAGACCGGTACCCCCTTGAAGGCTATCATCGGCAATGACCTTCACATCAAGCCCCTGCGGCCCGGAAAATCCGGTCGATGAACCCAGGGCCTTGATGCTCTCATCATCGGCCAGAACCACTTCCTCGGCATGCAGCGAGCGCAACAGCTTCAGTTCCTGCACCTGATCATCACCCCGAACGCATACCGCAACAATCTTTCCGTCTTCCGGGCCACCGGAAACCCGGTACATCATGGTCTTCACAAAGAGTGAAGGATCCTGCTCAAGAAACCCGGCCACATCTTCCACGGATATCTTGCCTGGCGTTGAAACCATTGTGAGATCTGAGGTGTCGCCATTGGGCTCGGGGCGATTTCCGCTCGCCATTTCCACGTTGGCGGCATAATCACAGACACTGCAATGAACGATCTCGTCCTCACCCGACTGGGCCAGGACATGGAATTCATGGGAGCTGCTGCCGCCGATTGAGCCGGTATCCGCTTCCACCGCCCTGAATTTCAGCCCCATTCGCCGGAAGATGCGGGAATAGGCATCAAACATGTTCCGGTATTCCCGCGCAAGGTCCTCATCATCCGCATGAAAGGAATAGGCATCCTTCATGATAAATTCCCGTCCGCGCATCAGGCCAAACCGGGGGCGGACCTCATCGCGAAACTTGTTCTGGATCTGGTACAGGTTGACCGGCAGCTGACGATAGGAACGAAGCTCCCGCCGCACAAGGTCACATATCACCTCCTCATGCGTCGGGCCCAGGCAAGATTCATGCTCATGGCGATCGGTGAAACGCAGCAACTCCTTGCCGTATTTTTCCCAGCGGCCTGACTGTCGCCAGAGTTCAGCCGGTTGCACCATGGGCATCAGAAGTTCCTGGGCTCCAGCCCTGTTCATCTCCTCACGGACAATCTGCTCGATCTTCCTCAGCACCCTCAAACCAAGCGGGAGGAAATCGTAGACTCCACTTGTCACGCGTCGAATAAATCCCGCCCGCAGCAAAAGCTGATGTGAAACTACCTCCGCCTCCGCGGGGACATCTCGCAGTGTCGGAGCAAAAAAAGTTGAATAGCGCATCCGCCGAAGCATACCGGCCCAGCCAGATCTGCGGTAGGGTATGTTGTCAGGCAGTTAGTGCCTCAAGCAAACGCCTGTGAATATTGTCAAAGCCGCCATTGGACAGAATGAGGACATAATCGCCCTCGTTAACACGTGGAAGAAGATATTCGATGATCGCGCGGGCATCCGGCAGCACATTTGCATGTGCTCCGATGGACCTGCAGACGGCGTCGACGTTCAGAACATCATCGGGTTTCAGGTTTCGTGTGGAAGGAGGCACGAAGATGACCCTGTCGGCCCGCCGAACGCACCGGGGCAATGACGTTTCATGCACCTTTGTCCGCATGGTGTTGGAACGGGGCTCAATGATCACCCACAAACGCCCATGATCGGGCATCGAGGCGCGGGCTGCCGAGACGACACCCTCGATTGCCGTCGGGTGGTGGGCAAAGTCATCAAACACCTTCACCCCCCTCGCCTCACCCACCAGGGTCATGCGCCGGCGAATACCCGCGAATGTTTCAAAGGCCGTTTTAATCTCCGTGGCCGGAATGTCCAGCGAGTCGGCAACCGCCGCGACCGCACAGGCGTTGCTCACCTGATAGCGACCGATCATGGCCCAGCTGACTTCCGTAAACACCTCTCCCCGATGCCAGAGACGGAACTGTGAACCGTCATCCTTCAGGGCCTCCCACGCCCAGTCCCCCTGTCCTCCCCTCCTCTCCCGAAAATCCAGCAAGGGTGTCCAGCAGCCCCTATCCAGAACCCTTGCCAGACTGGCGTCATCAGCGTTAACAATGATTTGTCCATTGGCAGGAACGATGCGAATCAAGTGGTGGAACTGGGCCTCGATGGCGGCAAGATCCGGAAAGATATCCGCATGGTCATATTCCAGATTGTTCAGGATCAGTGTCCTTGGCCGGTAATGGACAAACTTGGAACGCTTGTCAAAGAAGGCCGTGTCATATTCATCCCCCTCAAGCACAAAATACCTGCCTCTGCCCAGGCGTGCGCCGGCACCAAAGTTCTCCGGTATGCCTCCAATCATAAAGCCGGGTGAATGTCCCGCGATCTCAAGCACATGCGCCATAAGGCTTGCGGTGGATGTTTTGCCATGGGTGCCTGCCACGACGATGGGATGACGACCGGGCAGGAGATAATCTTCAACGAACTGGGCGCCCGATATGTAGGGAAGATCCCGGTTCAGTACTTGCTCCACTTCGGGATTGCCCCGGCTGAGGGCGTTGCCGATGATGACCAGATCGGGGGCAGGATCAAGATTCTTTCCGGCATACCCCTGAAAAACGGGGATGTTCTGTTGCTCAAGGTAATTCGACATGGGAGGGTAGACGTTCGCATCGCTGCCGGTAACCCGAAACCCGAGATCGCGGGCAAGGGTGGCAATGGCGGCCATGGCTGTGCCACAAATCCCAATGACATGAACATGGCCCATCTGCCCGCGCATGTGTTTTTCCCGGTTTTTTTGGCAGACTGACCGCATGCAGCAATCATGCCTTGCTTCCGTGGAAATCGAAACCCGTCCCAATCCCGATGCCTGTATCATCTGGCTGCACGGTCTGGGTGCGGATGGTCATGACTTTGAACCCATCGTCCCGGAACTTCGCCTTCCCGATGATCTGGCCGTCCGGTTTATCTTTCCGCATGCGCCATCCATCCCCGTGAGCATCAACAATGGTTACATCATGCCTGCCTGGTATGACATCAAGCGCACCGACCTGGGCATCACCCAGGATGAAGAAGGGATCCGGCGCTCTGCAAAATCCATTGAATTGCTCATCGATCAGGAAAAAATCAGGGGAATCGCCTCACAGCGAATCATTCTTGCCGGATTTTCCCAGGGTGGTGCCATGGCACTGTATGTCGGTTTGCGATCCACAGAACCCCTTGGAGGCCTGATCGCCTTATCCGCCTACCTTCTTTTACCCGAATATCTCGCGACCGAGGCGCATCCGGCCAACCAACAAACCCCCATTTTCATGGGGCACGGCGTAGATGATGCGGTTGTCCCCTTCGAACTCGGGGATTTTGGGTACAGATGGCTGCGCAGCAGAGGCTATCCCGTCGAGTGGCATACCTATCCCATCCAGCATACGGTTTGTCATGAGGAGATTCAGGATATTCGGACATGGCTTCTCGGAGTGCTGGCCTAGCACACCTTGTCTGACAGTTCGATTTCCTCGGCTTCCACATAAACCGAGTGGGGATAGATGGGACCCACGTCCACAATCAACCAGGTATCCCCCCGTAATCCGAGCTCAACATCCAGAACATCTCCAACCATCAGGAAGGACACAATCTCTTCGGACAATGAGACGGGACCAATTGGCGATGCCTGCCCATCGAACTGGAGCCAGATCTGAGGCCCCCTGAGCCCAACGATGCGCGCGTGTCCTTCCCGGAAAGCTGAAAAGCGGTGCTCCTTCAAACGGGCGGGGATCCCCCTTCCCAAACGAACGTAATGAAACAGCAGTATGGCCGCCTTTGCCGAACGCGTGCTCTCCGCCTCAAGCTCGGTCAGTGAAACCATAAACTCGGCATGCGATTCCAGGCTGATCCACTGCCTTTCTCTCATGAACCCCAGCCACGCCCGGAAACAGTCACAATAGGCCTTGATGAGTTCCTCATCCGGGATCTGAATACGCAGCATGTACCAACCCAGAAACTCGGAAAGATGCCCAGCCTCCAGATCACTGCATCTCAGCGAACCGAGGTCGGAAACATATTCCACATCTCCGTCCAGCAGGTTTTCCATATGATCCTGAAGATCCTTCTCCCAGCATGAGAGATCCTGGGGCTCTTCATCCTCATCAAGAAAAAGATCCGAAAAACGGAGGAGATAATCGGCAAAGGCCTCAAGGCATGCCTCATACCTTGCAGCCTGCTTGAAGTCATGTGATTGATGGTGCTGAAGAAAACTGTCGATTGCTTCCTGCAGGGTCATATCGTTCAATGGCTTACTCCTACTTGCCTGCCCGCCGGCAGGAGGCTATTGTCCCGGCCGCTTACCGTTTTGGCAACCATATTTCCAGGGAGATCCCTCGCTTCTCCCTGAAAATCATGTCCGAGATACGCTGAAATCTCGCTATCTCGGAGGTACGTGCGATGCGGTTTCAGGGGACTGCGTCTTGATTCCGGAGTCCCGGTGAAACGGCTGTTTCCTCGGGGGTTAACCCCGAATGAAGCTGCAGGAGGATTTGGATGCAAATCAATGCGACCAGTATACGTCCCGGAATGATTCTGGACATCGGGGGCACGCTGTGGCGGGTGAGCAAGACCCAGCATGTAACCCCCGGCAAGGGTGTGGCCTGCATGCAGGTCGAAATGCGAAATGTGGAGACTGGCACCAAAACCAACAAGCGGTTCAATTCAACCGAGCGGGTGGAGCGGGTCCGGCTCTCCCAGCACAAGATGCAGTTTTTGTACCATGATGGAGGGACCTATCACTTCATGGATATGGAGACCTACGAACAACTGGCCCTGGATGAGTCACTTGTGGAACAGGCCAAACCCTACCTGCTGCCGGAGACGGAGGTCATTGTGGAAATGCATGAGGGACGTCCACTGAATGTGCAACTTCCCAAGACCGTGGTCCTCACCGTGGTGGAAACCGATGCCGCCATCAAGGGTCAGACGGCAACCGGATCCTACAAGCCCGCCAGGCTTGAAACAGGCGCGGATATCATGGTCCCCCCCTATCTGGAAGCCGGAACGAAAATCAAGGTCAATACGGAGGACGGCACCTACATCGAGCGGGCCTGACACCATCAAGGTCGGGATGCATGTCTTGTCAGGGGTTAACAAACATGAAGATCTTTTCACCTGACATTCACAGCAAGGTAAGCATCTGCGCCTATCGTTTCACACATCTGGTGTCATTCCCTCCTCCCCTCCCTAATCACAATGGCATCAGATAGGTAGAGCCCCGGCTAACAGCCGGGGCTATTACTTTGACCCTTTGGACTGGAAGTCATATCAAGATGATGTTGCAATGCCACCATGCGTCCGGAACTCATGCACAAGCTTAGGCAGCATCTCACCATCAACCTTCCCACCCTCCCTGATCAACCGGTATGGATTCACGCCTGTTCCGTCGGGGAAGTTGCAAGCGTTGAACCGCTCGTCAATGCCCTGCTTGCCCGTAACGTTCCTGTTCATTTGACGGTCGTCACAGCCACCGGCATGGATCACGCCAGGCGGCTGTTCGCCGACAGGATCAGTGCCTCCTTTCTCCCCTGGGATGTCCCTGGCCTGATGCAACGTTTCGTTGCCCGTCTCAGACCACGCCTGCTTCTCCTGACCGAAACCGAATTCTGGCCGGGTCTGCTGAACGCATGCCATCATAAAGCTGTCCCTGTTTTCAGCATCAACACTCGAATTTCTGATCGTTCCTTTCCCAGGTATCGGGCCACCAAATGGCTCTGGAGACGATGGTTGAGACACGTGGAGGTCTTTTTCGCCCAAAGTGAACTGGATGCCGCACGGCTACGCTCGATCGGCGTGGAGAAGGCGCATATCCGTGTCATGTGCAATCTCAAATACGCTGTCTCTGCTCCACAGACCGATGCCGCAAGCATACGAAAGCGCCTCGATATCAGCGGACAAAGGCCCATCCTCCTGGCCGCAAGCACCCATGAGGATGAGGAGGCCACCTTGCTGAACATGCTGCCATCCTGGCAAAAAGTGCGCCCGGATTTACTGATGGTCCTCGTGCCACGCCACCCCCAGAGATTTGATGAGGTTGCCAGCCTGGTCACTAGGCTGGGCTTTCACCTTGCCCGATGGTCCGAAAAAAATGTGGCGCCGGACACGGATGTGGTCCTGGTGGATGCCATGGGCGTGCTTCGGGAGCTGTATACGGTGGCAGACCTGGTTTTCATCGGCGGAAGCCTGGTGCCGGTGGGGGGACATAACCCGCTGGAAGCCGCCGTCTGTGGCCGTGGTGTGGTGACCGGCCCTTACGTGCACAACTTCCGTGATATCATCGAGGACATGAAACGTGAATCCGTGGTGCTTGTGGCCAGGGACGCGGACGACGTGAATCGTCTTTTCCAGGATCTTCTCAGCAGACCGCAGGACCTGCAGACAATGAATGGCAAGGCGGCCCTTTTCATGCAGGGAAGGCGCAAGGTTCTCCCTTCCATCATGTCCGCCATCGAGCCGTACCTGGCATGCAAATGAACCCTGCAGGAAGACTGGAGGCATGGTTTGAGTCCCTCTGGTGGCATCATGACAGACCGCCGTTTATCCTGGCCTGGCTGAGTCGCCTGTACGCCGTGCTGCGCAACCGGGATCAGCGACGCCGGCTCGGGAAGGCAAGCGATCCGCCCCTGCCCATGATTTCCGTTGGCAACATCACCGTGGGCGGAAGCAGCAAAACCCCCTTTGTCATCTGGCTGGCCAACAGACTTCAGCACAGGGGCTTGAGTCCCGTGGTCCTTTGCCGGGGAGATGGCGGGAAACTGAAACAGCCAAGGATTGTGAGGGATTATGACCAGGCCGACATCATCGGCGATGAGGCCAGGCTTTTATTTGAGTCATGCTCCTGTCCGGTGATTGTTGCCAGGGACCGGGTGAAAGGGGCGAAGCTTGCCGAAGGGCTTGGAGATATCCTGATCCTCGATGACGGGTTTCAGTATCGCCAGCTAAGGCGTCAATGCGACGTTGTTCTGATCCCGGCTGAGGGGATCGGCAATGGCTGGCAACTGCCCGCCGGTCCTCTACGCGAACCGATCAGCGCGCTCGGGCGTGCCCACATCATCATCCGCACAGGTGGACAGGAGATCACGCCACTCGGTCCCGATAAGGAATGGCACTGGTATCCATGCGATACAAAGCTGAGGCAGGTCAGGGGGGTGGAACAGGAGACCCCCTCACGGGCCGTGGCCATCTCATCCATCGCCCGTCCGGAACGCTTCCTTGATGCCTTGAACACAGCCGGAATCGAGGTGGTCAGGCACTTCAGGTTTCCGGATCACCATCGCTATTCCGCAGGGGATCTTCAACCCTGTCTGAGGGGCAGTCTGCCGGTGATTGCAACCTCGAAGGATGGCGTAAAACTGATTCCCCTATGGCCGGATGAACCGCCGCTGTGGATTCTCGAGCAGCAAGGCCGTGGAGACAGGGGGTTGCTGGATGCCATCCTAGCCCCCATCCTTTCGCAAACCGACAAACAAACCTTGCTTGGAGTCTGACAATGCTGGACAAAGAATTGCTTTCCATCCTGGCATGCCCGCAGTGCAAGGGGGAAGTCCATTACAACGAAAACAAGGATGGTCTGGTCTGTGATGCCTGCAAACTTGAATATCCAATCCGTGACGATATCCCCGTGATGCTGATTGATGAGGCAAGAAAGCTTTCCGACTGATGGATAGGATCATATCGGCGGGGGTGCGCGCCATATTCTGGATGATTCGTTTCATGCCCGTGCGCCTGGCGGGAGGGATCGGCGCCGGTCTGGGACGCATCGGTTACCTGCTCGATGAACGACACAGACAGATTGCGCTCCGCAACCTGAACCGGATCTTCCCGGAAAAGAGTGAATCCTGGAAAAAACACATAGCTCGTGAATCCTTTGCCGAGCTGGGACGCATCATTTTTGAAATGCCGCATGTCTTCCTTCGCCCGGAAGCGTTCATCCGGTCGCGACTGAACATCCATGGTGAGGCATGCCTGAGGGAAGCCATGGATCTTGGCAGGGGGGTGGTTTTTGTCGGCAGCCATCAAACCAACTGGGAGCTTGGAGCCATGGTACCGGCACTGCTTGGCTATCCCACTCACAACATTTACCGCGCCATCCGCCCGGAGCCGGCGGATGCCTATCTGAGGCGACTGAGATCACGGTTCGGCATCGCGATGCATGCGCGACTGGAATCCTCGTCCTGGATTCCCCGTGCCCTGAAAAAGAAGTCCTGTATCGGTTTCATGCTCGATCAGCATGTGTCCGAGGAATTCGGGGTGGCGGCCCCCTTCATGGGTCACCTGGCCTCCACAACGACACTCCCGGCGCAACTGTCGGTGAAACATGGCATACCCATTGTCCCCATCACGGCCTTTCGCAAGGGAAGGGATTTCCGGTTTGATATTCAGATCCATCCCATGATCCTGCCCACCCGCGAAGACATGTCCGCCGGCAAGGAGCACGCCGTGTTCAAGGTCACCGAACGGGCCAACCGCATCCTGGGGGATGCCATCCGCCGACAACCGGAATGCTGGCTATGGACGCACCGCCGCTGGCGAACGCTTGAGCATGAGACCATCCCGTACGAGGTTGCTCATGACGCACCATAAGGCCATTGACAAAAGCCGCTGGCTGATTGCCCAGAAGGCTGAAATCAACTACTGGCACGGGCAGGAAACCCTGGAGAGGGAACTTGACCGCGTTAAGCGGAATTACGTCCCGATTATCGAATGTTATGCCGCTGCACTTCCTGACGATATTGCCATCCTGGATGTGGGTTGCGGCCCCACCTGTCCGGCACAGTTCATCCGCAAGGGAAGCAAGACCTATGTTGACCCGCTTCTGGATCAGTTCCGGCGGGCCTTTCCGGGCGCTCTGCCCCAGGGGGAATATATTTCCAACCTGGCTGAAGCCATTGACAAGCCCGACGCCTCTTTTGATCTTATCCTTTGCTTCAATGCCCTTGATCGCATGCTGAACCCCGAGCTCGTGATCAACGAAATCGAGCGCCTGCTGAAGCCCCACGGCATCTTCATCATGAGCGTCATGACCTATGCGCAACCGGTTGCCCGCATGCGCTATCTCTTCGAACACTTTCTGACCATCTTCCGCAATGAAGACCACCCATACTCCTATACCCTCTCCGGCATAAGGAAAACCCTTTTGCGCCACTTTGAGATTGTGGAACAGATCAGGATCGGCAAGAAGAGGCTGCTTTTCCCCCGTCTGAAGTCGGAATGGATATTCGTGTGCCGGCACAGAAAACCCGCAGGCTGATTCCCTGGCCCATTTTCCGTAAACCATGCACCCTCCGATAAGGCATCTTGTCCTGCACCCCCCCAACTGGCTCGGGGATGTGATCATGGCCCTGCCCGCCATGCGGGCCACGATCTCCGGAATGAAACCCGAGCGCACGTCCCTGATCGGCCAGCCCTGGCTGACGGACCTGTTGCCCTTCCTCTCGCTGGGTCATGTGACGTACAGCCCGGAAATACCAGGAGACGCGGATCTGGGCGTGTTGTTTACCAACAGCTTCAGAAGCGCCTGGCACCTGTGGCGTGCGGGCGTACCGGAACGGATCGGTTTTCGCGGCCAGTGGCGGCGTCCGCTTCTCACCCTCGCACCCGGACCGGAAATCGACATGGCAACCGGCCACCATCGCGCCTATTTCCTGAATCTGGTGAAGCAGATCGGTGTTGACATCGACCCGGAGGAGGCCTTCATGCGGATCCCCCCGCAGGAACGGGAAGAGGGGGTGAAACTCATCCGTGAGAAGGGTCTGGATGAGCGACGCACCGTCTGCATTGCGCCCGGCGCCCAGTTCGGTGAAGCCAAGCGCTACCCGGCCACCTCCTACAACCATGTTCTGCAGTCGCTGCATCAGCTCGGATGGCATTTGCTGATTCTCGGAACAGCCAGCGAACACGCTATCGGCGAGCAGTGTCTTGCCGGCATTGAGGGGCATGGCTGGAATGCTGCGGGGGAAACCTCACTGAGACAGGCTATTCAGCTGTTATGTGCATCCCGCATGCTGCTATGCAACGATTCAGGTCTGATGCATGTGGCGGCAGCGCTTGGCAAGCCCACGGTAGCCATCTTCGGAGCAACGGATCCCAAACGCACCTCTCCATCCGGTCAGCGTGTCACCCTTCTGTACCAGCCGGCAGATTGCAGTCCCTGTCTGCGGCGCAAGTGCTCGGTCCCGGGTCAGCCTTGCATGGCCAACATTTCCGCCCAGTCTGTCCTGAAGGCCTGCCAGAAATGGCTCTCCTAGCTCCGCCGCGGATGGCGGGGCGGCCAGCGGCAAACGCATGAAAATCCTGATCGTCAAACTGGGGGCATTTGGTGACATGATCCACGCACTTCCGGCCATGGATGATGTCCTGCGCCGACCGGAGGTGGATGAGCTTCATTTCCTGGCCGACAGTCGATACGCCTTTGTCACCCGTGCATTTCCGAAGGCCATCCGGGTGCATATCATTGATACGAAAGGCCGCGGCGCCCTGGCCACGATTTCCCCTCTCCTGCAATCCCTCAGGAACATGCGCTTTGACGCCGTGCTTGAACTGCAGGGGCTTATCAAAAGCAGCCTCCTTGCGAGGCTGATCTCTCCCCATGTCTACGGCATGGACCGCGCCTACTGTCGGGAACGTGTCAGCAGCTGGCTGACGCACCCGGTTCGATTCCATCCCGATGAACGCCATGTCGTCCAGCAGTACCGACGGGTCGCCACCGGTCCTTTCGTGAGCGACATCAAAACCAGGCCGAGATCCCCCATTCCCTATCAAGCCCCGTTCGTTCAGCTTACGGACAGGATGCGCACGGCAGGATCGTCCGTCATGGATGATCTGGGATTGCAGGCCGGGCATTATGTTATCCTGCACCTTGGCGGCGGCTGGGCAACAAAAATCCTGCCCGAACGGACATGGCGAGAGGTTGCGGAAGGCATTATCGGGAAGAAGCTGACGCCGGTGTTTGGATGGGGAACCAAAGCGGAAAGGGATGTTGCCCGCAAGATTGGGGAACGGATCAGGGGGAGCATTGTCCTCCCCAGGAGACTTGAGATGGAAGCATTATGTGGCCTTCTGGCGGCAGCGCGGGCCGTCATCGGTGCCGACACGGGGGTACTGCATCTGGCAGCGGCGCTTGGCACGAACACGGCGACATTCTGGGGCCCTTCGGCCTCGTGGCGATCCGGCCCGCTCGCAAGACCCCATATCCATGTGGAAGCAAAAACCGAATGCGGTCCCTGTTTCAAGCGCAAATGTGATAACTTCATCTGCATGGACCGTATTCAGGCCAGAGACTTGCTGAAGGTGGTGCATGATCACTAGTCCCGAGAGACAGAAAGCTGTGCCGGCCTGGCAGCGGTTAATCCTTGAGCACCGGATCACCGTCAGTGCCGTCCTCGTCCTTCTTGTGATTGGTTTCGTACGCCCAAGCCGCTGGAGTCTGCTCGCCAGCCTGCCCCTGATTGCAGCAGGCGAAGCGTTGCGGCTGTGGGCCTCGGGACACATCCAGAAGATGAGCAAGGTCAGCGATACCGGGCCCTATGCCTTGTGCCGCCATCCCCTGTACCTGGGCCACTTCCTGATCGCCGCCGGTTTTTGCGTTGCCGGCAACAACATCTGGGTCTCCCTGTTGGTCCTGCCCGGTTTCTGGCTGATTTTCTATCCCACCATGCAGAGGGAAGAGCTCATGCTCGTGGAGAAATTCGGCTCAGACTATGAGGACTACAGGCACAGGAGCCCCCAGTTCTGGCCGCGCTGGAACAGGCGCGCGCTGGAAGGCGGCCATGACTGGAAACTCGTTCGCCAGCACCGTGAGTGGAACAACGTCCTGGGTCTGATGGCTGCATTGCTGCTCATGGCCGGCATCGGACTCTGGTGGGGAAGCCTGTGAATCAAACCCCTGCAGGGATATCAGCGGGAGCCTTGCTCCTCATCTCCCTGCTGTTCCTGCACACAGGGATGGCCTCTGCCAGCTCATGCATGCCCTATGTGGGCGAGCGGATGAGTTTCTCGGTGGGCTGGGAATTCATTCATGGCGGATCGGCGCAGATGAACGTGCTGCCCATGGGTAAAGACGGTTATCGCATCACCTCGACGGCCAGAAGCAACAAGGTTCTCGACCTTTTCCACAAGGTTCGGGACAGAATGGTGTCGGAAGGTCTGTGCGTCCAGGGAAAAATGCAAAGCACCATGCTCGATATCGAACAGCACGAGAGCAAATATCACTCAAAGAAACACGCGGACTTCCTCTGGCGCGACAACAAGGTCATCTACAGACTGAACGAGAATGTAGAGACATTCGATGTGCCGGCAGGGCACCTGAACGTGATTGACGCCTTTTTTGCCACCCGTCTGATGGAGCTCAAGGTGGGAAAGACGGTCAACATCCCTATTTTTGATGCCAGAAAACGTTATGAAGTGGTGGTCAAGGTCCTCAGGAAAGATAGAATAAAGGCCCCGTGGGGGGAAAGGGTGGAGTGCCTCGTGATTGAACCGAAACTGAAAACTGCCGGGATCTTCTCTTCCAGGGGAAAGGTGAAGGTCTGGCTGACCAACGACCAGTATCACATTCCACTGAAGCTGACGGCCAGGCTGAAATTCGGCCGCATCATAGCCAGGCTCACCCATTATGAGCGGGCAGACTGATGGCGCGTCTCTTCGACCATCCCTTGCGTCGCAAGGCACGATTCGAACAGGAGTTCTCGGACAGGAAGGTCCTGGATGTCGCCTGTGGTGACGTCAAGTTCAGGGGCGCAATCGGTCTTGATTACAACATCCGGTCCTACAAGCCCCAGGAACATCAGGCCGATATCCAGTACGACCTCACCAGGTTCCCCTATCCCTTTGAAGACAACTCCTTTGATCTGATCTGGTGCTATCACTTTCTGGAGCACTTTCAAGACCTCCCAAGACTGATGGAAGAGTTTTACAGACTTCTGAAAGCAGGCGGTCGGGTCGTCATCAACTCCCCCCACTTCTCCAGCGTGGAGGCCTACCGTCACTGGCAGCATTGCCATTACTTTGCCCGTGGCTCATTTGACTACTTTTGTGAGGATTCACACGAATGGGAGTTCTACAATTGCCGTTTCAGACTCACGGACAGCAAGATCTTTTTCGACGATCTCAGCAATATCCTGGGCATAGGCTGGCTGGCGAACAGGTTTTCCTGGCAGTATGAACGCCGGTTTGCCTGGATTTTTCCGGCCGCCAGCGTGTATTTTGAACTCGAAGCGATCAAGTAAGTGGAGCGGAAGAAAACGGAGCAGGTTCAGCCTTTATTTAACCGATGCCCCCTGAAATGCAGCCGTGAGCTGGAGCGCACAGCCATCGAGCTTCCTGAAGGCCTCCTGAGACGATGTCCGGAATGTGGCCAGTTGCTCAGTGCGTGTACGGCGGCACGTTATCAGCAGTCCATGCAGGAGTTCAACGCACCCGAAGGCACGCTGCCCACGGGAACCAACGCCAGACGCTACCGGCAGCGGATGGAACGCATATTGCATGCGGCCGCCAGGCGCCTGGGAAAAGAACCGCGGGAGCTGCGCCTGCTTGATGTGGGCTGCTCAAGCGGGGCGCTGCTTGCCGTGGCCAGTGAAATGGGCTTCCGGGTTGCAGGTGTGGAGCCGGCGGAGCGGGCGGCCGAAACCGCAAGATCCATGGGCTTTGATGTGTTTACAGGTCTGCTGGAGGAAGCCGCCTATCCCGATGAGAAATTTGACGTGGTGACCCTGTTTGAGGTTATCGAGCACCTCACCGATCCGGTCGCGCTGGGACGTGAAATCCACCGCATACTCAAAGCCGGCGGGATCCTCCTGATCGGCACCGGCAATGCAGACTCGTGGACCGTGCGGTTTCTGGGATCAAAATGGGAGTATTTTGATATCGGAAGTCATGGTGGACACATCAGCTTTTTCAACCCCGCCAGCATCCGGAGGTTCTCCGAGCAATGCGGTTTCCATGCGGCAGAGATCCGGACCAAGCGCGTCAACCTCGCCGAGCGCAGGGATGTCTCCCCGCTGCGCTATGAACTGCTGAAGGTATGCAGGGAGTTTCTGGCGCTGCCAGCCCGCTGGTTCGGGAAGGGGCATGACATGCTGGCCATTCTTGAAAAGAAGTGAGCGTTCACGAACGGCTTGCGGTCGTCATATCGACCTTTGACAAACCGGACTTCCTGCGCCTGGTCCTGGACTCCTACCGGCACCAGACGGACCTTTCTTTCAGGATCTACATTGCCGATGACGGTTCGGGGAAGGAAACGTCCGAACTGATCGCAGCCACGCGGAAAAACTATCCGGTTCCCATCGAGCATGTGTGGCATGAAAACAGGGGCTTCCGCAAGGCAAGAATCCATAACACAACCATCGCGCGTATTTCTGAACCGTACGTCCTGTTCACGGATGGCGACTGCATTCCCCTTCCGGATCTTGTCGCCACGCACCGCCGGCTTGCGCAGGAAAACACCCTGATCAGCGGTCGTCGTATCCTGATATCCCGGGCCTGGACAGAGCAGCTTTGCAGACAGAAACGGTTTCCTGCCAGCATGGGCCCCTGGTTCTGGTTAAAACACCGGATTTGTGGCGACATCAATCGGCTCGTGCCCGTTTTTCTTCCTTCATCCCTTCTGGGTCCTCCCCATCAACGCCTGGAGGGTATTCGCGGATGCCACCTTTCCTGCTGGCACAGGGATATCGTGCGAGTGGACGGGTTTGATGAAATCTATGAGGGTTGGGGCCGCGAGGATTCCGACCTGGTGGCCAGGCTGTTTCATGCCGGAATCCGGCGCCGGGACCTGCGGGGCCAGCCGGTGCTGCACCTCTGGCATCCCGAAGAGGAACGCACCGGCCTTAACCGCAACGATCACTTGCTGGAGGAATGCTTGAAGGAAGGTCGTATCCGGGCCGTGAAGGGACTGGCCCACCTCCATGGAGACGCCCGTGGCTAAGGTTTCCGTCTATATCCTCACATACAATGAGGAAAACAAGATCGGCCAGGCCATCAAGAGCGTTTCCTGGGCGGACGAGATCATCGTTGCGGATTCATTCAGCACGGATACGACCGCGGAGATTGCCGGGAGCCTTGGCGCGCGGGTTGTCCAGATTCCCTTTGAAGGCTTCGGCAAGCTGAGAAACGATGCCGTGGCGGCATGCTCCCATGACTGGATCTTCAGCCTTGATGCCGATGAACGCTGCACACCCGAAGTGCGGGATGAAATCAGAATGATTACCGAGAAACCCGATGCGGCAGACGCCTACTACGTGCCACGTCATAACTACTTCATGGGCCGCTGGATCAAGCACTGCGGCTGGTATCCCGATTATCGCCAGCCCCAGTTGTTCCGGCGCGGTGCAGTGGTTTATTCGGAAGCGGATGAAGTCCATGAGGGTTATGAAATCCACGGAAAGGTGGGCCACCTCAGACACGCCATCTGGCAGATTCCCTTCCAGAACCTTGCGGAGGTGATCGCCAAGGGAAACCGATACTCGACACTTGGAGCCGAGAAGCTGGCACGCACAGGTAAAAAGGGGAGCATGATGCTGGCCCTGATGCATGCCGCAGGCGCCTTCTTGCGTATCTACGTATTGAAACTCGGGTTTCTGGACGGATGGGCCGGTTTTGTCATTTCCCTGGGAAATTTCGAGGGCACCTTTTACCGCTATGCCAAGCTCACGGAAAAGCAGCAGAACTGGAACCGGCCACCAACGGATGTGCCTTGAGCGGACTCTCCGTCCTGCACATCGTAAAACGGTATGGCCCCGTTGGCGGGATGGAACGTTACGTGTGGGAGCTTACCCGTGAACTGGCCAGGAACGGTCACCGTATCGGGATCGTATGCGAAAAACTGGAGGCGAACCGGGCCCCGGACGGGGTTGAGGTGCATGAACTTGGCCGATCCCCTCTGCGGCCCCGCTGGTTTTCACATCTCATCTTCTCCCGCAAGGTGCATCGGTGGCTTCGGAAGCACGCGAGCAGATATCTGATCATTCACAGCCACGAACGCAGCGGGGATCATCACATCACCACCTTTCACGGCCCCCCCTTTGCCCGGGTCCTTGATCGACCCTGGTGGAAACTTGTCTCCTGGCGGACGTGGATTCATCTGTGGCTGGAAAAGAGGGAGGTTTGCGCTGACCATGTGCATGCCGTGGTTCCCAATTCAGGGCGCATCGCCCGTCTCCTTGAGCACTATTATCCATGCATCGGGAAACGCCTGGCGGATCCAATCCCTCCGGGCGTCCGCCCCGGACCCGGGCGGGAGGAGCGGGCAGTACCGAAAGCGGGGGGGGTCATCGGTTTTGTCGGCAAGGAATGGAGGCGCAAGGGCCTGGAGCTGGCGGTTGAAATCGTGAAGGAGCTCCGGAAGAGCCGACCCGGGCTGGAATTCTGGATCGCCGGCCCCAAAGCGGGGGAAGTCCGGCACCTGTTCTCTGACTGGCATCAGGGATACCGCCTCCTGGGAGAAGTGGACTCAGCCGGACTGTATCCCCATCTTGATCTTCTTCTGCATCCCGCCAGGGAAGAGCCCTACGGCATGGTCATCGCGGAGGCGGTGGCCGCCGGTGTCCCGGCCGTCCTTTCATCACGCTGTGGTGTGGCGGATGAGATCAGCAGGCCACACGGTGTGGTGCTTGATCTCGACGCAGATCCCGGCGCGTGGGTGAGGGCCTGTGAGAACATGCTGAGTGCAACACCTCCCCCCGCCGTGCATGTTCGCACCTGGCAGGAGGTGGCCCGTTCCTACGAACACTGTTACCGGACCATCCGGAAGGGGCTGGACTGAGCAGGTACCGGCCCTTAGTCCCTGCCGAGCCTTTCACCCACCCAGTGATAGATCCTCTGATGGAGCAGAAAGAACATTTCCCCGCTGTGAACCAGAATCCGGGGAAGCCGGTCCAGCGAGGCCCTGCGCATCAGCTCCAGACCGGCAACGGCAAAGAGAGCCTGACCCGCCCACATGCTCCACCACGGAAGGTTGTCCCCCTGAACCTGCTGATAGAGGAGTATTTGCACATTGTAGATGGCCAGCAGAAGCAAAATCCCGAGCAGGTAGGCCCCCGCCTTTCCGGACCGCTTTGGCTCCAGTGACAGGGGGAGTGCAAACAGAAGCAGGACCAGAACGGTGGTTGGCATGATCAGTCTGCGATGCCACTCGGCTGTCGCCGCCGGCGAATCCTTTTTCTTGCGAGCCCGATACAGTTCGCCCATGGTCATTTCAAAGATGCGGCTTCGCCACGCGGGTATTTTTGCCAGCCCAAGCTGGCCAACATCCATCACCAGTTTATACTGGTCAAAGGAAAGCGCCCTTAACTTGCTTCCACTCCCCTCGATCCTCGTCCCGTTGCGGAGGGTAAACCATATCTGGCTGCCGGCCCGTTCAACCTCGGCTGTTTCGGCCAGATAAACCACCGGTTCGCGATGACGGCTGTCTTCGAGCATGAAACCATGCATCCGTCCCTGTTCGTCCTCGCCCTGAATATAGACCGTAAAGTTTTCCAGTTCGCGGTTGAAACGCTGGGGCACAAACCCCGGGGCGGCCTTTGCCTTCTGAATGGAATAGAGCAGCACCTGGAACTGCTTCTGACCGCTGGGCATCCATTCCATGGCCGTGTAGCTCAAAAACAGATAGAGAATGACCGCCACCCCCAGAAGGACCCGGAACATGCGGGCATAGGAGATGCCGGCGGCCCTTAAGACATCCAGTTCGCTTCCCTGGTACAGCCTGACAATGACATTCTGCATGGCGAAAAAAAAGGCGATTGGCAAGGTGAGAACCAGAAAATAGGGCAGAATGGCCATCAGCATGGAACCCATGATGGACCACTCGATGCCCCGATCCACGACCAGGCCCAGTACCTTCAGGGCACGTCCAAGAAGCAGGACACTGGTGGCGATTGCAAGGGCCCCAAGAAACGGACCCAGCCACAATCGAAGCACATAACGATCCAGGGTCATGCGCACAGGATAGCATTGCGGATGGAAAATAGGACAACCACCGCAAAAAAAGGAAACATGTTCACCCCACTTTGAAGATGGCAGCAAGCGCAGGCTTACACTAGGATCACTGGCTGCATGCTTGAATCTTTGCTGGTTCCCCGGGGGAAACTTGTGGCGGGCACACAATGGATGCTCTGCGCCGCTGCGGTGAGTTTCCCTTTTTCGGTGGCCGTGGCCAACATCTCGCTTGGAATCGCGCTTGCCTTCGGCCTGTTTTCGGGGCTGTTGCGGGAAGGTGCGAAAGGCCTCTGGATGCACAACCGTATGCTGGCCCTCGCACTGGCCGGATACCTGGCCTTGATGCTTGTCGGACTGCTCTGGAGCATGGATCGGGCCTGGGGCCTTCACATACTGGGCCGTCAGTGGTTCTGGCTTCTGGTGCCCGTTGCCGCCGCGGCGCTGAGAGACGTGCGATGGTCCAGGCGATTTTTGCTGGCCCTGTCCGTCGGGCTGGGTCTGCATCTCCTGTTCACCGTGTTTCAGATGCTGGGCTGGGTGTCAGTGACAACCGTGGGGTCAACCGCGGACAATCCCACGGGTCATATCGGGCACATTGGTTTCGGTTTTGTGTACGGCACCTGGGCGGCCTGGCTGCTCTACTGGGGATGGAAACAGCATCGTTTCCGCCGATGGCTGGCCTGGATCACCGGCCTGTGGGCCATGACCATGGTCTTCCTGGCGCATGGACGCAGCGGGTATCTCATAACCCTGACCCTGTTCGTAATCATGATCCTGAAAATCATTTCCAGCGGCTTCAAGAAACGGCATGCCGGCGCTGCGCTCGGCGTCCTTCTGCTAGTGATTGTCCTGCTCATCCTGGGACCTGGCCGGGAGCGCCTTCTCGGAACCTGGCAGAGTCTGCATCCACTGACCGGCACCGCTGTCGAACAGGGTACGAGCGAGGAAAAAACCATGGTACTCAGCGCAATGAGTACCCGGTATCATTTGTCTTTGTGGATGGGGGCCATCGAGGCCTGGAAAGCGCATCCGTTCCTGGGTGTTGGCACGGGAGGGTTTCCCAGGGCAGCCATGCAGGCAAAAAAAAGGAACCCCGCCCTGAACTACGGCGCCAGCGACTATCCGGCTCACCCCCACAATATTTACCTGCATGCGCTTGCACGCTGGGGCCTGCCGGGACTGGGAGTGATTGCGTTCTTGCTCTATGCCTGGATCAGGCTGGGCTGGCGGGAAAACTGGGAAACGGGTGAGGAAGGCTCCATCATTTGCCTCTCGGGGGTCGCCCTGCTGGTTCATGGCCTGACCGCCTCCAGCCTGGAAGAGCACTTCTCAGCCGTGCTGGCTGCCATGCTCCTCGGGGCCGGGCTGGCCCGTTTACATCTAAAAAGGACGGCCGAGATACCATGAGCATCTCAAAGGATGAAAAGCTGGTTGAATCAGTCTGGCAGCGGATAGGCCCCTGCTTTGCCGATCATCGGGGGACATCGAAAGGTTCCCGATCCTGGGAAAACACCGATCCGGCATCGTTCGAGGCCCTGGATGAGTATTTCCGGGGAAGCTCCTACCGCTTTGCCCTGCTTGTCAGCATCCTGCGGCAAAAACTCCCCAGGGGGGCGAAGGTGCTGGATGCCGGCTCCGGCCACGGTATCCTGGCCGCGGCATTGCAGGCCGCCGGTTTCTCGGCATATGCCTCAGACCTCCATGAAGGACTGCCTGTCTTTGATCACCTGCAGATCCCCTATTCCACCTGGCACCTGGAGGCCGAACCCGCTCCCTACCGGGATCGAACATTTGACGCGGTGGTGCTCTCCCAGACCATCGAACATTTTACCTATTCGCCGCTGCAACCCCTCAGAGAGATCATCCGCATTGTCAAACCCGGCGGGTTTATCCTTATCGACGCCCCGAATATCTCTTCCTTCCGGAACATTTCCAGGCTGATTCGCGGCAAGACCCTGCACTGGGACCTGAAAAAACACTACCTTGAACAGAAACCCGAGGTGCGGAACGGAATCCCCTACTACGATCGCCACAACCGCGAGTACAGCATGCAGGATCTGCGTGACATCGCCGGGTTTTTCGGCCTGGAACTGGAGATGGCCCGGTATTACTCGTCGTACAATCGGCACAAACGGGGCATGATTGCCGTGCTCGCCTCCAGGATCAGGGATGGCATCCGCCCATGGCGGAAAAGCATTCTGGGGCTGTTCAGAGTGCCTCGATCGGGGCAGGATCATGCCTGAGCCAGGCCGTCGGGATGTTCCGAAGCATCCGGAGTCTTCGCAGGGGGAGCGGGTTTGATCCTTGTTATCGGTGACATTATTGTGGACGAGTTCATCTGGGGCGATGTCAGCCGGATCTCTCCGGAGGCCCCGGTTCCCGTCGTTGCCGTGGAACGCACGGATCGCAGGCTCGGCGGATCCGCCAATGTGGTGCGCAATCTCCATACGCTCGATGTTCCCTGCGCCATGTTCGGTGTCGTCGGCAATGATGAGCCGGGCAAGTGGGTGCTTCACCGCCTGGAGGAACTGCGATGCAGCGGCAGCATCCTGGTCAAAAAGAATCAGCGGCCCACTGCCATCAAGACGCGGGTGATCGCAAGACATCAGCAGGTGGTCCGTTTCGACCGAGAATGGGACCACTCGGTACAGCCGGAAACCCATGCCAGCCTGCTCTCCAGAATCATGGCGTTCCTGCCGGAGACAAAGGCCGTCATCCTGTCCGATTACGGCAAGGGCGTACTGACCCCCGCCTTTCTCACCGACATCATTCCCAGGCTGGGGGGGAAGATTGTTGCCGTGGACCCCAAGCCGGAGCACACGCAGGCCTACCGTGGCGCCACCCTGATGACGCCCAACCTTCAGGAGGCGGCGGCCATGGCAAAGATGGACGCCGTGAACACGGATGAAAACATCGGCGCCATCGCCACGCATCTGCACAGGGAGTTGGATCTCGAATACATCCTGATCACACGCGCCGAGAAGGGCATGACCCTGTTTGACGGAAAGGCGATTCATCACATCCCCACGGCGGCGCGTGATGTCTATGATGTCACCGGCGCCGGTGATACAGTTATCGCCGTGTTTACCGCCTGTCTTGCACGCGGAGACGATCCCCTGTCTGCCGCCAGGATGGCCAACCGTGCCGCCGGTGTTGTTGTCGGCAAGGTTGGCACGGCCACGGCAAGCTGGAAAGAGATCGAGACCCACTGATGCGTGTCATCATCGGAATTCCCGCCCGCTACGCCTCCAGCCGTTTTCCCGGCAAGCCTCTGGCCCTTTTACAGGGAAAACCCATGCTGGAGCATGTGATCGAGAGGGCAAGGGAATCCGGTGTCGGCCGTGTCCTGGTCGCCACGGATGATGAAAACATCCTGGAACTGGTACGCACCTGGGGCGTGGATGCCGTCATGAGCCGGAAGGAACACGCCAGCGGCACCGAGCGCCTTGCCGAAGCGGTGGAGAACATCGACTGCGACATTGTGGTCAACGTCCAGGGAGATGAGCCCCTGATTGATCCGGCGGCTATCCGCGACGTCCTGAAACCACTGGAGAGAGAGCCCCATCTTCCCATGGCCACCCTGGCCCATCCGATCCGGGACGAAACGCACCTCACCGATCCCCATGTTGTCAAGGTGGTCTGCAATGCCCGGGGGCACGCCATGTATTTCAGCCGCTCCCCCATTCCCTATCTTCGGACCAAATGCTGCACCCCTTTGCAGCATGTCGGCCTGTATGCCTACCGCAGGGACTTCCTGCTCCACTATCCCACCCTGGCGGCCTGTGACACGGAACGCGCCGAACACCTTGAACAGCTTCGCGTTCTTCATCACGGCTATGCCATCGCCGTCACCGTGGGGGACTACGAGTTTCACGGCGTGGACATGCCCGAGGATCTGGAGCGCGTCGAGGATATGCTCAGAAAAAGACAGGAATAGGCTAAGACCCGGCGCTGCTTAATAAGTCGTTGAAACAGTACGTGGGAATTAGGGGACGAAAAGGGAAATTCAGATATGAAAGCCAGGCACCTTTTCCAATGAATATACTGCCCCTGATTTACTATTCCTGAACCTATGCCTCAAGACCTGAATCCAGGAGATAAGGTAAGACTCAAAGCCAACCCAAGTCGGGTAGGTATTATGGGCAATGAGTTTGAGGGCTCCGAGCTCAGAAAGCGGGTATTGGTCACTTTTCTGGATGGTGACGAAGAGTTTGTCTTGCTCGAAGCTCTGGAAAAAGTTGAGCGGCAAAAGGAAGGGCCTCGAACCCTGCTTTCAAAAGGCAAGTTTGGGCGTCAATCCGACCTGCGCGGAGCCATTACCTATTATCGTTTGACTGGGCGGTTGGCTAACCTGATCTACAGCCTTAATGCCACCAACACGGACTTTTATGCCTATCAATTCAAACCTGTGCTTAACTTTCTTGATTCGCCATGTCGAGGGATTCTCGTGGCAGATGAAGTGGGCTTGGGTAAGACCATTGAAGCGGGGCTCATCTGGACGGAGCTGACAGCACGTTTGGATGCCAAAAGATTGCTGGTGTTGTGCCCGGCGATGTTACGTGAAAAGTGGCAAATGGAGCTGGAGAATCGTTTCGGCGTGAAAGCAGAAATCGCTGATGCCAAGACGATTCTGGATAAGGTCAGGCGTTTGAAAGGGTATCCTGAGCAGGAATTTGCTCTTATAGGTAGTTTGCAGGGAATCAGGCCTCCCAGAAAGTGGGATGTCGAGGATGCCCCCAATCGTTCTAATTCTGCTCAGCTTGCGCGCTATCTGGATCGGGAGGTGTTCGAGGATGAACCCTTTGATTTGGTCATCATCGACGAAGCGCATTATCTGCGGAACAGGGAGACGCAAACGCATCAACTTGGCAGGTTGATCAGGGAGGTCACCCATCATCTGCTGCTGCTTTCGGCAACACCGATTCAGCTAAAAAGCAGTGACCTGTTTTTCCTATTGAACCTGATTGATGAAGATGTGTTTGCTATGGAGGAGTTCTTCTCGATAACGCTGAAGTCGAATGCGCCCATTGTTCATTTGCGGGATCGAGTATTGAAAAGTCCGCTGTCGCAGAGGGAGTTTCTGCAGGCACTAAAAGACGCATGCAGTGCCCGTTTTTTTGAAGACAACAAGCAGATTGAGTATCTGATAGAGAATCCGCCATCTGAACAGGAGCTTTCAGAACCGGCAGGCAGGGCTGCAATTGCCGACAGGCTTGACCGAATCAATCCTCTGGCAAAAGTGATTTCACGAACTCGTAAAAGGGATGTTCATGAAAGGCGAGTGGTCCGCTTACCTAAAGCCATTGAAGTTGAGATGACGGAAATCGAGAGGGAATTTTATGAGACAGTGACACAAAAGGTGCGTTCATTTTGCAGCCGATTCGATGTTCCCCCCGGATTTATTCTCACGATTCCCCAGCGCCAGATGTCGAGCTGCATGGCTGCAGCATTCTCGGGATGGGTAAATCGTTCGGATTTTGTAGATGATAGCGACGAGCTCCTCTATGAGGCTTATGGGGATAATTTTGATTCGGGCGATTCTCAAGGCATATTAATTTCTGAGCTTTCTTCAATTGTCTCGCAGGTTGGAAGCTATGGCGAACTTAGAGAGCAGGATTCAAAGTACAAGGCTCTACGTGAAAACCTGCTGAAGTATTGGGAAGAGAGGCCTGACAAGAAAGTGATCCTGTTCGCTTTCTACAGGAAAACATTGGATTATTTGCGAGAAAGGCTAGCGGAAGACGGAGTGCAATCCATTGTGCTCTATGGCGGCATGAATAAACGGGCAGCGATCGAACAATTTCGATCGGATAATAACATTCGCATTCTCCTATCCTCTGAAGTGGCATCTGAAGGTGTTGACCTCCAGTTTTGCAGCCTGGTGATCAATTACGATCTTCCCTGGAATCCCATGAAAATCGAACAGCGCATTGGCCGTATCGACCGTATTGGTCAGGAGGAAGAGAGGATATTGATCTGGAACTTTGTTTATGCGGACACGATCGACCAGCGAGTTTACCTGCGATTGCTTGATCGCCTTGCTATTTTTGAACAGGCATTGGGCAACATCGAAGCTGTGATGGGGGATAAGGTAAAGGCATTAACGCTGGAACTTCTTACGCATCATCTAAGTGCCGATGAGGAAATTGAGCGAATTGAACAGACGAGAGTAGCGATTGAGAACCTGCAACTGCAGGAAGAGAAGCTGGAGAAAGAGGCTACGCAGCTCATTGCACACGGGGAATTTATTCAGGACAAGATTCAATCTGCCAAGGAGATGGGTCGTTATATTACCGGTGAAGACCTGTTGGCTTATGTGAAAGATTATCTGGAAAGTACGTTTGAGGGAACCCGGTTTATTCAGAAGGATCATAATTCGGCAATGTATGAGTTGCAGCTATCGACAGAAGCCAGAGTGAAGTTTCAGAACTATCTGAAACAACAGAAATGGACCGGCAGGACATCAATTCTACAGCACAGAAAACCCGTCCTTCTGTTTGAGAACCGGGTTGGAAACCTGGTGCCTAAGGTGGAACGTGTAACTCAAGGACATCCTCTGGTGAAATTTGTCGTTGATCATCAGAAGGCAAGTGCCAAGGGACCTCGTTATCATAAGGTTACAGCCATTAAAGTGAGCAAGCAGGATGTATCAACTCCTCGCGGGGACTATCTGTTTATGGTGTTCCGCTGGTCATTTTCCGGATCGCGTGAAATTGAAAAACTCTATTATCTGGCTAGCAACCTGTTAACCAGAGAAATCCTTAGCCCTGATAATGCAGAGAGTTTGGTGAATAACTCAGCCATGAAAGGACAGGACTGGCTGGGAGCCAACAATTCTGTTGACCTGGATGTTGCAATAAGCCTGTTTGATACTTACAGAGATAAGATTGAGGAGCCCGAGTTCAGAAAGTTTCGGGATACTCACCAAAGGGAAGATCTGGATCGCATTTCCTTCATGGAGTCCCAGCTTAACAGGCATAGAAAGAACCAAGCCGAAAAGCTGCAGCAGAGAATCGAGAATTTAGAATCCACTGGCAGTGAGAAACAAAAAAAAATTATCCCGGCTATTCGAGGTAAACTACAAATATTGAATGAACGCATTGATTTAAAACTGGAAGAGTTAAAGCAGAAGAGTCAGCCGAAAGCAAACGATAGCTTTGTATGCTGTGGATTGATCCGGGTGGACTAAAGGGGGCCGAAATGGGAAGCTCATTACGAGATGCATTGCGCAAAGCTGCATCAGAAAAGGGAAAGAAATTAACTGAGTTATTTCCAGGCCAGAATGGCCCACGAATGGTGGATAATCGAACACGGTATAAGGCAAGAAGGCTTAAACGAAAAAAAACTCCGCTCAAAAAAACAGCAGCGCCATCAGTCAAGGCAAATACACCTGTGTTGAAATCACCTAAAGTCTTGCCAAAGAAACTTCATTCTCCTGTGCAAAAACCAGTTATGGAAGATAAGCCTGCTAAACTCTGGAAAATCAGACTACCGGCTAAATCCAAGGTGAGTGATACGTTTAAGCACATAGAGGCTGAAAAACAGTTTATAGCGATTGAGCATGATGGAATTTCAGACCAGCCGGCCAGACCCGGAGAAGATATCAGGGATATGGTGATGGGCTTTGATTTCGGCACATCTACCACGAAGGTCGTGATCGCGGACAGAATCCAGAGAAAATCCTTTGCAGTCCGGTTCCTTGAGGGAAGCGGTATCAATAGCTATTTGATACCATCTCAAATCTATAGTGAGCGCTCTATATTTTCACTGGATCAAGGCCAACAAACCTTCAATAACTTGAAATTACCTTTAATGGAAGAGTCTGATCTCAGTACTGAATCGTTGCATGCCGCCGTGGCATATGTAGCGCTTGTGATCAGGCGATCAAGAGGCTGGCTGTTCACAAAGCATGCGGACATCTATGACCACACAAAAATCTACTGGCGATTCTCACTTGGTATTCCTTCAGAAAATTACACAAACCGGAGAATTGTTGAACGATTTACGAAGGTGGCCAAAGCATCATGGCTGGCGGCTTGTGCACCAACAAAGGAAATAACTACAGATGTAGTTCAAGATGCACTGAACAGATTCGATCAAAGCGATCACCTTGCAGAGATCGATGTCGTCCCGGAGCTAGCGGCTCAGATTTATGGTTTTGTGCAATCACAGAGGTTCGACCCCAACAAACCGAACATCTTTTTGCTGGCAGATATTGGCGCTGGCACTGTGGATTCTTCTGTGTTTCAGGTTCGCAAAGGCCATGGGGGCAAATGGGACTTTGAGTTCTTTACTGCCCAGGTGGGATACAATGGCGTTACCGCGCTCCACAAATCGAGAATTGAATGGTGGGAAAGATGTTTGAAGAATGAGAAGAGCGAGCATGCAAAAGCATTGGGTGCAAAATTGGCGGATGTCAGTAGTCGCAGGTCTCTACACAACAGAATTCCTGAACAACTGGAGGATTATATCGAAGGTGCTGAGATTACCTTTACAAGGCAACCAAAACCTTGCTTTCCCTACCCTGAAGGACATCCCGATGGTGCTTTTTTTAACAGCAATGGAAAGGTATCAGTTCAGGTGCGAGGGGAGACATTTATTAATGCCAAACATTATATGATCAATGATGTTAACCTAGAAGGTATTCCTCTCTTTCTGTGTGGCGGGGGCTCAAGATTGAAAATCTATGATGACAACATTTGCAGGGAATTAAAGGGGCATCCAAGCATTCCTCGGCTGAAAGCACACAAAGTGCTGTTGGAAATCCCTGAAAATCTGGATGCGCCATCGGTAATGCGAACTGACTATGATCGCCTTTCCGCAGCATATGGATTAAGTTTTCTCGAAGTAGGCAAAATCATTCGGGCTATGCCGAAACCGAAAGTTTTGCCAAAGAAAAAATCATACGAAGATAATTATGTCTCAAAAGAGATGGTCTGATATATCGCATAGGAGTCATGGTGCCAGGCTTTCATATCTTGATATTACATTAGACTGTTGGGGACAGCAAATCAGGTGACAGACCTATTTATCAACCTTTCGCTTTCTGGCCAAGGTCAGTCCATCGGCAACAGGCAGCATTGAGAGCTCAATCCGTGTATCGTTTTTCAATCTCTTGTTGAAACTCCGGATGGCCTCGGTGGCCTCATCCGTCTTCGCAGGATCGGTGACGCTGCCGCCCCAGAGGACATTATCCACAACGATCAGGCCCCCAGGCCGGATCAGTTTCAGGCAACGTTCAAAATAGTTTTCATAGTTCGCCTTGTCCGCGTCGATGAAGGCGAAATCGAACCTTCCCGCTTCACCCTTAGCCAGAAGCCCGTCCAGCGTTTCCAGCGCGGGGGCAAGATAAAGCCTCACCTTCTCATCCACACCCGCCTCCCTCCAGAAACGACGGGCAACCGACGTCCAGCGTTCCGAAACATCACAGGTGATGATCTCCCCGTCCGGCGGCAGCGCCAGCGCCATCCACAGGGTGGCATAGCCCGTGTAGGTACCGATCTCGATTGCGCGCCCCGCACCCATGAGCCTGAGCAGCAGGGCCATGAACTGCCCCTGCTCGGGGGCCGAGCGCATCTCGGCCATTTCCTCTTTCTCCGTGGCGGTGCGAAGCCTCATCAGCACCTCCGGTTCCCGCAGACCGTGATCCAGCAGGTACTGATACAGCTCCTCATCGAGTCCCAGTGTCCTGTTTGCCATCGCACACTCCATTTGCCCGGGACGATCCCGGCCGCAAGTCCGAAACGGTGCATCATTCCATATTCGGCCAGCACCTGCATGCGCGTGAGCGACCGGACAGCCCGGGAACAATGCCGAAAGGATGCTCCTCCCTGCTCAGGAATACCATGGTCGGACCCTGTCTCCGTGACTGTGAGAAATTGACCCATCTGCTGAATAAGTATCCAAAAAACCCGTTGACAAGCATTTGTGCAGCCGCCTATATTGGTGCATAGTGGGTAATTGTGGGTAATTGTGCACTGAAGGACAGGGTTGGGAGGTTAAAACAGCGACATGTTTCCGGGCAGGCATGTACACTCTCTGGACAGCAAGGGTCGGGTGAGCATCCCGGCCAGCTTCCGTGAAACCCTTGTGCGCACCTACGATGACGAGCGTCTGATTGTCACCAACTTCTTCAACAATTGCCTGCGAGCCTATCCCTACAGGGACTGGCAGCGGATCGTGGAAAAGGTCAGCAAGCTTGCCATCGTCAATCCGCAGGGTCTGGCCTTTGAACGCTTTTTCATCAGCGGCGCCACGGAGTGCGTGCCCGACAAGCAGGGCCGGATCCTTCTGCCGGCCAGCCTGCGCAATTTCGCCAGTCTCAACAAGTCCGTCGTCCTTGCCGGCATGTCCTATTATTTCGAGCTGTGGGATGAGGCCCTCTGGGAGCAGGCCTTCGCCCAGAGCCAGAGGGATCTGGAACAGTGGATGCGGGAAGCCTCTCGCGGCAACGATCAGAACATCTTTGCCTCCGGCGGGCTGGATCTCTGATGTGCCGAACCATGCCCCTGTCCTTCTCGAGGCCTTTGTCGAGGCCGTCTGTACCGATCCGGACGGATATTATGTCGATGCCACCTTCGGCGCCGGAGGTCACAGTCGGGCCATCCTCGCCAGGCTCTCACGCAAGGGAAGGCTTCTGGGCCTGGACCGCGATCCCCTGGCCGTGGAGCTCGGCAACAGGCTCGCCGGGGAGGATCCCCGCTTCCGAATGGAACACGCCTCTTTCGCCGAGATGGAGCGTGTCCTGGATGAACTCGGCTGGGAAAAGGCTGACGGCATCGGCTTTGATCTCGGTGTCTCGTCGATGCAGCTGGACCGGCCGGAACGTGGCTTCTCCTTCCAGAAATCCGGACCACTCGACATGCGTATGGACCCGACGCGCGGGCAGCCACTATCTGCCCGACTGCGCAGAATCGATGAAAAAGAGCTTGCACGCATTCTTCGCGAGTTTGGTGATGAGCGCTACGCGGGACGTATCGCCAGAGCCATATTGCGGGCGGCCAGGGATGGAAAGATGGTGAGCACCGCTGATCTGGAGAATGCAGTCTTTCATGCCGTACCCCGTTCTTCCCGTTATGGCAGGACCCACCCTGCCACGCGGACGTTCCAGGCCTTGCGCATCTGGGTCAATGATGAGTTTGAGCAGCTTCGGGCGGGCATCATTTCCGCAATGAACCTCCTCCCCCCTGGCGGCAGGCTGGCCGTGATCTCCTTCCATTCCGGCGAGGATCGTCGCGTTCGCGACTGGATCGAGTCACGTGTCCATCCCTGTGTATGCCCGCCCGACTTCCCTGTCTGCGCCTGCGGCCACACGCCGACCATGCGCTGGATTCACAAGAAACCCCTCCGCGCCTCGAAAGAGGAAATCGAAAGAAACCCGCGGGCGCGTTCGGCCAGACTCAGGGTGGCGGAGCGCCTGCCATGAAAGGAATCCGGAGGCATGGAAAGTGGATGCTGGTTCTGGGAATCCTGATGGCACTGGTGGCGGCCGCCCAGGTCGCCCTCTCCCACATGCGCTACGAGTTGACCAAGGACAACACGATACTCCGTCACGAGCGAAAGGAACTGGTGGCCGAACTTAACCGGCTTTCTCTGGAACTGGCCAGTCTGACACGGCCGGAACGCATCCGGAGACTGGCGAAATCCCGACTGGGCATGGGGCCGCCGACCCCGATGCAGGTGATCCGGCCATGAAATCCCAGGAAAGATTCATTCGCCGCCGACTGGGAATCGTCACCGGCATTCTGGTTCTGTGCTTCACCATGATCGGTGTCAGGGCAGTGGACCTTCAGCTGGTACGGTCGGACAAACTCAAGCTGCTGGCGGAAAAACAACGTCAGCGCCAACTTGAGGTGCAGGCCCCAAGGGGGCAGATCGTCGATGCCACGGGGCGTATCCTGGCCGAAAGCATTGAAGTGCCATCCATCTACGCCATCGGCTCCGAGGTGAAGACCGATCGACTTCCCGAAGTGGCCAGGATACTGCATGTCAGAACCAGCGAGCTGCGCAGGCGACTCCGTAACAAAACAGGGTTCGTCTGGCTGGCCCGCCAGGTCAGCCCCGCACAGGCAGAGAAGATCATGGCCCTGAACATTCCCGGAATCCGCCAGGAAATCGAGTGGCGCCGGTTTAACCCCCTCGGTCCGGAAACGGGCCACGTCCTCGGGTTTGTCGGCGTCGACGGACACGGCCTTGAAGGCCTGGAGCGAAGCCTTGATGCGAAGCTGCAGGGCAGATCGGGACACAAGCAGATCCTCCGGGACGCCAGGGGAAACCTGCTGCCGGGTGACATCTGGCTCAATACACCTGTCCGTGGTCAGACGGTCCAGCTGCATCTGGATGCCTATATCCAGAGTCTTGCCTACGCAGCCCTGGCCGACGGTGTGCGCAAGCAGCGCGCAAAGGGTGGAACCGTCATCGTGATGCGTCCGAGTGATGGCGCCATTCTGGCCATGGCCAACTGGCCGGGCTTCAACCCCAACAACTTCGGGGACTTCAATCCCAGCCAGTGGCGAAACCGGGCCATTACCGATGTGTTCGAGCCGGGGTCCGTTCTCAAACCCTTCACCGTCGCCGCGGCCCTGGAGTCAGGCCACTGGCGTCCCGATTCCCGGCTGTATTGCGAGAAGGGCAATTTCCGGGTTGCCAACCGTGTCATTCATGATGTCCACCCCCAGAGCTGGCTGGATGTCACCGGTGTCCTCGTCCACTCAAGCAACATCTGCGCCACCAAACTCGCCCTTGACGTCGGACCGGAAAAGCTCGGCAATGTCCTTGCCGCCGTCGGCTTCGGTCAGAAAAGCGGCATCGAACTTCCGGGGGAATCGGCGGGCATTCTCCCGCCCGTCTCACGCTGGGGCCCCGTGGAAACCGCCACCATTTCATTCGGGCAGGGGGTCGCCGTAACCGCCCTTCAGCTCGCCACCGCATACAGCGTGCTGGCCAACGGAGGGCTTCTGGTCAAGCCCAGACTGGTCAAGGATGGTCACACCAACCCGCCAAAACGCGTTCTCCCGCGACAGGTCGCCAGGGACATCACCCGCATGCTGAGGCAGGCCACGACACCGGAAGGCACGGGTTCACTGGCCGTTCCGGTCGGCTACCCTGTGGCCGGCAAGACCGGGACGGCCCAGAAACCGTCGAAGCACGGAGGTTACGCCAAGGGAAAATTCATAGCCGTGTTTTCCGGGTTTGTGCCCGCAGACAATCCGCAACTTGTCATCACCGTGGTTGTGGATGAACCCAGGGGAAGCATTTACGGCGGACAGGTGGCCGCTCCCATTTTCCGGTCGCTGGCTGCTACCGTGCTCCCATATCTCGGCATCACCCCTGATACGGAACCGGTGCCTGATAGCATGGAGCCGTATATGGCGGTATCGCATCGTACGGGGACGACCGCCACAGGAGGAAACCTTCCACCTCTCTACGGAAAGTCCCTGCGTGAAATCAAGAGACTGGCGTCAAAACGGGGATACAGACTGCGGGTACACGGGAGCGGCTGGGCGGTCAGGCAAAAACCCTCCGCCTTCAGCGAACTCAAGCCCGGTGATCTCCTGGAGGTATGGCTTGATGGCTAATCCGGCTGCGCCCTGGGAACAACTGATTTCCATGTCGCGGCGGCCGGAACGGAAACTTTCCGACCTTTCCCTTCCGGGAACCGCCCTGACAGGCGATGCATGCATTACCGACATCGTCGAGGACTCCCGTCTTATCCAGCCAGGCAACGCCTTCCTGTGCCTTCCGAGAACCGAGGACTGGGCCCGTGACTACGCCCTTCAGGCCCGCAAGGCCGGCGCAAGCGCACTGATCCTCGTGGGTCGGGACATGCCGGACCCCCCGCTGCCATGTCTGAAGTTAACCGGCATGGAACAGGCCGGGGCCGTGCTGAGACGCTGGTTCGGTACGGAATCCAGTCACGTCAAGCTCGTTGGCATCACGGGAACCGATGGCAAGACGAGCATCACCTGGATGCTGCGGCAAGCTCTTGAGCGCCTGTTGGGAAAGGCCTGGTCGGTGGGCACCCTGGGCTGGATACGCTCGGAAAGTGAAATCATTCCCTTGAGGAACACGACACCATCGCTGCTCACCATGCACCGGCTCCTGGCTGTAGCCGATGACACCGGTGTTCCGGCCATGGTCTGCGAGGTGTCATCGCATGGCATCGCCCAGGGCCGTATTGCGGGACTGCCCTTCGCGGCCGCGTTGTGGACCAATCTGGGCCATGACCACCTTCAGGATCACGGCGGTTTCGAACCCTATGCGCGGTGCAAGGCAAGCTTCATCAGGCAAACCGTTCAGCAGGGTGGCCTTTCCATCATCAACGCCGATGACGAGGAGGTTGTTCAGCGTTCACCCGACCCGTCGTTGCGCTACGGGCACAGCCTGTATTCGGAAGAGAACGATCTCGGCTGGGAGCAGGAGTTGCCGGGGACCCTGAGAATTGCCTACCGCCACGAGGAGGTCGTGCTTGACGGTGTCCCCATCGGTGAATTCCACTCCGAAAACCTGGCGGCCGTAAGCCTTACCCTGCTGGAGGTCTTCCGGGCACCCCTGAAAAACCTGCCCCCGTTGCTGAAGGACATCCGTTGTCCTCCGGGAAGAATGCAACCCGTGGATATTGGCCCCTGGATGGTATTTATTGATTACGCGCATACGCCCGAAGCGCTCGAACGCTGCCTTCAGGCTGCACGCACGCTCACCCGCAATCGCCTGCTTCTCGTGTTCGGCTGTGGCGGCGAGCGTGATCGGGCTAAGCGCCCTCAGATGGGGGAAATCGCTGTCAAACTGGCGGATATCATCTGGATTACTTCCGACAATCCACGCAACGAACAACCCGAACTCATCGCCTCGGAGATTGTTGACGGCATGCCCCAACCCTTCCCGGCCGATGTCCATCTGCAGCTGAATCGTGAGCACGCGATTTCCGAGGCAATTGCGGAAATCGGCGAGGGGGATGTCCTGATCATCGCCGGCAAGGGGCATGAGAGGGAAATGCTGGTGGAAAACCAGCGGATCCCCTGGAATGACTTTGAGGTCGCCAGCAACTACCTGCGCCTGAAAAATGACGCCACGGGCTGGCGGGCATGCGCATGACCGGCATGGACATTCAGCTCGCCACACACGGACGCTGGCTGGGCGGCGTCCCTGACCTGATTTGCGGGCTTGCCACCGATTCACGCACCCTCAGGGAGGGGGATCTCTTTGTCGCCCTCAGGGGGCCGCGCTTCGATGGTCATCGCTTTGCCGATGACGCTGCCATGAAAGGGGCGATCGCCCTTGTCGGTGACACAGGGGGCATCACCGCATGGCGGCACACCAGGATTCCCGTTCTGGAGGTGTCCGACACCCTGCATGCACTGGGAGATATCGCGGCGGCCTGGAGAGAGCACCTTGCATGCAGGCTCATCGCAATTACCGGCTCTTTCGGTAAAACCACCCTGCGCTCAATGCTTGAACACGGTCTGACAAAAATGGGACTGAGAGTTTCAGCCACCCGGCAAAACGAGAACAACCTGATCGGTGTTCCCCTTACGCTCCTTCGGGCCGAAGGCAATGAGGATGTCGTGCTGGTGGAGTGCGGAATCAGTGAGCGCGGGGAAATGGAGCGGCTGGCGGAAATCGTGCGGCCTGATATCAGCGTCATCACCGGTCTTTCCATGGCGCACAGCGAAGGCCTGGGAAACCTGGCCGAGATTGCACATGAAAAGGCACGGCTGCTTGAGAGAACATCCGGGTGGTGTGCCCTGGGAGAAGGTGTCTCCTCCCTTCTGGAAAAGCACGCCCGCCTACCCGCCCTGCCCTGCCTGGACATGGATAACCGTGAAGATGAAGTGGTCCGCTGGACACTGGAGGATCGGAAACTGCGCCTTGTCCGGGAAGGCCAGCGTGCCGAAATAAGCCTTGCACTCCCCGCTCCCCATCTGGCTGCCGACATGGCGCTGGCACTTTCCATTATTCTGCACCTTTATCCCCGGACAGACTTTCACTTGCTGGCCCGTAAGATGCAGGACTGGCGGCCCGTAAGCGGCCGGATGCAGTGCCTTCCAGGCCCGAATGGAAGCACGATCATCAACGATGCCTACAATGCAAATCCGGCATCCATGGCCGCATCCCTGAAGACATTGCGCTCACTGGAAGGCGGGAAATTCGCCATTCTGGGGGACATGGAGGAACTCGGAGACAAGGCGGACCAGCTTCACGCCTCTCTGGATATCTCGGGCCTCGACGGCCTGATCCTGGTCGGCCCCCGCATGCGCGCCCTGCACGCCCTCCATCCGGAGAGCATGTGGGTGGCCGATGCAAGGGCCGCCGCCGACCTGGCCAGGCGCTGGCCGCTTTCGGCAAACGATCACATCCTGATCAAGGCATCACGGGCCATGCGCCTTGATGAGACCGTCAACTGCCTGATGGAGCCGGATCGTGCTGTATAATCTGCTCTATCCCCTGTCCAATCAGTATGCGATATTCAACCTGTTCCAGTACATCACCTTCCGGACGGTGTACGCGCTCATCACGGCGCTGGTCCTGTGCTGGATTCTGGGGCCAAGCTTCATCCGTTACGTGCGCAAGGTTCAGGGCAAGGGTCAGCCCATTCGGAGCGACGGGCCCTCGACCCACCTGTTGAAACGAGGCACGCCAACCATGGGCGGGGGACTGATCCTGCTCATTCTCACCCTCTCCACACTGCTGTGGGCGGACCTGACCAACGCCTTTATCTGGCTTGCCCTGATGCTCACCCTCAGCTATGGCGCCATCGGATGGTACGATGATCACCTGAAGATCATCCGCAACCAGCCGAAGGGATTGCCCGGCAGGTGGAAGCTCGCCCTGCAAGTCTTCTTTGGGCTGGCGGCCGCGATGGGACTGATGTGGCTTACCGAACCGATTGTTGATGTGCCTTTTTTCAAGGTCCAGTGGGACATGGGATGGTGGTATGTGCCATTTGTCATCTTTGTGCTGGTGGGAACATCAAACGCTGTCAACCTGACGGACGGACTGGATGGACTGGCCATCACACCCACCTTTATCGTCGCCACCGCTCTGGCCGTCGTGGCCTATCTTGCGGGTCATGCCAGCTTTGCCAACTACCTGCTGATTCCGCATGTCGCAGGCGCGGGTGAACTGACCGTGTTTTGTGGCGCGATTGTCGGATCATGCCTGGGCTTTCTCTGGTTCAACACCTACCCTGCCCAGATCTTCATGGGCGATGTGGGCGCCCTCTCCCTGGGAGGAGCGCTTGGCTTCATCGCCTCAAGCGTGCACCAGCAACTCCTGCTGGCCATTGCCGGCGGGCTGTTCGTTCTGGAGGCGGTCTCCGTCATGGTCCAGGTGGCCTCTTTCAAGTTAACCGGGAAACGTGTTTTCCGTATGGCCCCCATTCACCACCACTTTGAACTCAAAGGCTGGGCCGAACCCAAGGTGATCGTCCGCTTCTGGATCATCGCCCTGCTTCTGGCCCTGATCGCCTTGTCCACACTGAAGATCCGATGAGCAGGACCATGGACACCACGGCTGTCATCGGCATGGGTCGAACCGGGCAATCGGTCGTGCGTTTTCTGCAGTCCAGGCATGTTCCCTGTGTGGCCTATGACGAGAAGCCATGTGAATTGCCATCCGACCTGAACGTCCCCTTGCGGGTCGGCCCCCTCGACGGCCAGGAGTTAAGCCGGTACAGGCGCCTGATCGTCAGTCCGGGCGTTCCGTGGTTCCACCCCGCACTGGATGTCGCCAGACAGGCCGGCGCAGAGGTCACCGGCGATCTGGCCCTTTTTGTCCAGCATTATGACGGGGATATTCTGGCGGTCACCGGCACCAATGGGAAAACGACGACGGTCAGTCTGATCGCCCTCCTGCTGGAGACACTGCCCAACGGGGTTGAAAGCGGGGGTAACATCGGCACCCCCGTCCTCGACCTGCTGTCCATCAACCCTCCCCCGCCTCGCGTGGTCCTGGAGCTTTCAAGCTTCCAGCTGGAGCGCACACCTGAAATCAGGCCCTGCTGGGCTGTTCTGCTGAATGTTCAGCCAGATCATGCCGACATGCACGAGAGTTATGACCAGTACCTTCAGGCCAAGCTCCGCATGTTTGACAGGCAGGGTGCGGGTGACACCGCCCTTCTCCCCCTTGACGGTCGGTGGAACGGACTGGCCGACAAGCTGCGTTCACGGGGTGTAAAGGTTCAGCGCTTCGGCCGGGTAACCCATCCCGATCAGGCCGTCGCGGGTTTGCTCACGACCACCGAGGGCTGCTTCATCTTCTGGCATCAGAACGGCCGGATCCGGAAGCTGGACACCCGGGATCTGAAAATCCGCGGTTCCTACCAGCATATCAATCTGGCCGTCGCTGCCCAGGCAGCCGCCCGGTTTGAAGTGACCGAGACCGTCATCCGGGAGGCATTAACCGCCTTTCAGGGTCTGCCACACCGCCTGCAATCGCTTGGCATTCACGCTGACAGGGAGTGGATCGATGACTCCAAGGCAACCAATCCGGATGCAGCCATGGCGGCACTCAGGGAGTTCGACCACGTCCTGTGGATCTGTGGTGGCATGACCAAGGGGATTGATCTGGAACCCATGCGCGAAACCGTGGCCACCCGTGTTCAACACGCCTTCATTATCGGCAGGAAGACCAAACCCTTTGAAACCCTGCTCAAGCATGCGGGCGTACCCGCCACAAGGGCGGGAACCATGGACAAGGCCGTGCGGCTGGCAGCTCGCCAGCAACCTTGCCCGGTTCTGCTGTCACCCGCCGCCGCCAGTCAGGACCAGTTTGAAAACTACGTTCAGCGCGGCCGGGTATTTGCCAGGGCCGTGAACGGTCTGGAGAAGATTCATTGAACCGGCTTTCCCCTCCCGACGGCCTGATGCTGACCTGCGTGCTGCTTCTGGCCGCCCTGAGCATGATTCTGGTTGCCAGTGCCAGCCTGGGCATCAGCGAGGTTCGCTACCATGACCCCCTGCGCATCATCCGTCACTGGGCTGTTTACATGCCACTTGGACTGCTGCTCATGTGGATACTCTCGTATGTTGAAGTGACCTGGTGGCAGGCCATGGCCCTGCCCCTTTTGCTGATCAATCTGCTTTTGATGATCCTCGTGCTGATTCCGGGCATGGGAACCGAAATCAACGGTGCAAGACGCTGGTTTTCCTTTTCCGGGATCACCTTCCAGCCGGTTGAAATCCTGAAACCGGCACTGGTGCTGTACATGTCCCATTACATGACCGCATTCCCTGAACGCCTGAACCGCTTTTCCTCGGGCCTGGCACCCATGCTTGTCATGCTTGGCATCTCCGTCTTCCTGCTCCTTCTCCAGCCCGATTTCGGCAATGCCGCGCTGCTTTTTGCCGTAAGCGTCTGCATGTGGTTCGTAGGTGGTGTTCCCATAGCCCAGCTTCTGTCCATTCTCGGCATCTGCGTCCCCGTGGGCCTTCTCGCCATGGTAGCCGAGCCGTACCGGATGCAGCGGCTGCTCAGCTTCATCGATCCATGGGCGGACCCGATGGGCTCCGGCTACCAGCTGATCCAGTCCATGCTCGCCTTCGGTTCGGGAGGTCTCGAAGGCGTCGGCCTCGGCCAGGGAGTGCAGAAACTTTTCTATCTTCCGGAACCCTTCACCGATTTCATCGTGGCCGTGCTGGCCGAAGAACTGGGATTTGTGGGCGTCATGGCCCTGATGGTCCTGTTCATGGTCCTGCTGGGACGTGGCATGCACCTTGTCTACTCGACCCGTGAACGGTTTGCCAGGCTGCTGGTGCTGGGCTGCATTCTGCTGCTCGGATTTTCATTCATGATCAACATGGGAGCGGCCATGGGCATCATGCCTACAAAGGGTATGCCCATGCCCATCATCTCATATGGCGGAAGCGCCCTCTTTGGCAGTTTCCTGCTTATCGGCCTGATCTTCTCCGTGCAGCGCCACAAACCCGTGAATGTCCGGAAGGAGACACGGCCGTGAAGACCGGGCGCCTCCTCTGCATCGCCGGTGGCGGAACCGGCGGGCATCTCATACCGGCCCTGTTGATGGCCGAGTTCAGCAGGCAGTCCTGGCCCGGACTTGACATCGAGTTCATTGGTGTTGAGCGGGGACTTGAAACGACACTGTTGCCGGAGAGGAAGGAAACCGCCCTTTTTCTGCAAATGCATGGGGTGTCGGGGGCCGGATTATGGCAAAAACTCCGTGTCCTGGCCTGGGAATTGCCCTCTTCCATCTACCGGATCATGAAGCACTGGCGATCCTGCCGACCCGATCTTGTGGTGGGCGTTGGAGGATATGCCAGCGTGGCCGCTGCCCTTGCCGCCGCCTTGCAGCGCATTCCCCTCGTCCTCTACGAGCAGAACGCCGTAGCCGGCATGAGCAACCGTATTCTTGCCCGATTCAGTAAAAAGATCATGCTGGGATTCGCCGAGGCTGCGGAGAGGCTGCCCGAAGACAAATGTGTTTATACCGGCAACCTGGTGTCCCGTGCCATTTCCCGCCTTCAGTGGAAACGCCATACCCCGCCCTGCCTCCTTGTGCTGGGGGGCTCCCAGGGTGCCATGTTTCTGAACGAGCAGTTGCCGAAGGCGTGCGCTCTCCTTTCCGCACAGGGCCTGAAGTTGAAGGTCATGCACATTGCGGGAAACCGGCCAGAAGCGATCGAGGCCACGCGTGCCGCCTACCGTGAGGCCGGGGTCAGCGCCGAGGTCATGGGATTTCACCGTCAGATGCAGGATTTCTATGCCGGCGGGGATCTCCTGATTGCCAGAAGCGGGGCCATGACCGTAAGCGAGACGGCAGCGGCCGGCATGCCCTGCATCTACATCCCTCTGCCCGGTGCCGCCGATCATCATCAGCACCGCAATGCCGGGGTGCTCGTCGGAATCGGCGCGGCAGTCATGCTGGAGCAGGATGAAGCCACACCGGAGCGCATTGCCGATACCATCGCAACACTGCTCAACCATCCGGAAGAGCTTGAACACATGAGCCGGGCCGCCAAGCAGGCCATGCCGGCGGATGCCTGGGCGCGCCAGTCAACCGTGCTTTCCCGATGGCTGGGAGCCGTGGAGGCAACCCCATGATGCGGCGTGTGAAACGGATTCACTTCACCGGCATTGGTGGCATCGGCATGAGCGGAATCGCCGAGCTGCTGCACAATCAGGGCTTTCACGTGCAGGGTTCAGACGTTGCCGAGAACGCCAACGTGCGCAGGTTGAGATCGCTGGGTATCCCGGTATGGATTGGCCATCATCCGGACCAACTGGGAAACGCGCAGGTTGTCGTGATCTCTTCCGCCATTTCATCCGCCAATCCGGAGGTCCGTGCCGCCCACGCACGGGGAATCCCCGTTATTCCAAGGGCCGAGATGCTTGCGGAACTGATGCGCATGAAACACGGGATTGCCGTGGCCGGGAGTCATGGAAAAACTACGATCACCTCCATGATCGCCCACGGCATGGAGGTGGCCGAAATGGATCCCACCTACGTCATCGGTGGCCGCCTGATTGCGTCCGGGACCAATGCCAGACTTGGCGAAAGCGATTTTCTGGTCGCGGAAGCAGATGAGAGCGACGGCTCATTTCTCCGTCTGACCCCCATGATCGCGGTTGTCAGCAACATTGACCGCGAGCATATGGAACATTACGGCAGCTTTGAGAAGCTCATGGAGGCCTTCCGCCTCTTCGTAGGGCAGGTCCCGTTTTATGGCAGGGCCATCCTTCATCATGAGCATCCAAACGTGGCGGCTCTTCGTGACGGTCTCCACAAGCCGGTCACAACCTATGGCTCAAGTCCGCAGGCCGACATCAGCCTCACCCGCTGCCGCCCCTCTCAAACCGGACAGACCCTCTGGGTCCAGTTGCCAGAGCGTGACAGGCCTGACGAGTTTTTCCTCCAGATGCCCGGCAGACATAATGCCGAGAATGCGCTGGCAGCCATTGCGGTCATGCGTGAACTGGACATCTCCCTTGAACTCATCAGGCGGGCCCTGAAAACCTTTGCAGGTATTGAACGTCGTTTCCAGTGCACGCCGGCGGGCCCCGGCATTCTTGTTGATGATTACGCCCACCATCCCCGGGAAATCATGGCGACCCTTGCCGGGGCCCGTAATCGATGGCCGGAACGACGGTTCGTCACCCTCTTTCAGCCGCATCGCTATACCCGAAGCCGTGACCTGATGCAGTCCTTTTTTGGTGCGTTTGATGTCAGTGACGAGGTCGTGATCCTGCCCATTTACGCGGCCAGTGAGGAACCCATTGAAGGGGTGACGTCCGAGGCGATCGTTGACGGAATCCGAAGCCGGGGACACCGATCCGTCACCTACTGCGAGGATTTTCAGACAGCCAGGACCATTGCCGAAGAAGCCCTCGCCAAGGGTCACATTGTCCTGGTCATGGGCGCAGGCTCCATTGGCGGGCTTGCCGCCGACCTTCGTCAGAAACTGAAAGAGGACCGGACATGAGCGCTCAGTCCTGGCAAACGACTCTGAAGGATCTGGGCATCCTGTGCCGCGATGAGCCCATGAGCAGGCACACAACCCTGGGTGTTGGCGGGCCAGCCAGGTGGTATTTTCGACCCTCTGGCCATGAAGCCCTGATCACGGCGATCCCGATGATCCCTCCGGATGTCCCGATTCTTCCTCTCGGGCGCGGCAGCAATCTGCTGTTTGCGGATGAAGGCTTCCCCGGTCTTGTTCTTGATCTGGGCAGCCTGTCCGCGGTCAGAATCCATCAGCAGGAGGTCCATGCCGAGGCGGGGGTCCGGATGTCGAAAATGGCCCAGTTGTGCGCTGACGCAGGACTTTCCGGCGTGGAATTCATGGCAACTGTTCCGGGAGACATCGGTGGCGGGATCGCCATGAACGCGGGCGCCTTCGGCCAGCAGGTCTCCGACACCCTCCGGGAGGTTGAGCTTGTCCATCGTGATGGACGAACAGGTGTTCGCTCCATTACCCAGCTGGCCATGGGGTATCGGCGTTGCCAGCTCCCTCCGGGCAGCATCGTCACACGGGGCTATTTTCGTCTGCCGACGGATCAACCCGAGGAAATCCGTCAGCGCATGCGCTCGATGCGCAAGCGTCGCACCATCACCCAGCCTCTCGCACATCCCAACTGCGGTTCGGTCTTCAAGAACCCGCCGGAGCACCACGCGGCCGCCCTGATTGAAAAGGCGGGGCTTAAGGGGATGGGTATCGGAAAGGCGCGCTTTTCTGACAAACACGCCAATTTCATCATCAATGAAGGAGGCGCCACATGTGCCGATATTCTGCGTCTCATCCATAAGGCGCAGGAGCGGGTCGAGCAACGCTTCGGCATCCACCTCGAGCCCGAGGTACGGATCGTGGGCGGACAACCATGAAGTCGAAATGGAGCAGGTTCGAGCGGGTTGGCGTGCTGATGGGCGGCTGCTCCGCGGAGCGGGAAATCTCCCTGCGCTCCGGCGAGGCGATTCTAAAGGCACTGAAACGACAGGGCATTGACGCAGTAGGCATTGATGTTCAGGAAGACTGGCCGCGGCAGATCAGGGAGGCGGATATCCGAACAGCCATGCTGGCCCTGCATGGCTGGCTTGGTGAGGACGGTTGTGTCCAGGGCATGCTGGAAATCATGCGTATCGCTTACACCGGTTCGGGTGTGCGCTCCACCAGCCTGTGCATGCATAAGCATCTGTGCAAGGTGATATTGAGAGAAGCCCGTCTGGCTGTCCCCGTTGACATCCCGATCGGGGAAAGCGGGCCCATTCGTTATCCGGTTGTGCTCAAGCCCGTGAGCCAGGGTTCCAGCATTGGCCTGAGATTTATTCATTCGCCGCAGGAATGGGCGGCATTGTCCATCGACCGTCTCTCCGAGTGGATGGCGGAAATCCCCGTTAAGGGGACTGAGGTCGCCGTTTCGGTGTTAAACGGCCACGCACTCCCCCCTGTCGAGGTTGCACCCCATTCCGGCGTTTATGACTTTAATTCCAAGTACACCCATGGCGCCACGGAATACTTCTGTCCGGCCCGGCTGCCGGCTGAAACCCTGCGCCTCTGCATGCAGCGGGCGGAACAGGCCGTTGAGGCGCTCGGCTGCTCGGGTGCTCCCCGGGTGGACATGATTGTTGCCGATGGCGGAGAACCGTACATTCTGGAAATCAACACCATCCCGGGCATGACTGAAACCAGTCTCCTGCCCAAGGCCGCTGCAGCCGCAGGCATTTCATTCGATGATTTATGCCTGCGGATTCTGGAAACGGCCTCCCTCAAATCCGAGGAGACACGCGCATGCTGAGGAAGAACCGCCGCAACCGGCCCGCAAGAGACTGGCGCAAGTTCGGGCGGCGCATCCTTGGCCTGGGTGTGGCGCTACTGGCAACGACAGGCGCCGGCCTGCTGGCGTATCTGGGCAATGAGCTGTTCAGCATCCACCGGATCAACATCGTCCACGCGGATGAATCACTCAAGAAAGCCATCCGGCACACGCTGGGAAACAGCCTGGATTTCGTCCATTCCCGACCGGCCTACATTCGACACGTCCTTCTTGATGCCTTCCCGGATCTCGACGAAGTCCGGGTTGAGCGAAGGCTGCCGCACACACTGGTGATATCTCCCCGGCTCCGGCGTCCTGTGGCTCTCTGGGCGGGTCAGGATGGCATCTATCTGGTTGATGCCAAAGGCCAGGCCTACCGGCAGCTTCACCACGGCGAGGATTATGACCTGCCCCTGCTTCGGATGCCGGAGAAGTCCCTGCCGGAGGCCACCCGGCTATTGACGACTCTGGCGGCAAGAAACCAGACCCTGATTGGCCGGTTAAGCGAATGTCTTGGCGAAAAGGCGTCCTGGAAACTCTACTTTGACAGTGGACAGCGATGGTTGCTGCCCCGGGGAACGAAAACCGGCGCTGTTATCGACAGGGTGTACTCACTCATGAGCAAATCCCCCTGGCGCAATGGCAAATGGCAAATCGACGCAAGGTATCCGGAACGCTGGTTTATCCGTCAAGCCCAGCATGGAGGAGTAATCTAATGGCAAAGCATGACCCGCTCATGGTCGGACTTGATATCGGCACCAGCAAAATCGCCTGCATTGTTGCCGAGCGAACACCCGATGACCGGCTTGATGTGATCGGCATCGGCACCCACCCCTCTCGCGGACTGCGAAAAGGGGTGGTTGTGAACATCGAGAGCACCGTGGAATCGATCCGCATGGCGGTCGAGGAAGCCGAGCTGATGGCCGGTGTTGAAATCAAATCGGTTTATACCGGCATTGCCGGCAGTCATATCCGGGGGATCAACAGCCACGGCGTGGTTGCCACGAAAAGTGGCGAGGTGACTGAAGAGGACGTGGAACGTGTCATTGATGCCGCGCGGGCCATGAACATTCCTGCCGACCAGAAGATCCTGCACATCCTGCCCCAGGAATTCGTCATCGATCATCAGGATGGCATCCGTGAGCCGGTAGGCATGAGCGGTGTTCGCCTCGAGGCCAAGGTTCACATCGTGACCGGTGCGGTATCGTCAGCCCAGAACATCATCAAATGCTGCAACCGGTGTGGTCTGGATGTGGCCGACATGATTCTCGAGCAACTTGCCGCCAGCGAGGCGGTCCTCCAGCAGGATGAAAAGGACATCGGCGTTGTGCTCGTGGATATCGGAGGTGGAACGACCGATATCGCCGTTTTCCTGGACGGGGCCATTCGTCACACAACGGTGATCCCCCTGGGTGGAGATCATCTGACCAATGATCTGGTGGTGGGCCTTCGGACCTCGGCCCGCGAGGCCGACCAGCTGAAGCGGAAATACGGCGCCTGCATGGTTTCCGCCATTTCTCCCGAGGAACAGATTGAAATTCCGGGCGTGGGTGGCCGGCCGGCCAGACCCATGCCGCGCCAGGTGATGGCGCAAATCCTCGAACCCAGAGTGGAGGAGATCTTTGAACTGGTGAAGGCGGAACTGAACCGTTCCGGCTTCCAGGAACTGCTGGCGGCAGGGCTTGTTCTTACCGGCGGATCAAGCCTGCTGGACGGCATTGTAGAGCTTGGAGAGGAAATTTTTGATATGCCGGTTCGGCGGGGCAAACCACAGGGGATCGGGGGGCTGGTGGATGTGGTCTCCAGTCCGGTGTACGCCACCGGCGTTGGCCTGATTCGCTATGCCCAGCGCTATTGCAGCCGAAAACCCGTGGGCAAGGCGAAGAAGAACCTACTGAGCAGGATATGGGAGAGCATGAGGAGCTGGTTCGGGGACCAGCCTTAAACAAAATCAGAGGAAACAGGAGGAACAACATGACGACTTTATATACTCTGGAAGACACCATCGGACAGTCAGCCAAAATCAAGGTCATAGGCGTTGGAGGCGGTGGAGGAAACGCGATCAACAACATGATCGAACAGGACCTCAGGGGGGTGGAGTTTATTGCCGCCAACACGGACTCACAGGCCATTATGGAGAGCAAGGCGCCCATTCGTATCCAGCTTGGTGCGGATATCACCCGCGGCCTGGGTGCCGGTGCCAATCCCCAGATTGGCCGCCAGGCCGCTGAAGCCGAGCGAGAACGGCTCAGGGAAGTCCTGACGGGCACAGACATGGTATTCATCACAGCCGGCATGGGAGGGGGAACCGGAACCGGAGCAACACCCATCATCGCCGAAGTGGCGCAGGATATGGGGATCCTAACCGTGGCCGTGGCGACAAAGCCATTCCAGTTCGAAGGCAACCGGCGCATGCGCCAGGCAGAAGCCGGCATCGCTGAACTGCGCAAGTACGCCGATACGCTGATCATCATTCCGAACCAGAAACTGATCGGTGCGGTTGGCAAGCACACCTCCATGCTTGATGCCTTTCGCAAGGCGGATGACGTTCTGCTGGAGGCAGTTCGCGGTATTTCCGAACTGATCACCCACACCGGATACATCAACGTGGACTTCGCCGACGTGAAGGCGGTCATGAGCGAAACCCGGGGAATGGCCATGATGGGATCGGGTGTTGCCAGTGGCGAAAACCGTGCCTGCGAGGCCGCGGAGCGGGCGATCTCCTCACCCCTCCTGGAGGACGTGGACATCCACGGTGCCTTCGGGATCCTGGTCAATGTCACGGGAAATGAAGACATGACCTTGGCCGAATACAATGAGGCCGTAAGCATCATCCATAACATGGCGGATGAGGACGCAAACATCATTTGCGGCATGGTCTATGACCAGAATGCGGGGGATCAGATGCGGGTAACCGTCGTGGCCACCGGTCTGGCAAATGAGGCCAAGGCCAAAATTTCAGGGGTCAAAACGGAACAACCGCCCCTGCCTCTGACGACACCTGTACTGAAAACGGGGACGGATGCGAAGGTCGTGCAAACGGATTCCAGCAACGTGGTTCATTCCCCTCTCTTCGGCAATGAGCCGGCGTACGATGAGGATATTCTGGCCGTGCCAACGTGGATTCGACGGCAAACCGATTGAAGTTCGCCCATTTTCTGGCAGGATGCGCTCAGTTGTGCCATGGATTACGCGCATGGAGCGGCTGGATCAGTAGCTTTCGCAGCCAACGGGCTGCAAGTTTATTGGCAGAACGTTGGAGGTTTGCATGATCCCTCAAAGGACCCTGGATCAAGCGATACGGTGCAGCGGCATCGGGTTGCACACCGGCTTGAAGGTTGAAATCACCCTGAAACCCGCTCCCGAAGATACCGGAATCATCTTCCGCAGAACCGATCTGGACCCTGACATTCACATCCCGGCCAAGGCGGACTATGTGGTGGATACCAGGCTGTGTACAACCCTGGGGATCGGTGATGTTCGCATCGCAACCGTGGAGCATCTCCTCTCGGCCATGGCCGGCCTGGGCATTGATAATGCGTACATCGATGTGAAGGGGCCGGAAGTGCCCATCATGGATGGATCCTCGGGTCCGTTCGTCTTTCTCCTCCAGTGTGCCGGCATCAAGAGTCAGAACAAGCCCAAAAAAGTTATGCGCATCAAGAAGATGGTGTGTGTTGAGGACAGGGATAAGCGCTGTTCCATCTATCCTGCCTCAGGATTCAGGGTAAGCTATCTTCTCGACTACGATCATCCCATGCTGCGCAGCCGCCAGGTGAGTATCGACTTTGCCAAACAGCCCTACACACGAGAGGTAAGCCGGGCCCGAACGTTCGGCTTCCTGCACGAGATAGAGGCCCTGCAAAAGGCGGGTCTGGCCCTGGGGGGATCCCTTGAAAACGCGCTGGTGTTCGATGCCTTCAGGGTCGTCAATGAAAACGGCCTGCGATATGAAAACGAATGCACCCGCCACAAGATCCTCGACACCGTCGGTGACCTTAGCCTGACCGGTTACCCCATTGTCGGGGCCTTCGAAGGAAAGCGGACGGGTCACGAGATGAACATTCAGCTGGTCAAGACCCTGCTGGCCGATGAATCTTCCTGGGTCATTGAGGAACTGGCAGGGAAAGAGACCATGCCAAGGCTCGACGGGGTCGCATCCGCCCAGCCCGCCTGATTCAGCCTGTTCCATCGATCTTAATCTTATAGAACCCGGGAGCCCGGTGGCTCATCCACCTTACTTCAATTAATCTGTTCCGTTCCCAGGAAGCGAATCCCGCCCTCAGCAGGATTCAGTCGACGAGGGTGCGCTCCTCATGTTCCTGGGCCATCTTGCAGTCAATGCACAGGGTCGTGACCGGCCTGGCCTGCAAACGCTTAAGCCCGATATTGGCTCCACAACTTTCACATATACCGAAAGTACCATCCTTGATTCGACGCAGGGCCTGATCCACCTTCTTGATCAGCTTGCGTTCACGGTCATGGATCCTCAGATCAAAGTCGCGCTCGGTTTCCACGCTCGCCTGATCCGTCGGATCAGGGAACGCTCCCGCCTGCTCCTTGTGGAGCGTATGGATGGTCTGGCTCAGCCCTTGCTCAAGGTCCTTGCGCAAGGCTGTAAGCTGTTCCTCAAATTGGGCCAAATGCTTCTGGCTCAAGGCCATGGCAAACCTCCGATGGGTATATAAGGGGGGATATGGTTACCCTCCTTGCAAAAAGGCGGCAAACCATAGCGGCTTGTTATAATGCTGTAAACGGAAAAACGGCCATTTCGAGCAGATGCCGGAAACGGCCGGCCCACATCCCCGCCAGCTCGGGCAAATCCGGAATATCCCTGAGGTGCGAACCCATGTTCGTTACCGGAAGGGAAGTGCCACAGGCACGAATGGCCTCAAACCATGGAAGTGCTACAGAGACATTCAGACTCATGCCATGATAGACCACACCGCGGCTGACACGCAGACCAATCGAGGCAAGCTTCGCATCATCGATCCAGATGCCCGGCAGGTGCGGTTTGCGCCCCGCCCTGAGCCCAAGGCCCTCCAGGAGATCCAGACAGGACTGTTCAAAAAGGAAGACATAATCTCGGATACCGATACCACGCCGGCGCAAATGGATCACCGGATACAGGACCAGTTGCCCCGGCCCATGAAAGGTTGTTTCACCACCACGATCCGTACGCACGAAGGGAGCCCCCAGTGCTCCTGCAAGCCGGTTATCGGCACCTCTGTGGCCAGTGGTATACACAGGATCATGCTCACAGGCCCAGATGATCTCCTGCCCCTTTCCCGAGGCCACTTCCCCTGCCCGTTCACGAAACCTTGCCCATGCCAGACGGTACGGTTGTCGTCCGAGCCAGCAGAAAGGGAGATCAGTACCTGCTGAGGCTCTGATCAACATCCTCGATCCAGCGCAGAATACCACCCGCCAGATTTTTAACCCGCGTATATCCCCTGCTCTTCAGGAACTCCACCGCCTGAGCCGAACGCCCGCCGGATTTGCAATGGACCACAACATCCCGATCCCTTGGCACCTCGGCAAACCGGACCTGTAACTGACCCAGGGGGATTTCCCATGAACCCTCTATCCTGCAGATATCCACTTCAAAGGGCTCGCGTACATCCAGAACAAACAGCTCGGGATCTTCCTCAAGCATTCTGGCCAGGTCCCTGGGTGTAATGTCATCCGGACCCAGCTCTTCCTCCATCCCGGAGGATTCTGTCGGAGGCAAGCCACAGAACTGCTCATACTCAAGGACCTCATGAATGGATGGATGCTCACCGCAGGCGGGACATGCGGGATCCCGTCTGAGCCTGACCTCCCTGAAATGCATATCCATGGCATCGTAGAGCATCAGACGACCGGCCAGGGTTCGACCCTTGCCCAGAATGATTTTGACGGCTTCGGTCGCCTGAATCACACCGATCACACCTGGAAGCACACCCAGCACGCCTCCCTCGGCACAGGAAGGAACCATCCCGGGGGGTGGAGGCTCCGGATAAAGGCAACGGTAGCAGGGACCATCCTGATAGTTGAACACGGTTGCCTGGCCTTCGAACTGGAAAATGGATGCATAGATCAGTGGTTTGCCCTCCAGAACGCATGCATCGTTCACGAGATACCTCGTGGGAAAGTTGTCCGTTCCGTCAACAACCATGTCGTACTGGCTGACGATGCCACGTACGTTGGCCCGTGTGATCCCCTCCCTGTGCAATGGAACATCCAGATACGGATTGAGTTTCAGCAGGGAGTCTTTGGCGGACTCCACCTTGGGGCGGCCTATGTCTGCTGTCGTATGGACGATCTGACGTTGCAGATTGGTTTCATCCACGACATCAAAGTCCACCAGACCGAGGGTGCCAACCCCGGCTGCGGCCAGATACAGGGAAACAGGACTGCCAAGGCCGCCGGTACCTATGCAGAGCACTCTTGCCCGCTTGAGTTTCTCCTGCCCCTCTATTCCCACCTGTGGCAGGATGATGTGGCGATTGAAACGTTTCAGCTCTTCACTGCTCAATAATCCCGACACGCGCGATACCTCCACCGTTTTTTCATGGACCACAACCCCTTGGTCACGACACTCATCCCATCAGGGCCGACTCGTACAAATGCGCAACATGGGCCGGATCGCAAACAAGAAGCACATTGCATCCTGCTGCAAGGGCACCAGATGCGGCAACCTGCACATCTGAACCCGCACCCTTCATGCCCAGATCATCACTCCAGATGCACCCGCTAAATCCAAATTGGCCTCGCAGGACGTCCAGGAGCCAGTACCTGGACAGGGTGGCTACTTTCCTCTCGATATCAGAATATATCACATGTGCCGTCATGATATGCCTTAATCCATTCCTGATTGCGAAACGGAACGGTTCGGCCTCGGAGAGCAGGGCATCCGCAGATGCCTCGACATGGGGTACCACCAGGTGTGAATCGGCATCAGCCCGCCCGTGGCCGGGAAAGTGCTTGCCTATGGCCTCGATGCCCGCCGCATGAAATCCCTGAATGCAGGCCAGCCCCAGCTTGCAAACAGCCATCACATGTCTTCCATAGGCACGATCGCCAATCACGGCATTCCCCAGCGGGTGAAAAACATCGAGCACGGGGGCACAATTATGGGTAAATCCCAGCCTCCTCAATGCATGGCCAGTCGTCCGCGCATCCTCGTAAACCGCCCTGATGGCTTTCTCAGGGTCCTCCTCATACATGGCTCCATACGCCTCTGAGGGAAGACGTTCACTGAAGGGAGGCCAGTGCATGCGGCTTATGCGCCCCCCCTCCTCATCAACGGCTGCCCAGACCTCTGGCCCGCAGCACGCACGAACCTCATCCAGAAGGGACCTGACCTGATCGGCATCCCGGGTATTGCGTTCAAACAGGATGACACCCAGTGGTGGCCATCTGGAAAACCATTCCCGTTCCTGATCGCCAAGCCGGATTCCCCTCAAGCCAACAACCAGATGCCGGTTCATGACCCGATATCCGTACGCACATCCAGCATGTCACGCAGGACATCCCCCAGGAGGTTAACGGACATGGCAAGAAGGAAGAGCGACAACCCCGGCCAGATCACAAGCCAGGGCTGAACCAGCATCAGGCCGGTGCCCTCACGAATCATGGTTCCAAGGGAGGCATCCGGCGGCTGCACCCCGATACCGAGAAACGACAGGCCTGCCTCGCCAATGATCACCGCCGCCAGACCAAAGCTGGCCTCCACCAGCAGGGGGGCGGCGATATTCGGCAAAAGATGTCGCAAGCCAATGTAGGCGGTGCCCGAACCACAAACCCTGGCAGCCTGAACAAACATCTCATGCTTGAGTGAGAGTACCTGAGCCCTGGAAAGACGGGCAAATCCAACCCAGCCAACCGTCGTAAGGGCAAGGACCAGTTTATCCACACCCGGGCCCAGCATGGCGGCCAGGGCTATGGCCAGCAGGATCCCGGGAAAGGAAAGTACGATGTCGGTAAGCCGCATGAGAAGGGTATCAACCCACCCCCCACGCCAGCCTGAGATAACTCCGATGAGAATACCGATCAGGGCGCTGATCAGGATCACACTGAAACCAACGGCAAGCGACAGACGGACACCCTCGGCCAGCCGGGCCAGAACATCCCTGCCCAGGGCGTCACAACCCAGAGGGTGCTGCAAGGACATGGAAGCCAGGACGGCATCCAGGTCCACCGCGTGTCCATCCGCGCCATGGATCAGGGCGGCCACAAGCAACATGCCAACGATGCCAAGGGCGGAAAAGGACAGGGTCAGGCCGGGCCGCATGAAGATCTGGAATGTGGCGGTTTCAGGTCTACCCATCGCGACGGTTACTTCTCTGGCGAGGATCCAGCCAGATTCCCAGCAGATCGGCGATCAGATTCGCCAGGACGTAAAACAGGGCGATCACCAGCACGCACCCCTGGACAAGCGGGTAATCCCGTCTCTGAATGGCCTCAATGGTAAGGAGGCCCAGACCCGGCCAGTCAAACACGGTCTCTGTAATCACTGCCCCCCCAAGGACTGCGCCCATCTGAAGGGCAAACAGCGTTATGACGGGGATGGCGGCCAAACGGGCACCATGCCACCACCAAAGGCGCCTGTCTGGCACACCCATGGATCGGGCGGTACGAATGGCATCCGAGCCCATCGCCTCCAGCCAGCTTGATCGGGCCATACGGGAGAGCACCGCGGCCAGGGCCGTCCCCAGTGTTACGGCCGGCAACACCCAGCTGTTCGGCATCTCTCGACCGGAAACAGGAAGCCAGCCGAGACCCAGCGAAAAGACCAGCATCAGTATGGGCCCCAGCCAGAAATTGGGGATGGATACGCCCAGCAACGAAAAACCCATGGCCGTCATGTCACGGCCGGTTCCCGCATGACGGGCAGCCCAGAAACCCAGTGGCAAGGCCATTGCGACAGCCAGAACAAGGGCGCATCCCGCAAGCTGCAGGGTGGCTGGAAGCCTTTCGGAAATACGTTCCAGAACCGGTCGCTGATCAATCAGACTTCGCCCCCAGTCACCCCTGAACAGCCCCGACATGAAATGACCGTATTGCTGGATGAGAGGCTTATCGAGATTCATCGACTGCCTCAGGGCCTCACGATCTGCCTCGAGCGCTGTTTCCCCAAGCAGGGCATCCACCGGATCCCCCGGCACAAGATGAATGAGCATGAAAACTACGGTTGCGACCCCGAGAATGCTTGGAAGTGCCTGCATCAGACGCCAGAAGATGAGTCTTGCCAACATGTGCTCAGACTACCCGCAAGTATCCAAATGCCGCAATCCTGGATCACCGAATCCCGATGGCTGTTCATTACCCGGCACGTTAGGATGCCGGCTTATGAATCATCACTATGACCCAGAGGAAATCGAAAAGTTCGAGGCGCTGGCCAGGGAGTGGTGGAATCCCGACGGCAAGTTTCGGCCCCTGCACCGGATCAATCCGATCCGCCTGGACTACATTGCCGGCCACCATGAGCTGCAGGGGGCAGAAACCCTCGATGTCGGTTGCGGGGGTGGCATCCTGGCGGAAGCGATGGCAACCAGGGGAGCGAAGGTGACCGGCATCGACCGGTCAGAAAAAGCCCTGGCTGTTGCCCGCCTGCACGCCAGGGAAAGCGGATGGACCATCGGTTACCATTGCAGTGACGCGGAAACCTGGGCCGAGACCCACAGCGATACCTATGACGTGGTCACCTGCATGGAGGTACTTGAGCACGTGCCGGACGTGGAAAGCACCGTGGAGGCCTGTGTGCGCATGCTCAAGCCGGGTGGGGCGTTCTTTTTCGCCACACTCAACAGAACGGTGAAGTCCTTTCTTGTGGCCATAGTGGGGGCGGAGTACGTCCTGAACTGGCTGCCAAAAGGGACCCATCATTACGACAAGTTTGTTCGACCTTCCGAGCTGGTCGGGCTTCTTCGGCGGGCCGGACTGGAAGTGGAAGACCTCAGGGGCATGTCGTTTGAGGTGCTTTCCAACCGGTTTGCCCTTTCAGATGACCTGTCCGTCAACTACCTCGGGTATGCCCGCAAGCCTCGGCAGTAAGCCGGAAAAGGTGCCCCACTCCAGACCGTGAAGCGCTTTCTCTTCTGCCTCATCATGCTTTGCAGCCCCCACGCCTGGTCACAGGCGATGGACCTTACTGCCGATCAGGTCAAGCGCGACTCCGAAGGTGTTGTTTCCGCCACTGGCAACGTGGAGGTCATACGCGGCGAGGAAACACTCAAAACCGAAGAGCTGCAGTATGATCCGGGCAGGAAGCAGCTTCGCGTCAAAGGTCACGTCGTGATCACCTCACCCAGGGGGGAGATTCACGCCGAATCAGGGGAGTTGAACACCGTGGACAACACCGGCTCCCTGAGGAAGGCGGAGATGATTTTTCCTGACGGGGAGCACCTGCATGCCGATGAACTGCAACGACTCGACCTGACAACATTCCACGCCAGGGATATGGTCTTCTCAGCCTGCCCTCACAGCGATGAAGCGTGGTCGCTGGCCGCCGAGGAAGTCACCCTGGATCAGAACGAGGGTGAGCTGAGAGCAAGAAATGCCTTTTTTTACATCAAGGGGGTTCCGGTTCTTTACACCCCCTACTGGAAGGAACCCCTGAAAAGAAAGTCCGGCTTTCTTACCCCGACGTTCGCCAGCGGAAAACGGCGGGGAACAGAACTGTCCCTTCCCTACTATTTTGCCCCAACTCCAAGTCTGGATATTACCCTGACCCCCCACTGGATGAGCGCCCGGGGCATCCGGCCCGAACTGGAATTCCGCCACGTTTCACGCTACGGGAATGAGTTCCTCCAGGGCGAATGGTTGAATGACGCTGTTCTCGGACGAAGCCGTGGGCGCCTGAAGGCCAGGACACAGTGGGAAACTCCGGCTTCAACCCATCTTTCGATAGAGGCCGATCATGTAAGCGATCGGGATTATCTGGCCGATTTTTCTTCTGACTACAACGAAACGTCCCAGCGCTACCTCCAGAGCCGGGCAACCCTTGCATGGGAAAAGGAGGTCAACAGCTGGAGCTTGTGGGTACGCCATCAGCAAGACCTCACCCGGACCAGTAATCAGGCCACGCTCAGGGTCCTGCCCCGTTTTGAGAATCAGTTCGTCTTCCCCTTTTTTGATCAGCGCCTCCTCGTTCATTTTGATCAGCAGACCACCCGGTTTGAACGCAAGCTTGGGGAGGACGGCTGGCGCATAAACCTTCACCCCTATTTTGAAATTCCGTGGGAAAGCCCTGGTGGCGGCATCAGCGTAAAACTGCATTCCGGGGTTCAGCATACCCGTTACTGGCTGAGGGACGCCCCCCCGGGGCGGGACTCAAACCTTTCAAGCGCCGAGTTCGGCCTGGAAACCATGGCCGTAATCGAGCGGATCTTTGCGAACGGCACCTTGCGTCACAGCATCGAGCCTACCCTGCGCTACGACCTGGTTGGGGTTGGCGACCAGTCCCTGCTTCCCAATTTTGACTCCGCTTTCGGAAAACTGACTCTTGAGAATCTCATGTCGAACAACCGATTTTCAGGAACCGACCGTATCGAAAGCGCGCACCGAATTACCCTCCTGCTTGCCAACAGGCTGGAAAGCAGGAACAGGGATACCCATGAAAACCAGACCATCATGCTGCTTAAAACGGGAATCAGTTATAACCTGCGTCGAAAACGGGTGGATCCAGCCATCCAGTTGACGCCGCGACCCTTTTCCAACCTGATTGCCGACGCGATGTTCAAACCGCTACCCTCTCTGGGGCTCTATGCGCGCGGACAATACGATCCCGGCGGGCGGTTTTTCGCCACGGCCCAGGCCGGGGCGGAATGGATCTCATCATTCGGTCATGAATTGCATCTCGCATACAGGCTTACCGACGCGCGCTATGTAAGCCCGGAGGAGCAGTCCGCAAACGTCCTCGCCAAGGTCCGTATCGCCAGCCGCTGGAGAATCCTCGGAAGCTGGTATTATAATATGATTTCCAGAACCACCCAGCTGGCTGGCATAGGCGTGGAATACAGACATCCTTGCTGGCAGATTCAGCTCGAAGGCTACCGGCTGGATCGCACAAGCAGCACCACCGCTCAAGCTGACCTGGGGGTACGCGTGATGCTTCGTTTTAAGGGGCTAGGTAGTGTTGGTCCATAGGATGAATTCCATATAGCCTTGTGAACATCATCAAATCAGCTGTTTTTCCCGGAGCCTGCCCCTCCCTGCCAGCTGTCTGAATTTTTTCTGTAGGAGAATGCATGTATTCCTTGATAACGATACTTTCCCTGTCGCTGTTTTTCGCTATGCCGGCACAGGCTGAGATCCTTGATCGCATCGCGGCCATTGTCGATGAAGAAGCGATTACCTGTTATCAGGTCGAGCAGGATGCACAAATGCTGGCCCAGCAACTCGGCAAGACTGACCTCAGTGACAAGAAAATCCTTCGGGACCGGGCGCTGGAGGGGCGCATCATTCAGACCCTGGAGCTGCATGAAGCAAAAAAACTTGGTCTGAAGGTTGATGAAGAGGATGTTGACCTCGCCATCGCCAACGTGGAAGCCGAAAACAATATACCGGCCGGCCAGCTGCCGGAGATTCTGAAGGCCCAGGGAATTGACCCGGCCAGCTACCGTAAAACCCTTCGCGAACGACTGCTGATTTCCAAGCTGATCAATATCGCCGTCCGTTCCAGGCTCCGGGTCAGTGAAGAGTCCATGCGCGAGTATTACAGAAAGTACCTGCAAACCCCCAGACCCATGCGGGAAATCCGCCTGGCCCAGATCTTTCTTTCCCTGCCATCCGATCCTACACCACAAGAGGTCAAGAAAATCCGCGAGCGGGCCGAAGAGATACGCCAGAAGATTCTCAACGGTGAGGATTTCAGCCGCCTGGCGGCCCTTAATTCCGATTCGCCCGATGCCGCCCAGGGTGGAGATATCGGCTGGTTCTCGGAAGGCTCCCTGCCGCCGCGCTTTGCCTCGGTCATTAACCTGGGGCTGCATGAAGTGTCGTTGCCCCTGCGCTCACCTTCAGGCTTTCATCTTCTTTACGTGACAGACGAGCGTATTCATGAGCCGGAACCAAGGAAGGAGAGCTATGAAGAGGTCCACGCTCGTCACATTCTCATCCAGATGCCGAAACGGGCCGATGAAAAAACCAAGGCCAAAATCCGGGAGCGTGCCGAAAAGATCGCGGAAGAACTCAAAAATGCGTCCGATGAAGAGTTCGCAACCCGTGCCAAGGAGCTTTCTCAAGGTCCCAGCGCCGCGAAGGGAGGAGATCTCGGATGGTTCAGGCGCGGTCAGATGGTTAAAACCTTTGAGGAAGCAGCCTTTGGAATGAAACCCGGAGAAACAAGCGGTGTGATCGAATCGGAGTTTGGGCTCCACATTATCCGGGTTGTGGCCAGACGGCGTGTGGATCCCAGCTCATTTGAGGCCTATCGGGACAGGATCCAGACCATGTTACTGAAAGCCGACATGCAGGATCAGCTGCCGCGCTGGCTTGCGCAGCTTAAGGCAAAGGCTGTCATTGAACGAAAGGGGTGCTAGCAGAAAACCACCCCCCATGGTACTCACCCTGGGGGAACCGGCCGGTGTGGGTCCAGACTGTGTGCTGCGTGCATTTACGGCCCGGCCACAGGAATTCAGGGACGTCATTGTCATTGGCTCACCTGCATGGTTGAAAAGCCGGGCCGGAGAAATCGGCCTGGACATCGGCATTCGACCACTGCCTGAACTGTCTTCCACCCCTGACAGCGCCTCATTGAACTGCTGGCCGGCGGGTATCAGCCATGAGCATCCCGTCACCTGCGGAACCCCACTTGTCGAGACGGCGGACGATGTCATCCACTGCATCCGGACAGCTGCTCGTGCATGTCTTGATGGTCATGCCCGGGCAATGATCACCGGTCCCATCGACAAATCCGTTCTCCAGCGATCGGGGTTTGCCTTTCCCGGGCACACCGAATTCCTGGCCCATCTGGCAAAGGCCAAACATGTGGTCATGATGCTCGCCGCAGATAAGCTCAGGGTGGCCCTGCTGACGACACACATGTCGATCCGGGAGGTCCCATGCCACCTGAGCCGTGAAAGCACCCTTGACTGTCTGCGCATCGTCAGCCGTGAACTAAAACACCGTTTCGGCATAAAACGTCCGCACCTTGCCCTGTGCAGTCTGAATCCGCACGCGGGAGAAAAGGGCTATTTCGGCAGGGAAGAGCTGGATATCCTTGAACCCGCCGTCCGGCTCGCGCGTCGCGAAGGCATTCCGGTGGAAGGTCCCCTGCCCGCGGACACGCTTTTTTCCCGGGATCACCGGAATTGTTTCGATGCCATCGTATGCTGTTATCACGATCAGGGACTTATTCCCATCAAGGCGCTCAACTTCGGGGCAGCGGTAAACATTACCCTCGGTCTCCCCTTCGTGCGCACCAGTCCGGATCACGGCACCGGACTGGACCGCGCCGGTTCGGCCAGTGTAAGCTATAGTAGTCTCATGAAGGCGATTCAAATGGCGCGCTCCCTAAGCAAGGAGGAACCCTGTGCAGTTATGTGAGCTGAAAGGGCATTTTCTCCTGGCCATGCCATCCCTGATGGATCCGAATTTTCATTATGGTGTCGTCCTGATATGCCACCACGATGACGAGGGCTGCATGGGCTTTCTGATCAATCGTCCCCACAACATCTCGGTGGGTTCCGTTCTCAGTGATATGCAGCTGACCGGGAACAGGCTTCTGGACATCCCCACCTATGAAGGGGGACCTGTGGAACCGTTTCGTGGTTTTGTCATCCATAACGGCGGATACCGCTACGAATCCACCCTGAACATCACACCCGACATCCAACTGACCACCTCAAGAGATGTGCTCGAGGACATTGCCAGCGGCAACGGTCCGGAAAACTTCATGCTGATGCTGGGGTATGCGGGCTGGGCGGGAGGCCAGCTTGAGCAGGAAATCAACCGGAATGACTGGCTGATTGCGCCCGCCAGCCATGAAATCATCTTCCAGGCACCGGTCGAGAACCGCTGGCATCTTGGGGCAAAGGCGCTGGGCATTGAGCCGGATCAGTTGTCCCTGCATGCCGGACATGCATGACATGGGCGAGATGAACCGAGTCACGGCAAACAGGGTCGCATGCAGGTTCTGATCGTATTTCACTCCGACTATGGCAACACGGAAAAGATGGCGTCCGCCATTGCAGCCGGGATCAAGGCCTTCGATAACCAGGCTGACGTCCGCCTCCGGAAGGCAGTGGATACAACACCCCACGACCTGCTGGAAGCCGACGTGATTCTCTTTGGGACCCCCGTCCATATGGGTTCCATGGCCTGGCAATTGAAGAAACTCATCGATCTTGCAGCAGGTCTCTGGCTGGAGAATGCACTGGCGGGAAAGGTGGGCGGAGTTTTTGCGACAGGCGGAGGATTTGGTGGTGCCGGAGGTGGCGTGGAACTGACCCTGGCGAGTCTTTATTCGAATTTCCTGGAGCACGGCATGATTGTGATCGGTTTCCCAAGGGATGCCACCGGTTACGCCAATGCCGGCCTGCAGTGGGGGCCATATGCCAGGACAGGCAATCACGAAGGAATGCCAGCAGGGATCACGGATGCGCAACTTTCCGCCGCCAGGGCCTATGGCGCCCATGTCTGCGAAATGGCAGGAAAACTACTGAGGGAATAACTGTCGATTGAAGAACTCGAGTGTGAGAGAGCCGGTATCCTCACGAACACGGCTCCAGCACGAATAACACATCCTGAAATGCCGAGTACTCCGGATGGGGGCATCCAGCACGGTGGCCAGAATCACCCGGATGCTTCCCGAATGGGCGACGACCAGCACATGCCTCCCCCTGAACCTTTCCAGAAGTTCGTACCAGCCTTCCCGTACGCGCCTGGCAAAGTCCTCAAGATGTTCCGCGCCCGGAATGTGCATGCCGACCGGATCGGATCGCCAGCGTTCAAGCTGACCGGGAAAACGGATCTCGATCTCTTCCCTGCCCAGTCCTTCCCATATGCCATACTCCATTTCCCTGAAACGAGGCTCCAGATGGAGGGGAACGGATGCATCTGCGGCCCAGGTCTCGGCCGGAAGTCGGCAGCGCTGCAGGGGGGAAGCCACAACGACATCTACCTCACCTTTCAAGCATTGCCAGACTGCTTCCATGCCTGCCCGGCCTTCCCTGGTCAGAGGGTCATCCGTCGTCCCGCGATATTTGTCACCGCCCACCAGCTCACCGTGACGCAGGATATCAATGACTGTCATGTCCTCTCCTGAACGTTCCATGATCCATACCGCAACAATATAAGGGTTTTGCCATCAGGATAAATCCGCTACCTTGGTGATGGGCAATAAAATCCATCGAGGAGGATCCATGCAAGATTTCGACCCAAACGATCCCGATAACCAGATAGCCATGCAATACGTACGAGGCATCCTGGAATACATTGGTGACGATCCCGACCGGGAAGGACTCCATGATACCCCGGAACGGGTGCTCCGGGCCCTCAATGAGTATTTCTCGGGTTACGCCGAAGACCCGAAGGAGCATCTCCTCAAGACATTTGAAGAGGTGGAAGGCTACGATGAGGTTGTCCTGGTATCGGACATTGATATTTTCAGCCATTGCGAACACCACCTGGCCCCTTTTGTGGGCAAGGCACATGTCGCGTACATCCCCGACGGCCGGGTGGTTGGCCTTTCCAAGCTGGCAAGAGTCGTGGACGTGTTTGCCAAGCGCCTGCAGGTGCAGGAAAAGATGACCATGCAGATCGCGCAGGTGATCGAGGACGTCCTCAAACCGGCAGGCGTGGCCGTCATCATTCAGTGCCGGCACTTCTGCATGTGTTACCGGGGGACAAGGAAACCGGATGCCTGGACAACCACCTCAAAGCTTACCGGTGCTTTTCTCAAAAACCCCTCGTCCCGTCTGGAGCTGTTTCAGCTGATCGGCATGAACAAGGAAACCATCTAACCCAATGGCTGTGCCGTATGGCGTCCTGCTGATCAATCTTGGCAGTCCGGAAGCGCCAACAAAGAAGGCCCTTCGTCGCTACCTAAGCGAATTTCTCCGGGACAGGCGGGTTGTGGATCTTCCGCGCCTTTTCTGGTGGCCCATTCTCCACGGCATCATCCTTCCCTTTCGTTCCGGACGCTCCGCCAAGCTGTATGCCAGCATCTGGACCCCTGAGGGGGCGCCGCTTGTGGCGATGGGCAGACGTCAGTGCAGGGCCATGCGGACCCTGCTTGATGGAAAGGCGCATGTTGAGATTGGAATGCGTTACGGATCCCCGACCATCAGGGATGCCCTGGCAAACCTGTGTGAAAAAGGCTGTACCAGGATACTTGTTTTTCCCCTGTATCCACAGTATTCGAAAACAACCACAGCCTCGGCCCTTGACGCCGTGTCTGCCGCCCTCGGGGAACTGGCTCACAAGCCTGAACTTCGGTTCATCCGCGGTTATCACGACCATCCGGACTATATCCGTGCACTGGCAGAAAGCGTCCAAGAGCAATGGCAGAATGGCCGCGCCGAACGACTGTTGATGTCCTTTCATGGTATCCCGCAACGGTATGCTGAATCCGGAGACCCCTACCCCGATGAATGTCGAGCCACGGCGGAACGTCTGGCCCGGGCGCTTGGACTGAAAAGCGATGAATGGATGCTTGCTTTCCAGTCCAGGTTCGGACGGGAGGAATGGCTAAAGCCTTACACCAGCGAAATTCTGACAGAATGGGGAAAGGAAGGCATAAAAAGCGTGGATGTCATTTGTCCGGGTTTCGCCGCCGATTGCCTGGAAACCCTTGAAGAGATCGCGATTCAGAACAGGGATCTTTTTCTGCAGGCCGGCGGCGATCGTTTCCGCTACATCCCGGCCCTGAACGACCGGCCCGCCCATATGAAGGCCCTGAGCAGCATCGCCAGCCATTCGATCACCAACTGGCAGGGACTTGATTGCGTGTCAACATCCGGGACTCCCGCATGACTATCAGAGAAAGAAAAAGCCCCAGCTACGCCGGGGCTTAGAATGATGCCCTCTTGGGGAGGGGTGGGGTAGAGAGGCATCAACTGTTCCTAACTCTATGAGGACGATTCGCATCCGGATGTGACCCCTGTCACAGAAACTGAACCGGTTTTATTGCTGGCAGGATCATGCCAGCCATCAAGACCCGGTGAAATCATCTATAATCAGGTTGTGGCCACACGGATCCCGAACCACAAGCACGTTTCCATCCCCTTCAACTGGCATGTTTGTGTAAGTGATATCTCACACCGGATAAGCAATCCTGCCATTCACCATATGCATCCTTACGGATACCCTGTTCCGGGGAGGTTGCGGCCATGAACCGGACACTCCATGCTGGAAAGGCTGTGGAGCCGCGCGTCCTTGAGGCAGGGCTCGATCTTCTGAAGAAGGCGCGCACCTGTGCAACAGAAAAGCCCGGGTCGGGACAGTGGCTGGATTCGTTTCTGGTCCGCCTGATGAGGAATGAGCATTTTCTGGTACAGGCACTTCGCTTCATCGATGTTCTGCCCTCGCTGGAGGATGACCGGGAACTCGTACGCCACCTTCAGGAATATTTCGGCAAGGAGGCGCTGACCCTGCCCAGGGCGGCTGAATGGGGAATCAGGCATGCACCAACAGGGGCTGCATCCCATTTGATTGCACCTACCATACGTATGGCCGTCCAAAGCCTTGCCAGGCGCTTCATCGGCGGCGCCGATATCACTGAGGCATCCGGGACACTTGCCCATCTTCGTCGGCTGAACATGGCCACCTCCCTGGATCTCCTCGGAGAGACCGTGGTGAGTGAGGCCGAGGCCGAGGACTACAAAAACCGATATCTTGAGCTTATCTCATGTCTCGCCCCCCAGGTCAGGCGCTGGCCGGAGCACAAGCTTCTGGATCATGTGAGCAACCGGCCATCGCCCAGGCTGAACCTCTCCATCAAGGTCTCCTCGCTCTATTCCCAACTATCGCCGGTTGATCCGGAGGGAGGCAGTGAAGCGATCAAGAAAAGGCTGCGCCCCATCCTTGCAGCGGCAAGGAACAACGGGGCATTTATCTTTCTGGACATGGAGCACTACGATTACAAGAACATCATCCTGCGCGTTTTTCGGGAAATTCTTCTGGAACCGGAGTTCCGCACCTGGCCTGATGCCGGCATCGCCTTGCAGTGCTACCTGAAAGACACGGAGAGCGACCTCAACGATCTGATCGACTGGGCCAGGGACAGGGGAACACCGGTCACAGTACGCCTGGTACGTGGTGCCTACTGGGATCTTGAAACTGTGATCGCGGCCCGGGAAGGCTGGGATTCCCCGGTATGGGAGGAAAAGTGGCTGACCGACGCATGTTACGAGCGATGCCTGAGGGTCCTTTTCAACAGCCATCCCCATATTGAGGCGGCGATAGCCACACACAACGTGCGTAGCATTGCCCTGGCCATGGTGTATGCCGGCGATCACGGCCTTGATCCCGGCAGCTTCGAATTCCAGATGCTTTATGGCATGGCCGACAATCTTAAGGAGGTCATCCGCGCTGAGGGCTACCGTTTGCGGGTTTATGTCCCCTATGGCGAACTTATACCGGGCATGGCCTATCTCGTTCGCAGGCTGCTGGAAAATTCCACCAGCCAGTCCTTCCTGAGACTGGCATTCATGGAAGAGATCCCCGATGAAGTGTTGCTGGCGAAACCGGCTCCAGCCGGAAAGGCTGACACAAAGGCAAGGCATCAAACCCCGTCATCAACGTTCACGAATGAACCCGTCCATCGCTTTACGGAGGCCATGGAACGCGAGTCCTTTCGCTCCGCCATCGAAGCGGTTCGCCGCAAACTGGGTGAGGATTATGCCCTGCTCATTCGGGGCCGGGAGGTCTGGACAGATGACCGGATCGTCTCACGGAACCCGGCAGATCCGGCGGAAATGGTTGGCAGGGTTTCAGCAGCCGGAACGAAGCAGGCAGATGCCGCCATCGAGGCGTCTCTGAAGGCCCTGCCGGAATGGCGATCCCTCCCGGCAACGGATCGCGCAGACATCCTCTTGCGGGCTGCGGAGAACCTGCACGGACGCCGGGATGAATTTGCAGCCTGGGAAGTTCTTGAAGCGGGCAAGACCTGGCCTGAAGCCAACGCCGATGTGACCGAAGCGATCGATTACCTGCGATATTACGCCCATGAGTCCATGCGACTGGCAGACGGCATCAATTTCGATGTAAGTGGCGAAACAAACCATTATTTTTATCAGCCCCGCGGCATTGTCCTTGTGATCTCACCCTGGAATTTTCCTCTGGCCATTCTTACCGGCATGCTCTCGGCCGCACTGGCAACGGGAAATGTGGCCGTCATCAAGCCATCCTCCCAAACCCCGGTCATTGCCGCAAAGCTGGTTGAGCTGCTGCTGGACGCGGGCCTGCCTGCAAATGTGGTGCATTACCTTCCGGGAAGCGGAGAGGTGCTCGGCAACTATCTTGTGCGTCATCCGGCAGTCAATCTCATCGCCTTTACGGGCTCCCAGGACGTCGGATGCCGCATCAATGAGCTGGCAGCCAGGCTGACGCCGGGTCAGACACACATCAAACGCGTGATCGCCGAAATGGGAGGGAAAAATGCCATCATCATCGATGATGACGCTGATCTTGATGAGGCAGTCAGCGGAGTAATCGCCTCTGCCTTTGGCTACGCCGGCCAGAAATGCTCCGCTTGTTCCCGCGTGATTACCGTGGGTAGAATTTACCCCCATTTTCTCGAGCGACTGATGGAAGCCGCAAAGAGCCTTCGGATTGGGCCACCTGAGCAGCCCGGCACGTTTGTCGGACCGGTCATCTCAGCCCAGGCAAGGGATCGAATCCTTCACGCCATCCATGAAGGGAAGGCATCGGCAAAAGTCGCTCTTGAAATTGACACCCGTGATTTCACACAGGGATATTATGTCGGACCGGTCATCTTTACGCATGCAAAACCGGATTCCAGGCTCGCCCAGGAGGAGATTTTTGGGCCGGTTTTGACTATCCTAGAGGCAGAGGATTTTCAGGAGGCAATTCAGATCGCAAACCGGAGCCATTATGCCCTGACGGGCGGCGTATTCTCCAGAAGTCCCGAACACCTGGCCCGGGCCAGTCAAGAGTTTCATGTTGGTAACCTCTACCTCAACCGCAAGATCACCGGAGCCATCGTCGGGAGACAACCGTTTGGTGGATTCAGACTCTCCGGTGTCGGAAGCAAGGCCGGGGGGCCGGACTATCTGCTGCAGTTCGTCGAACCGCGCACCCTCACCGAGAACTCCCTGCGACGCGGTTTCGCACCCAGCACGAACATCCGGGGAACGCTTCTTTCCCGTGAGACAACTCCAGGAGGAGATCATGAACGCTAGTCAGGACATGATCACGAAAATCCGTGCGATTCTGGAGAAAGAGGCACGTGTCAATCTGCACCACTTTCCCATCCGCATTGACTTTGCGGATGGCACGGTGACCCTTGAAGGGGAAGTGGAGAATATCGCAGCGAAGAAGATGGCACTTGAACGGGCCGCATCGGTCCGGGGCGTGAATGGCGTTGTCGATCGCTTACGTGTCCGCCCGTCGGAGCGACTGGGTGATGGTGCCATCCGGGATCTCGTTCAGGGCACGCTGATGCGCGAACCGGCCCTGCAGGGATACACAATTGATGTGGAGGTGGATGATGGCGTCATTACCCTCAACGGCGAAGTCCCCAGCCTCTCCCACAAGCGGATTGCCGGTGTCCTTGCCTGGTGGACGCGTGGCAGACGGGACGTGATCAACGGACTTGAGGTTGTCCCCCCGCAACAGGACAATGATGCGGAGGTCACGGATGCCGTTCGCCTGGTGCTGGAACGCGACCCCTTTGTGGCAGCTGACCGGATTCTCGTTTCAACCCGTAATTACGTCGTCAATCTCGATGGAAGTGTAGCCAATGATATAGAAAGAAACATGGCAGAACATGACGCCTGGTATGTCTTTGGCGTCGATAATGTCATAAACCGTCTGCAAGTGAAATAAAGACACAAGGAGGAATTTTTATGAGGTTGCCCTTGCAAATCACCGCCCGGAATCTTTCCCTTTCCGAGGCCCAGGAAACCGCAATCAGAGAGAAGGCGGAGAAGCTGGACCAGTTCTACGACAAGATCATGGCCTGCAGGATCATGGTGGAAGCTCCCCACAGACATCAGAACAAGGGGATACTCTATCACGTGCGAATTGATTTGACGGTTCCCGAGGCCGAGCTGGTGGTGAAGCGCGAGGCCCATGAGGATATCTATGTGGCCATTCGCGATGCCTTCGATGCCATGCGCCGCAAACTGCAGGACTATACCCGTCGGCGTCGTGGCGAGACGAAGAATCACGTCCCGCTCCCCAACGCCAGAATCAGCAAGCTGTTCCCGGATGAGAATTACGGGTTTCTTGTCTCACCCGATGGCAGGGAGGTTTATTTCCATCGAAACAGCCTCGTGGAAGGTGAATTCGAGAAACTGAAGACGGGTACAGAGGTCCGTTTCCGGGAGGAACAGGGGGTCAAGGGACCGCAGGCCACCGCGGTCTGGCCCGTCGGCTAGCCGTCCACAGGCTCGTGAGCTGACCGTGCGAAATCCTGAACCCTGAAGCAGGTCAAACCCATCTTCACTGTCATGAAGCTCGGGGGAATGGCTTAACGGAACGTCCATGTCGAAGTCGTTCGCTGCCGGCCTGATCCTCGCCTTTCTGTTCTCCAGCACCGCCGTGGGGGCTGAAACGGGCGAAGCGTACCGGCAGGCCCGCCTGACCATGGTCAAGGAGCAGATCGCCGACCGTGGCATCAGCGACCGGCGAGTTCTCAAGGCGATGGAGAGCGTACCAAGGCATGCGTTTGTACCCGCTGCCTACAGGGATCAGGCCTATGCCGACCATCCGCTTCCCATCGGCTACGGTCAGACCATCTCCCAGCCCTACATTGTCGCCTATATGTGTGAGGTTGCCGGTATCCGTCCCTCCGACAGGATTCTGGAGGTGGGGACGGGATCCGGTTATCACGCCTCCGTCATCAGCCGGCTGGCCAGCAAGATCTACACCATCGAGATCATTCCGGAACTGGCCAGGAGAGCCGAAGAAACCATCCGGCAGCTTGGTTACGAAAATATTGTTCTTCGGCAGGGTGATGGTTACTTCGGATGGAAGGATGAAGCCCCCTTCGATGTCATCATCGTCACCGCAGCAGCCGATCACATCCCTCCACCATTGCTACGACAGCTGAAAGACGGCGGGCGAATGATCATTCCACTTGGGCACCCGTTTTTCACCCAGAAGCTCGTCCTCGTGGAGAAAAAAAACGGTGAGATACGATCCCGTGATCTGATCCCCGTCCGCTTTGTGCCCCTGACCGGTTCCCATTGAGCAATCGAACCCTCCCACTCCTGCTCGCCGGCATCTCCTTCACCCTCCTTGCGTTCGAGATCGTCCTCCTGAGGGTGCTTTCCTTCCTTCAGTGGTACCACTTCGCCTATCTAATCATCAGCCTGGCCCTGCTTGGTTTTGCCAGCAGCGGGACCCTCTTCATCCTGTTCCGTCATATCTGGCTCAGATGGCCCCATGCCACCGGCTCTCTCGCCCTGACCCTCAGCGGGGTCTCGATGGCCGCAGGAAGACACCTGCTGGCCTGGATACCCATGGACAACTTCCTGGCCGTCTGGCAACCATCCGAACTGGTCTGGCCGCTCCTTCTGGGCTTGCTCCTCTTCCTTCCGTTCCTATTCGGGGCCTTCTTCATTATCCTCTGTTTCAATCTCCATCCCCGCCGCATCGGTCCCCTGTACGGTGCCAACCTTCTGGGCTCAGGAGCGGGCAGCATGGGAGCCCTCTTGCTGCTTGAGCTGTGGCATCCCCTGGCTATTCCCTACGGGCTGGCCATGATGACCGTTTTCCTCGGCCTTTTTCCTGCCCGCCGCCATGGCACCGTAACCTTTATCGGAATCCTTTCGCTCATCCTTGTCACCTGGCTTTGGCTTAACCCATCGGATGCCAGGATGTCCCAGTACAAGCCCCTTGCCCGTGCCCTGACGCTTCCCGGGACAGAGCTCTGGCGGGAGATCCCAAGCCCCATGGGCGTAATCAGTGTTATACGTTCCCCACATCTCAGACCCGCCGAAGGCCTGTCGCTTTCCTATCAGGGTGAAGTCCCGCCGCGACCCAGGGTCTTTCTTGACGGCGCATCGCTGGGTATTCTCCCGATGGGGATAAGGCCGGGAAGACCCATGCCCATACCACATTCCCTGCTCAGCCTCCCCTACAGGGCCCGCAACGTGCAAAAGGCACTGATTCTGGAGGCAGGCACCGGCCTTGAGATCCAGCGGGCGCAAATGCACGGAGTGCGGGATATTACGGCGGTGGAGAAAAACAAATCCCTTCTTCATCTTCTTGCACACGGGATACCGGGATATGTGTCCGTCTATGAAACACCGGGGGTCAGGGCTGTCAGCTCCGGAAGCAGAGGCTTTCTCCGGCATGATCGGAACAGATACGATCTCATTGTCATCCCGCCCGTGGAGGGCCTGGCAGGAATGATCAGTGGCATGCAGTCCCTCTATGAAAACTACCTCCTCACCGTCGAGGCCGTCTCCGCCATGTATGACCATCTCGGCAAGGAAGGCATGATCGTGATCGCCGCTCGACTGGATGAGCCACCGAGGCGCCCCCTCAAGCTGTTCGCTCTCCTGGCCAAGTCCCTGAGAGAAAAGGGCATCCGCGATCCCTCCAGCCATCTGGTGGCCGTCAGGAGCTGGAACATGGTTGAAATGATGTTGAGCCGGTCCGCTCTAAAAGAAAGGGAGATCGAGCGGATCACCCGCTTTGCCGACCGGGAGGGATTTGACCTTCTGTACCCCATCGATCCGACCCACCCTGAAAAAAGCCCACATCACAGGCTTGCGGACGACTCTCTTCCCGGGAATCTTGCCGGCCTTGCCGCTGCAAACGGAAAAGATCCCGATTCACCTTTTTCCCTTTCCCCGCCCACGGATGACAAACCCTATTTTGCCCACTTCATCTCGCTCAGGGCCCTGCCCTACATGTGGCGCACCTTCGGGCCGGCAGGCATGGTCCTGCTCGAATGGGGCTATGTTCTTCTGGGGGTAACCCTCATACTGCTCGGACTGGCCGGTTTCTGTCTTGTTCTTCTGCCTCTGGGGATCTGGCGGACGAAGAAAGGTCACTCCGCGGGCCCGCTGCGCATGCTTGTTTACTTTGCGGCCATCGGTGCCGGTTTCATGTTCGTGGAGATCCTCTTCATCCAGAAATTCATGCTCATTCTTGATGAACCAGTCTACGCCGTCGCCAGCGTAATCACCTCAGTGCTCGTCTTCGCGGGTCTCGGCAGCATGCTTTCAGCCCGGCTAGGTCACCCGCCTGAAACGATCATTCTCCGGAGTGGCGTGGCTCTGATACTGACCCTGGGTATGTTCCCGTTCCTGCTGGCGGCGATTTCCGATGCCGTGTCAGGCCAGCCGGTCATTCTGCGCACCGGCCTGGTGATCTCGGTCCTCGCTCCTCCCGCGCTTATCATGGGCCTGTTTTTCCCGACGGGCATCAGGGCGCTGGAAGAGACGGGCAACAAAACCCTCATCCCCTGGGCCTGGGGCATCAACGGTTTCGTCTCGGTGATCAGCCCTCCTCTCGCGACCCTGTCCTCGCTCAACCTTGGCTTTCTGGCCATGGGAGCCATGGGGTTATGCTTCTATCTTCTCGCCATCCTGTCGCGACCGAAAGCGAACGATGCCCCTTCCGTCCCCGCCATCGCCAGGCACCGGGTTAGTGCACACTGATGCGCCCTGCCCGCCTTGACATCCGGGAGCCCGATTCAACTCCCGGGGGAAATGCTGATTTCGATGAAGGGATAAACAACCGGGCAAACTGCCAGAGAATCAATTACATCCCGGTAAGCTGATCAGACATAGCGGACGGCATCCAGGCTGACCACGGGGTCGTCACCCACAACCTCGGCCTCATGAACCTCATCCGCGGGCACAAAGAGCATGTCACCGGGTCCCAGTATGACTTCACGGCCACACATGCACATGCGGAAGCGTCCTGAAAGAATGCCCGTCACCTTGTCCATTCCATGTGTGTGGGGCTCAAAATAGGTCCCCGGCGAATAAGTATGGCAGTACACCGCATAACCCTCCGCCGTCAGCTTTTCGCGCATCGCCGTTTCGCTCAGCGGTCCGTCTGCCTGCTCACTCCAGTGTTCAACTCGCATGTCATATCCCTCCGATGGCCTACTCCTATTCTAGCAAGAAATGATCTGCCGGGAGGGATAATGGAGAAATAATCTGGCCCGGGCAGTCCCTGGCCGTACAATACACCTCCATGTACCGGACCGCTCCGCTGGCCACTTCAGAAATGCCACCCGGCATCCCCTATATCATTGGTAACGAGGGGGCTGAACGCTTCAGCTTCTACGGCATGCGCGCCATCCTCGTGGTGTTCATGACCCAGCACCTGATGTCAGCAAATGGTGCACCCGACCTCATGAGCGAGGAAGAAGCGAAAGGCTGGTTTCACCTGTTTGTGTCGGCTGTCTATTTCACACCGCTGCTGGGTGCACTTATTTCGGACGGCATCCTCGGCAAGTTTCGAACCATCATTCTGCTTTCCGTGGTCTACTGTTTCGGACACCTGGTGCTTGCCATCGATCACACGCGGCTTGGCCTGGCGCTCGGACTGGGCCTTATCGCCCTTGGTTCGGGAGGTATCAAGCCATGCGTGTCGGCACATGTCGGGGATCAGTTCGGCAAATCAAACCAGCATCTGCTTTCCAGGGTCTTTGGCTGGTTCTATTTTGCCATCAACCTGGGCGCCTTTGTCTCCATGCTTGCCACGCCGTGGCTGTTGCAGACATACAGCGCGTCGGTCGCCTTCGCCATTCCCGGCCTGCTGATGCTGACCGCCACACTGATCTTCTGGGCGGGTCGTCATCGGTTCGCCCATATTCCACCCGGTGGCAGGCGTTTTCTTCGTGAAACGCTGGGTAGCAAAGGGCTGTTGACACTCGGCAGGCTGTGCATCATCTACGTGTTTGTGGCCGTTTTCTGGTCCCTGTTTGACCAGACCGGTTCAGCCTGGGTCCTGCAGGCCCAGCGAATGGACAGGGCCATCCTTGGATTCGAGGTTCTGCCGGCACAGATTCAGGCCGCCAATCCCCTCCTGGTGATGCTTCTGATCCCGCTCTTCTCCTATGTGATTTATCCCGCCATCGAGCGGGTGTGGCCACTCACCGAGTTGCGAAAGATCGCCATCGGCATGTTCGTCACCGTCGCCGCCTTTGCCATTCCCGCCTGGATCCAGATGCGGATTGATGTCGGTGCCACACCGCATATCGGCTGGCAACTGCTGGCCTATGTGGTGCTCACAAGTGCCGAGGTGATGGTATCCATCACCTGTCTCGAGTTTTCCTATACCCAGGCACCGCCCTCGATGAAGTCGTTTGTCATGGCCTTTTTCATGCTCTCCATCGCCGCCGGCAATCTCTTTACCAGCGCCGTCAACTTTCTTATCCGCAATCCTGACGGGAGCAGCAGACTGGCAGGGGCGGATTACTATATTTTCTTCACGATTCTGATGCTGGTCACAGCCGTTCTTTTCAGCGTCTCCATCCGTTTCTACAGGGGAGAGCGCTACATCCATGCCGGCCAGCCGGAGGCGCTCTCCGGCAGGGATTAAATCCCGCTCCTTCCCCGGAAACCGTGATCTGCGCAAGCGGTTTGCCGATACAGGCGACCAATAGCCGTGAGAAGACATATCACATCCCACGTGAACCTCATCACTCACAGGAGCAACTGATGGGTCTGAAGCATGTACGCCTGTTCCCGAGAGACAGCCTGGCCGGTTGCTCAACCGCATATCATCTCCTGCCTCTGACCCGGATGCCGGCCCGGCTTGCCAGGCACCTGTGGATGACGGGAACGGGTGAGGGCAGCCGCACCATTTGTTCCACCATGATTGTTGAGGCCATCCATTACCCGGTACTGCCTGAAATTCCCGACGCCGATTTTGACCGTTCCCCGTTTTTCAGCATCATCAAGTATCAGGGGCTTGATCATCCGCGTTTCAGGAAGGTGGTCTTTCGCCCGCAACTGATCACCTGGAAAAACGACGCCCACGGGACTTCACTGGTCAGGGACCATGTGAATGCACTTTCCCGTGCCGTATCCATGAGGCAACCAGACTCTCAAAATGGTCTGTCTCAACCAGATCCGCATCGTGATCCAGACAGTCCGCAAGTTGATGAATCTCATTGACGGTGTACACGGCCACCTTCAGCCCCCGTCTGTGCAGCTCTCTCACCCTGTCCAGCCATCCTTTTTTCATAAAAACATACTCGACGGGAGCGTCCGGCGGCTTCACCCCCGGTTTTGCCACCCAGCCTGCCGGACGGTGCAGACAGTCATGTGCCGCGCGCACCATGGCCGGAGAAGAGCTGATCACGACAATTCTCTGCCGACAACGGGAAAGGAGCGGAGACAGGACGCGCACAACCTCTTCCGGTTTTTTCCCCCGATCCAGAACGTCGGGCTTGATTTCAAGAAACAGACCGACGGGACGCTGTTTGTCCAGCCAGGTCAGGAACCGATCGAGGCTGAGCAGGGGAAGATCTGAAAAAGCACTTCCCAGCCGCCCGGGTTCACTGACATGAAGGGCTGTGATGGTCTTCCTGTCATAGCGGCCGATATGGTCATCAATCCCGCAGAGTCGGAGAAGGTGAGCATCATGAAGGAGCACCGGCGTCAGATCACCGGCAAACTGGACATCGCATTCCAGCCACTCGGCACCCGCATCCAGGGCCCGCGCAAAAGCAGGAAGGCTGTTTTCCGGACAGGTTTCGTGGTCACCGCGGTGGGCAACCAGCCGGTGTCGAATGTCCATCACCCGTCTGGTCGCCAGGGCCTAATCGCCTCCATTGAGAACCGGGGTCCGCAACTTGAAGTTGATGCGCCAGGGAGACTTTTGCCTGGCCGTAATCTGGTTCTGAAGATCCTCGGGAAGGTAGTGAAAGACGAAACGCAACACCCCCCTGTCGTGACGGGAGGAACGGGCAAAAAGGGCGGGGTACTTGTCAAAGGCATCAAAGTCGTTTTTGAACTGCTTGAAAACATAGCCCAGTCTGAACGTCTTCTGAGGCACGATGACCTGCACGTATTCGGGATTGCTGATCGTTTCCCTGGCCTGATCTTCCAGCTGCCGTTCCAGTTTTTCGGCCACATAGGCCTCCGGGCGCAGGGGTGCCGAGCTGATCGTGCCGTCGTTGATGGCCAGCAGCAAACGCAGGTCCTGTCCCCCTTTCATGGCCGTATCCTGTCCGGTCAGTTCCGAAAGCAGGGGCGTTCTTGTCTGCGTCTTGCGCAGAATATGGTCACGAATATCGTCCAGGGTCAGCTCCTGGCCAGCAATCGACCATTTCCTCTCATCGTACATCCCGCCGATATTCAACGTTTTTGAACCAAATCTGAACGGATAGTGATCCAGGATTGTGGCAACAACAAGCGCGTTGTAGGCGTTGAGCCAGAAGGCGGACCGCCGGGCGGGTGTCCACTTTGACAGCTCCCGGTTCTTCACCGACCCGAGCGCCGAGATATACCGGTCGAGACCGGTTCGATTTCGCCCCCAGGCTCCATAATGAACAAAACCGTTCTCATTGTATTTTCTGAGGTCCTGATCCCACAGGCGGTGACCGTGATCAAAGGCATGGACCGGAACCGCCCAGAACGCCAGGAATGCGACAATTACTCCTCTGGAAATCCAAAACATCTCTTCCTCCCGTGCTTCCTTTATCGGATCGGCTTGCGCTATAGGAACAGTCTAGGTGAAAAAAGGCTCCCCCGGGAGGCTCCGGTACCGGTGAAAGGCTACTCGTCCTCCTCGAGGAGAACCTGGACTCGTCCGTTTTGCACGCGAACGGGGAACGAGCGGACATCCTCGTAGGCCGGAGGACTCATGACTTTGCCCGTCCTGATGCAGAATCGGGCGCCATGTCGCGGACAGATGATTTCATCGCCCTCTATCCTGCCGCTGGCCAGTTCACCACCATCATGGGTGCAAATATCCTCGATGGCATAAAATCCGTCCTCAAGATGAAACACGGCGATCTGAAAGAAATCCGTTTCAACGATCCTGCGGCCGCCAACAGGCAACTCCTCCACACCTGAAACATCCATCCATGTGCTCACATTTCCCTCCTGTTTTCAACCGGGCATGCCATCCACCCTTGCCCGCAGGAGTATGGGTGAATACTTCACGGCGAAGACAAGCATGGCCACCACCCAGAGAAATCCCGATACGGCCACAAACCATTCGCTCTTATCCGGCAGGAAAAGTGGAAAAATGACCCGCAACACAGCGGCAGCAAACATGAATCCGAACGCCGTCGACATCCCCGGTATGGCCTGGATGACCCTCCCCGTATGTCCCAGCGCCACTCTCGCCATCATTCCCATGGTAAACATGCCGATGGCACCGGCCGTCAGGGCATGAACGGCCTGCAGCTCCGCAATCACGCCGAGATCCGAGAGCACATGCAAGGCCAGGCCAAGAACCAGCCAGCCATAGGCAAGGAACAATACCCATAGCATGGGCTGGGTCCATATGCGTCGATGGTACCAGCCGTTCAGGCGATAGCCCTGAATGATGGCGGCGGCCAGGGTGACGCCGGCCGCCGACAGCGTCTGCGGGGCCAGCAGCTGGACCAGGGCAAAGGCGTAAAGACTGACCATGGATAACTTCTCAAGCCACATCCTCCGCCGGAGATGGACACCGGGCAATCCGCGCTGAATAAAGAAAGGCAGGATCCTGCCTGCGATCACGCCGATCAGCACCACGATGAGACTGATTCCAAGGTGCATGCCCGCATAGGCGCTGTCATCCGTTATCTCCAGGATTTCCAGATGCACCATGCCATTGGCCACGGCAAGAAGAAGCAGTGTCGCCGGTATGGGATAATTGTACCTCTGCTTCGACTGCCATATGGGTCTTGCCAGCACGTATGCCAGAACAGGCAGAAAAAGCATGTCCGCCAGGGCCATGAGAAAGGGGGGAAATGCGGGAATGGCCTGAAGCAGTCGGGGCGCAAGCCAAAGCAGGACCAGACCCGCCAGGGCGCCGTTGCGGGGTGTGTCCATGCCGGTCCAGTTGCGGACGGCCGTCAGGAGAAAGCCGGCGATCACGGCCACGGTATAACCGAAGATCATCTCATGGCCATGCCAGATGGAAAAATCAAAATAATTGTAATGCCAGATCCCGGAGAGGCGAGCGAGCAGGAAAACCGCAATCAGGGCCACACCGAACCAGCCGGCCACGAGAAAGAACGGCCTGAAGCCAAGGGCGAATGGGGCAAGCTTCCCTCCGCTCCCGGATTCATGGTGTTGCGTCACACACGGAGACCGGGCGGATTTCAACACGGCGGCTAGAAGAATCCCAGTTCAAGCCGGGCGGCCTCGGACATGCGGCCTGGATCCCATGGGGGATCCCACACGAGTTCAACGGCCACGGCACTTACACCCGGAATGGCCGAAAGCCTGGACTCGACCTCGGCCGGAAACGTCTGGGCCACCGGACAGCCCGGTGTGGTGAGCGTCATCCTGATCAGTGCCCTGCCCTGATCATCCAGATGAATGTCGTAGATCAGGCCAAGCTCATAGATGTTCACGGGGATTTCAGGGTCATAAATGGTCTGAAGCGTCTGGATGATCTGCTGCTTCAGTTCTTCCTTTTCCCTTTCATGAGCAAGATCCGTCCTGTCGTTACTCAAAATCATCCTCGCTGCCTTCCGTAGTGATAACACTGGCGCCACCTTCCAGGGCTGCGTGCAAGGTATGCCAGCACAGCGTGGCACATTTGATGCGTGACGGAAACTCCCGAACCCCCGACAGGGCGACAAGCTTCCCGAGGCCTTCCCTGTCTGTGGATCCATCCTGACCCGATGTCAGCATGTCATGGAATGCCTGAAAGATTTTTTCCGCTTCTTCCGCGGGCAGGCCCTTGACCTGTTCGGTCATGAGAGAGGCGGAGGCCATGGATATGGCGCACCCCGAACCCTGGAAACGGATATCCTCGATCCTGTTTGCGTCATCCACCTTCATGAGCAAGGTCAGTCTGTCCCCGCACAGGGGGTTGAACCCTTCCACTTTCCGGTTGGCACCCGGCAGGGGGCCAAAATTTCTGGGACTCCTGTTATGGTCCACGATGACCTGCTGGTAGAGGTCCTGAATGTCAAACATCAGAGAAAAATCCTTTCGGCCTGTTTCAGACCCTCAAACAGGCGGTCCACTTCCTCAAGGGTATTGTACACGGCAAACGACGCCCTCGTGGTTGCAGGAACCCCGAACCGTTCCATCACCGGCATGGCACAATGATGTCCGGCCCGCACGGCAACCCCATGCCTGTCCAGAATGGTCCCCAGATCGTGAGGATGGATGGCCTCCATGACAAACGACAGGATGCTGGCCTTCCGGCCGGCGGTGCCGATCAGACGCAGGCCCTTTACCTTTTCCGCCTTCTCCGTCGCATACCGCAAAAGTGTTTCCTCGTGGGCGGCAATGGCATCAAGACCGATACCGGTCAGAAAGTCTACAGCCGCCCCGAAACCGATCACGCCGGCGATATTGGGCGTTCCGGCCTCAAACTTGTAGGGCAGAACGTTGTATCGCGTTTTCTCAAAGCTGACCATGGAGATCATGTCGCCTCCGCCCTGCCAGGGGGGCATGGCCTCCAGCAATGTCTCCTTGCCATACAGGGCGCCGATTCCCGTCGGACCATACATCTTGTGTGCCGAAAACGCGTAGAAGTCGACGTCCAGATCCTGAACATCGACCTTCATGTGCGCCGTGGCCTGGGCTCCGTCAAGCAATACCGGCACATCATACCGGTGCGCCATCCGGATCATCTCTTTCACGGGGTTAATGGTTCCCAGGGCGTTGGACAGGTGAGCCAGGGCCACAATCCCGGTGCGCGATCCGAGAAGCCGTTCAAACTCTTCCATGATCACTTCACCGTTATCGTTGATGGGCGCCACCACCAGCTTCGCCCCTGTCTGTTCCGACAGCATCTGCCAGGGCACAATGTTGGAGTGATGTTCCATGGCGGTGATCAGGATTTCATCGCCCTTGCCCAGCCTGCAACGTCCGTAACTCTGCGCCACCAGATTGATCGCCTCCGTGGTCCCCCGCACAAACACGATCTCCCTTTCGCTGCGGGCATTGATGAACCGCGCCACCTTCCTGCGGGCCGACTCGTACTTTTCCGTGGCCCGCTCGGAAAGGGCGTGTACACCGCGATGCACATTGGCATTGTCCCTCTCGTAGTAATGACGGACGGCTTCAATAACGCATGCCGGTTTCTGTGTGGTGGCCGCGTTGTCCAGATAGACCAGGGGATGATCGTAAACGCGCTGATGCAGGACGGGAAAATCGGCACGCACCGCTTCCACATCCAGCGTCCTTCCCGTTTCCGTCATCGGTTGCGTATTCACACCCTTCACAGCATCTCCCGGATTTCCGGTCCACCCGGCATGCGCCCGATGATGATGTTCTCAAGCCTCGCCCGGACCGGCTCCAGAGGCATGCGCCGGATCACGTCATCGGCAAAGGCAAAGGTCAGAATGCTGCGCGCGAGCTCCTCACCGATACCGCGGGAGCGGAGGTAGAATACAGACTCGTCATCAAGCTGACCGATGGTGGCCCCGTGCGTGCACCTGACGTCATCGGCATAGATCTCCAGTTCGGGTTTGGTATCGACCTCCGCATCCGCCGAGAGAAGAAGATTGTGATTGGTCTGGCTGGCATCCGTTTTTTCAGCGCCGTCATGGACGACAAGCTTGCCGTTGAACACCGCATGACCTTGACCGTCCACGACTCCCCGGTAAAACTCGCGACTCGTGCATGCCGGGACCGCATGGTCGATGCGCGTGTGCTGATCCGAATGCTGGCGTCCGCCAACCACGTACAGCCCGTTGAGAGAGCAGTCAGCCCCCCCGGCAGTAAACTCGGCACGAATATCGGTACGGGCCAGGGCCGCGCCCAGTGAAATATTATGGGAGAGATAGGAACTGTCTCCTGCCTGCCGGACCCGTATGGCGCCGATATGAAAGCTCTTCAGGCCCTCCTCCTGCAGCCTGTAATGCTCGATTCCGGCATTTTCCTCCACCATGACATCCGTGACGGCCGTCATGAAGCGGGTGACGGACTCATCACCGGCATAGCTCTCGATGATCGTCGCGCGGCTTCCGGGCTCCGCGATGATGAAATTCCGGATATGTGTCATGGAAGGCCGCTCCTGACCATCATCGGACAGAAACAGCAGGTGAACCGGACGGTCGAGGCTTGCATCCCTCTCAATGCGGATAAAGGCACCATCCTGCATGAAGGCGGTATTCAGTGCCTCAAAAGCGGCAGCCTCGTCCCCGTTTCCGTCAGCCATGTATGGCCTGATGGTCTCCGCATCTCCCGACAGCACCCTGGAGAGGGGCTGGATATCCAGTGAGGCCGGGATTTCCGACATCTCATCGCAAAAGAAGCCGTTGACAAACACCAGCAGGTAACACGGCATGTCGGGAAACAGACAGCCGGCAACCCTGTCAGGGTCGACATGCACCGTTTCCGCTGAAAGACTGAATTCGCGCCGGACGATGGGACGAACACTGGTGTATTTCCACGCCTCAAGGCGGGGGCCGGGAAATCCGGTGGAAACAAAACGATCCAGCGCCCGCCGGCGCAGATCGCGCAACCACGGGAGGCCATGACCCGGAAGGGATTCTCCGCGTTCCGCAAACTCTTCCCTGTAGCGTTCGGCTGCCTGCACGGGATCACTCATGCGTTAACGGCTTCCTTTTCCACCCAGTCGTAGCCGCGTTCCTCCAGCTCCAGCGCCAGCTCCTTGCTGCCGGATTTGATGATCCGTCCCCCGGAAAGCACGTGCACCATATCCGGCTCAATGTAACCGAGCAGCCTCTGATAGTGGGTGACCAGAATCATGGCCCGGTCGGGAGATCTCAGGTGATTGATGCCCCTGGCTACAATGCGCAGGGCGTCGATATCCAGTCCGGAATCCGTTTCGTCCAGGATGGCCAGCCTGGGTTCCAGGATCGCCATCTGGAAAATCTCGTTTCGCTTTTTCTCGCCGCCCGAGAATCCCTCGTTGACCGAACGGCTGAGCAGGGATTCATCCATCCGGACCAGTTTCATTCTTTCCCTGACCATGGCCATGAACTCCATGGCGTCCAGTTCAGGCAGCCCCTGATGTTTGCGCAACGCGTTGAGTCCCGCCTTCAGCAGATAGATATTGTTTACCCCGGGAATCTCCACGGGATACTGAAAGGCCAGGAATATCCCCTCACGGGCGCGTTCTTCAGGCGAAAGCCCGAGCAGATCCCTGCCCATATAGATCACGCGCCCTTTTGTAACCTCGTAACCGCTCCTGCCGGCCAGGACATTGGCCAGCGTGCTCTTTCCGGAACCGTTGGGCCCCATGATGGCATGTACTTCCCCGGACCGGATCTCAAGATCAATCCCCCTGAGGATTTCCTTGCCATCAACACGGACATGTAAATTTTCAATCTTCAGCATTGTTTTATTCCTTTATTAACCACAAAGGCACGAAGTTTTTCATAAAATAATCCGTTTGATACCTTGTCTGATCACAGGCTGCGCTTTATGGCCCACATGTCACTTTTCAACCACCTGGCGCTCAGATTCATTCAATTCATCGCTGATTGTTTTCCCTGGTGTCTTGGTGACTTCGTGGTTCATTTTCTTATCCCACCGCGCCTTCAAGGCTGACGGCAAGCAGTCTTCCCGCCTCGACCGCGAACTCCATTGGCAGTTCCCTGAAGACCTCCTTGCAGAATCCGTTGACGATCATGTTCACGGCATCCTCCTCGGACAGGCCGCGCTGCATACAGTAAAAGAGCTGGTCATCGCCGATCTTCGAGGTCGTGGCCTCATGCTCCACTTTGGCGGACGGGTTCCTGACCTCCATATAGGGAAAGGTATGCGCCCCGCACTTGTCCCCCAGAAGAAGGGAGTCGCACCGGGTGTAGTTGCGGGCGTTGTCGGCATGTTTCAGTATCTTCACCAGGCCGCGGTAGGCGTTGCTTCCGTGGCCGGCGGAAATCCCCTTGGACACAATCGTGCTGCGGGTATTCCTGCCGATATGGATCATCTTGGTACCCGTGTCCGCCTGCTGATAGTTGTTGGTCAGGGCCACCGAATAGAACTCGCCCACCGAATCGTCACCCCGAAGGATGCAGCTCGGATATTTCCAGGTGATCGCGGAACCGGTCTCCACCTGCGTCCAGGATATCCTGGAGCCTTTCCCCCGGCAGTCGCCCCGCTTGGTCACAAAATTGTAGATGCCGCCGACCCCGTTCTCATCGCCCGGATACCAGTTCTGCACGGTGGAATACTTGATCTGCGCATCATCCAGCGCCACCAGCTCGACGACAGCCGCATGCAGCTGGTTTTCGTCGCGCATGGGTGCCGTGCATCCCTCCAGATAGCTGACATAGGCACCCTCATCCGCGATGATCAGTGTTCGCTCGAACTGGCCGGTGCTGATGGCATTGATGCGGAAATAGGTTGAAAGCTCCATCGGACAGCGCACGCCTTTCGGAACATAGACAAAGGAACCATCCGAAAAGACGGCGGAATTGAGGGTGGCAAAGAAATTGTCCGTATAGGGGACAACCGTTCCCAGATAGCGCCGAACCAGATCAGGATGGTTTCTCACCGCCTCCGAGAACGAGCAGAAGATGATACCCATGGACGCAAGCTTGTCCTTGAACGTGGTGGCCACCGAGACCGAATCAAACACCGCATCCACAGCCACCCCCGCGAGGATCTCCCGCTCATGCAGGGGAATGCCCAGTTTCTCGTAGGTCTCCAGCAGTCTGGGATCCACCTCATCCAGGCTCTTGGGGGCATCTTCCCTGCTCTTCGGGGCCGAATAATAGGAAATCGCCTGGTAATCGATGGGTGGATGATGAATGTGGGCCCAGTGCGGCTCGGCCATTTCAAGCCAGTGGCGGTAGGCCTTCAGTCGCCACTCGAGCATGAACGGCGGCTCCTCCTTCTTGGCCGAGATCAGCCGGATCACGTCCTCGTTGAGACCGGGCGGGACCGTATCCGACTCGATGTCGGTCACAAATCCGGCCTTGTATTCGCGGCTTACCAGCTCTTTAACCTGTCTGTCCGTGGTCATGTTCCTATCCCGCCTCCGAACGGACCGGTATTGTTCCCGAAGGCCGTTTCCGGACCGGAACCGACGGCTCAAAACAGGGATGAGCCATGTCGGCCAGTGTAATGCCGGCCAGTGTCTCGCTGACGGCATGATTGATCCGCTGCCAGCTTCTGCTTGCGGAACAGCGGGGCTGTTGCTCACAATCGCCCAGCCTCAGGTTGCATTCCGTCAGGGCGATCGGCCCTTCAAGCGCTTCAATGATATCCTGCACCGAAATCTCCTCGGCCCCGCGCGCCAGACGGTAACCCCCGCCGGCGCCGCGAATGGAATCCAGCAGCCCCTTTTTCAGCAGAAGCTTGAGAACCTTGCTGACCGTGGGGACCGGCAGGCACAGCTTATTCGCCAGACTGGCCGCATTGCGCAGCTTCCCTGGCTGCGCCGCAAACTCTGTCATCAGCAACACACCGTAGTCGGTTAATCGTGTAATCCGGAACATTTCACCTGCCTGCCATATAAGTGGTACTAATATAGTACGATTTATATGGCAGGCAAGTCCATTTACTGACAAATTTTGTAGGGGATTATACTTGCGGAGGGATCAGCCTCGCTCCGGACCGACCCTGCCGCCCTTACGTTGTCCCAGTCGAATGGCCAGCAACAGAATCAGAAGCGGCATCATCCAGGCGAAAGCTGAATCCCCCTGAATGAGGCAACCCCCGCCTCCGCCACCGGCGACCGGGGTGGTTCCCGGCGTCGGAGGTGGGGGAGCAAGGCCGCCACATTTGCTTACCTGAATACCGGCTGCGGAAGAGACGGCGATATAGAAGGTCCCGTTCCAGGTTACATCCTCGATCCATCCTCCTGCGGTTGGCTCCTGAAACCAGATGATCCCGTCGGGACTGGCCCACAACTCCCCTGCCTGACCGCCGGCAACAAACAGGCCATTGCCAAACGTGAGCGCCGAGAAATCATGAATTGAAACCTGGGGCTGATCGGTCCAGGTAATCCCATCGGGACTCGTATTGATGACCCCAGTCGGCCCGACCGCCACGAACATGCCCTTTCCCCATGTCACTGCAAGAAGGTCATTACCGAAACCGGGAACGCTGACCTGAGCCGTCCATGTGATACCATCGGGACTGGTCACAACGGTCTCGGCAAAGGTCAGCGGATCAGCCAGCCCGACAGCCACAAAGATCCCCAGAGCCGGGCTCCAGGTCACGGACTCCAGCTCATTGAAGACCCCCACGGACTGCTGCGTCCATGCAAGCCCGTCCGGACTGGTCCATATCTCGCCGTTGCCGCCGACAGTCACATACAGGCCCAGCGCCGGACTCCAGGTCACCGACCACAGGGTCTGGATCGTTCCCACGCCTCCCGGAACAGCGGTCCATACAATGCCGTCAAAACTGTAAATCACGCTTCCCGCCGTACCTACGGCCACAAACTTGTTGCCACCCCAAACCACCGAGGTAAAGGTCTGGGGGGGTTGAGGAGGCTGAAACGGGCTTGCCGACTGGACCCAGTTGAAACTGTCTGTACTGCTGATGATCGGATCCAGCCCAGCGCCCACGGCTACCGTAATGGCGCCGTTGGACGCCACGCCGTTCAGCGGGAAGGCGAGTGGCAACGCCCCTGGCCCCAGTATCGGATTGGCCAGCGTCCAGCCCGTGGGGCAGATATAAGCTGCCCGGACTGAACCAGACATCATCAACAAAGCAATAAATGTCATGCAAACGAAACGAATGAACTTCATGTACCAACCCCCTCCCGGTAAAAAGATCCTTCATGTAACCTGTCTTTATTGCGGCATCTTGGTTAAGCATTGAAAAAAGATCAAGAGTTGGTGGGGTCAGGCTTTCATATCTTGATATTATCGGGGCTGCTGGGACTGTTCTCGCCTGGCTGGTGATGAAGCATGGCAGCATGTGATTGTCCGATGTCGCGAGCAATGATGAAAAAAATCACCGATGAAGTTATCAAGATATGAAAGCCTGGCACTTTTTTCTCTTTTTTTCTCTTTTTCCAGTCTTCTTCTTGGCCATCGCGTCATCCTCCTTCTGATTATCTTCTCAATAACCCGAAGAATGGCGTGGTGGCCGCCTGCCTCAACCCCTTCGCACACCACGGGGTGGGACGCTAACCGTCAGCATTCGCACCCCACACAAGCCTTCTCTAAGATTGGAAAGCCAATCGATGTTAAGTATTCAAAGGTGTCATCATAAAACGATGCATCCCTCGTTGGATCTTCGGGATCACCTTCTGGCACGACTATCACCATGCCTTGCCGGGCTCGCGTGAGCAGGACTCGATAAGCATTCTTAAGATACATTTGTCGCTCAGGCTTATTGATTCGCTGCCATTTTTTGCCGCGGAATGAGAAATGCTGCCAGCCCTCTTCGCTGTACCTGAAATCGCCATCCCAAGTCACACACGCCCAATCCAGCTCCAATCCCTGAATATGAAATTCAGTCGCCACATCTTCGAGGTAGTAGGATGAGCGCACGTCATCTTTACCCTCAAGGAACCAGTGCACAGGGTTCATCGGCGACTTCACATCAATGGCATGGGGCTTGAGTCGAGAGGCTTGCGATGACACGACAATGCCATATCGCTCCGAACCGCGTGCCTGCTGCTTGAGCCACTCTTTGGCTCTCTTCAGGCAGCGCGTCACGACAATCGGATATTTACCATCCAATGCGTCTAGCATCTTCCGAGCCGCTGACACATCCAGGTCAAGCATCTGCTTCACCAGCGCCGACACATTCTCAGCTCGAAACGAGCGCATGGAGACAGAGAGGTGCAAGCCATCAATATAGGTCACATCACGGTGCGGCTTGAGCATGGCAACGGCTTCACCAGCGGCATATTCGCTGTCGTGAATTTGCGGCGAGATATAAACATGCCAATCCGGAAATGAGCGGTTGACTGATTCGATCCACTCGCTTATGCCAGCTTCGCCGGTGTTAATCTCTTGGCCACCGCCGACCAAGCAGACGATGACCGCCCAATCTTCGTGTCGATCCATGCAGGAGATCAAAAACTCAGGTTCCGACATTTCAAAATCGGGCACACCTTTTTTCTGTCGCATAAATGAAGTGGTCTGCTCTAAGCTCCATGCCCGCTGCGCCTCATCAAACAGCACCACATGCTCAGTTGGAGCTCCTTTATCTTGAAGATATTCATCACGGAAATGGTGAACGTTTTGGATTCTCGCTTTGGCCGCCCGCTTTGCTTCGCCCTTTGTGATCCTCTTGCCCTCAAGAATTGATCGCCGCACGGCGTCCCTAGCCAATGCTTCCGTCAAGATGGCTACCAGCGGTCCATTGCCAGAAAGGAAAACGCTGTAAAGCTCACTGGCTTCGTCCGTGTGCTGATTGGCGATATCCAAGCCAACCAATGTTTTACCAGCACCGGGCACCCCCGTTACAAAGCAGATGCATTTCTGGCCCGTCGAACGCGCATTGACGATCACCGCTGAAATGGCATCGGTCGTTTTCTTCGTATCATCGTCCTCTGCTTCCTTGCGGGATATCTCTTCAACCGAATGCCCTTGGTAAAGCGACAGCGCTGCCTCAATAATCGTTGGTGTTGGCAAGTAACGACCTTGCTCCCATTGCTCCGGCTCCATCGCCTGCTCTTCGGCAAACGCCAACACTCCAGCAATCACATCCGGCAGCATTTCAGCATTGCTCAAGATGGGAAAAAGTAGGTTGTCACCTTGCGGCGTCATCGAAATATTGAGCGCGCCTTGCTTGGCGTTGGTGGCAACCAGAACCGGCGCCATCAGCAAATTATGGCTGGTCTCATGGAAGTTTTTCAGATCTAGCGCGTAATCCCAAACTTGGTCGATGTGGTGCTGATGAAATGCCCGCTCGCCAACTTTGAATTCGAGCACAAAGATGACCCCATTGATCAGCAGCAACACGTCAATCCGCTGCCCCATGCGCGGGATCGAATACTCAAAGTAAACCTTCCCGGCATATCCGGCGAGCATGCTTTGCAGGAGCATGATCTCTTCTTTCCAAGAATTCTTCTGAGTGAGTTCCAAGCTGAATTGATTGTTGTCAGCCAGCGCGCCAAGAACCGCATCGACAGAGGAATCAACAAATTCCTCAATCAATCCGGAATAATATGCTCTAGCCACTACTGCCAGTCCCCAACATCCAGTGAGATAAAGAGGAAACGACCATATTGGGGTTGGTCCATGCTGAAGTAAGCAAGAAGCACAAATATGTGGGCAATCACTGAAATCAGGAAAAGCGTTGCAAAAGCAGTGTATTGAAGATCGATTGTCAACAGTCCCTCAGCCCGGATTCATTCACTCCTGCGCCCCAATGCATTCGTTGCAAGCTTAGACCCGGTAGATGCAAATATACAACCTCCCAACTGCAAAACGTCAGCCAGATAAATAGTCTGGGAAAATAAAAACCCGCCGGAGCAGTGCTCAACGGCGGGTTCTGAGACAAATCGGCAGGATAGCCGATTTGAACGTCCGTCAGGTCGGGGGCATCAGCCCCGAAGGACACGGACGTCCGTAGTAATAAATCCTGGCGGTGTCCTACTCTCCCACGGGTATTCCCGCAGTACCATCGGCGCTGAGGCGCTTAGCTTCTGAGTTCGGGATGGGATCAGGCGGTTCCACCTCGCTATGGCCACCAGGAAACAGGTACAGGAAATCTTCAAGTGTCTTAACGTTGCATGGTCAAGCCGCACGGGCAATTAGTACTGGTCAGCTCCACGCATTGCTGCGCTTCCACATCCAGCCTATCAACCTGGTCGTCTTCCAGGGCCCTTCAGGTGGATCAAGTCCACGGGAGAACTCATCTTGAGGCCGGCTTCCCGCTTAGATGCTTTCAGCGGTTATCCGTTCCGAACGTGGCTACCCTGCGATGCACCTGGCGGTACAACAGGAACACCAGAGGTTCGTCCATCCCGGTCCTCTCGTACTAGGGACAGCTCCTCTCAA
>CAZCTM010000002.1:0-125786 GCA_964501925.1 uncultured Zetaproteobacteria bacterium | reverse complement strand
ATGTATATGACAAGATTGTTGGGTTTGGTGTTGAATGGAAGGGTGGAGACAGAGCAATACCAAAAGGACCACTTGCATTGCCAGAAAAAGATAGAATACATATCGGGTTCGCGGGCAATCCTGAAGGGGGAGGTTTCTGGCATGGTATCTTTGGTGAAGGCAATCCCCTGAGTCGGCTCCTGAATTATGTGCCGGGATTAAACGGCACAGCCGCTTTTCATGATGTCATGCAGGTTTATCTATATAAAATGGGAGGGATTACAGCAAGGAATCTTCTCAATATCCCGGGCATGATTCCTTCTGCAATGATAAGCTATGGCTCGTTATTGGGTGGAAGTCCAGCCATCACATCATTAGTTGTAGATAGTGCCCGCCAGTAGTACAGCAATGGTGTTAGATATGAAACTTGACCGAGTCTTTGCAGGAACTGTAATCGTGATCATGCTTATTGGGTGCCCATCTATACCCTCTGCTAGGATGTGGGCAAAGGAATGGATTGGCTTTTCTATCGATAAGCTTAAGACTGTGAAGCAAGGTTCATATGCCCGTAGTTCAAATTGGCAAGAAAAGGCATATAAGTTGGACAATGGTAATATGGATTATATTTACCCAGTAGATAAGGGATGTTTTGTTCACTTTGAAGTAGACTCTAACGGAATCATTATTAATTCTCGTGTAGAAGGAGACCAATGCCCTTAGCTGCTGTTGTTTCATTGCTGCAGGGACACTTAAGGGGTCAGAGCCACTGCTATCCCCCGGAATTATGTCCGGAATTCGGGCAAAGAGATGGAGGCGTGGGGGGTCAGGCTTTCATATCTTGATATTACATTGGGACTGCTGGGGCTGTTTTCGCGCGATGCTCCTGGCGGGGAAATACGGCCGGGGCACGATACGCTGAATTCGTAGCTCAGGATACTGATGAATCCTTCAGGGCTGATTTTCATGGCAGCTCAAATGAAACGCCCGAATGCCAGGCGATGATACACAGACAGGGGGAGACATGACATGTTGCCAACCCGGCTGGTAACGAATCATGGCAGTATGCGATTGTCCGCCGTCGCGAGCAATGATGGAAAGAATCACCGGAAAGTGGGGACAGTATACTCATTTTCTTGTTTGTATGAAAGCCAGGCACCTTTTACGTCTCCTCCAGCCGTGGTTTCCATCACGCCCGGCATCCCTTGTCACTTGCATCAGGACCTCCCTCTCTCGTGATCTCTCATTTCCAGAAAAGGAGTGCCTCGAATACCGCCAATGTCTTATATGTGGAGGAACCAGGACAAGACAGCACTCCTTCAAGGAAGACCAATCGTCGCATTGATTTTACATTGTTCGCCTCCTCCGCTTTGGTTAGCGTTCGAAATACAGATGGCTAAGAGCTTACATGGATAATTTCATCATTCAGGGTGGAATCCCCCTGACCGGAACCGTCGAGGCAAGCGGCGCCAAGAACGCGGCCCTGCCATTGCTGGCAGCATCCATACTGGCGGAAGGCCCGGTTGTGTATCATCACATCCCGCATCTGCGAGACGTATCCACCATGCTTACCCTGCTGGCCAGGCAGGGAGCGGATGTGGAAATGGATGACAAGGGCCGTGTTTTCGTTGACACGGCATCCACGAATCAGCCCATCGCACCGTATGATCTGGTAAAGACCATGCGGGCCTCGGCCCTTGTTCTGGGTCCGCTTCTGGCAAGGTTCGGAAAGGCTACCGTGAGTCTCCCGGGTGGCTGCGCCATCGGCGCCAGGCCCATCGACATGCATCTCAGGGGTCTTGAAGCGATGGGGGCACGCATCGAGGTTGATCATGGCGACATCAAGGCCACGGCCCCCCATGGCCTGCATGGAGCACGCATCGTCTTTGACAAGGTCACCGTGACCGGCACTGAAAACCTGATGATGGCGGCAAGCTTGGCAAAGGGCGAAACGTTCATCGAAAACGCCGCCCGTGAACCGGAAGTCGTCAACCTTGCTGAATCACTGAGGAGAATGGGGGCAAACATTGAAGGGGACGGTACGGACCGGATCAGGATCAAGGGCGTTGCTCGCCTCAATGGAAGTGATCTGACCATTATCCCTGACCGTATCGAAGTCGGCACCTATCTGGCCGCCGGCATGATCACGGGCGGGGAGGTCACGGTCACCAATGCCAATCCCGATTCGCTGGACGCATTCCTGGCCCGGATCCGTGATGCGGGCGTCAAGGTCGAGGTGGGAGAAGACTGGATCAGATGCAAGCCAAACGGGAGGCTGAAGGCGGTTGACATTCACACCAGTCCGCACCCCGGATTTCCGACCGATCTCCAGGCCCAGTTCATGGCCCTGATGTGCCTGGCGGAAGGCAGCAGCATCATCAGCGAAACCATCTTTGAAAACAGGTTCATGCATGTCCTGGAGCTCCGCCGAATGGGGGCGAACATTGACATGGACGGGCACACGGCGGTGGTCAGGGGTGTTGACCGTCTCCTGGCAGCCCCTGTCATGGCCACCGACCTGCGCGCCTCGGCGTCGCTCGTGCTGGCCGGTCTGGCCGCCGAGGGTGAAACCCCGATTTCACGCGTTTATCATATCGACCGTGGCTATGAGAGGATTGAAGAGAAGCTGCGCAGTCTCGGTGCCCGCATAGACCGTATCGAACACAATCCAAGCATAAGCCGAAAGGTGGTCCCCTTTGCCTGAAGATTCATGCCCGCTCACCATTGCGGTTGCCAAGGGCCGTATCCTGGCCGAATTCCTGCCCCTGCTAAGGCAGGCCGGCCTTGAACCTGAAACCGATCTGACCCGGACACGAAAACTGATGGTGGAAGGTCCGGAAGGTATCCGCTTTCTCATCATCAGGGCTGCGGATGTGTGTACCTATGTTGAACGGGGTGCGAGCGATCTGGGTGTTGTGGGGCGCGATCTGTTACTGGAATTTCGACCACATGTCTTCCAGCCACTGGACTTGAAGATCGGGAAGTGCCGCCTGTGCGTAGCCGGTCCGAAAGAACTCCTGGCCAGGGGAAGACCCCCGAGGGGGAGCCGAATCCGGGTGGCAACCAAATACGACCACCTTGCCGAGCAGCACTACCTCTCACACGGAATCCAGGCCGATATCATCCATTTGTACGGATCGATGGAGCTGGCGCCGCTGGTCGGAATGGCTGACCGGATCGTCGATCTGGTTTCAACGGGAAACACCCTGAAGGCCAACAACCTGGCCGTGGAGGAAACCCTGTACGAGATCTCGAGCCGTCTTATCGTCAATCCCGCAAGCCTCGTTACCCGGAAAGAACGGGTGATTTCGCTGATTGAACGATTGAGAAGCGCGGTCGCCGAACGGGAGGAACAATGATGGCCAATATTCTTCACTTGAACACAGGGGAGAAAGGCTTCGACAGGGCCCTGGAGCAGCTGATCTCGCGCGAGACCGATACCGGTGAGGACATCCAGCATCTCGTTGCCGACATTGTGCGCGCGGTCCGCGAAAAAGGCGATGAGGCCCTGTGCCGTTACACGAGCCGGTTTGACGGCTGGGACTGCCGCAGTGAAACGCTGGAAATCCCCCGTGACCGAATCGAGCAGGCATGGCATAAGATCAGTGAGGAGGACCGGGAAACACTCGAGCTGGCGGCAAACCGGATCCGCTCTTATCACGAGCATCAGAGACAGCCTGACTGGGAGTTCACCGATGACACAGGACTCACGCTTGGGCAAAGGATCGTGCCGCTGGACCGTGTCGGCCTCTATGTTCCCGGCGGCCAGGCCGCCTATCCATCCTCCGTCCTGATGAACGCCGTACCCGCCCATGTCGCGGGTGTGGAGGAGATTGTCATGGTTGTTCCCACACCCGGAGGTGAACTCAATGACATGGTGCTGGCGGCCGCCTTTATTGGCGGTGTGCAAAGAGCCTTCGCCGTTGGCGGTGCCCAGGCCGTGGCCGCTCTCGCCTATGGTACCCGGACCATTCCGGCCGTGGACAAGATCGTAGGGCCAGGAAACAAGTACGTTGCGGCGGCAAAGCGGCAGATCTTCGGTGTCTGTGGCATCGACATGATCGCCGGTCCCTCCGAAATCGTGATCGTCGCCGATGGCGGGAACCCGGAATGGCTGGCCGCGGATTTCCTTTCGCAGGCGGAGCACGACGAGGCAGCCCAGAGCATCTTCATTTCCCCCCAACCGGCGCTGATCAGTGCCGTGGCTGAGGCCGTTGAAAATCACCTGAAAACACTGCCCCGAGCTGAGATTGCCAAAACCTCCGTTGAGAAGCACGGCGCCTTTATCCAGGTCAGCGACATGGCGCAGGCCGCTGATATCGTCAACCGGATCGCCCCGGAACACCTTGAGCTCGCACTTCAGGACCCCGACCTCCTTCTTCCCTACATCAGGCACGCAGGTGCCATATTTATCGGCCATTTCGCCCCTGAGGCCCTCGGGGATTATGTCGCGGGGCCCAACCACGTGCTGCCCACCAACCGGACCGCACGATTCTCTTCGCCTCTGGGGGTGTACGATTTCATCAAGCGCAGCAGTATCATTCGCGCGGACGCCGAGTCCCTCCGGAAAACAGGCCCGGCTGCCGCCCATCTGGCCCACCGTGAGGGTCTCGGGGCGCATGCCCTCAGCCTCGAGCTGAGACTGAAGGGGGATCAATGATCCGGGCAGGCATCCGCTCGCTGCCCGCCTACCACGTCCCCAGCAGCTCCGGCATGATCAAGCTGGATGCCATGGAAAATCCATATCCGCTGCCAGAGTCTCTGCGTTCAACGTGGTTGAAGCATCTGGCCGACACCCCGATCAACCGCTATCCGGACCCCGGAGCCGAGGAGCTTCGCGCCAAGATCGCCGTGCATGAGGGTCTTGGAGAAGACCAGATCCTGCTCGGCAACGGCTCCGATGAAATCATCCAGATGCTCCTGATCGCGGCGGATCAGGGGGCGTGCACCGTGCCTTCACCAAGCTTCGCCATGTATGAGCTGATTCCGCGCTGGCTGAACCGCCCCGTATCCACGATCCCGCTTGCCCCCGACTTTTCGCTGGATGCCGGCCAGTTCCTCAAGGTATGCGCGAGGGAAAAGACATCGATCGTCTTTCTGGCCTGCCCGAACAACCCGACCGGCAACCTGTGGTCACTGGAAACCATCCGGGAGATCACCGAAAACTTTCACGGCCTGGTCATCATCGATGAGGCCTATGCCCCCTTCACTCACCGGACACACACGGACCTCATCGCACCGAATGTCCTGATCCTCCGGACTTTTTCCAAGCTGGGATGGGCGGGCCTGAGACTGGGCTACATTCTGGGTGAGACCGAAACCATCTCCCACCTCGACAAGGTCCGGCTGCCCTATAACATCAACAGTCTTACCCAGTCTTCGGCCAGCCTTTTTCTGGATCATTACGCCGAATTCGACAAGCAGGCCAAAACCATCTGCAGACAGCGTGAGCGTGTGCTGAAGGCCATGCGGCAGATCGACGGGGTGGAGGTGTTCCCTTCCGAGACGAATTTCCTGCTTTTCCGCGTGGCTGATGCCGATCGGGTGTTTCATCATCTTTGCGAGCGGAAGATCCTGATCCGGAATCTCCATTCCTCCACCGGATTGCTGAAAAACTGCCTGCGGGTCACCATTGGGCTCCCGGAAGAAAACACCCTTTTCCTGAACGCACTCGAGGAGATACTGGCATGAAAAGACAAGCAACCATCGAACGCAAGACCAAGGAAACCGACATCCGACTCAGACTTGATCTTGACGGGAGCGGAAAGTCCGAGATCCACACCAGTATTCCCTTCATGGATCACATGCTTGAACAGGTCGCCCGGCACGGGCTGATTGATCTTGAAATTGAGGCAAGCGGGGACCGGGATGTGGATGATCACCACACGGTCGAGGACATAGGCATCTGCTTCGGGGAGGCCCTGCGGGATGCCCTGGGGGACAAAAAGGGCATCGTCCGCTATGGCCATGCCTACGTACCACTGGATGAGGCTCTTTCACGGGTGGTTCTGGATTTGTCCGGTCGCCCCGGTCTGGAATATCACATCACGTTCCCCAAGGAGCGGGTGGGCGATTTTGACGTGGACCTGTTCAAGGAATTTTTTCAGGCGATATGCAATCATGCCCGTATCACGGTACATATTGACGCCCTGCGCGGTGGCAACAATCATCACCTGTGCGAAACCGCATTCAAGGCCTTTGGGCGCGCCCTGCGCGTGGCCATCGCGAAGGATCCACGCATATCCGATATCCCTTCCACCAAAGGGGCGCTGTGATCCCGGAACCCGGTCCCGGGGTGGGAATTGATCAGGGAAAAACGAGCCTTCCCTCCCCTATGTCAGTCAGAAGGCCATGATTGCACTGATCGATTACGGCATGGGAAACCTGCACTCCGTCGCCAAGGCGCTCGAAGTCGCCGGCGGCAGGGTCCGGCTGGTTCGCAAGGCCTCCGGACTGAAGGATGCCTCCCGCATTGTCCTGCCGGGCGTGGGCGCCTTTCGAGATTGTATCGGCGCCCTAAGAAACCAGGACCTTGAGCATATCCTTGTCGAACGTATCCATGCCGGCATCCCCTATCTTGGCATCTGCCTCGGCATGCAGGTCCTCATGGACGCCTCGCTGGAATTTGGCCACTACGAGGGGCTGGGGTTGATTGAAGGGGTCGTCAAAGCATTCCCCGCCTCCCATCCGGGCAGGGGTTACAAGATCCCCCACATGGGCTGGGATGATGTGATTCCAACCCCAGGGAGCAAACCCCACCCCGTCATCCGCGCACTCAGGGGAGCCCAGACCTATTACGTCCATTCCTATGTCTGCCAGCCGGAAAATCCCGATCATGTTCTGGCGACATGTAACTATGGAGGTTACACCTTTGCCTCTGTGATAGGACGTGACAACTTCATTGGCGTACAATTTCATCCCGAAAAAAGCCAGGCGGCAGGCATTCGCCTGCTGGCAAGCTTCATCAAATGGCAACCCCACGGGAGCAAGGACATCCGATGACCAGTCATAGCTTTGAAATCATTCCGGCCATTGACCTGAAGGAAGGCCGCTGCGTCCGCCTGATGCAGGGAAACATGGATGAAGCCACCATCTATGGAGATGATCCCGCGGCCATGGCGGAACACTGGGAGTCCCTCGGGGCCAAACGCCTGCATGTCGTGGACCTGGACGGCGCCTTTTCCGGAAATCCGAAGAACCGTGACGCCATTCGGGCGATCTGCCGGCGTATCTCCATCCCCGTTCAGCTTGGTGGCGGCCTGCGAAACCTTGCCACCATCAAGGAGGCATTCGAACTTGGCGTGGATCGTGTCATCCTTGGCTCAGCGGCAGCGTCCAATCCCCTGCTTGTCACCGACGCGTCCCATTTCTTTCCGGGCAGGATATGCGTGGGCATCGATGCCAAGCGGGGGCGTGTGGCCGTCCAGGGCTGGGGACATCTGACCAACAGCAAGGCCGTGGATCTCGCCCGCCGCTTCGAGAAATCGGGGATTGCGGCCATTATCTATACGGATATTCACCGAGACGGGATGCTGACCGGGCCAAACGTCGATGAAACCCTGAACCTGGCCCGGGCGGTCAGTATTCCCGTCATCGCCTCCGGCGGTATCGCGAGTCTGGAGGATATCAAGTTGCTGGCCAGATATGCCTCGCTTGGTATCTGCGGCGTCATCACGGGACGGGCGATCTACGAGGGCACGCTGGATTTTGCCGCCGCCATCAGGTGGCTCGAGGGAACCTCATCCTCCGATGCTGAGTAAACGGATCATCCCCTGCCTGGACGTGGCGCATGGCCGGGTGGTCAAGGGTGTGAAGTTTGTCGATATCGTGGATGCCGGTGATCCGGTGGAGGCGGCCGTTCGCTACAACGAGGAAGGTGCCGACGAGCTCTGCTTCCTGGATATTCGCGCCTCGTACGAGAACCGGTCCACCCTCTACCACATGGTGACCCAGGTCGCTGAGAACGTGTTCATGCCCCTTACCGTTGGAGGTGGCGTGAAGGAGATGCAGGACATTGAAAATCTGTTACGCGCCGGTGCGGACAAGGTGTCCATCAACACGGCCGCCCTGAAAAAACCGGAGTTTGTCCTCCAGGCTGCCGAGCGCTTTGGCTCCTCCACCATTGTCGTGGCCGTCGATGCCAAGCGGCAAGGCGACCACTGGGAGTGCTTTACCCATGGCGGCCGGAATCCGACCGGGATTAATGCCGTCGAATGGTCGAGGCGCATGTCAGATTATGGCGCCGGCGAGATTCTCCTCACCAGCATGGACCGTGACGGCACCAAGGCCGGCTATGACATCGCGCTCACCCGCGCTGTGGCCGAGGCCGTGACCTCCCCCGTGATTGCCTCGGGAGGCGTGGGAACTCTGGAACATCTGGCGGAAGGACTCAGGGAAGGCAAGGCCGATGCTGTTCTGGCCGCCAGCATCTTTCATTTCGGACAGCATTCGATCCGGGAAGCCAAGGAATATCTCGCAAAGCAGGGCATACCGGTCCGTCTGTGATTTCGGTGCGTCGCATCTCAAACGGCATGATGTTCAGCTGACATGGAGTGGGCGCAGGAATTCATCCGGCAGTATGGCTACTGGGCCGTGTTTATCTGGACCTTTATTGAAGGAGAAAGCGTCTTTATCGCGGCGGCCGCCCTCGCAGCGGCCGGTCTCATGGAACCCATGAAGGTCATTGGTGTCGCCGCGGCAGGTGCCTTTGCCGGCCATCTTTTCTATTTCGCACTTGGTCGCTGGCGCGGCATGCAGATCATCCAGGCCCTCCCGTTTCTTCGCAACCACTATCCCAGGGCCAAGGCAATTCTGGACAAATACCTCGATCATCACGGCAACTGGACGATATTCATTTTCCAGTATCTCTATGGCACCCGTCTGGTGGCGGCCATCCTGTTTGGCTGTTCCAGCATGAGTTTCTGGCGCTTCTTCTTCCTGCAGATCCTCAACTGCATCAGCTGGGCCATCGTCATTTACGCGGCCGGTCATTTTCTCGGTCTCGCCGCCATGGCCACCCTGGAGCGATTCGGCATTGTCGGTCTGCTTGTGGCGATCGGGATCATCGTCGCCGCCGCCCTTTTCGCCTACTTCCGTTACGGCCACCATCACGTCAAGCGGCAGATCAAGCAGGGATCGGACAGGGAGAAGCCATAGGTCCCGCCTTCCAACTATAATAGGAGTGGAGGTGAGTTGAAGATGATGCGAATCAGGGAACCGGCAGTTGCCGGCATGTTCTACCCGGCCGAACCCGAGGATCTTTCCGCCATGGTTAAGACCATGCTGCGGCATGCCAAAGTACCGGAAACGGACATCTCGCCCAAGGCGCTCATCGCGCCGCATGCGGGCTATATCTATTCCGGGCCAACCGCAGGCTATGCCTATGCCCTGCTTGGCCGGGACAGGGATGCGATCCGGCGTATCGTGCTTCTTGGCCCCGTGCACCGGGTTCCCGTGCGTGGACTTGCCCTGCCCGATGCCGATGCCTTTACCACACCGCTGGGAACCGTGCCCCTGGACAAGGACGGCATGCAATCCATTGCTGATCTGCCTCAGGTTGTGACGAGCAAGGCCGCGCACGCCATGGAACATTCACTGGAGGTGCACATCCCATTCCTTCAGGAGACCCTGGATGATTTCACGCTGATCCCGCTGGCTGTGGGGGATGCCACACCCGAAGAGGTGGCCGAGGTTCTGGACCGGTTGTGGGGAGGAGATGAAACCCGTATCGTCATCAGTTCGGATCTGTCTCACTACCTGCCCTATGACATGGCAAAACGGGTGGACGAACAGACCGCCCGGGCCATTCTTGACCTGCGCTGGCCTATTCGCCATGAACAGGCCTGTGGCGCCACACCCATCAACGGCCTTCTGGCAAGCACGAAAGGGCATGGACTGGAGGCCCACCTGCTCGACCTGCGCAATTCCGGTGACACCGCCGGTGACAAATCGCAGGTGGTGGGCTATGGGGCCTTTGCCTTTACCCCTGTGCAAGGATAACGACCAGGATCACCGCCGCAGCGGAATAACGGGAGGTGGAATGCCTTGTTACGTTTTTCACCCATTCCATTCAGGCATCAATATTGCAGGCATTTCTCTACCACACCTGAGAGGATTTGGTCATGTGTAAGATGTGTCCGGCGTGTGGAGGGAACAGGCACGGGAAGCTTGATGATGACGGTATCATTGTCGAGGTGCCACAGATGCTTACGGTCAGGAACGCCTTGTATGTTTCGTGTCTTCCGGCTCAGTGAAAACAAGCCTGTGGAGATGTTCGCCCAGGATGTTCAGGCCTGCCAGTTGTGGTTCCGGGTGAAGGCGAGTCAGTGAAGCACGGAGCGATTCTATTGTATTGTACGCGTCGCTGTGCCCTGGAGGAAGACATGCGCAGGCTTTTCGATGGGTCGACAGGATGCGGCGAAACCATGAGGAGTCAGTGATGAACAGTAAAGGCAGCGCAGATCGGATGGAGAAAGGCCGCATTCTTCTGAGGCTGGCCAGATCGGCCATTTCGGAAAAGCTGGGCATGTCGCTCGACGGATACCTGCCGCTCGATGCACCCTGGCTGAACGAAAAGGCGGCCAGCTTCGTTACCCTGAAGAAGAACAGTCAACTGCGGGGCTGCATTGGCTCCCTTGAGGCCTATCGCCCCCTTCTCCAGGATGTCACTGCCAATGCGGTGGCCGCCGCTTTTCATGACCCCCGCTTTCCCCCGCTTGCGCCCGAGGAACTGGAAAAGATCCGGATCGAGGTTTCCGTGCTCGGCCCGCTGGAACCTGTGCGTGCTCTCGATGAGGATGATTTCATCGTCCAACTGAAGCCGGGGATTGACGGTGTCGTCCTTGAATACGGCCCCCATCGGGCGACATTCCTCCCCCAGGTCTGGGAACAGCTTCCCGACCCGAGATCCTTCCTTGCACACCTGAAAATCAAGGCGGGCCTGCCCGCTGATTTCTGGCACCGTGACATGCTATTATATAAATACAAGGTAGAGAAATATAAGGAAGAACCGGAGCACTGAACATGGCTGATGCCCATTTCCCCGGCCGCTACTGGCATAAGCTGGAAGATGGCCGTATCCAGTGTGATGTCTGCCCGCGTGACTGCAAGCTGCACGATGGGCAGAGAGGTCTGTGTTTCGTGCGCAAACGGGAAGGCGGGAAGATCGTACTCACCACCTATGGCCGATCCTCCGGATTCTGTGTGGACCCCATCGAGAAAAAACCGCTTTCCCATTTCTATCCGGGTTCCAGCGTGCTCTCGTTCGGCACCGCGGGCTGCAATCTCGCCTGCAAGTTCTGCCAGAACTGGGACATCAGCAAATCCAGGGAGTTTGACCGGCTGTGTGACGAGGCATCGCCCGAGGCCATCGCCAGGGCCGCCAGAAACATGGGCTGCAGGAGCGTGTCCTTCACCTACAACGATCCGGTGATTTTTCTCGAGTATGCCGTGGATACGGCCAGGGCCTGCCACGAAATCGGTATCAAGACCGTGGCGGTCACCGCGGGTTACATTCACGCCGAGGCAAGAGTCGAGTTCTTCAGCCACATGGATGCAGCCAATGTGGACCTGAAGGCCTTTACCGAGGAATTCTACCACAAGGTCTGCGTGGGCCAGTTGCAACCCGTGCTTGATACGCTGCGCTACATCAGGCACGAAACGGATGTGTGGCTGGAAATCACCACCCTGCTCATTCCCGGCAAGAACGATTCGGACGAGGAACTGAAGAATCTCAGCACCTGGATCGCAAAAGAGCTTGGCGCGGATGTGCCGCTGCACTTTTCGGCCTTTCACCCCGACTACAAGATGCTGGACGTGCCCCCCACGCCGCCATCCACGCTTTCCCGTGCCCGCCGGATTGCCAGGGAGGCGGGCCTGCGATACGTCTATACGGGCAACGTGTACGACATCGAGGGAGGTACCACATTCTGTCCCGGCTGCGGAAGCAGGCTGATTGTCCGCGACTGGTACGATATCCTTGAATACCACCTCGATGAGATGGGGCACTGCTCCTCATGCGGGCAGTCCATCGCCGGCGTGTTCGGCCCCTACTCCGGCTGTTTCGGCAACCGGCGAATCCCCGTCGCCCTGCACGCTTCCTGATCAGGAGTGGAGGCGTCCGACAACGGCCGCGCCCACCGCGTCACCAAAGACATTGACCGTCGTTCGGCAGCGATCCAGAAACCAGTCGATGGAAAGGATCAGTCCGATGCCTTCCAGCGGAAGACCGACGGCCTCCATGACGATGACCATGGTCACAAGACCCGCCTCGGGTATGCCGGCCGCCCCGATGGCCGCCAATGTTGCGGTGAGAAGGACCAGCAATTGCTGCCCGAATGAAAGGTCTATTCCCATTGCCTGGGAAATGAAAAGCACGGCGACGGCCTCGTAGAGGGCGGTACCGTCCATGTTGATGGTTGCTCCGAGCGGCAAAACAAAGCGACGGGCCGGTCCGGGGACCTCGGCAGACTTCACGCCATCCATGGTCACCGGCAGGGTGGCGCTGGACGAAGCGGTGGAAAAGGCCGTCATCAGCGCCGTAGCCAGGTGCCTCAGATAATCGGAAATCCTCCTGCGTGCCAGTACCGCCAGTAACAGGCAGAGGAATCCGGCATGAACGATCAGACCGGAAATAACGGTCAGCGCGTATCTGGCCAGGCCCGCAAGCTGTGCGAAGAAGGCCTCACCACCGCCCGCAGCCCCAAGCCTTGCCGCGATCAGACCGAAGACGCCGATGGGTGCAAACCACATCAGCCAGTGGACCAGCTTCATCATCCCCTCATTCAGGCTGTCAAAGAAAAGGATGACTGGGCGGCCTTTCTCACCCAGGGTGGAAAGGGCAGCAGCAAAGGCGATGCAGAAAACAATGATGGGAAGAAGCTTCATCTCCGCGGCCGCACCAATGATGTTGGGATGCACCAGGGAGAGGATCAGGTCGGTCACCCCGATATCCGAGGCCTCAGGCCTGGGTGCCTTCAGATCTCCAAGGGGAACCCCCACGCCAGGCTGCCACAGGTTGGCCATGGCTAACCCGATGCTCACGGCGATCAATGTCGTCGTGGCATAGTAGGCGACGCTGAGCCCCCCCATCCTCCCCAGCTTCCGGACATCGCCGAGACCGGCCACGCCTGTTATCACACTGGCTGCGACCAGGGGAACGATGAGCATCTTCAGGGCGGTGAGAAAGAGATCCCCCAGCCAGCCCACGACCACCATGTTTTCACCCCAGAGAAAACTGGAGATGCCGCCGGCCAGGATGGCGGCCAGCATGGCCCACATGAGAACACGTTCAGAACTCATGCGCACCCAGCAACCGAGAGGCGTTCAGCCAGTCTCTTGGCCGGCCGATGTCCATCCACATGCCGTGATGCAGCTTTCCGCAGAGCTCACCCCTTTTCTGCAGATCGGAAAACACATCCTTCAGGGGAAAGGGAACATCCGGTTTGTAACCGGACAAAACACTCTCATGCATGGCGGCGACACCCGCATAGGTGTATGCAGGCAATCCCTCTTCTTTAGGTACAACCAGGTCGTTCTGCAAACCATAATCCCCATCGGGATGGTGGGAGGGATTGGCGACCAGGGCGAGGCAGGCTCTGGCTCCACACGCCCCGGCGAAGCCGGCAAGATCCCGCACATCGATATCGGAAAGCACGTCCGCATTGTGAACGGCAAACCAGCCATTGCCGGGAAGCAGCATCATTGCCTTTCTCACACCTCCACCGGAATCCAGAAGATGTTCCTCGTAACTGAAATAAAGGCGGACACCGAAACGTGAGCCGTCTCCAAGAACCTCACGCATCTGGTCCGCATGATGGTGGAGATTGATGGCGATATCGTGAATCCCCTGGGCGCTGAGCCTTCGGATCAGATGGATAATGACCGGCGTTCCCGCCACGGGCATGAGGGCCTTGGGCCTGCCCCTTGTCAGCCACCTCAGACGCGAACCCACGCCGGCAGCGAGAATAACGGCCCGATCGAGAAACAACCTTCCCGCTCTTAGCCCAGGTGGCGCGTCAGTTCAGGCATCACTTCCAGGGCTGCCGCCCTCCCCTTGTCAATTTCGTCCTCGGTCTGGGAAAAATCGTTCCACTGCGTGTAGCCCACCAGCGGTTCGATCAGGATATCCGCGTGTTTCTTCTCATAGCGGCGCAGGTAAAGGGCTTTGATCCGGGTCGCCCAGTCCAGCATCATGAACACATTCGACGGATACTCTTCCGGATCCGGCCGGCTGCCGGTATTGACAGCCACAACGAGTTGCCCTTCGGTGGTGATGGAACGCGCCTCGAGAGCCGGTATTTCGGCAGCCAGGGCACCGTCAACAAACTGTTTCCCTTCAATTTCCACAGGATCAAAGATGCCGGGGATGGCCATGCTGGCCGCAATGGACCTTGGCAGATCCCCTCTGGAAAACAGGTGGCATTCCCCGCTGGGAAAGTGTACGGCCGTAACATAGAGGGGGATCATGGCATCACCGATATCGCGGCCGGGGCACAGGGTGTGGGCCATCTCGATCAGGGCCCTGGTGTTGGCAACCGACATGCCCGTAATCGCACGGGTGTACATGACAGTCTGACGGGCCACGCTGCCAAGCCTGTCCAGCCAGCTATCCTCACGCCCCTCATCCTCTCCCGCCAGTGGGGGCAGGCCCAGATCCTGGAATGCCTCGGAGCTCATGTAATTCAGAACCGCGGTCCGGACTGACGTGATATCGGGCTTGAAGGCATACATGGCACCAAACAGGGCCCCAACACTTGTGCCAACAATGGCGGAGGGCGTAAGCCCGTTCTCCTCCAGGGTTTCCAGGACGCCCAGATGGGCAAGGCCGCGCACCCCGCCTCCGCCCAGAGCCAGGACAAACTCCTTTTTTTTTCCAGCACCCTTTCTGAACCCGAAAAAGCTCAATTGACCTCCGGCAATACAGCCACTTCCTTCAGACGCTCGCAAAGATTCCGGGTGGTCTCCCTGGACAACGGCCTGCCTTCAGTATCAGTCAGAAAAAACACATCCGCAACCTTCTCACCAAAGGTGGAAATCGAGGCCCCACGAATATTGATGGACTGTTTCGCAATGGTCAGGGCGAGCTGAGCCAGCAACCCCGGTCGGTCGGCAGCCACAACCTCAACGGCCGTCTGCCTGCTGGATGCCGTCGGAAGCTCACGCACCAGCACGCGGACATGCTTCATCAGCACGTGTGGCCTGATCTCCGGGGGCCTGAATTCGACAGGCTCACCACGCAGCACCGCCTCGATACGTCTCTTCAGCCGCTCCTGGTCGGAGATCTCGGACAAGGGCTTTCCCCTAGCGTCCTGAACATGAAATACGTCCAGGATCCTGCCGCCGCCCAGGTCAAAGGCCTTGGCGGCAACAATGTTGACATGGCCACGGCTTATGGCGATGGTCAGATTGGCAAACAGTCCCGGATGATCCTCGGCGATGATCAGCACCTCGGTTTCACCCCGAACCCTGTCCACGTAAAAAGCCACACCCGTGTTTTCCCGGCAACTCACCATCAGGCGCCCGACGGCCAGCAACTGCATGGGTGGAAAGTGCAGCAACGCCCTTGCCGGCAGGGATCTTAGAACCGGGGAAAGCCCGGCCCGCTCGGAAGCCGAGGCGGCATTCAGGGCACTCTCGATCCTTGCCTTCAGGCGGGTCTTCATGTCCTCTCCTGAAACCGGACCCGTGACCAGCACCTGCTCAGTGGCATGATAAAGCTCGCGCAGAAGTGCTCCCTTCCAGTCATTCCACACATGGGGACCCACCGCGCAGATGTCGGCCACGGTCAGCAGGTACAGGTACTGCAATCGCTCCATGTCGCCGACAAGATGGGCAAATTTCTCGATCACCGTCTGGTCGCCAAGGTCGGACCGCTGGGAGGTATAGGCCATAGCCAGATGATGGCGGACAAGCCAGGCAACCAGCCCGGTGTCATCCTTGCTGAGCCCGAGCCGCTGACAGAACCTGCGCACAATGTGCTCGCCATTGACGGAGTGATCACCCCTCCTCCCCTTGGCCAGATCATGGAAAAGGAGGGCCAGGTAAAGCAGCCAGGGCCTCTTGATCCGGGGCATCAGTTCACATGCCAGGGGGAAACGCTCCCGGTCGGCCCTGCCAAGGTGAAAGTTGCGCGATTCGGCAACGGCACGGATGCTGTGTTCATCCACCGTATAGGCGTGGTAACGGTCAAACTGCCCCTGGGCCACAATCCGGCCAAAATCGGGAATGAAGCGTCCGAGCACACCGGTGTTGTTCATCTCCTTGAGGGCCCAGGCAATGTTCCGTTTCTCTCGCAGTATGGAGAGAAAGAGCTGATTGGCCTCCGGCAGCTTGTTAAAGGCGGAGGTAATGTAATGCGTGTTGGCCCGGATGGTTCGCAGGGCATCGCTCTCCAGGCGGCGGTGTTCGTGCTGGGCAACATGAAAGATCTTGAGCAGTCGCAGGGGTTCCTCCGCAAAGACGGAATCATCCTTCACGCCCACCCACTTGCCTTCCAGATAGAAGCCGTCACCAAGATCCCTGCGCCGGACAAAACGGCGGGGCTTGAGCTGTTCCTTGAAATGCATGATAAACATGTCGGCAAGGTCGGCCACATGCCTGGCGTGTGAAAAGTAGCGCCTCATGAACCACTCCACTGCCGGCCTGTGCATGCGATCCTTGTATCCCATGGCCCGGGCCAGGTAGGACTGCAGTTCGAATGTCAGCCGCTCGTTGCCTGTTCCGCTTTCCAGATGCAGGCCGACACGGCATCGCCACAGGAAATCACGCGCCCTCATGAACTGCTGATATTCCCTGCCCGAGAAGATGTTCAGCGCCACGAGACTGTGAATGGTGGGGGCCTCGTACCAGGCCAGGCCCATCCAGAACACGGCCTGGATATCCCTCAACCCGCCTTTTCCCGACTTGATATCCGGTTCCATGAGAAAGGCGGTATCCCCCTTCAGACGGCGGCGCCGTTCAAACTCCTCCAGTTTCACCTTGATGAATCGCTTGCGGTCCCGCCTGCTGATCTTTCTGAGTTTGCTCCTGAAGAGGGAGAAGGCGGCACCCTTGCCACAGAGGAGTCTGGCCTCGATGGCCGCAGTCGCGGCATCCCAGTCGGTGCGGATGTGTTCCAGTGTTTCATTGACCGTGCGCACCGCATGTCCGACATGGGCGCGCATGTCCCACAAGGTGTACATGAAGCGTTGAATATCCCTTTCAATGCCGCTGGAAGCCTGTTCCGGGATCAGAAACCACAGGTCCCAGTCCGAATGCGGGCAAAGTTCACCCCGGCCGTAGCCACCAATCGCCAGGAGATCCACATCCTCCGACTCGGGACCGGCACAGGTCCGCCACAGGTCACGCAGAAAGTCATCCACCCCCTGACACATGTGACGGACCATCACCGAACCGCTCACCTGGTTCCGGAACATCTCGGCAACCTCAGCATGCAGTTGCCTGATCCGCTGGGCGCCATCCATGTTCAGCGACCTAGCCGTCATGAGGCACCTCTTTCTCCATCCTTTTCACCAGCTGCGCAAGATGATCCAGCATGTTCAGCGCCTCGATGGGTCGCATGTCATCCGTCTTCAGGTCTTTCAGACTGGCAATCAGTTCCTCCACCTGCCGCTCGCGCGCCAGCCTTCTCCGTTTTTCCGCCTCGGAAAACAGACCAAGCTGGGGTTTTCCCTCCTCGGCCTGAAGCTCGGACTCGTGTTCGAGGCGATACAGGTGCTCGCGTGCGCGCGCCAGCACCTCGGGCGGAATACCGGCGAGCTGGGCCACGGCAATGCCATAGGAACGGTCGGCGGCGTTGTCCACGATCCGATGCAGGAAAATGACCTCACCGTTGTATTCACGAACGGACACCGAGGCGTTGAAGACCTGCTCATGATGATCCGCAAGGGCGGTCAGCTCATGGTAGTGCGTGGCAAAGAGGCTGAGGACATCCGTGCTGGCGAGCAGCTTCTCGGCCACCGCCCAGGCGATAGCCAGGCCATCCCAGGTGCTCGTGCCGCGCCCTATTTCATCAATGATCACCAGTGAACGGGGTTCCAGCTGATGGAGGATGGTGGCGGTTTCCATCATCTCCACCATGAAGGTTGAGCGTCCCGAGGCCAGCTCATCGCCGGCACCCACGCGCGTGAAGATCCTCCGCAACAGGGGAATGCTGGCCTCCTCCGCCGGCACAAAACAGCCCGTGTGCGCCAGCCACACGATCCATGCCACCTGCCGCATGTAGGTGGACTTGCCTCCCATGTTTGGACCGGTCAGCAACATGAAGCGGCGCTTGTGCATGTGCATGTCCGTGTCATTGGCGACAAAACTGCCCGGATCCATGTACCGTTCCACCAGTGGATGACGGCCGCCAATAATGCGAAGCCGCTTGCCCTGATGAATGTCCGGCCGGACATAATCAAAGTCCGCCGCCACCTTTGCAAAGCAGGCTAGGACATCAAGGATGGCCACGGCCCTGGCCGCTTTCTGAATTTTGTGCGCCTGTCGGCAAAGGTTCTGCCGCAGCCCCTCCAGAAGAGTCAGTTCCCTGGCCAGGGCGGCGTCACGACTGCCAAGGATTTCCCGCTCGAACTTGTGCAGGGTATCCGTGGTAAAGCGTTCTGCGTTGACCAGTGTCTGCTTGCGAACGTAATCCGCGGGTGCCTTTTCTGCCTGGACCTTGGAAATCTCGATAAAGTAGCCGAACACCTTGTTGTACTTCACGCGCAGATTTGCAATGCCCGTTCGCTGACGCTCTTCCTGCTCGTACTGATTCAGCCAGTCGCCGGCATCATGTGCTAGGGCACGCAAACGATCCAGTTCCGCATCAAAGCCGGCCCGGATGACACCCCCGTCCCTGGCGTACATGGGAGGGGCATCCACAAGGGCGTTCTCAAGCTCATGACCGAGCTTCTCCAGGCCACCGATGTCCTCGCGCAAACCGGTGAAGATTCCGCCCCGGTCCCTCAGGGTCTCTGCAAGGGCCGGCAACATGCGTATGGAATTGGCCAGACCCCGATAATCACGGGGGGAGGCACGGTTCAGGATCACGCGGGTCAGCATGCGCTCCATGTCCCGAACAGGCCTTAAGGCCTCACAGATATCTTGAAGCGTCTCGGAATCATCGAGCAGGCTTTGTACGGCATCCTGACGTTCCCTGATCCGCTCACAATCGCCAAGAGGGTGGTCGAGCCAGTCCCGCAGACATCGGGCTCCCATGGGTGTGTGGGTAAGATCGAGTATGGAAATCAGGCCTCGCTTCCTGTCCCCGCTCAGATCCTGATGCAGCTCCAGATTCCGCCGCGTTCGCACATCGACGCGTAAACCCTTTTTGTCTTCACGGAATACAGGCAGTTCCAGGTGACCAAGATCGCACTTCTGGGTTTGCTCAAGATAGACGAGTATCGCCCCAAGGGCGGCAGTGGCCAGTCGATGATTCCCAAGGTTCAGCGGTTGCCAGTCCCGCACTCCAAAGAACCTCTCCACTTTTTCCGCCGCCACGGCCGGAGAAAAGCTCCAGTCGCCAGGGTGCTGGACAGGAATATCCTGCCAGCGCGAAGAGGCATCACTTGTCAGGAGAAGCTCGGCCGGTTTCAGTACTTCAAGGCATTCGTCGAGCTCTGTATCCGTTTGCCCCTCGAAAAGACGCCAGCAACCACTGGACAGATCAAGAGAGGCAACTCCCCAGCCGTCATTGCCATGAATCAGGGCGGTCAGGGGAGCGCTGCGCTCGTTTTCGAGCAGACCGGATTCCGTAAGTGTTCCCGGCGTAATGACCCGCACGACCTGGCGCTCGACAGGTCCTTTCCTGCCTCCAGGGGGTTCCATCTGCTCACAGACAGCCACGCGTTTTCCCGCTTCCACCAGACGGGCAAGATAGGGCTCCGCCTGGTGCCAGGGTACGCCGGCCATGGGGATATCCCTGCCATCACTCTTGCCCCGTTTGGTCAGAGCGATATCAAGAATCTTCGAGGCCTCCTCGGCATCTTCGTAAAACATCTCATAGAAGTCGCCCATGCGGTAGAACAGGATGCAATCGGGATATTCGGCCTTGATGCGCAAGTACTGCTGCATCATGGGCGTATGAGAGGAAAGACTCTGTTGCTCATTGGGCATGGTGAAAAACTATCATGCCGACGGGATTTGCATAAGCCGCAAACCAGGATAATTCCAGTCACCGGGGACGCATGCAGGACCTGGGGAGGGGAGGGAGTCGGTGGAGAGATGTCCCGCATGGGTGTCCCCGGCAAGCTGTAAACAATGGTCGCAAGCCACCCTGATTTATTACACGGACCCCTCCGGGAAACCTTTTCAAGTGCTTTGAATGATCTGCCTGACCCTGGCCACCGGGGCAAAGGAGACCCGATGGAACGGGCAGGGTCCATGCCTTTGCAAGGCCTCCAGGTGTTCCCTTGTCCCGTAACCCTTGTGGGCGGCAAAACCGTATTGCGGAAACCTGACATGCAACTGCTGCATGTAACGATCACGCACCACCTTGGCGATGATGGAGGCGGCAGCGATTTCGGCCACCCTGTCATCCCCGCCGATCATGCTTTCCGCAGGAAGGCCAAACTCCGGGCAACGGTTGCCATCCACCAGGACGCGGTCGGGATCGAGGGGAAGGCCTTCAACGGCACGCCGCATGGCCAGCATGGTGGCCTGGAGGATGTTCAGGCGATCGATTTCATCCACACTGGCCAGGGCCACCGAATACGCCATGGCGGACTTGCGCAAGTGGTGATAGAGGACCCGTCGCCTGGACCTGGACAGTTTCTTGGAGTCCCTGTAACACCTGTTCATGATATCATCCGGGGCCAGAATGACCGCGGCGGCGACGACAGGCCCCGCAAGAGGACCCCTTCCCGCCTCATCCACCCCCGCAAGCATCACGGCTCAGGTATCAACCATGGATGCCATGCCGGTCACCGTGCCTATCCGCGCAGAGTGGCGTTAAAGTTCTTGCCCATCGCGGTGATGACCGCCTCGGCAGCCTGATCGGCATCGGCCTGCGTGAGGGTACGGTCGGCAGCCTGCAGGGTAAACCTCAGACCAAGGCTGACCTGATCCTCCGGCACGCCCTCACCCACATAACGGTCAAAGATACGCACTTCCGCAAGAAGGTTGCCCACCGATTTTCTTGCAGCCCGGAGGATATCCTCAACGCGGGCCTGGCGCGGGAAGAGGAACACCAGATCGCGGGACACGCTGGGGAACTCGGGCAAGGGGGCAAAATGCGGTATTTCAGGCTGCGGCAATTCATTGAGAAGAACCTGGGCGACAAATACATCCACATCCAGGTCAAAGGCTGCCGTCACATCCACACTGACCTTTCCCATGCGGCCAACCTCCCTCTTCTCTGCAAACAGCCTGGCGCTCTGGCCGGGCTGAAGGCCGGGTAGCTGGTCATCGGCCACGAGACACAGTTCGTGGCCCATCATCTGGAACCACGTTTCAAGATCGCCCTTGAGATCAAAGAAATCCGCATCCCTAGGGGCGTGAAACCACTGGGCGCTCTGCCGTTCACCGGCCAGGAGCCAGGCCTGAATATCATCCTCCCTTATTTTCCCACCCTCCCAGGCATAGATGCGGCCCTGCTCGGTCAGGGCAACACCATCCTGCTGCCTGTTCATGTTGTAACGGGCGACCGCAAGCATGCCCGGCCACGGACTGCGACGCATCACACTCATGTCCTGGCTGATGGGGTTTGAAAGACACACATCCGCCTTGTCGTCCGGGGCGAAGGGGGCCTGCATCTTTCTTGAAATGAAGGCATAGCTGATCACCTGCTGATAACCCACACTCACCGCCGCCTGCATGGCCTTATGATCGGGAGGAATGCAAACGGCCATGGGCCGGTTCGGCAACCGGTCCGGTATGCGTTCGTACCCAAAGATGCGCGCGTATTCCTCCATCATATCTTCAGGGATGCGGACATCGTTTCGGTGGCACGGCACCTCGATGACAATATGGTCATCACGCCGGTTGATGCCGAAACCCATGCGCTCAAGAACCTCATCGACGCTATCCGGAATGCTGACGCCCAGCCTCGCATGCATTTTTTCCACATCGAGCCGAACGGACGTCTTGCGCACAACCCTGTCGGCATCCCCGCAAACGGCCACTTTCCCTGCTTTGCCCCCGAACATCTCCGTAACCATGGCGCAGGCCATATTCATGGCTTCCTGCACCCCGGAGGCGTCGATGCCACGTTCAAAACGCATGGAGGCATCGGAAACGAGGTGATGACGCCGGGCGCTCAGGCTGACCCTTTCGGGGGCAAACACGGCCGCCTCCAGGACAAGGTTTGAAGTGCCGGAGTGAACACCGCTTGCCAGCGAACCCATGACACCGGCCAGAGCGATTCCACCCTCCCGGTCGGCAACAAGCAGGTCCTCGTTGTCAAGCTGAAGCTCACTGCCGTCAAGGGCGATAAACCTCTCACCGGCTTGGGCGCCGCGGACGCAGATCTCTCCTGATATACGATCGGCATCAAAGGCATGCATGGGCTGACCCATATCAAGCATGATGTAGTTGAGAACATCCACAACACCATTGACAGGCCGCATGCCGGCATTCTTCAGCCTTTTCTGCAGCCAGCCGGGGGAATCCTTGACCCGGATCCCCTCAATGCGGCAGGCAAGGTAAAGCGGACAGTCCGCATCGATCAGCTTCACCTCGGGAACCGGAATGGCGGGGTCCGGGGTGATGGACGGGATTTCCGGCCGCATGAGGGGTTTCCCGAAATAGGCGGCCAGCTCTCTGGCCAACCCGCGAACGCTCATGCAATCGCCACGGTTGGGAGTGATGGAAAGTTCAAAAACAGCTTCCTCCAGTCCCAGCAAGTCGGCCACCGATTCCCCGACCTTCGCGGCAGAATCAAGAATCATGATACCGTCCGATGCCTCGGCCAGCCCCAGTTCCTCTTCCGAGCAGCACATGCCGAAGCTTTCCTCTCCCCTGATCCTGGCCCGCCTGATGAGCATTCCATTAGGCAGTCTTGTCCCAACAGGTGCCAGCGCCACCTTGTCTCCGGTCTTCATGTTTCTGGCCCCGCAGACAATCTGCAGAGGATGCTCCCGGCCGACATCCACCTTGAGCAGGCTGAGCCGGTCCGCGGAAGGATGCGGGGTCATCGCGAGGATCTCACCCACCAGGATACCGCCCAGATCTGCAGCCGGGGTTTCAATGTTTTCAACCTCGATACCCAGTCGGGTCAGGACCTGTGAAAGCTCATCCGGCTCAGCGCCGGGATCCACATGGTCGCGCAGCCAGGAAAGCGGGAGCCTCATGATGCAAACCTCCCGAGGAAGCGAAGATCATTTTCAAAAAAGAGCCTCAGGTCAGGGATGCCGTATTTAAGCATCACAAGGCGTTCAACACCCAGGCCAAAGGCAAAACCCGAATAGACCTCCGGATCAATATCGACCATTTTCAGGACATTGGGGTGGATCATGCCCGAGCCAAGGACCTCAAACCAGCCGGTGTTCTTGCAGACCCTGCAGCCGTGACCACTGCACAGGACACAACCAATATCCACCTCGGCCGAAGGCTCGGTGAAGGGGAAGAAACTCGGTCGCAGCCTGATTGGAAGATCCCGACCAAAATAGGCACTCAGGAAATGCTTAAGCACCCCCCTCAAGTGGGCCATGGAGACACCCACATCCACCAGAAATACCTCAATCTGGTGAAACATGGGGGAATGGGACACATCATGATCGCAGCGAAACACCCGACCCGGCGCCACCACCGCAAGGGGTGGTTCACTGTTCAGCATGCTGCGTATCTGAACCGGCGAGGTGTGGGTGCGCAGCAAGAGATCTTCCCTGCCTTCAACAAAGAAGGTGTCATGCATGGCACGGGCCGGATGGGATGCGGGGATGTTCAGGGCATCGAAATTGTGAAATTCATCCTCGATTTCGGGGCCCTGGGCCTCTGAGAACCCCATGCCTACAAAAATAGCGGTCATCTCATCCAAGCCCTTCTGCAGGGGATGTACGCCACCCACTGGTCTTCGGCGGCCAGGCAACCCCACATCGATCCGTTCGGCCTGGATGCGCCTGAGCTCCGCCTCCTGCTGCAGTCGGGTTTCAGTCCGGGCAATGGAGGCGGTCAGTTCCTGCTTGAGCTGATTAACCTTCTGGCCGATAAGGGGACGCTGATCCGGATCCAGCCTGCCAATGCCCTTGAGGATATCGGTCAGGGCACCCTTCTTGCCCAGGTAATGCACTCTCAGGGCCTGAAGCTCGGAGGTGTCTCCTGCCCTGTCTATAGCCCCGAGTGCTTCGGATTTCAGTTTCTCCAGCGTTGTTTCCAGCTCATGCAAATCAGTGGCCATCATCCCTCCACAATCATCAACCTGCCTCCAGCCTACGAAGCAGACCCCTTATAGACAAATGGCAGGGCTTCGGGCCCTGCCATTTGCTTCAAACGCTAACGAAAACTAGGAAGCCTGAGACCGGGCCAGTTCTGCCAGCCTGGTAAACGCCTCCGCATCCCGCACGGCGATATCCGCCAGGATCTTGCGGTCGAGCTCGATACCCGCCTGATCAAGACCATGAATAAACCGGGAATAACTCATTCCATTCATTCTCGCGGCCGCATTGATTCTGGCGATCCACAACCGCCTGAAATCCCGCTTGCGTACCTTGCGATCCCGATAGGCATATTGTCTTGCCTTATCCACTGCCTGGGTGGCAACGCGGAAACAGCTCTTGCGACGTCCACGATAACCCTTGGCAGCCTTGATGACCTTCCTGTGCCGGCGATGGGCGCTGACTCCGAATTTGACGCGTGGCATGATCCTCTCCTTAAACTACTTGTACGGCAGCAGGCGTTTCAGCTGCGCCGTATCCGCTGGGTCTACAAGTTCCGCGCTACGGAAATTGCGTTTCCGCTTGGCGGATTTCTTTGTCAGGATGTGACGGGCAAAGGCGTTGTTCCGCTTCCACTTGCCACTCCCTGTTTTGCTAAAGCGCTTTGCAGCACCACGATTCGATTTCATCTTGGGCATCGTCTAAGTCACCGTGTTCCTTCGATTTACTTGTTCTTCAGGGGGACAACAACCATGATCATCTGCCTGCCTTCCAACTGCGGCTGCCGCTCGATCTTGCCGAGGTCCGCAACCTCATTGGCCATCTTCTTGAGCTGCTCGAGCCCCCTTTCCTTAAACGCCATCTCCCTGCCCCGGAAGCGCAAGCTGAACTTCACCTTGGCACCTGCCTCCAGAAACCTGCGTGCCTGCCTGAGCTTGACCTCAAAATCATGCGGTTCCGTACTCGCACCGATCTTGACTTCCTTGACCTGCATGCTGTGCTGGCGTTTCTTTGCAAGGTTGGCCTTTTTCTGGGCCATATACTTGTATTTACCGTAATCCAGTATCTTGCACACCGGAGGGTTAACATTGCCTGATACCAATACCAGATCCAGACCCTGATCCTGTGCCTTGGCCACTGCCTCCCCCAGAGGCAGGATGCCATACTGTGTTCCATCTTCACCAATGACACGGACAGTGTCCGCCTCGATGGCGAAGTTCACCGCCATTTCCTTCTTAATACAAACCCCCTACTGATATTCCTTACGCATGGTCTGCATCTTGTGCAGCCACTCGCTAATCGTCAATGTCCCTAATCGTTCACCGGTCCGGGAACGCACATTCAGCGTATTATCCTGCCGTTCCCTCTCACCTGCAATAAGAATAAACGGAACCCGGGCCAATGTATGGGCGCGGACTTTATAGCCGACCTTTTCATTGCGCAAGTCCATTTCAATACGAAAGCCCTCTTTACGCAATCTGTCCGTTACCTCGACCACATAGTCGGCCTGGTCATCGGTGATATTGCACACCACAGCCTGCACCGGAGCCAGCCAGAAAGGGAAGGCACCGGCATAATGCTCGATCAGGATACCGATAAACCGCTCCATCGAGCCAAGAATGGCACGGTGGAGCATCACCGGTGTCTTGCGTGTGCCCTCCTCGCTCACGTATTCGGCCCCCAGCCTTCCCGGCATGGAGAAATCCACCTGGATGGTCCCGCATTGCCATATCCTGTCCAGACAGTCACGCAGGGAAAATTCAATCTTCGGCCCGTAAAACGCCCCTTCTCCGGGGTTTAGTTCGTAGTCCAGTTGCTTGATCTCCAGGGCCTCACGCAACGCCGTTTCGGCCGCATCCCACTGGGCGTCCGTTCCCACCCTCTTTTCGGGCCGGTCGGCAAGCTTGATAATCACATCATCAAAACCGAACCGTTTGTAGACTTCAAAAACAAGGTCAATAAAGGTCGACACCTCAATGCCAACCTGCTCGGGCGTGCAAAAGATGTGGGCGTCATCCTGGACGAAGTTCCGCAGTCGCATCAGTCCATGGAGGGTACCGGAAGGCTCGTTCCTGTGGCACGAACCGAATTCCGATAATCGCAAGGGGAGATCACGGTAGGAATGCAAACCGTGTTTGAAAATCTGCACATGACACGGGCAGTTCATGGGCTTGATGGCGTACTCACGGTTCTCCGTCGAAGTGGTAAACATATCATCCCGGAACTTTTCCCAGTGACCTGAACGTTCCCAGAGTGAGCGGTCGACAAGCTGTGGCGTGGAGACTTCCAGGTATCCGCGCTCCAGGGTCACCTGCCGGATCTCCTGTTCCACCGTCCGCCACAATGTCCACCCCTTGGGGTGCCAGAAGACCATGCCGGGGGCCTCTTCCTGAATATGAAAGAGCTCAAACTGCCTGCCGAGCTTGCGGTGATCGCGGCGCTCGGCCTCTTCGAGGCGATGGAGATATGCCTTAAGATCCTTCTCCCTGGCCCAGGCGGTTCCATAAATGCGCTGCAACTGCTCCTTGCTTGAATCACCTTCCCAGTAAGCGCCGGCGACCTTCAGAAGCTTGAAGGCCCTGAGTCTTCCCGTATCGGGCACATGAGGACCGCGGCAGAGATCCTCCCAGCCTCCCTGGCGATAGATGCTGATGGTCTCCCCTTCCGGAATACGCTCGATTAACCTGGCCTTGTACGTCTCCCCTATATCCAGGAAATGCCGGATCGCCTGGTCCCTGGACCATTCAAGGCGCTCAATCGGTGTCTTGCGTTTTGCGATCTCGCGCATTCTGGCCTCGATGGCCTCAAGATCCTCGGGCGTGAAAGGACGCGAGAAGGAAAAATCGTAATAGAATCCGTTCTCGACCACGGGACCAATGGTCACCTGGGCCTCCGGAAACAGCTCCTTGACCGCATTGGCCAGCAAATGGGCGCAGGAATGTCGTATGACTTCCAGACCTTCCTCGGAATCGGCCGTGATAATCCCGACTTCGTCATGATCGGAAAGAACCCGTGAAAGATCACAAACCTGACCGTTAACCCGTGCAGCGACCGCGGCCCGTGCCAGGCCGGGTCCTATCTCCATTGCCAGGTCCATGACCGTCGAACCTTCGGGCAGGTGCCGCTCTGAACCATCAGGTAATCGAATATGCAAGGGCTAGAATCCCCCCAGGAAAACCGGCTGCAACGTTCAGACCGGAAAAATGGTTGGCGCGGGCAGGATTGAACTGCCGACCCCCACCGTGTCAAGGTGGTGCTCTCCCACTGAGCTACGCGCCAATAAACCCAACAAACAAGGGTGCGTCAAAACGACAATGCCGTAAAGGCCGCGAAGGGTAGATACAGGGAAATAGCCGGTCAAGACAGAAGTCCGGCCAGTGTCGGATAATGGCCCTTACTCAACCTGCAATGATCTCCCTGAACCGGTCCACAAGGCCCTCGCCAACGCTCAACATGATTCCCTCATCCTCCGCCTCCACCATGATTCTGAGCTTTGGTTCCGTTCCCGACATGCGCACATTAAGCCTTCCATGACCTGCAAGTCGGGATTCCGCCTGCCGGATCGCTTCCTTTGCTTCCTCTCGGGAAAGCAGGTCCACCTGATGTGGAAGTTCCAGATTCCACAGCTTCTGGGGAAACAGCTTCATCCCGGAGGCAAGCCTGTTTAGCGGCAACTCCAGGTCACGCATGGCCGTAAGCACATTCATGGCGGTCAGGAGACCGTCCCCTGTCGTATTGACGTCCAGAAGGATGATGTGGCCGGACTGTTCTCCTCCAAGGTTACAGCCCGTTTCTCGCATCATCTCCAGAACGTAACGGTCACCCACCTGAGCACGGTACATTCTCAGTCCCAGCCGCTGCAGATAACGTTCCAGACCAAGGTTGCTCATGAGGGTAGTGACCACTCCATCCCCCTTTAGCCTTCCCTGACGCAACAGGTACTCGGCCAGAATGGCGATGATACGATCCCCATCAACAATTTGACCCAGATGATCGCAGGCAATCAGCCTGTCGGCATCACCATCCAGTGCAAATCCAACATCAGCACCCGATTCAACCACCCTCCTGCTCATGGCCTCAGGATGGGTTGATCCGCATCCTGAATTGATGTTGTAACCGTCCGGATGGTTGTAAAGGGAGATCACCTCACATCCCAGCTCGCTGAAGACGCGAGGGGCAACACTGTAGGCGGCCCCATTGGCACAATCGAGGACAACCTTCAGGCCATCCAGCCTCAAGTCGCGAGGCAGGCTGGATTTGAGAAACTCCACGTAACGTCCACGCGCATCATCAACCCGGAATGCCTTGCCGATGTCCGAGGCCGAGGGCAGCCCCGGCGGTTCCTGCAGGTATCCCTCGATCTCCATTTCAAGATCATCCGAGAGTTTGAAGCCGTCGGCCCCAAAAAACTTGATGCCATTGTCGCCAGCGGGGTTATGCGAGGCAGAAAGCATGACGCCAGCATCCGCCCTTAAGGAACGGGTCAAATAAGCTACCGCAGGTGTCGGCACGGGGCCGACAAGGAGAATGTTCATGCCCTGGGCGGTCAAACCCGCACAAAGGGCCGATTCCAGCATATAACCCGAGATCCGTGTGTCCTTCCCGATCAGGATGTGGGGCTTATGATCAAGATGTCGCGTCAGCACATGACCGGCAGCACGGCCCAGTTTCAGAAAGAATTCGGCAGTCATGGGTTCCCGGTTGACTTCCCCCCGAATTCCGTCCGTGCCAAAAAAGCGCCTCACCAATCAATGTCCTCCACTTACCGGGTGATCACCATCCCCTGTCTTCGGAGCCGCCACAGATGGAACGGAGCCCTTGGGAGAAGATCCGGGTGGGGCCTCCGGGAGTGGTTCGGGATCCAGTCTACCCCGGACCCTGAACTTTTCATCCGGTTTAACCAGTCGAATCGCCTTGCCAGCAGGGCTTTCAACCCCGACGCTTACCTTGAACTCCCCGGCTTTGGCCTCCGGATGAATTACCGGCGTTTTTACAGTACTTAAGGCATCAAGCCACACCTCGGGGCCCTTGAGCAAGGCATCCGGCGGAATCACCTCCAGGCCCGAAACCTTCCAGCCTTGCGGGACCTCCACACGCGGTTCGATTCTGATCTTGCGCTCGATAACCCTGTCGATCTGCAGGACAACCCGATCCGGCTGTACCCGCTCCACCTTCAAACCGGCAGGCAGCTTGATGTCGTCCACATTCAGGGCGATCTCCTCCACACCAGGGCCGGTGATCCGCGAGGCATCCAGAGGTGCCCGAACATCATGGGCCCCAAGTTCGGAAAGCCTGGTCTGGGGACCACTGATTGTCACACGCACCCGATCCGGGAGATCATTGATGATCATCAGCTGAGAGGAGAGGCCCTGAATCTGCAAGGGTGCATCAACACTCAATGATCCGATCCCCTGTCCCCTGACCAGAGCCCATAGAATGATGGCGATCACGACGGCAATAAACTTCGTCGCATCCAGATGAAGGGGCCAGGACCACTTCTTTCGCATCAACCTCACCCTGCTTCAGCCGCCGGTGAAGGAACTGAAATTAGTCTGGCCTGAAGTTGCCGTCGCAACATGGCATGATCAAGCGGCTCACTCAGCTCACCGTCTTCGGCCAGACGAACAGTTCCGCTTTCCTCGGAGATGACCATCACAAGGGCATCGCTTTCCTCGGTCATGCCGACCGCAGCGCGGTGACGCGTGCCCAGGCCAACGGGGATTGAACCTGCCTGCGCAAGGGGCAGCAACACCCTGGCGGCCACGATATGGCTTCCCCTGACAACAATGGCACCATCATGCAGTGGCACCTGGGGGCAAAACAGGGACTGAACCACGTCCGGTCTGAGGGAGATCTTCATCTCCACTCCGGTCTCGCACAGATGCTTCAGACCGGTCTCGCGTTCAATCACGATCAATCCTCCCCATCCCCGGTGAACCAGGGCAAAAGCCGATTCCACCAGATTATCCAGCATGTCCACGGTCTTTTCAGTACCGGCGCCCAGGGGATTGATACCAACACGCATCAAGCCACGCCGGATCTCGTGCTGGAACAGCACCACCAGAATCACAATCACTGCCGAGAAGAAATGCCCGAACATCCATTCCACAGTGAGCAAACCAAACATCCGCGCCAGCACATAGACGAGCACAACCACGGCAATTCCGATCAACATCTGGACGGCGCGTGTACCGCGGATGAGTTTCAGAATATAATAGATCACAATCGCCACCAGGGTGATGTCGACGATATCCAGAAAACCGATGTGCCACATGCTCAGTCCGGGGAACCGAGTGATTCAGGTCGTCCGCTTGCGGCGTAATTGCGAATCGCCGAGGCGACTTTGGCCGCCCGCATCTGTGCCGGAACATCATGGACCCTGACAACATCCGCTCCATTCCATATGCAGATGCTGACAGCAGCGGCCGTTTCAATTTCCCTGTCCTCAACCGGTCTATCGGTAATGCGGCCAAGGAACGATTTTCTCGACACCCCTACCAGAAGGGGGAACCCCAGCTTTTTGAAGCGTGGGAGGGCGGCAAGAAGCTCAAGGTTGTGCTCCGGACGTTTGCCGAAACCAATGCCCGGATCAAGGATGATTCTTGACTCGCTGATACCTGATCTCAGGCATGCCTCGATCCGCTGTTCAAGGAACGCTTCCACCTCACCAATGATATCCCTGTAATGAGGATCATCCTGCATATGCTCCGGCCTTCCCTGCATGTGCATCAGGCAGACATCACATCCTGCTTCCGCAACAGTGGCCATCGCATGGCTGTCTCCTCTCAGCGCCGTTACATCATTCACCATGCAGGCTCCCGCTGCAATGGCCTGACGCATAACCTCGGCCTTCATGGTATCCACGGACACCCTGATTCCTTCAGAGGCAACCGCCCTAACCACCGGTATAACACGACGCAGCTCCTCCTTGACAGGGACGGGCCTTGAACCGGGTCTGGTGGATTCTCCCCCGATATCGATGATCGCCGCTCCGGCCTTTGACATAAACCTGGCGTGCTGAACCGCCCGGTCCACATCAACAAACCTGCCACCATCCGAGAACGAATCAGGGGTGCAGTTGACCACCCCCATCACCCACGCCACTCCCGTTTCAGGGGAGTGCCATGGTGATGATGTTCTCAAGCCCCCTGGCCTGCCTCTTTGGTTCCGGCAACCTTCGCGCCGGTCGCGGGAGCCGTCGCAGAAGGCTTATCAGTCGGCGGTCTCTTGGGGGGCTGTTCACGAGTTGATCTCTCCAGCTTCTTTCCGGCAAGAACCAGGTCAATCTCGTGCTCCTCAAGGGTCTCGTATTCGATCAGTGCCTTGGCCAGAAGATGCAGTTTGTCCATGTTATCGACAAGAATCCTTCTTGCGCGCTCATAGTTCTGATCAATCAGCTTGCGTACCTCGGCATCAATCTGTTTTGCGGTGGCCTCGGAAATATTCTGGTGACGGGTGATCTCCCGGCCAAGAAAGATTTCCTCCTCACGCTCGCCATACACCATCGGTCCTAGCTTCTCGCTCATACCCCAGACGGTTACCATGTTCCGGGCAATCTGGGTGGCACGCTCGATGTCATTGGAGGCACCCGTTGTCATCTGATGCAGCACAAGCTCCTCGGCAATCCTGCCGCCCATCATGATGGCGATCTGATCGCTCAGGTATTCCCGATCATGATTGTACTTGTCCTCTTCAGGCAACTGCATGGTGATACCCAGCGCCTGGCCGCGCGGGATAATGCTGACCTTGTGCACAGGATCAGCATGCTTGACGGTCTTGGCAACAAGGGTGTGCCCCGCTTCATGGTAGGCAGTGGTCTTCTTCTGCTCATCGGACAGCAGCATGGAGCGACGCTCGGTACCCATCAGAACCTTGTCCTTGGCCGTTTCAAAGTCGGACATGCTGACCTTTTCCTTTCCGTAACGGGCGGCATTCAGTGCCGCTTCATTCACCAGGTTCGCCAGATCAGCCCCCGAAAAACCGGGAGTGCCGCGAGCCAGCACGGTGACATCCACATCCGGGGCCAGCGGCACATTACGCATGTGGACTTTCAGGATTTGCTCACGACCGCGCAGGTCGGGACGCGGAACAACAATCCTGCGATCAAATCTGCCCGGGCGGAGCAGGGCCGGATCAAGCACGTCGGGGCGATTGGTTGCGGCGATCAGGATCACACCCTCATTGGCCTCAAAACCATCCATTTCGACCAGCAACTGGTTGAGGGTCTGCTCGCGCTCATCATTGCCACCGCCGATACCGGCGCCACGATGCCGCCCCATGGCATCAATCTCATCGATAAATACGATGCAGGGGGCATGCTTCTTCGCCTGTTCGAACATGTCGCGCACGCGCGAGGCGCCAACACCGACAAACATTTCCACAAAATCGGAACCGGAGATCGAAAAGAACGGGACTTCTGCCTCGCCCGCAATGGCACGCGCCAGAAGGGTCTTGCCGGTTCCCGGCGGGCCCACCAGCAGAGCGCCCTTCGGAATCTTGCCGCCAAGGCGGGTGAACTTGGATGGGTCACGCAGAAAATCGATGATCTCGGTCACTTCCTGTTTGGCCTCATCACATCCAGCCACATCCTCAAAGGTAACCCGATTGGTATTTTCCGTCAGAAGCTTGGCCCTGCTCTTGCCAAAGGACAGCGCTCCGCGCCCGCCGGCCTGCATCTGACGCATGAAGAATATCCATACTGCAATCAGCAACAGCATGGGGAACCACGAAATCAGGACCGAGAGGAAGAGTGGCATTTCCTCGGCCTTCTTGACATTGACTTCCACGTGCTTGTCGAGAAGACGCTGTACCAGATTGGGATCTTCAGGAATAAGGGCCCGATAATTGCGCAGATCCCCCGCCATATTCCTGTACTGACCATAAACTTCCTGATCACTGATGGTGGCGGTCTCAACCATGCCCTGCTCCACTTTCTCAATGAAAGCCGTATAGGACATCGTCTCACCCTGGTTAACGGGTGGGTTGAACATATTAAACAGGCTCACCATGGTCAGGCCGATGACCAGCCACAACAAAAGATTTTTCCAGATCACATTCACTAGATCGTCACCTCACATATCCCTAAACATGCTGTCTCCGGTTTCAATTTTCAAGGCGGATTATTGGAACCATGGCGAAGACGTTGGCCCATCATAGCTTCTTGTTCGTGAAATAGACATGAATCCGGACCAGTGAGAGGCCCTAACGGGCATCAGGATTTTCTCTCTTCTCCAGATACAAACGCCTGTTTTTTCTGTACAGCCGGCTGCAGCTCAAGTCGAGACCGCCATGTCCTCCATGCCTGAGCCAGCGTTCAACCAGTTGAATATGCCGGCGTCCGGGTACCCTGGCCTCTCCCAGAAGCAATGCCGTCAACCGCTGCAGAAGCCGGGCTCGCACACACGGTGTCTGTCTCGCCCACTCATCCCAGTCCACAGAAACCAGGTCATCGCAACACTCCACTTCCATGCGATCCACCATCTGCTGAATGTGATCGCTCAAGTTCATGGCCTGTCTGGACAGTCTTGAAAAGAGATCCCGTGGCTCGATTCCCGCCTGCCGCATCCGCGGGAAAACGACATACCGGACATGGTTGCGCCGCAGGCTGAGATCCTGATTGCTCGGATCCTTCAGCCAGTCAACACCGGCACGCAGTAATGCGGTCTCAAGATCGTGCTTGGGGACGGACAACAAGGGCCTGATCAGGGTAAGATCGCCCATGGAACGGATCGGTTTCATGCCTTGGCAACCACTCACTCCTGCACCCTGCAGCAGCCGGAGGAAGACCGTCTCGGCCTGATCATCAAGATGGTGGCCCAGGCAGAGAACCCGTACCCCCTGTTCATCGGACCAGCGATGAAACAGCTCATATCGGGCCCATCTCGCCACGGCTTCACGATTCCTCTCCGGACGTTCTTTCAGCCTGCAGCTAAAAAAGGGAATCCCCCAGTTTCGGGCACGCTGTTCCAGCCAGCGAGTGTGCAGAGCCGAGTCATGATGCCAGGCATGATCAACATGCCAGGCTACGGGTTGCAGTCCCCGGGAGTGAAGGGCCAGCAGCAGCGCCGTGGAATCGGCCCCACCGGACCACGCTACCGCCGCTCCCATGGGGATGGGCAGACCTTCTAGCCATTGCCCGGCCTCAGGCAGGCAGGGTGGACCGGACAGTGTTTCACCGTCTCTATCTCTGTCAAAACGCACGATTCTCCTCGGCAGGACAGCCATCGCAAAATCCTATCCCGGATGGACCTGCGGCAGAACTCTTTTATCCAAGGCGTTCCCACGCTGAGGATTGCACGTCATTTATAGGCCCCATAAGATGGGGGCACATGTTTTTCACGTTACCTTTCTCCAGCATCATCAGCTTTATATCCGGAAGATATACCCTGTTTGCTCTCGCGTGGATGACTGTTTTCTGGCCTGTTTCGGACCTGCGGGCGGAAATTGCCGTAAGCCTGCCACCGCTCGCAGGCCTTGTTCACCTGCTCGACCCAGAAATGGAGGTCTTCTGTCTGCTGCCGGCAAATGCGGATCCCCATCACTTCTCCATCACCCCAAGGACCCTCCAGCGACTCAAGCATGCCGATGCACTGATTCGGGCCTCGCGGGATGACCGCGTCTGGCCCGGACTTGAAACCGATGTGCGACAAATCGACCTCTGGCCTGATCAGGATCACGCCTGGCTTCGGCCGGATCTCGTCCTGGCTGTCCTGCCAAGGCTTGCCAAGGAGCTTCAATCGCTGTATCCGGAACGAACCCAGGTCATTGCCCGTTCGCTTCGCCATGCCAGACAAACGATTCAGTCCCTTGATGATGAGATTTCAAGGACGCTCCAGCCCCTAAATCATGCCGGTATCATACTCCAGCATGCCGCCTGGCGGGGTTTCTGTGAACACTACAACATACCCGTGCTCGCGGTGGCCGAAACCGGACACCTTGAAGGCACTTTGGGTCCCAGACAGCTGCAAAGGCTGCTGGATGTCGCAAAGCAGCACCCCGAATCCCGGCTGTGGGGTGACCAGAACCATAACAACTCGACCCTGCAATGGCTCAGTGACAAGCTTGGTAACAGGCAAATCCGGCTGCTGGACCCCCTCGGCCACTGTGGCGATTCCTGGGAACAGCTTCTCAGACACAATATCTCCCGTATGATGCGACCATGAGCGATACAATCCTGACCCTTTCCCATGTTCAGGTGGGAGGCAGTCAAGGGCTGATCCTGGATGACATCAACCTGTCACTGGAGGCAGGCCATTTCATGGGTATTGTGGGACCCAATGGCGCCGGAAAGAGCACCCTTCTTTCCGTTATCGTTGGATTGACAAGGCCCAGCCGCGGCCATGTGGATCTGTTCGGGGAATGCCTGAAAAAGAGCAACAGGCGTAGCCTTCTAAAGCAGATCGGATACCTGAATCAGTTTCACACGACCGGTTCCCATGTGCCGGTACGGGTCAGTGATGTCGTGGCCATGGGCCTGCCCTCTTACGGTGCCCCCCTCTGGCGGAAAAGTGCGCACCACAAACATATTCGGGAAGCACTGGAAAAGGTGGGGATGGCCAGGCACATGGACACCGATTACCGGGAGCTTTCGGGAGGACAGAAACAGAGGGTCAGAATTGCCCGCACACTTGCAGGACAACCACGTCTGCTTCTCCTTGACGAGCCCTCCGCTGGCCTGGACTCGGAAGGTCAGGAGAAGCTTTACCATTTACTTCGCAGCCTGTGTACCGACGATGGCCTGGGTATCATCATGGTCGAACACGATATTTCGGCGATCTCCAGCTACGTCGATTCCGTGGCCTGTCTGAACAGGCACATCCATTATCATGCCATACGGGGGGAGCACATACCGAAATGGGTGTGGGAAACCATGTACGGGGAACACATGCATGTCATTGTCCATGATGAAACCTGCATTGGCTGCGCGCCCGGCACGGAAAAATGATGGATATATTCACGAGCGAAGTGATGCGTTCGGCCATGATCCCGGCCATGCTGATCGCATTCGTTGCCTCCAATATCTCCGTGATGGTTGTAGCCCATCGCCTTTCCTTTCTCACGGTAGGGATTTCGCACGCAACCCTCGTGGGACTCGCAATCGCGGTTCTCTTCCGCCTGCCCATTATGATCTGCGCCATCGCTGCGGCTGTCTCCGTGTCTGTCACCCTGGCGCTGATGCCACGAAAACGCGGTCTGGGCGAAGATGCGGGCACAGGCATCCTGTTCGCTGGCTCCATGGCCCTCGGTATTCTGCTCGTCTCCGTCTCCGGAGAACACCGTGTGGACCTGTTTGGGCTGCTTTTTGGAAACATTCTCACCGTTTCCGATGAGGACATGCGCTGGATTGCCTGGGCGGCCGGATTGACCCTGGCAGCCCTGGCACTGGCATCGAGAAACTGGTGGAGCATCGCCTTTGATCCCGAAGCGGCCGAGGCCAGGGGAATCCCCGTCAGCTATTACCGGGTAGTGCTGTATGCGATCATCGGTCTGACCGTTGTCATTTGCGTCAAACTCGCCGGAATTGTGCTTACTGCAGGATTGCTGGTCCTGCCCGCCGCCTGTGCCTGGTTGTGGGGACACGGCCTGGCCGGCCTGTTCCTGCTCAGTTTCGCTTTCTCCATGACGGGAACACTTCTCGGAATGACCGCCTCCTACCAATGGGACTGGCCTTCAGGGGCGTCCGTGGTATTGGCCCTGTGCGCCATATTTGTCTTCAGCTGGATGACCAAGTGGCTGAAAAACAAGTAAGGCAGAAGGGCGCGCCGGCAGGTCTTGTCATTCGGCTACTGGCTGCCCTGTATGACAGCATGATCGTCTTCTCGCTTGTCTTCCTGAGTATCGCACCGCTGGTCATTGGCACCAAGTCCCTGCTTCACAGCGACATACCAAAATGGGTCATGTTCCTGCTGGAAGTGACCATCGCGTATGCCTATTTCGTGGGCTTCTGGGTCAAATCAGGGACGACGACAGGAATGAGGCCCTGGAAGCTTCAGGTGGCCATGGCCGAGACGGGAAAGCCCGTATCGCTGGAATCGGCAACCCTGCGCTTTATCGGCATGCTGGTCACTATCGCGGCACTGGGTTTGCCCATGATCACGATCTTTTTCACCCGGCAGAGGCAGGCCTTTCATGACCTTCTGGCGGGGACAACCATATTCCGCATCAAACCCTGACATTCCAAAAAAAAACGCCCCTGCCGGAAGCAGGGGCGAATCCAGGCACGATGTCCTTTAGACCGAATAGTAAAGTTCAAACTCGATGGGATGGGGACGAAGGCGCAAGGCATCGTGCTCCTCAAGCTTCAGCTCGATAAAGCCGTCAATCATGTCATCGTCCATGACTCCACCGGCCTTCAGGAAGTCGCGATCCTCAGACATTGCGTTGAGTGCCTCCTCAAGGCTGCCGGCCACGGTCGGGAATCCTTCGGCCTCCTCGGGAGGAAGGTCGTAGAGATTCTTGTCAGCCGGCTCACCCGGGTCGATCTTGTTCACAATGCCATCGAGACCGGCCATCAGCATGGCCGTAAATGCAAGATACGGATTGGCAGAGGGATCCGGGAAACGGACCTCGATACGCTTGGCTGCATCTGAGCTGACGATCGGGATCCGGATGGATGCCGAACGGTTCCGGTTCGAGTAGGCCAGCATCACAGGGGCCTCATAGCCCGGGACAAGGCGCTTGTATGAGTTGGTGGATGAATTGGTAAAGGCGTTGAGTGCCTTGGCATGCTTGATGATGCCACCGATATACCACAAGGCCTCCTGTGAAAGACCCGCGTACATATCACCTGCAAACATGTTCTTGCCATCTTTCCAGAATGACTGATGCGTATGCATGCCGGTGCCGTTATCGCCAAACAAGGGCTTGGGCATGAAGGTTGCGGTCTTGCCATGCGTATGCGCCACATTGTGGACAACATACTTATACCACTGGGACTTGTCGGCGATCTGCATCAGGGTATCAAAACGCATGGACAGCTCGCACTGTCCGGCGGTCGCTACCTCATGGTGATGGCATTCCATCTTAAGCCCCAGGTCATCCATGACCAGTGACATGTCATTACGAATCTCATGCAAGGAGTCAACGGGAGGGACTGGGAAATAACCACCCTTCACCTTGGGACGATGGCCCATATTGCCACCTTCATAGCGTTTGGCGCTGTTCCAGGCCGCCTCTTCCGACTCAATCTCGTAACCGGCCGATCCCATTTCATAATGAAAATGCACGCTGTCAAAAACAAAGAACTCGAGCTCGGGACCAAAGTATGCCGTATCACCCAGCCCGGTGGACTTGAGATAGTTGAGGGCACGCTTGGCGATGTTTCGCGGGCAACGGTTGTAGTCCTGGCCGGTCGTTGGGTCCACGATGGAACCGATCAGCACCAGTGTTGAGGCCTCCGTGAAAGGATCGATCTGAGCCGAGTCGGGATCAGGGATAATGGCCATATCCGAATTGTTGATATCGCACCAGCCTGCAATGGAAGAACCATCGAAGGCAAAGCCATCTTCAAAGGCATCATCATTCAGCTGGCTGATGGGAAATGTCACATGCTGCCACTTACCGCGTGTGTCGGTAAAACGGATGTCGACAAACTCGACCTCATGTTCCTTCACCATATCAAATACATGTTTCACTGCATCACTCACTTTCATTTCTCCTTTTTCTTCTGGATTTGTATGTTTTCTTAACGGGAAGGGTTCCGCTTTCAAGCTTATATGGCTTCCCGGTCACGCTCGCCCGTGCGGATACGTACGGTCCTCTCAACCGGCAGGACAAAAATCTTGCCATCACCGATCTTATCGGTCCGCGCAGCCTGGATAATTGCCTCCACAGCCTGATCCAGTTGGTCCTCGTTAACCACCGTCTCTATCTTGACCTTGGGCAGAAAATCCACGACATACTCTGCACCCCGATAGAGTTCGGTATGCCCCTTCTGACGCCCATACCCCTTCACTTCCGTGACGGTCATGCCATGGATGCCAATATCACCCAGGGCATCTTTTACATCATCAAGCTTGAACGGCTTGATAATTGCCTCAATCTTTTTCATCTGCTCTTCCTCCTTGTCAGGACTGCCCCAGCCACTCCTTAAACCCGTGTGTAATCGGATAACGCCGATCCCGTCCAAAGGCCCGCTGAGTGATTTTCACGCCCGGCGGAGCCTGCCGTCGCTTGTATTCCGCAGCATGCAGCATGCCAACAACCTTACGCACCACATCGGACTCGAATCCACGCCTGATAATCTCTTCCACCCCCATGTTTTCATGGATGTACGCCTCAAGAATCGCATCCAGTTCAGCATACTCCGGCAGCGAATCACTGTCCTTCTGCCCGGGTGCGAGTTCCGCTGAAGGCGGCTTGATGATCGTGTGCTCCGGAATCACCTCCCCCTTCCGGTTGATGTATCGTGCAAGCTCATATACTTGCGTTTTGTACACATCTTTCAATACGGCAAATCCACCGGCCATATCCCCGTACAGGGTAGCATATCCCACGGCCATCTCACTTTTGTTGCCCGTGGACAGCAGCATACGTCCCGTCTTGTTGCTGATGGCCATGAGCAACAGCCCGCGAATCCGCGCCTGCACATTCTCTTCGGTCACGTCCGGCTTTTCCATCCCCCAGTCGGCAAAAGGTTCTGCAAGGATGCCTTCAACGGCTTCAACTGCCGTCTCAATGGGCATGGTTATCGTTTCAATCCCACAGTTTTCCGCCAGTTCCAGTGCATCCGAGATGGAGTGTTCGCTGGAATACCGTGAGGGGAGCATAACGCCCAGCACATTCTCCGCCCCCAGTGCCTGCATCGCAACGACCGCCGTAACGGCCGAATCGATACCCCCGGAAAGACCCAGCAAGACCTGTGAGCATCCGTTACGACGCACATAATCACGCACGCCAAGAACCAGCGCCTGATAAATCTGCTCCACCGGTTCAGGCACCGGACTGATTTTGCCGCAGGACATCGTCAGATCGACCTCCAGCCAGGATGGCTCAAACAATGGTGCCCTCGCCATCAGGCTTCCGGTCGAGTCCACCGCATGGCTACCACCATCGAACACCACTTCATCCTGCCCGCCAACCGGATTGACATACAGCACCGGTGTCGAGAACTGATGTGCACGCCTTGCCATCAGTGATTCACGCTCGGTCTGTTTCCCGACATGGAACGGCGAGGCGTTGATGTTAACGATCACGTCATGCGTCCGTTTAACGGCCCCGGCAACAACCGTGTCATCCCACAAGTCCTCACAGATACCAATGCCGATCTCCCAGCCATCCATATTGAACACGCCTGGAGCATCACCCGGTACAAAATAGCGGCATTCATCAAACACTCCGTAATTGGGCAGTGCCTGCTTGTCATACACACCGATTACCCGTCTCTTCCTTGCCAGCGTTGCACTGTTTTTCAACCCGCCGGATGTACGCCTTGGATGGCCAAAAATGACGGCCACATCCCCCACCCGATCAACCACCTGCTCAACAGCCTTTTCTGAAGCCTCCAAGAATGAAGGACGATACAGAAGATCATCGGGCGGGTAGCCGGTCAGGACAAGCTCTGGCAGAACAACCATGTCACTGCCCGCTCTTTCGGCCTTTTCTATGGCCTCCAGTACCCGTGCAGTATTGTGCTCGACATCCCCAACCCTGGGTACCGTCTGTGCCATCATGATCTTCAAGTCCTATCCCCCCATCAACGGTAAGGGACAGACTATCACTAGATCAGTGGCGCGCCATATCCTCTTCCGGATAGGCAGCAATCTGATGAATGGCCAGATCCGCCCCCTGATATTCGTCTTCTTCGGAAAGGCGAATACCCACCGTGGCCCTGATACCACCAAAAATCAGGAAACCGCCTGCTACGGCGATGGCCAAACCGGCAAGCGTACCGACAAGCTGGGCCATGAATGTGACTCCACCCGCTCCGCCAAGAGCCGTCGAGCCAAATATGCCTGCGGCAATCCCTCCCCAGACACCGCATACACCATGCAATGGAATCACCCCAAGTACATCGTCGATTTTCAGAACATTCTGCAAATAGGTGAATCCGTATACGAAGGCGCAACCCGCTACAGCACCAATGGCCAAGGCCCCGATGGGATGGACGATATTCGAGCCGGCACAGATGGCCACCAGGCCGGCCAACGCTCCATTATGCACAAAGCCCGGATCGTTCCTGCCCGCCATAAGCGCGGCCAGGAGACCACCTACCATGGCCAGCAGCGAATTGATGGCCACCAGACCGGAAGCCGATTCGACCTTGCCAGCGCTCATCACATTAAACCCAAACCAACCCACGCAGAGGATCCAGGAACCCAGGGCAAGATACGGGATATTGGAAGGCAGAATGGCATTTACCTGACCGGCCTTGCCGTAGCGCCCCTTGCGTGCACCCAGCATCACGACCGCCCCCAATGCGAGGAAGCCACCCATGCCATGGACTACAACAGAACCGGCAAAGTCATGGAACTCGGCACCAAAAGTACCGGACAACCATGACTGGAAACCGAAATTCCCGTTCCAGACCATCCCCTCATAAAATGGATAGACAAATGCGACGAGAAGCATCGTGGCCATTGCGTTTGGCCAGAAACGCACTCGCTCGGTAATTCCCCCCGATATGATCGCCGGAATAGCCGCGGCAAAGGTCAGCAAAAAGAAGAAATGGACCAGTTCATAGCCATTGCTCACGTTTCCCAGCTTGATGATCTCGGAAACGGGCGCAAAAAAGTGGATTCCGTAGGCTACGGCAAAGCCAACGAAGAAATAGGACACGGTCGAGAAACCGAAATCACTGATTACCCGGACCAGGGCATTTACCTGATTCTTTTTTCGAACTGTCCCCGCTTCAAGAAAAGCAAAGCCTGCATGCATGGCCAATACCATGGCTGCACCCATGGTTAAAAAGAAGACATCAACCCCCGCTGTTTGCATACAACCCCATCCGTTTGGTTTTTAGCTGTTTATAGCAATTTCCATGCCAACTCCCGGAACGGAATAATTCCAGTGATATCAGCAAGTTGGACTCATCCCTCAACCATTGGCGTGCTTAAATATTAGTCACTTCAACAGGATGGCGCCTATCAATCAGGCATTCTCCCCAGAAACATCGCATCGCCGTAGGAATAAAACCGATAACCCGCCTGCTTGGCATGTTCATAGGCCTCAAGCACGGTCTTCCGCCCACCAAGTGCACACACCAGCATCAACAAGGTTGAACGTGGAAGGTGAAAATTTGTAAGCAGGGCGCGCGTGACACGAAACCGGAAGCCGGGATAGATAAAGATGGAGGTTCGCCCGGCTCCTGCACGGACCCTGCCATCGGCAAAAGCAGCCTCCAGTGTTCGCAGACTGGTTGTCCCGACAGCAATCACTCGCCGACCCTCGCTTAGCGCAGCATTGACGAGTGCGGCTGTCTTCTCGGGCACGAAATAAGCCTCTTCATGCATTATGTGATCCTCGACCCTTTCCACCTGGACCGGTTGAAAGGTGCCCACTCCCACATGCAGCGTCACGTGAGCGAATTCAGCCCCTTTTGCCCGCATTCCGGCCATCAGTTCGTGCGTCAGATGCAAGCCGGCAGTCGGTGCGGCAATGGCCCCCGATTGCCTGGCATAAACAGTCTGATAACGGTTCTTATCTTCGTCACGATCAGGTCGATCGATATAGGGTGGCAATGGCATATGACCATATTTCTCAATGGCTTCGACAACATCCGAAGCCAGCAAACGGATTTGGATCTCCTTGCCGGCCCGCATCAGGACCTCACCTGAAAAGTCGTCGGCGAAATGAATCCTCGTACCGGGTCTCAACGGCTTGTTCGACTTTCCCCAGGCGAGCCAGACATGCGTCTCGTCGACCGGCTCCAGTAAAAGGATTTCCACCTTGCCCCCCGTGGCCTTTTCCCCCAGCAGTCGGGCAGGCATCACCCTGGTGTCATTGATGACCCAAAGGTCTCCGGGTCGCACGAGGGAAGGCAGATCACGGATCATCAGGTCGGCAATCCTTCCATCCCGGGCCAAATGGAGCAGCCTCGATGCATCACGCTCGGCCATCGGCTGCTGTGCAATCAGCCCCCTGGGAAGGCAATAATCAAAATCCCGGGTCAGCATGGCAGGAACTTATCTCACCTTCAAAGGCAAAACATGCATTCGGCAAAGATGCCGATTCCCTCAATCCCGCAACGAAATCAGCCGATGCGAACAACCCCCTCGGGGGTTCCCATCAGGACGATGTCGGCAGCCTGATTGGCAAAGATACCATTGGTCACCACACCCGGAACCTGATTGAGATGCCCTTCCATGCCCCTGGGATCGGTGATGGAAAGCCCATGAATGTCCAGAATCTCATTGCCATTGTCCGTGACAAAATCTTTCCGCAAAACCGGCTGGCCGCCGAGCTTGCGTGCTTCTGATGCAACCAGTTCACGGGCCATGGGAATAACCTCGATGGGAAGCGGAAAGGCGCCCAGCACATCAACACGCTTCGTTTCATCCACGATGCATACAAACTGCCTGGATGCAGCAGCGACAATCTTTTCACGGGTCAATGCACCCCCTCCCCCCTTAATCAGAAATCGATTCGAATCAAACTCATCCGCACCATCCACATAGACAGACAACTCACCCACCTGACGCAAGGCGTCATTTAAATCCAGAACCGGAATACCATGGCTCTGCAATCGATCGGCCGATACGCGGGAGCTCGCAACCGTTCCCCTGATCTGATCCTTCAGGCCAGCCAGGGCATCAATAAACATGTTGGCCGTTGAACCTGTACCCACCCCGATAATTGTATGCGGCTCCACATATTCCAGGGCAGCTTCCGCTACTTTCTGCTTCATTTCATCTTGTGTCATCTTCCTCTCCTCACTCATTCCGGTTGCATCGGTCTGGCGTCTGAATTTACAGGCGTTGTCAACAGGCTAGGCTGACCCCATGCAACTCATCGACATGATCCTGAACATCCTGCTCCTAATCGGTCTGGTTCAGGCAGTTTGGCTTCTCGTGATGCTATACCGACGAAGGCCCCAGACCAAGCTGGCTGCCAACCCCTTGCCGCCGTTGACAGCGATATGGATCGTACTGTGGCCCCTGTATCAAACCGATCGGGCCGTATTGGTGGGGACCGGCCTCCTCATCGTGTTTTCCATCCTTGTGACGTACCTGAACAGGCCATTCTTCAATCACCTGCGACATATCCTGGATCTGCAGGGAACTGAACGGAACTCGCTTGCAGCGTTTGCCATTGGCCTTTTTACAGCCTCGGTCATCTTTCAAAGTGTTCCGGAGTTCGGCTTTGCCACCGCCCTGGCAATCTGCCTGGCACTTCCCGCTTCCCAATGGCTTGACAAGACCGGGGTTGGAAAAAAGCTCGGCCTGCCCGCCGATCCGGGCCAGAGGGTGGCCAGCCATCTGCTGCTCATGGTTGCCACTGCACTGGTCACGGCCTTCGCACTCAAGGTGTATCATGGCATCTCGTGGGGAGAAGGTGCTATCGCCGCCCTGCTGGCCGGGTTGGCAGCCTCTCTGGGGCGTGCATTGGCAACACGACCATGGCAACCCTTGAGTGTTGTTGCAATGATGGCAACAATGCTGTGGGTCTTATGAAGATAATGGGAAACGATCTGTCCGCCAAACCTGTCTCGCCAGAGATGGAAACCGTGATTCGCCGAGCCCTGGCTGAAGACAGGGCTGATCGGGATATCACCAGCCTTGCCACCATCCCTGTGAACCAGCTTGGACATGCCCGGATCTCCGCCAAGGCTGAAGGCGTCCTCTCGGGTACAGTGATTGCCCGGGACGTGTTCGCCGCGATCGATGGCAACCTTCATCAGGAATGGCTCAAAACAAACGGATCGGAGATAAGAAGCGGTGAAGTCATCTGCAGCCTGCGAGGCAGGCTTCGTTCCATCCTCACAGCCGAGAGGACAGCTCTTAACTTTCTTCAGCATCTCTCGGGTATCGCGACGTCCACCCGGAGATACGTCAAGGCCATACAGGATACGGGCTGCCAGATCGCGGATACGCGCAAGACGACGCCGGGACTCAGGGTATGGGAAAAACAGGCGGTTCTCCATGGGGGCGGTGTCAATCACCGGATGGACCTGGCCAGTGGCATGCTGGTAAAGGAGAATCATATCCGTGCGGCTGGTTCCCTGAGCAAGGCAATCATTGCATGTCGCCGGAATTCCGACGTGTGGCTTGAAGTGGAGTGTGAAACCCTGGATGAGGTGGAGGAGGCTGTCGCCTGCAAACCCGACATGATCCTGCTTGATAACATGAGTGTTGAGCAGGTGGCCAAGGCACGGCAACTGGTTCCAAGGACCATTATCCTGGAAGCATCCGGTGGAATCACCCTTGAAAATGTCAGGCAATATGCAGAAACGGGCGTAAACAGGCTTGCTATCGGGGCCATTACCCATTCAGCCCCCGCACTGGATCTGTCCATGCAGGTGGTCAACGTCGAATGAATGGAGAAGCGGCAACAAGGGAAGAGCTTGCATTGGACAGGATTCCTCTTGCTGCCTCCACATTTGCAACCCATCTCCAGACCAGGTTTCTGGGCCGGGAACTCCAACTCCTCGACGAAGTTGACTCGACCAACCTGGAGGCCATGCGACAGGCCAGGAAGGGCGTCAGGGAAGGCCTAGTCATTATCGCGGACCGACAGACATCCGGACGCGGGAGGCGTAACCGCCACTGGCATTCCTTCGGAAATGAATCCCTTGCCATGTCCGTGCTTCTGCGGCCGGAAATTGATCCTGTGAAGGTCTCCCAACTTAGTCTCGTCGCCGCAGTCGCAGTGCACCAGGCCCTCTCAAGGTTCGCCCCGGACGTCCGTATCAAGTGGCCCAACGACATCCTTCATCGTGGAAAAAAACTGGCCGGCATTCTGACCGAGATGCAATCCGATCTGAGTCAGGTTCAGGCGGTTGTCGTCGGCATCGGCATCAACCTGCATGCACCGGCACACGGATGGCCCGAGGATATCAAGGACCTGGCAACCGATTTGACCCATGCCGCCGGCAAAGACTCATCACGCCTGCAGGTTGTCCTGGAACTCATCACCTGCCTGGAAGAGACATACCTGACATATCTACAGAAGGGGTTTGAACCCTTTCGGAAACGATGGTGGCAGGCACATGCTGCCAACGGTAGATCCGTCCGCATCCGGTATGGCGGGGATGACATCACAGGTGTAGCCAGGGCACTTGATGAACAGGGCAGGCTCGTAATTGAGACAAAAACCGGTACCCACCGCGTTCTGACGGGTGAGGTGGAGATTTTGCAGTGAACTTCATCCTGCTGGCCGATATTGGCAATACACAAATGGTGTTTGGTTTATCGGATGGAAAGCACCTCCTCCATCAGTGGCGGATATCAAGCAGCCGACCGATGACCCCGGATGAACTTGCCTGGCAACTCAGCGGGCTTTTCATCCAGCACCACCTTGATCCATCGTCGGTCGGTCAGATCATGGCGGCAAGCGTGGTGCCGAATCTCGATGCCATATTCTCGGATGCCTGCCAGCAATTGCTCGGTTCCAGACCGGCCTTCGTCGGCTCACCGGATGTCAAGACAGGCATGGCACTGGATTACAAGAATCCGAGGGAGGTCGGAGCCGACCGGATATGCAATGCCGTGGCTGCCAGGGAGCTGTTCGGAGCCCCCGTTATTGTCATCGATTGTGGTACAGCCACGACGTTCGACATTGTTTCCCCCGAGGGACATTACGCCGGGGGGCTGATCCTCCCCGGACTCCAGGTCGGACTTGAGGCACTATGTCATCGCGCCGCAAAACTTCCGGAGGTGCCTTTCAAACGTGTGGACACCCTGATCGGCCGGGACACGATCAGCAGCATCCAGGCAGGTACCTACTGGTCAGCCGTGGATGGCCTGTCGGGCATTATTCTACGATTGTGTTCCAAATCCGGGTACGCGCATGCCCCGGTTATCGCCACGGGGGGATATGCCATCATCATCAGGCAGGATCTGCCCCTTATCAATCACCTGGAGCCTGATCTGACCCTGAAGGGCTTACTGCTGCTCGCAAATCGGAACTAGATTTATGGCAAGGATTGCCATCCCGACGAGCATCTTCTTTCTCACAACATCGATCTGGCTGGGAGGGCTCTCTCCCGCGACCATCCAGGCAGGTGCAGTCAGATCAGTTCGGGCCCAGGAACATCAAGTGACTGCCCGATGGTACGTGGTCACACGAGCCTTTGTGCTAAAGCAGGCTGCCGATGAGATGCATCAACGTCTCATCGAGGCCGGACTGCATCCCAGACGTTTGACCCGAAAGGAAGCGGTGAGGCTTTACGCATTTGATGACACACGAACCTTCCGGCTACGTCAGCAGGCCCTTCAGGCAAAACAGGAATGGGACAAGCATGGCCTGGAGACAGCCATCATGGCCGATAAGCAGGGCTTCAGGATCAGTCTTGGTCGCTACTACATTGCCGGCTACGCCAGGGAATTTAAGAAGCAGCTTGAGGCAACGGGTATGCCATTCAGTGTAGAGCCAAGGGAATCACTGATCCCCGTGCATCGTTTTATTTTCCAGTCACATTCCCGCGAAGAGGCGGAACGATGCTGGAAGGCCCTTCAGAGGATCGGCGCGACCGACCCCATGATCATTGATTCTGAAACCATGAGAACCATGTTCGGGGATCCGGCCGGGAGGATATTCCCCTGAATCCATCAGCCGGAATTTGAACGGATTGCCTCCAGGAAACGATCAAAAAGGTAATCGGCATCGTGAGGCCCCGGGCTCGCTTCGGGATGATACTGCACGGAGAAGATCAATTGATTTTTCACCCTGATGCCCTCAACAGTTCCATCGAACAGCGAACGATGGGTGATCTCGATATGGTCGGGCACATGGTTGTCATCAACGGAAAAGCCATGGTTTTGACTGGTGATCTCAACCTTTCCCGTCATCTCATCACGGACAGGATGGTTGCCCCCACGATGGCCGAACTTGAGCTTGAAGGTCTTCATCCCCAAGGCCAGGGAAAGCAGCTGATGCCCCATGCATATGCCAAAGATCGGGATGCCGCTGGCCACCAGTTGCCGGATGGTATCCACCGCATAACCGACTGCTGCCGGATCACCCGGTCCATTGGACAGGAAAATGCCGTCCGGTTTGTGGCTCAGTACGGTCTCGGCAGAGATCCTCGCTGGCAGAACGGTAATGCGGCAATCTCGATCGGCCAATTTGCGGAAGATGTTCCGTTTGCAGCCAAAATCGATCGCCACGACATGCCAAACCCCGTCAGTCTCCAGGAAACGCCCGTCTTCAAGGCTGTAGCTCCCCTGTTCCCACCTGTAGGCCTGGGGTGTGCTGACGCAACCTACAAGATCACGACCTTCCAGCCCCGGCCAGCTACGTGCCATCTCCACTGCCTCGTCAGCAGTCAGTCCATCCGAGGCAATCACCCCATTGATCGCTCCTCCAAGCCGAAGATGACGTGTCAGGGCTCGCGTATCTATGCCGGCAATTCCCACAACACTCTGGGATTTCAGATATTCCTCAAAATCGCATGAGGCACGATAGCTTGAGGTCACACGGGCAGGCTGGCGTATTATAACCCCTTTCACAGCCACACCGTCGGATTCGGTATCAATATCGTTGCAACCAACGTTGCCAATATGGGGATAGGTAAAGGTGATGATCTGATCTGTATACGAAGGATCGGTGAGGATTTCCTGATAACCGGTCATGGAGGTGTTGAAGCAGATCTCTCCAGCCGCATGTCCGGTATGGCCAAATGCCTGACCGTAGAAAACCTTGCCGTCTGCCAGGGCCAACATTGCTTTTCCACGAGGGTATATCATCGGTTCGCCGGCAGCTTACACAGCTTGTTCTTTTCCGTCGAGCCAAACCGTCATGTCATGTTGTGGATGATCTGTTATCCTGACCATAAAAAAGATAGCCGCTCTTTCGTCCGGCCTTGGCCTCATACATTGCCATATCCGCCCGTTTGATCAGCGTATCCGCATCCTGCCCGTCTCGCGGAAAAACGGAGATGCCTATGCTGCCCCCAATGCAATGCTCGCGACCCCCAAGCGAGAATGGCCGATCAAGGGTGGCCAGAATCTTGCCGGCAACAAGCGCCACATCCCTGTCACTGCTTACCTCGGTCAGAATAACGGTGAATTCGTCACCGCCCATCCGGGCCACGGTATCCGTGGCCCGCACGCTTTCTCTCAACCGTTTTGCGACCTCCTCCAGAAGAAGGTCTCCCGCTTCATGACCATAGGCATCGTTGATGTCCTTAAAGTTATTGAGGTCCAAGAACAAGACGGCGAGATTTTGCCTGTGGCGACGCGCACGCGCCATGGCCTGATTCAGGCGATCATAGAAGAGAAGACGGTTGGGAAGGTCTGTTAAGACATCGTAGCGTGCCAGATGCCTGATTTGATCCTCGGCCAGCCGTCTCCTTTCCATGGCCAGGGCCAGCATGTACGAAGACACAAGGAGCAAGGCAGCAATCGCGATGCTCCACTGGATAACCTGCCTTCTCATCGTGGAGATATAATGATTCAGGGCCTTCGAGTCATGGCGCGAAATCAGTTTCCAGAAATAGTCCCTTTGCTTATGACTTAGCCGGATCATGGGGATATTCCGGAGAAAGACAAAGGGGTAGATCGTGGTAAAGACAAACTGATTCTCGCCCAGGAGAAACTGGCCCGAATCGGAGTGGACAATCTTTCGCCATGCATCAGGGGCTGCCACGGCCAGGCTCCTGTTCTGGCGTGCCTGGAACATGAATCCCCATTCATCATCCGGATTTGGACCGATGAGCCAATATCCGTCGCTATTTAGAAGCATGATCTCAAGATCGGCCACATGTTCGTGCAATCTGATCTGGTTGAGAAGGTGATCGGCGAGATAATTCAGAACAATAACCCCCGCCCTCTTTCCCTCCCGGTCAAAGACCGGCATGGCAAAACGAATGGTCGGTTTTATCGGCTTCTCGACCTTGCCGTGTTCAACGTTCAGATCCAGCGGAGATATATACAGCTCGTTGGCCTGAAGCCCGATGGCCTCCGAAAAGTAATAACGGTCTCCCTTCCATTGCAGTTGCCCTTCGGGAACAAGATACGGTTTGCCATCGCGGTAATTTGCCCTGATGACCTCCATGCCCTGAAGATCGAGCAGACGTACCTGATCAAACAGTTCGGTTGTTGCAAGAAATGAAACCAGATCGTCGGCGAGTATTTTCTTGCCCTTCATGTCCCTGAAGGGCTGATGCAGCCGAACCTGATCGGAGATGAACAGCAGCGTATAGATCAGGTGCTTGAAGTTGTAGGAAATATCGAGCGCATAGGCTTCAAGGTGATGGGCTTCTTCCAGACCAAGGATTTTCCGCTCTTCCTCAAGGCCTCTCTGGTAGAAGGCAAACCCGAATCCGGCAAGCACCCCCACTGAAACAAGGGCAAGCAGCAAAAATCGGAGGAATACCCTCCAGCTGTATGGCGATTGAGCCCGGTCGGTCAAATTGCAATACCTCTGCCAGTATTCTTGATACTAGATCAGACCATTGACCCTTTCCAGAAGGCATGAACGGTTTCCCAGCGTCCCTCAGGGATGCGGATGCAACATCTCTTTCGCATCAAGCAGTTTTTCCAGTTCACTTTCGGAGAGTATGCCCTGTTCCCTGCAGATTTCCCGTATGGTCTTTTTTTCCCTCAACGCCTGCTTGGCAAGCTCGGCTGCACGGTCATATCCAATCCTGGGGGCAAGGGAGGTGACCATGCTCAGACTCCAGTCGATCTGCTCCCTGCATCTCTCCCGGTTGGCCTCAAGGCCGGCAATGCACTTGTCGGCAAACAACCTGCATGCGTTGGCTAGCAGGGTCTCCGACTCCAAAAGGTTGTGGGCGATTAATGGCAGCATGACGTTAAGCTCCAGCAAACCGGATGCACCGCCATACGTCACGGCGGCATCATGACCGATCACCTGCGCGCAGACCTGCGCCATCGATTCGGCCATGACCGGATTTACCTTGCCAGGCATGATGCTTGAGCCGGGCTGGACGGGCGGAACAGAGATCTCACCGATCCCACATCTGGGTCCCATGTTGAGGATACGGACGTCATTGGCAATCTTGATAAGAGAGACCGCAACAGCCTTCAGTTGCCCCGAAAGTTCGACCGACGCATCCTGGGCCGCCTGAGCCTCAAAATGGTTTTCAGCCTCACGGAAAGGAATGTGGTAGATGTCCGACAAGGCCGTAATGACCCGACTGGCGAATTCCGGATGCGTGTTCAGACCTGTACCCACGGCTGTTCCTCCCAGCGCCAGCTCGGCCAGCCGGGGCAAGCAGGACTCAAGGCGTGCGATGCCAAGCTCCACCTGTCTGGCCCAGCCAGAGATTTCCTGCCCTACGGTAACCGGTGTGGCATCCATCAGGTGTGTGCGTCCAATCTTGACGACATCCCGGGTTGCCGCCGATTTTGCAGCCAGCGTGGCCTGAAGGTGCTTCATGGCAGGAACAAGTTCATTCACCAGCAGATCGCAGGCTGCCACATGAATCGTTGTCGGAATCACATCGTTGGAGGACTGGCCCATGTTGACATGGTCGTTTGGATGCACATCAATCCCCGCATCCAGCTGGCCACAACGGTGGGCAATCACCTCATTGGCGTTCATGTTTGTGGATGTGCCAGAGCCCGTCTGGAAGATATCCAGCACAAACTCCGAATCCAGCATCCCATCGGCAACCTCGCCGGCAGCAGTTCTGATTAACCGGCTTCTTGCCGCATCCAGCCTGCCGAGATCAAGGTTGACCTGGGCGGCTATGGCCTTGATGTGCCCGAGTGCCTTGATGAAAGGCCGGGGGAAGCGCAAGCCGGAAATGGGAAAATTTTGCAGTGCCCGGGCAGTCTGGGCACCGTAGAGGGCATCCGCCGGGACCTCCATCTCACCCATGGAATCACGTTCGATACGTTTGTTTGTCATCATCACACCTCCCGTCGGAGACACAGGATCGTCATGTCATCCTCACTGGCCACCTTGCCAAAATTGGCCAGGCTGGATAGCAGGCTTTCCTTCATCTGATTCAATGATTCCTGCTTGTGTTCGTCAAACCAGGACAGCAGGCGCTGCTCTCCGAAAATGTCCTTGCCCGTACGATCAAGCGTATCGGTTAACCCGTCTGTATAGGCGAACATCACATCGCCTGCTGACAGATGCTCACACTGAGGCTGGAATTGAAGATGTGGGGTGAGCCCCATGGGCGGTGAAGAGGCATGAAGATTCCTGATACTCGAATGGCTGTAGAACAGGGGGGGCATATGACCGGCGTTCAGCCAGGACAAGGAATGCGTCTCCGGATCCAGTTTGGCAATGAACATGGTTACAAAGCGGCCACCCGTCAATGTTTCACACAGCTTGTCATTGATGTACGCGGCTGCATCTTCAATGGAGACATTGAGAAATGCGATACCGTGCAACATGGCCTGAATGTTGGCCACGGTCAGTGCGGCTGGATAGCCCTTGCCGGAGACATCCGCGATCATCATCCACAAATGATGATCCGGAAGCTGAATATAATCGTAGTAATCTCCCCCTATGGAATAGCAGCTCTTCTGGAACCCGAGCAAACTGTAGCCCGGAATCAGAGGGGCCTCCTTGGGCAACAGGCCACGCTGGATCTCGGCAGCAATTTTCAGGGAGTCCTTTAAATTCTCCCGCTCTTCCAGACCCTGCAGGGCCGTATTCAGGCCGCGCGCCAGCATGCCAAATTCATCATCGATCATCACCGGCACTCGCTCACGGAATTTCCCGTCGTGGAGCTTGTCGAGACCCCGCTGGAGTTCGCTGGCGACAAGGCGCAATGTTCTGCTGGTGCTGTAAACAATATAGCTGCCGGCAAGCAGGGCCGTAATGAACAGGACCCCCGCCTGAGAGAGAATGAAAGTCTTCTCCACCGGGTCTTCAACCCCCAGAGCGAGAAGAACAAACACGGCCAGCAGCGTTGTGGGAAGGAGTCCCGTAACAATATACAAGATCCAAGGTCGCACGGCCGCCCTTGTGATGGCATGCATGGGCCTTCCGGTATGCAAATTGCTGAGAAAGATCCCCTTTGCCGCCAGTTGACGCCGCATGGAAGCGGCATAGGCGATGGACTGGGCCCCACCCAGGGCGGGCCCGGCAACAGCAAGCCCAAAATAGAAACACATGGCCAGCGCCAGGATCATTCGCCAACTGAGAAAATGATCATTGATCGCCGCAATCACAATCATCAGCAGAATGAGGTACGTCGAATAGATGCCACCGGCAACGGCAAAGGCCTTGGCCGCCCGCCAGGGCAAGGCGGACATAACCAGTTCGGCGGCGCGTTTGTGATGGCTGCTGCCGTACAGCAACCGCTCTCCCCAGTGGGCCAGCGGGCGTTGCACCCAGATGCTGGCAAAGAGATAAATCCCAAGGAACAGGACCACATCAAGCCACGAGACCCATGTAGGTATCCCGATGGCTGCCGTGTTTCCCGTAAGCCGCATGGCCAGAAGGGCTGCGGCAAAAACCAGAAGCATGGGCCACAGCCAGATCAGATATCGCAGACTTGACGTCCGGGAAACATTCTTCCAGTCCATCATGAAGGTAAACTAGCGATTATGGTCACTTAATGCCATGGATGCCCGGAACAGGCAATCTGGATCTGCCCCGCAGGAATGATTCGCGCGAGCAGCCAGAAACGTCAGCCGTAATAAGCGCTTATCTTCCTAACGGGATGAATTCGTTGTCACCTCGGCGCTTAGATTGCGATTGCTCCCAATGACACGAACCTGCTGCGGGGCGTTGATGGTGCGGATGATGTCCAGACCGTTGTAGGAATCAACATCAAAATAGGAAAGAATATATTCAATGGCCTTATCCGCATCGAAGTCCTTGCAGGAATAGGCATCAAAGGAAAAGAAGTTTTCTTCCGTCCAGGTATGAATGGCAGCATGTGATTCCAGCCATACCGTAATGCCGGAAACGCCGGCATCCTCCGTATTCCTGCGTTCCAGGAGCTCCTCCATTGAAGAAACGGTTTTCGCCTGGATGCCTTCTTCTTTCAAGGACTGGACAAATTTCGCCAATTCATTGCTGGCAAATGGAAACCGAGCTACAAGAGGTGGATACACCAGCGTCATATTCAGGAGCTGGGAAAGATTCTCAAGCATGGCATAGAGCGTGGCCGGCTCATTGATTCCGCGAGAGCTGGATGTCTTCACATCCAGCAACAGATGCCGACCCACAAAGTGTTCTGCTGAAGTCGCAGACTTCGACATGCTTCCACCTCTTGAGTGTATGCCCTTTCCCAATCCACGAATAAATGGCTCCCCGGGCCGGACTCGAACCAGCGACAGGGTGGTTAACAGCCACCTGCTCTACCAACTGAGCTACCGGGGATAAGAGGGAGGCGAACGTTACGAAGCGACCCGGCATGTGTCAAATAAAATGACTCGGCACTTTGCAGTTTCCCGCAACCACCGTAGCTTCAAGTTCGGCTCGAGATGAACCTAACGAATCGGAAAGGAAGGGGGAACAAACCATGAGTGATACCACCATGATGTCACCTGAAAAACCAAGCTTCTGGTTTACAGAGTACGATCTTGATGAGGATGTGGGCTTCTCCCTGCGTGTGAAATCGCACGTGTTTTGCAAGCAAACCCCATACCAGCGAATTGACATCCTGGACACGTATGCCCATGGCAGGGTAATGACCCTTGACGGACTGGTGATGGTCACGGAACGGGATGAATTTGTCTATCATGAGATGATGGCGCATGTGCCTTTGTTCTCCCACCCCGATCCCAGACGGGTGCTCATCATTGGTGGCGGGGATGGTGGAACGCTGCGTGAAGTCGTGAAGCATCCCGGCATTGAAGAGTGCATCATGGTTGAAATCGATCCGGAGGTGGTTGAGGCGGCCAGACGCTTTCTCCCCTCCATGGCTTGTGCTCTGGATCATCCCAAGGCCGAGCTTCGTTTTGAAGATGGTATCGCCTTTGTCAGAGAGGCTGATGAAGAATCCTTTGACGTGATCCTGATCGACTGCACGGATCCGGTTGGACCGGCCGAGGACCTGTTCAAGGAGCCCTTTTATCGTGATTGCCTGCGCATCCTGGGAAAGGACGGGATCCTATGTCAGCAGACCGAATCACCCCTGTACATGCCACATCTGATTCAGGACGTACACCCCCGGCTCAGGCAGGCAGGGTTCTTTATTACCCGAAGCAACCAGGCCCATTGCGTCAGTTATCCTTCCGGTTGGTGGACTTTCACACTCGGCAGCAAAAGGATCGACCCTGTCACGGGGTTCAGGCGTGAGGATGCGGCTCGACGAACCTTTGGAACGCGCTATTACAATGAGGAACTGCATCAGGGATGTTTTATGCTCCCTACATGTGTCAGGGAACTTGTTTCGTGAGCGTGCAGGGGTCCCTTCTTTCCGTGGCTGATATCAGGTAAGTGGAACTCTGGTCACTCACCGATACCGGCAAGTGCAGGGAGCAGAATGAGGATTGCGTCATCTTGCTGCCCGGAACCGGGGCTGTTCTTGCTGATGGCATGGGGGGTGCCAACGCCGGGGAAATAGCCAGTCAGATCGCCGTGCATACCATCCGCGACGCTCTGGAGTTCGCGCTTAAGGGAGAGGGTTCCACGGTTTCCACAAATGACGTCATCAACCTGGTCAGGCAATCCATCGAAAAAGCCAACACGGCGATCATCGAGGCTGCAGCGAGAAATCCGGTGTATGCGGGCATGGGAACCACCGTGGTGCTTGCCCTGGTTCATTCCAACCGGCTCATTGCCGCCCATGTCGGGGATTCCAGACTGTATCGCCTGCGCAATAACACACTCAAGCCGTTGACCAAGGATCATTCCCTTGTCCAGCAATGGATCGACCAGGGAATTGTCAGCGTGGAAGAGGCCCGTCACTCACCATACAGGTCCATTTTAACAAGGGCGCTGGGCGTAGAATCCTCCGTACACCCGGATATTCATGCAGATTCCGTCCGCAAAGGCGATATCTACCTGCTATGCTCGGATGGACTGCATAACGTGGTTCCTGATCAGCGTATCCAATCGGTTTTACAGAGCGGGGATAACAGTTTGCAGGCCATGGCAGCGGCCTTGATTCGAATGGCAAACGATGCGGGAGGACCGGACAACGTGACAGTCGCCCTGATCCGGATCTAGGGCCTGGCATGAACATTGAATAACCGGTCGTGCTCTTCCAGAGCATAGCGATCTGTCATGCCGGCAATATAGTCGGCAATCACCCTTGCCCGTCCAGCTTCATCTCCAGCCTTCTCATGCAGCTCACCCTGGCGAGATGGCAGCATGGCTGGCCGTTCCATGAAAGCCCGGAACAGATCGCTGACAATTCGTCTTGCCTTGTCGGCCATTCTCGCCACACGATAATGCTGGTACATGGACCGATACAGATACTGCTTCAGCTCCTCGTTCATCTGCCGGGTCTTTTCGGAAAAGCCGACCAGCGGCCGGACGGCCTTGCGAACCTGATCCAGGCTTTCAATGCCGTTTTCCCGAATGCGACTGCCGGTCTCCCGAATGACGTCGGAAATCAAATGGTTGATCATGTTTCGAACCGTTTCATTCACAGACATTCGTGGCTCAATGCCGGGGAAACGTTCCAGGACCCTTTCATGATGGATCCGGAACAGACGTATGGATCGCAGCCCCTCCAGATCAAGAATTCCGGCCCGGTAACCATCATCAACATCATGATTGTTGTAGGCGATCTCATCTGCAAGATTGGCAACCTGCGCCTCAAGCGTGGCCTGTTCGTCCAGATGATATTCGGCCAGCCCTTGATGAATCGGCGAATCATGGGGGGAGTTGTGCTTGATAATGCCCTCTCGCGTTTCATAGCTTAAATTCAATCCGCCAAACCCCGCATAGCGATACTCCAGCTTCTCCACGACGCGCAGGGACTGTCCGTTGTGTTCAAAACCACCGTAGGGTCTCATCATTTCATCGAGGGCATCCTGGCCGGAATGCCCAAACGGTGTATGGCCCAGATCATGGGCAAGCGACACCGCCTCCGCCAGATCTTCATGCAAACGAAGCGCCCTGCACACGGAACGCGCGATCTGGGCAACCTCAATGGAATGAGTCAAGCGGGTTCGGTAATGATCTCCCTCATGATTGACAAACACCTGCGTCTTGTATTCAAGGCGACGAAAGGCCGTGCAATGGATAATCCGGTCACGGTCGCGCTGAAACACATTGCGCGTGGTGGACTCCTCTTCCGGCAGCCGCCTCCCCCTGCTTTCCGAAGAGCGGCATGCGTAGGGGGCTAAGTTCCGTTCATAGGGATAGTCATGTGCGTTCATGGGCCCGTTTCATCTCTTCCAGTGCCTGCCTGGTTGTCGCCAGAGGATCCCTTGCCCTCAGAATGGGTCTGCCAATCACCAGATAATCGGCTCCATTTCTGATGGCCATGGCGGGTGTTGCCACCCGTTGCTGATCATGGGTGCTCTGATCGGCCCAGCGAATGCCGGGCGTTACTGCAAGAAACTCGCCACCGCATGCCTGCTTAATGGATGCAACCTCATGGGCGCTGCATACGACCCCATGCATCCCTGCCCTTTTGGCCATCACCGCCCTTTTCAGGGCCAGGGCCTCTGCCTCCTTGTGCGAGAGCTTTTCGCTTGTCAGTACCGTGACAGCAATGAGGCGGAGCTGAGGGTAGCTGCTTGCCGCCTTAGCCGCCGCACGCAGCATCTCTTCGCCACCGGCCGCATGCACGTTGAGCATCTGCACGCCCAGTTCTGCCGCGCTTTTCACGGCCTGGGCAACGGTATTCGGGATGTCGTGGAATTTCAGGTCGAGAAAAATCCTGTGGGATTTTCCCAGGCGATGAACGAGTTCAGGTCCACAGGAGACGAACAGTTGCAAACCTACCTTGAACCAGCCAACGGTCTCCCCAAGCTGGTCTTTGAGTGACATGGCCTGATCCATATCCGGCACATCCAGTGCGACCATCAAGCGATCTTTCAAAGTTTGTTTGCCCCCATGATGGGAGTCATGCTTCCCCAGTGGTGACATTGCGGGCACTGCCAGCGCATGCTGGCCACCTCGACACCACACTCGCTGCACACGTAGTGCTTCGCATTTCTGTACCATTCAACCGCACATCTCTGGAGATTTTTCATTCGCTGTTGACCGGTGAGGGCAAGTAGTTGCAGACAGGAGCGCAAATGCTCGGGTTCGTATTCCAGCCTTCGGATCAGTCTCGTTGCCGCCTCGGAACCACCAGCCTCATATTCTGCTTCAAGCCATGCCAGGGCCAGGGCCTCATTTCTCGTCTCCTTCCAGCATGAGAGAAGGAAATCAAACCCGCCTTTCTCATAGACCTCACGATAGTTTACGAGAGTGGGGACCAGCAAGGGCAAGTGCTGGGATGCAACCTGGCTCAAACGCTTCATGCTCCCCAAAGCCCGGTCCGTGTCATGTTGACGCAGATAAATATCGGTCAGCAGAAGATGGGCTGACGCACAGTTCTCATCTAGCCCGATTGCCTTATCCGCCTCACTGACAGCTGTCTCCGTATCCCCCTTTTCAAAATACTCCCGTGCAACCTCCGCCTGCAGGTATGCCAGGTGAAGGGTGGATCTGGTCCTTCGAATCTCGTCAAGTCGGCGCAGAAGCTCCTCAGCCAGGATCCACTCGTGGCTTTGCTCCCTGATTCGCAAACTTGCTTCCAGGGCCTGGGTATTGTCCGGCTGCATCTCGATCACCTTGGCGAACTGCCTTAACGAACGATCCAGAAAGCCACCGGCCTGATAATCCAGACCCAACGCCAGGCAGGCCTGGATATGCAGGTTTCGGGGCAGATCCGGACGCGCAAGAAGACTCTGATGAATGCGCACCGCCCTGCCAATTTCTCCTTTGGCCCGAAAAAGCCCTCCCAAAGCCAGGTACACCTCAGCGGTTTCCGTATGAATCCTCGCAACCGATACAAGCTCCTGCAGGGCCCGATCGGGTTCATCCGAGAGGAGGTAATTGATACCGCGAAGCAACAGGGATACACGCTTATCATCCGGTTCCGGCTCTCCTTCTGGAATTTGTCTTTTTTCCCACCAGAACCAGCCCAGAAGGGCCCATGAAACTGCAGCAAGCAGCAGAAAGAAGGTGGTCATGCTTCGTCTTGCAAGGGTAAGTTCCGAAGGTTGTTGACCTCCTTTTGCAACATGCTGTTTTCCTCCCTGAGCCTGCGGATTTCAAGCTTGTGTTTCCGGCGCGAGAAATAGAGGGAAAGCATCCCGCCCAAGAATCCAAGAAGGAAGGTCACGAAAATTGGAACAAACAGAGGCATGTTTCCTGAGGCAAGGTCCATGAAGTAAATTCGGACGGGGGTTGTGTTCGATATGGCAAACAGGGTGGCTAGCGACGTAAACAGCAAAACCACAAGAATATTGATCCAGTTCATACCCTTTCCCCAAAAGCAAATAAGAGTTGCCGTTCGGTTAAATCATACCAGTGTTCATGATGCTGCTTACAGCAAGTGGGCAGGAACGGATGGGATGACGTCCGGAGAAAAGTTACGGCATAAAACATGACTTTCCAACGTTCGAAGAGAATGGGGGAATCATTTCTGGTTATCGACGCGTTCTCGCAGCTCCTTGCCTGGCTTGAAATGGGGAACGACCTTGGCCGGAACATAAACCTGTTCTCCCGTCTTGGGGTTTCTTCCCATCCGGTTCTGCCTTCTTTTGGTGCTGAAACTCCCAAAACCACGCAATTCAACCCGTTCTCCCCTGCTTAAGGCATCGGCAATCGCCTGAAAAACGGAGTTAATCACCACTTCCGCCTCTCGACGGGTAATTTGATCCTGCCGATCAGTTATGATTTCAACCAGCTCTGACTTTGTCATTTTACCCCCAGTCCCGATATCCCTCCTAACGGGAATCAGCTAACTCATTTTGCTTTTTTTCGACCAGATTCCGCCTTGGCCTTCGCTTCCACCTTCCCACCAGATTTCGTCCTGACCGATGCCGGTTTCGGCCCTGGACTCTTTTTTGCCGCTGTCGTTTTCTTTCCGGGCTCCGGCTCCTGCTTCTCAGCCAGCTTTGCCTTCAGTTTCATCAGTCCCAAGGCCAAAGCCGATGGAGCTGCCTCTTCCTGCACAACCTGAGAATAATTGCGGATGGCCTCCCTCTCCTCATCCCGGAGCATCTGCTTCACTGACAGGGTTACCTGACGCCGGGAACGATTCACCTCGATAATTTTTGCCTCCAGCTCGGTTCCAACCTTGATTTCCTGGTAGTCACGGGGGACCTCCCGCATGGGAAGAATGGCCTGCACACCCTTCCCAAGTTCCACAATCGCCCCACCACTCCTTAATTCAACGACCGTCCCATGCACATTTGCGCCACGTCCGCTACCTTTCAGAAAGACATCAAACGGATCCGTTGTGAGTTGCTTGATTCCGAGTGAGATCCGCTGGCGCTCAATATCGCCGCCCAGAACCACACAGGTGATTTCCTGGCCCTTTTCATACTCAGCCAGAACCTCATTGCCAGGCCTATCCCAGGACAAGTTACCTATGTGAACCAGTCCGTCCAGCTCCTCGTTGAGGCCAACAAACAATCCAAACTCGGTGATGTTGCAGATCTTGCCCTTGATTTTGGTGCCCGGAGGATGGTTGGTCAGCCAAGCCTTCCACGGGTTTTCCTTCACCGCCTTCAGGCTCAGGGCAATCCTCCGCTTCTCTGGCGAAACCTCCAACACGGCAACATCAACAACATCGCCTTCTGAAAGGGCCTCGACGGGCTTGATTTCCTTTTTGGTCCAGCTGATTTCCGATCGATGTATCATGCCTTCCACACCCGGCTCCAGCTCAACCATGGCGCCGAAATCGAGCAGCCTTCGAACGGTACCGGTAAGGCGCATGCCAACCTCATACTTGTTGGCCACCTCCTTCCATGGATCCGGCTGCAAAACACGCATGCTAAGAGACAGCTTTCCGGTTTCCGGGTCGAGCTTGACGATCTCCGCCGTGATCCTCTGGCCAAGGCTCAGGGCCTCTTCGGGGTGATGCAGGCGTCTCCATGTGATATCCGACACATGCAAGAGGGCATCAACTCCTTCCACTTCAACAAAGGCCCCGAAGTCAGTAAGCCTTTTGACGGTGCCGGTCACCTTGTCGCCGAGTGAAGCCCTGGCAAAAAAGGCCTTCCGTTTCTGCTCAATCAGTGACTGCTGGGGCTTACGCCGCGATACGACAATGTTATTCTGCTGACGATTCGCAGAAAGAATGGCCATCTCGGACCGTGTCCCTAAAAGGGCGGAGGCTTGATGATGCGGATCGATATCCGCTTCAGATCGGGGCAGGAAGGCACGAATGCCCCCTAGGTCGACATGATATCCACCCTTGATCTCCGAAATGATTTCTCCCTCGATGGTCGAACCATTCTGCAGGGCCTCTTCAACGGCCTCCCAGGCAACCTGCCGGATAGCCTCACGGGCAGACAGCCTAAGCCCTTCGCGTCCGCCAATACTCCTAATGAGCACGCGAATTTCTTCGCCGACTTCCGGTACGGGGGGCATCCCCTGCTCCGAAAACTCGGTCAAGGGCACAACACCTTCGGCCTTGGCACCCACATCCACGATCAAGGATTCGCTGTCACGGCCTACAACAACGCCCTGGACAATGCTTCCCGGCCGGACAACAGCCCCACCGTCAAGGCTGGCCTCAAAAAGCTCCAGGAATGAGTCTTCACCCTCATTTACTTCCATCTCGGTCGAGGCGTGCTCTTTCTCCTCCACTTGGGACTCCTCAGGTAACTTTCTCAAATGCTGCTTCTCCATCAATCCTTATGCTCCATTCTGTCCATGGGATCCATTTACCAAGACCACCATTATGTCGAAATTAGTTTGCGCCGCCGCAATATCGTAATCATCCGGTCCACTACCTCGTCTTTCCGGAGAGTAGTGGTATCAATGTATACTGCATCAGTTGCTTGCTGTAACGGCGCATGCTGGCGTTGCTCGTCTTGCTGATCACGACGCTTTATGTCTCTAACGACATCTTCAAGGCTAACCTCGGGGGTTACACCCCGCAACTGTAACCACCGCCGCCTCGCCCTTTCTCTCAACGAGGCTGTCAGAAAGAACTTTGCCTGCGCCTTGGGCAAGACAACCGTGCCGATATCTCTTCCATCCATCACGCAGCCGCCCGCTGCGATTTTCCGTTGCAATTCCAGGAGTTTTTTTCGCACACCCGGGCTTTTTGCGACAATGGAAGCCACAGCACCAATCTCCTCGCTCCTCAATCTGTCATTCCAGTTCTCGCCCTGTACGGTAAGTCCGCTTGAATTCCATTCAGCCCGGGCAATGGCCAGCTCGGCAGCGGCCTCCAGTGAAACCTCTTGATCGAGATCGGTACCCTGCTCAATGGCCACGCAGGCAACAAACCGATACAACAAACCTGAATCGAAGACCGGCAGGTCCAGGGCTGCCGCCAGACCAGCCGCTGCGGTTCCCTTTCCCGAACCCGATGGACCATCAACAGCCACCTGCAAGCCAGGAATCGGTACAAATTTCCGGGTCATCGTCTTTATTTCCAGTACACATTCATACCAAGATCCTGGGCCATGCGCACAAAATCCGGAAACGAAGTCACGATCGCCTCCGCATTCACGATTTCAACCTCTGCATCGGCACGCTGCGCTGCCACGCTCACTGCCATGGCAATACGATGATCATGGGCTGCATCAATACGAATGCCGCCCTTAAGGCTTGAACGGCCCTGGATGTGGATCCCGTCCGGCAACGTCTCCACATCAGCCCCCATCTTCCTAAGCGCAGCGGCCATCGTTTCGATCCGGTCGCTTTCCTTGGCCCTCAGCTCCTCTGCACCCGTAAGAACAAACTCGCCCTTTGCCAGGGCTGCCGCCACGAACAGCACCGGAAATTCATCGATGGCATCAACAACATCCGCCCTGTTCACTGCAACACCATGCAGGTCTGCAGCATGGATGACGATATCCGCAACCGGTTCAGCACCAAGAAGGGTTTCACGCTCAAGGGAAAGCCGGGCCCCCATGGATAAAAGAATGCGCCGCCAGCCATCACGTCTTGGATTGACGCCTACATGGCCCAGTCGCACCCGTGACCCCGGAAGAAGGCTTGAAGCAACGGCAAAGAAGCTCGCTGAGGAGGGATCGGCCGGGATCGATATCGTTGCATCAGGTGCGTGCAGACCTCCGGCCGGCAACAAGCGAACCGTCCTGTCGCATACATCCACACGCTGACCAAAAATGGGGAACAGGCGCTCGGTGTGGTCCCTGCTGGGAACAGGCTCCGTCACACTACTCTCACCCTCTGCAAACAGCGCCGCGAACAGAAGGCAGGACTTGACCTGGGCACTGGCAACCGGTGAACGGTACCGGATCCCGTGCAGTTTCCCGCCGCGTATGCATAAGGGCAATCGTCCGGCACGGTCACGACCATCGACACTCGCCCCCATTTCTCTTAACGGTGCCACGATCCGACCCATGGGACGGCTGCGAAGTGAGGCATCGCCGGTAATCACGCTGAAAAAACCCTGTCCGGCCAGCACGCCCGCCATGAGACGCGCACATGTTCCGCTGTTGCCTGCATTCAAGACGTCTTCCGGCTCCGTCAAACCCGTCAATCCAACACCGTGAATGAGCAGATGTGTTTTTTCGGGATTCAGCCATTCGGTCCTGACCCCCATGCGGGAAAACATGCCCACGGTGGCAAGATTGTCCTCACCCGGCAGAAAGCCATCGATTTCCGTCCTCCCCTCCGCCAGCGATCCCAGCATGACCACACGATGGGAAATGGATTTGTCGCCAGGAAGGCTCAGCTCACCCTGAATGCCCCCCCCGGGCGGACCCGCCACCAGTATGCGTTTGCTCATGGTCTGCTTCTCTGATTGGCCAGCCAGGCGTCGCGGGCCCGTTTGGCTTCCCTGAATTCCCTCAACAGACGTTCCCCATCTCCCTCCAGCAACGCCTGCCGCAACTGGCGAAGCTTTATGTCAAGGGCCTCCATGTTCTTCAGCAACGCTTCCCGATTGGCCATGCAGATATCACGCCACATTTCAGGGGAAGATGAGGCGATACGCGTAAAGTCCCTGAAGCCGCCCGCGGCATACTTGAACGGTTCATGCTGCCCGTCCCCCACATTGCGGACCGCATTGACCAGCGCATAGGCGACAAGGTGGGGCAAGTGGCTAACCGCCGCGAGGAACTCATCATGTTCCTCCGCCCCCATGCATTCAACGACGCAACCACAGGCCTCCCACATGGCCCTGATTTCAGACACGGCTTCAGGATCGGTCTGTTCCCAGGGGGTCAACACGCACAGGTGCCCTTCAAACAGTTCGGCGAAAGAGGCCTCGACACCCGACTTCTCCGTTCCGGCTATGGGATGGGCAGGGACAAAACTTCCGAGGTTCTTCAAATACTTCCTGGCCTGCTGGATCACACCCATCTTGATACTTCCGGCATCGGTCAGCAGGGCATGGTCAGGTACATGATCCGCAATCTGTGAGAAGATGGCACCATAAGCATGCAGATGTGTAGCAATCACGATGATATCGGCATGTTGCACTGCCCGGCCGGCATCGGTGTCAACTTCGTCAACCACGCCGAGCTCCAGCGCCCGCTCAAGTCGTTCCGGATTCCGGCCTATGCCGGTAATATGGTGAGCATAACCCGATTTCCTTAACGCCCTGGCCACTGATCCGCCAATCAGGCCAACGCCGATGACGGCTAAACGTCTGGACAAGGGAAGACCTTGGGATGACCGGGTTGACATAACCGGCCAGGGCCAACGGATCTGCCAGTCATCACAAACTTGTCAATACTCATCGTTCAGCTCCGTCAGCAAAGAATCCAGTTTGTCCAGCAGGCGATCATTTTCAGATGCTCGCCCAACAGTGATGCGCAACATGTCAGGCATGCCATAGGGATCCAGCGGGCGCGGGATAATGCCGCAATCTTCCAGATGCTGCAAAATCTCTTTGGCCCTGATGTGGCTGAGCAACACGAAATTGCCATGGCTTTTTCCGGCAAGACAGTTCCTTTGCGCCAGAAAGCCCTCGATCCGCTGGCGCTGCTGAAGGCACCGGCGCACCTTGTCCCTTACCCAGTCCTCATCCCGCAATGCGGCCTCGGCTGCCGCCAAGGCGATGCTGTTCACATTAAACGGTTCACGAAAACGGTTGGCCACCTCAACGATCCCGGGATCTCCCACGGCATAACCGATCCGGCATCCCGCCAGACCATAAGCCTTGGAAAAGGTCCGGCAAACGACCAGCCCCGGGTGATCAAGCCGTTTCAGACTGTCCCCCAGTTCCTCCTGAACATATTCGAAATAGGCCTCATCAAGCAGGATGATGAGCTTTCTTGGCAGGCTGTCCAGAAAATGCTGGAGATCTTCCAGAGAATGCAGGGTGCCCGTTGGATTGTTGGGATTGGCGATACATACGAGCTTGGTCTTGGGACCCACGGCCCGACTCATGGATTGCAGATCATGCGTAAACCCGTCCGGTTCGGGAACCGGAACACCCCTGGCCCCTGCCGCAACCGTTGCCAAGGCATAGACAATAAAGGCATGCCGCGAATAAACCACTTCACTTCCCTGACCAGCAAAGCTGCGAATGAGCAGCTCCAGAACCTCGTTGGAACCGTTCCCCAGCAGAATATGTTCACATGTCACCCCATGCTTCCTGGCCAGTGCCATCTTGAGGGAGGATCCATTTCCATCGGGATAAAGATGAACCTGGCCTGCCATGCGACGGATTTCTTCCGCAGCCCGGGGTGGCGGACCGTACGGATTCTCATTGGAGGCCAGCTTCAGAACAGAATCTACACCCTTCTCCCGAAGCAGACTGTCCATGGATTTGCCTGGTACATAGGGATTGAGTAAGCGGCTTTGAGGCACAGCAAAGGCCTGCCAGTCCATGCTGCTCACGGAGGTCTATAGCTGATTGGAGATGGGGTAAGAACCCAGCATCTTGAGATAGACACCCGACATGGCCCTGATCTCTGCCAGGGCCTCGGCAATCTCGGGATCAGTTCTATGACCCAGAATATCCACAAAAAAGAAGTACTGCCAAAGCTCCCTTTTCGATGGCCGCGATTCAATCCGGCTCAGGCTGATGTTCCGCCTGGCAAACGGGGTAAGCAGTGCATGCAGGGCGCCCGGCTGATTCAAGGCGGATAGAATAATCGCGGTCTTGTCCTCACCCGAGGGTGGTGAATCGTGACGGCCGATCACCAGGAATCTGGTCGTGTTTTCATGATGGTCTTCAATGTTGCGGCAAAGGATCGGAAGTTCCAGCCGCTCCGCCACGGACATGGAACCAATTGCCGCCATTGTTTCATCAGCCGCAACCTTCTGAACAGCCTCGGCCGTTGAACCGGTTTCAAGGACCTCCACCCAGGGAAGATGGGCGTGCAGCCATTGCCTGCACTGGGCCAGGGCCTGCGGATGCGAGACCAGTCGCCTGATGTCCTCCAGATGTCCGGCCCTGGAAATCAAATGGTGATGAATCTGCAGAACCACCTCTGCGCAGATGGAGACCTGACTATCCACAAACAGGTCCAGGGTATGAGTGACAGCGCCTTCAAAGGCGTTCTCAACGGGAACAACACCGTAGGTGGCACGCTCACCTTCCACCTCATCGAATACTTCGTCCAGACTCCTGCATGCCGTGTAGCTTGCCGCTGAACCGAACTGACGGCTGGCGGCCATATGGGTAAAGGTCCCCTCGGGACCCAGAAAGGCAATGGTCATGGGGTATTCAAGCGCAAGACAGGCGCCGATGATCTCCCTGAAGATACCATGGACGGCAACATCGGGAATAAGTCCCTTATTTTTTGCCAGCAGGCGACGGATAATTTCTGCCTCGCGGCTTGGAACATAGTAAGGTGAGTCGTTCCGGTCATTCTTGAACGTGGCGATATCAGCGGCCAAGCTGGCTCGCTTGTTGATCAGGGCCAGAAGCTGATCATCGATCGCATCTATTCTTTCCCGCAGCTCGGCCAGCGTCCTTCTGTGTGAGTCTGTTGTCATAGAGGACGGAAACTACCAGTCCGGTCGGAGAACTCCAATCCAAGATTAGAAATATCGCAGCAATCCTTTTAGGACCATATCGGTGAAGCTGACCGTACCCACAACGGTTCTGCCTTCGACGACGGGTGCGCGGGCGAAACCCAGGCGAGACAGAAGTCGACTGGCATATCGAATGTCCATTTCCGGTGGAACACAGACCGCAGGCTTGGTCATGATTTCATAAACGCTGACCCGATCCGGTGAACGGTTCTTTGCCAGAACCTCACGAGCAATGTCGGCAATGATCACCATGCCGTACTCATCATCATCATGCCGCTTGTTCACGATGAGTGTTTCCACACCTTCCTGCTTCATGAGTTCCAGCGCCTGCCTGACAGTTGCGAGGCCATCGATCGTTTCAAACTTGGTTTTCATCACCTCACGGATACGAATGATGTTTCGTTTATTCATATCTCATCCTCCACTTCTGCAATGATGGTCTTGATCTGGCTTTTCAGACCGATGGTGTCTTCGATATCCAGTTGCATGGCCACACCGCAGCCCGGCTTGGATTCAAAACCGCCCACCTCCGCCAGTTTTTCAAGAATCTGTCTGCTTAAATGCTCCTCGACGATGAACATCACCATATCGCGTTGCGTCTCCAGAGTGAGGCCAAAAAACGTCTTCGGCTGTCTGAGTCCTTCGCCACGGGCACTACTTATCACCGTGGAACCGGTGGCGCCGGCCTCTCTCGCCGCGTTCACGATCTCATCGGTCTTGTTGTCCTCCACCAAGGCAATAATGAGTTTGAAGTGCATCAGTTGTCTCCTCCCTTCGCGAGTTCACGTCGCGAAATCCAATAGCTGATCTGAGCATACGCCATGACCGACATAATCGGAAATAAACTGGCGAAGGCGATGAGGCCGAAGCCGTCAATCAGCATGTTGCGCCCGGGAATGGTGCTCGCCAAACCCAAACCGAGGGCGGCCACCAGTGGCACGGTCACGGTTGAAGTGGTCACCCCCCCCGAATCGTAGGCAAGTGGAATAATGATCTTAGGTGTAAACATGGTTTGCACAATCACGATCGCATAGCCAGCAAAAATATAGGCCACCAGGGGGGTGCCGGTGACGATGCGATAACATCCAAGGGAAACACCCACAGCCACGCCGATGGCAACAGCAATGCGCAGGCTCCAGGCAGAGATTGCCCCACCGGAGACTTCTTCGGCCTTTAAGCCAACAGCAATCAATGCCGGTTCGGCGATGGTTGTGGAAAAACCGATGGCGGCGGCGAAGGCGTAAACCCACAGGTAGTCCTGCCAGTACACCGTGGATTGCCGTTCAACACCGGCAAAGATGAATTCGGGGGCGGTCAATTGCCTGGCCATTACCTCGCCCAGGGGAAAGATAGCCTCCTCCAGCCCGAGCAGAAAAAAGATCATACCAACAAGAACGTAAAGAAAACCAAGCGCCGTTTTTTTTGGGTTTGAAATGGGTTGGCGCAGCACAAACACCTGAAATCCGAGCAACACCAGAACGATGGGCAAGATATCCTGCATGGTTGACAGGAGTGTTTCCCAGAAGACAAGGATAAATTCAGCCATCTAGTTAACCAGAATGCCAAAACCCAGAACAAACAGCATGGGCATGAGGGAGGCAAAGGCGATCAGGCCGAAACCATCGACAACTGGATTACGCCCACGCACGGCGGAAGCCAGCCCAATGCCAAGCGATGTCACCAGAGGCACGGTAATGGTTGAGGTGGTCACCCCACCAGCGTCATAGGCAATCCCAATGATTTCCTTGGGTGCAAAGTAGGTGATGCCGATCACCAGCATGTATCCCCATATAATGCACCAGTGAAGCGGCCAGCCAAGCAGGATCCGCAAAACACCAAGGGTAATGGCGAGACCCACCGAGAGAGCCACTGTCAGGCGCAGTTCAAGGGCATAGGCCTCCATTGCCTGTCCCGTATTTTCGATAACACCGCTGGCAGCCGCCACCTGCGAGGCCTTGCCCGCAATTGCGATCAGTGCCGGTTCGGCAACCGTCGTTGAAAAACCCAGGGCAAAGGAAAAAAGCAGCAGCCAGTAGATGTTTCCCTTTTTGGCGAAAGCGAACGCCATGCTTCCCCCTATGGGGAACAATCCAAGCTCCAAACCACGAACAAATAGGGTCAACCCGATGAGAACAAACAGGATTCCGGTAAGAATTCGCTGCACATGGGGAAATGGTTGCTGAAGCACCACGACCTGGAAGAAGACAATGACCACGATGATGGGGACCAGATCTCTGGCACTGTCGGTTAACGGTTTGAGGAATGCCTTCAATCAGATGCCCCTAATCCTGAAAGGATAGCCAGGAATTATTGTCCCTCCCGATATTATGCTATATGTTTGATAACATCCTTCATCGGCATGCGCAGCTGCGTTCCCTCGGACATGGATTTGACACTCACCATCCCCGAGTTCATTTCCTCCTCGCCCACAATGACAACAAACTCCACACCCTCCCGATTGGCTCGCTTGAACAAGGCCCTGACAGATCCGGAACCACAGTGCACCACCCGCAGGCCCGTGTCCCTAAGCTGCTGCGCAATTTTCAGGGAATATGCCTGGGTTTCGCCCCCGATTGCGGCCACGGCAACCCGGGGACGCGGAGGATTACAGTCATGAATGAGCATGGACAGGCGCTCCAGCCCGAGAGCAAACCCGATTGCCGGCGTAGGAGGACCACCCAGTTCGTGAATCAGGCCATCGTAACGACCGCCTGCAATCACCGTTCCCTGGGCGCCCAGCCGGTCGGTCGTGATCTCGAATGCGGATCGCGTGTAATAATCAAGACCCCGCACCATACGGGGATTGATGAGATAAGGAACATCCAGGGCCTTCAGGCCGGCCTCCAGTCCGGAAAAGTGGTGACGACATTCATCGCACAGGAAATCAATCATGACCGGCGCATCCCCAAGTTCCTCGGTACATGAAGGTACCTTGCAGTCAAGAACCCGGATGGGGTTGCTTAAACTGCGCTCCTGGCACGTTTTGCAAAGCCTCTCCTTACGAGCTTCCAGGAAATCCATCAGCACTTGGCGATAGGATGGCCTGCATACCGGGCATCCCAGACTATTGACCTCATAAGCGACATCGCAAACGGAAAGCTGTTGAAGCAGATCACGGGCCATGGCCACAATTTCGGCATCTTCAATCGGGCCTGCCGGTCCCAAGAGTTCGACGCCAATCTGCTGAAATTGCCTGAGACGTCCCTTCTGAGGGCGTTCGCGCCTGAACATGGGGCCCATGTAATACCAGCGCTGTGTGCCCGACCGGGTTAACCCTGCCTGCAGATACGCGCGTACGGCACCCGCGGTCCCCTCCGGCCTCAGGCTAAGGGAGTCACCCCCCTTATCGATAAAGGTGTACATTTCCTTGTTGACAATGTCCGTGGCTTTCCCGATGGAACGCACGAACAGTTCGGTAGGCTCGATGACGGGGAGTCTGACCTCGGAAAGCCCATATCGCTCGAACACCTCCCTGGCCGCTTCTTCCACCCGTTGCCAGACACAGGTATCCGCAGGAAGACCATCACGAACACCTCGAATCCTGCGCAACATGGTTAATTTTCCCCTTCCATATAAAGCTCTTCCTCTCCTCGCCGGCCATGTGAACCTGCCTCCTGGGCCGAGGTTCCTGTATGGCTTGTAACACCTACATCAACCGGACCAATGGGTACACCCACATACACGCCGGCACAGCCTGATAGACCTAGAAAGACAAGCAGAAATAACCGGCTCATGGATTACTCTCCCTTTCCTCGTCTCCGTCTGGCGACTTCCTTTTCCACTTCCTGAACAACATGATCCACCAGTTCCTCTTCCGAAATCTTCTCGACTGGCTTCCCATGTTTGTACAACAGGCTCATGGGGAATCCCCCCGTAATACCCATATGTGCCTCACGTGCCTCTCCGGGCCCATTGACCACGCAACCGATCACGGCGACATCCAGGGGTTCCTGAACATGGGCCAGCCGCTGTTCCAGAAGCTGCACCGTCTTGATCACGTCAAATTTCTGTCTGGCACATGAAGGACAGGCAATGATGTTGACCCCGTGGTGTCTCAGACCGAGAGCCTTCAGGATCTCAAAACCGGTCCTGACCTCCTCGACCGGATCCGCGGCCAGGGAGACACGGATCGTATCGCCCAGGCCCTCAAGCAACATGATGCCAAGTCCGATGGATGACTTGATGGTCCCTCCAAACAGGCTCCCTGACTCGGTGATCCCGAGATGGAATGGATAGTCAACTTCTTCTGCCAGCTTCCTGTAGGCTGCAACCGTCATGGGAATGTTACTGGCCTTTAGCGAAACCTTGATGTCATGAAAATCCAGATCTTCAAGAATCCTGATGTGTCTCAGGGCCGATTCCACCATGGCATCGGCACAGGGTTCACCATATTTTTCGAGCAGGTCCTTTTCCAGGGACCCTGCATTGACGCCGATACGAATGGGAAGTCCGCGCTCGGCGGCAGCCTTGCATACGGCCTCAACACGCTCCCTTTTGCCAATATTTCCAGGGTTTAAACGCAAGCCATGGACGCCTGCCTCGACTGCCGACAGCGCAAGACGGTAATTGAAGTGAATATCCGCAATGATGGGGACAGGAACCTGGCGGATGATTTCAGGAAGAGCCTCGGCAGAGGCCTCATCGGGCACCGAAACCCGGACAAGATCCACACCCACATCCACCAGGCGTGCGATCTGGGCGACGGTTTCGTCCACATCTGTCGTGCGCGTATTGGTCATGGACTGGACGGCAATGGGCGCATCCCCGCCGATCATGACCGAGCCAACTCTCAACTGTCTTGTCTTGCGGCGTGGCCGCATAATGTTATCACGCATCATTCAACCCATTGAAAGCACTATCATTCATTTGCTTCCTGACGGAGGATGAGCAGCCGTTCCTGAAGTTGCCGGGCCCGCTGCAGGTTTTCCGCATATTCGGTATTGTCGGGATCAAGTTCAACAGCACGTTGCCAGTACCTGACGGCAAGATCCATTTTCTCCTGCTGAAAGGCACGTTTGCCCCTGTTAAAGGCTTCCCTGGCCGCACCCAGCCTGTAGGTCTCGATCTGTTTGAGATAGGTCTCTGCATTCTTGCCGCCGTTCTTCTGATACGCCAGGGCATATCTTCGCGCTTCCAGCCAGCGCCCCTGACGGATCAACCGTTCGATGTCGGTGGCCTTGACGCGCATTGGAATCGCCAGGGCCTTGCGGGGTTTCTTGACAGTCTGTCCCGAGGCCAGGGGAGGAATCTTTAATCCATCCGGCAGCGCCCCCTTGATTTCCTTCATCAGTTTCCTTCCCATCTTCGAATCAGGCTGAAAACGAAGATAGGATTCGATCTCGACATAAGCCACCTCAGGATATCCCCGGCGAAGATATCGTCTGGCCTCAACATAGGCGTCTCTCACCCGGGCATCCAACTCCTCCTGAAGCTCCTTGAAGATCCGTTGGAAAGGCTCATCCGCCGGATCAAGACCCGACGGAACCTGGTAGGCGCCGAGCCATCTCATGAACGCCCCATCTTCCTTGCGCCGCTGCACAATCAGCCTGTTGAGGCGCAACTGCTGAATATGCAACTTCATTTCGGCAGCCTTTTTCTCAAGGGATGCATTGCCCAGAGAAAACAGGGCAGCCTGCCTGTAAAGATGCTCTGCCTTCACCCACTGCTTCTTGGAGGCTGCGATTCTGGCCTGTCGCTTATAATGTTTGAGCAGACGCAGCCTTGCGGGCTCGATCTTCCTGCTGAGCAGGCGCCTGGCCTTGGCGTAGTCTTCGTCGTGCTTGTCAATTCCCAGGATCTTTGCCCGCGCCTCAAGAATCCTGCCCTGTTGAAAGTCTCTGAGTGCCCCCTCGTAGGTGTTAAACAGGTTGAATGAACCGATGCCCTTATGATCCATGGACGCACAGCCTGAAAGGGAAACGGAAGCCAGAAGAAACCCCGCCCACAGCCAGCATGCCCTTTTTCCCACCATCAGGATTTCACCAACGATATCGTCTTGGAGGAATATCCGAGCTCAAAGGCGAGGTTGACAGCCTGGTCGATCGCCTTCAGTTCACGTTTGTCCACACACCTGACCTTACCACATTCAATAAGCTGGGCGATGCCCCTGATCTGCTGCCTGCCAAGGCTGTGAAAAGCAAACCCCTTGCCAAGTTTGCTAAAAGTCGTACGGGACAACACCACTTCACCCCCTGCACCCACACCCGCCATACGGGAGGCAACATTCACCGCGTCGCCAATCACCGTATATTCAAGACGCTCCGCCGCACCCATATTGCCGACTATCGCCTCACCGCTGTTGATCCCGATACGAAACTCGATGGGTTCACCGGTATGTCTGGTCAGGCCAAGCCTTGCGCAAGCCCTCGCCATGGCAAGTCCGGCCATGGTGGCATGCTTGACATGTTCGGGATCCATATTGGGATGATTAAAGACAGCCATCAACGCATCCCCGATATACTTGTCCACATGGCCGTCAAAATAATCGATAATGCGGTGGAAAACCTCAAAATGCTGGTTAAGGATCTTGATAACCTCTTCCGTCGGCGTCACAGCAGAGAATTCAGTAAACTGCACCATATCCGCAAACAGAATGGTCACGGCCTGCCGCTTGCTCTCAGCCTCAAAATTGCTACCACCAAACACCCCTTCTACCAGTTTGGGATTCAGATAACGGCTGAATATCTCCCGTATCTCCTTCTTGTGAGCCAGCTCCTTCACCATGTCATTGAACTGACTTACAGCGTCGGTAATCTCATCGTTGCCTTCCACCGGCAGCTGAATGCTGAAATCTCCCCGCGCAACATACCTGGCTGCACGAGCCAGGGACTCCAGAGGCCTGCTCATGCGCCCGGCGATCCAGTAAACAACCAGGCTGAAGAGGACCAGCACGAACAAGGCGGCCAGAAGCATCCGCTGTACAAGACGGGTGGCCAGGTCGGTCCAGGCCTTTTCCGAAAACCGGACTGCGACGGTGCCTACATGGGTGTCTGAAAAAACAATCTTCTTGATAAACCACAGGTCCTTGGACGGCAGACGTCGCACCTCCTCGACCGCCGCCCGGCGAAATCTGCTTATCTCCCCTTTTTCAAGCCCGGTCACGCCATAGTGCCTTTCTTCGCCACTGGCATAGAGAAAGTACACGCCCAGAACCGCCGGAATCTTTTTCAGGAAACTGGTGACAATCTTGTCAACTTCCGCGGTACTGAAGGCCAGGGCCGGTATTTTCAGCTCATCCGCCAACCGGTCCACCAGAATCTCGGCCTGGGCAGACTGGCTATCAAGCCAGGCATCACGTTCAAAATCAAGGATGATCAATGCCAGGAGAAGAACGGCCAGACTCACGGCCAGACCCGAAAGCATCATCCATCGCAGGCGGATAGGAATCCTGACCGGCCGTTTTCTCATCTCTGGTCGGTCTTCTTTCCCAACCGCCAATCCATCTTTTTGTTCAGACACATGTGGCATTGATCCACTCTATATCATTCCGATGTTGACTTCACAACGATGAAAGTGGGGCATCACCCGCGCGTGTGAATAATTGCAGCCATTCGTGCATAATTCAGGTGATGGTTGCGACATGGAGGTTATCTTGCCACTGAGCGCTCAACAGAAAAAAAACCTTAAAATCAGGGCGCATCACCTAAAGCCTGTGGTGCGCATCGGCCATCAGGGACTTACGCAGGGGGTCATCGATGAAACCGTTGCCTGCCTGGACAGGCATGAGCTCATCAAGATTCACATCCACGAAGGCAAAAGGGAGGAAAGGCAGGCCATGGCCGAAAAGCTTGCCAGGTCAACCGGTGCGGAGCTTATCCACCAAATTGGCAAGGTCTTTATCCTTTACCGACAACGTCAGGAACAGGAATGAGCGAACGTGTACAAAAAATCCGGCAGTTGCTTGAAATGCATCTGAACGCAGACCTGATTGAGATCGAAGACGAGTCATGGAAACATGCTGGCCACGCGGGTGCAAAGGAAGCCGGAGGTGGGCATTTCAAAGTGACCATCGTTGCCAGTTGCTTCACCGGCCTGAACATGGTTCAACGTCACAAGCTTGTTTACAAGGCATTGGGAGCTGAATTTGGCCCGACCATTCACGCCCTGTCCGTGACGGCCAAGACCCCCGATGAAATCTGAGTTTTTGCGGCTGTTGTAAGGACAGGAGATCCTCAGGAGATATTCAGGACGTCCCGCATGGAATACCAGCCGGTTTTCTGCTCCATCAGCCACCTTACCCCCCGGATGGCCCCGCGGGCAAAGGTCATGCGATCGGTCGCGACATGCTTGATTTCCAGACGTTCACCAATGCCGGCAAACATGACGGTGTGCTCACCCACGATATCTCCGGCCCGGATAACTGAAAACCCGATGGCCCCGTTCTTTCTCGGTCCTGTAATCCCCTGCCTGGTGTAAACCGCCACATCCTCAAGCAAGACACCTCTCCCCCTGGCAACGGCTTCTGCAAGGGAAAGGGCCGTACCGGACGGTGCATCCACCTTTTGTCTGTGGTGAGCATCCATAATTTCTGCATCGTAGTCTGTATCCAGAACGGTGGCAGCGCAGCGCACCAGCTCCAGCGCCAGATTGACCCCGACAGAGTAGTTGGAAGCCATGAGCACGGGGGCGGATGCCAGGATGGATTTAAGGCTGGCGATCTGGCCGGCTGAAAAGCCCGTGGTGCCGATCACCATCCGCATCTTCTTCTCAGCCACGTACTTGGCATGCGACAGGGTGGATTCAGGTGTTGTAAAATCAACCACCACATCAGCCTGAGGGCAACCATGAATGTCTTCCCGGATTGTAACACCGAGTGTGCCGGTATCGGCCAGCTCACCGGCATCCATTCCCAGCAACGGCGAATCCTTCCTTTCCGTGGCAGCCGCAAGTTGCATGTCCTTTTGTTCCCCAACCGCTCTCACCAGGCTTCTGCCCATGCGTCCACCAGCCCCGACCACAATCACACGTATGCTCATTACGACTCCCCCGCCAAATCATCCCAGAAACGTTTGACCATATCGAGGAAGGAAGAACGTTCGGGATAAACCTCATCCCCGGTGGCAGCGGCAAATTCGCGCAGCAGTTCTTCCTGCCTCTTTGACAATCGCTTGGGAACAGAGATATGTACGTGAACATACAGATCTCCCTTGCCGCTTTCACGGATGTCGGGTACGCCATGTCCACGCAGTCTCAGTACCTGCCCTTCCTCCGTCCCGGCGGGTATTTTTACCCTCACCTTGCCGCTCAGGGTCGGCACTTCCATCTCGGAACCCAGCACGGCCTGCGGGAACGTGATCGGCACAGTGCAGTGCAGATCCTTTCCCTCACGTCTGAAGATGGGATGTGGCTTCAGTTTTATAACAATGTAGAGGTCTCCGGCTGCCAAACCCTGAGGGCCGGCCTCACCCTCACCACTGACGCGGACCTGGGCACCATCGTAGACACCGGCCGGGATGCGCACTTTCAGTTTCTTGACAGTCCGGGCCCTGCCTGAACCCCCGCAGCCCCGACAGGGTGATTCAATCCTTTTTCCTGCCCCCTTGCATGCCGGGCAGGTTTGCCTGATAGAGAAAAAACCCTGACTCATCTGGACCTGCCCCATCCCCCCACATGTGCGGCAGGGTACCGGATTAGTGCCGGGTCTTGCCCCACTGCCACCGCAGGTGCTGCATTGCACGAACTTGGGAATCTCCAGCTCGACTTCCTTGCCTCTGGTCGCTTCCTCCAGGGTCAATTCAAGCTGGTATTTAAGATCCGCACCCCTTGCCGGCTGGCGGCTGCCACCGAAGCCAAAAAACTCCCCGAAAATGTCTCCGAAAATGTCTCCGAAGTCCCGAAAGGCATGGGAATCCTGAAAGCCACCACGGGACCAGAAATCGTGCATCTGATCGTCGACACCCGCATGACCATACTGGTCGTAGCGGGCACGCTTGTCCGGATCCGAAAGCACCTCGTAGGCTTCCGTGACCTCCCGGAACTTCTCAGCCGCAGCGGCATCATCCGGATTTCGATCCGGATGATATTGCATTGCCAGTTTACGGTAAGCTCTCTTGATCCGGTTCAGATCGGCATCACGATCCACGCCCAGAACTTCATAGTAATCTCTTTTGGCCAACGCCACTCCCTGGTAAAACTATGGGGATCAGACGCAAGGGGCACCCTCGCCCCTTGCGTCTCTCATCATTCCTACTTCTTATCGTCTACAACCTCGGCATCGACAACATCATCGCTCTTTTTCTCTTCCGTGGATGAAGAGGTTGCGCCTGCTGCCTGATCCCCCGAAGCCTGGGTTTCTTCCTGCATCTTCTTGTAGATAATCTCACCGAGCTTTTGTGATTTCTGGGCGAGACTCTCCTCCGCTTTCTTGATCTCTTCCATGTCGGAACCTTCAAGGGCTTTCTTCAAGTCAGCAACCGCGTCCTCGATCTCCTTGCGACTTGATGCATCAATGGCATCGCCATGCTCCTTCAGGGCCTTTTCCGTCGAGTAGACCAGGGCATCAGCCCGGTTGCGCTCCTCAATCTCTTCACGCCGCTTTCTGTCCTCCTCGGCATGAAGTTCGGCATCCCGCTTCATCTTCTCGATCTCTTCCTTGGAAAGACCGGACCCGGATTCGATGCGAATGGATGTTTCCTTGTTCGTGCCCTTGTCCTTGGCATGAACGTGGATAATCCCGTTGGCATCTATATCAAAGGTCACCTCAATCTGTGGCACTCCTCTCGGTGCGGGTGGGATTCCTTCAAGATTGAACAGACCCAGAAGCTTGTTTTCTGCGGCAATCTCACGTTCACCCTGATAAACCTTGATGGTCACGGCTGTCTGGTTATCCGCAGCAGTCGTATAGATCTGGCTCTTCTTGGTGGGAATGGTGGTATTCTTTTCAATAATACGATTGAACAGGCCACCTTCCACCTCGATGCCAAGGGACAGGGGAGTGACATCCAGCAGCAACACATCGCGCACATCGCCCGTAAGTACTGCCCCCTGAATGGCTGCACCAATGGCAACCACCTCGTCCGGATTCACACCCTTATGCGGCTCCTTGCCGAAGAATTCCTTGACCTTCTGTTGTACGAGGGGCATGCGCGTCTGACCACCAACCAGCACGATCTCATGGATATCGGAAGCCTTCACGCCCGCATCCTTCAGAGCCTGCTTGCAGGGATTGATGGTGCGATCCACAAGATCGGAAACAAGGGACTCGAACTTTGCTCTTGTTATTTTGATAAGCAGATGCTTTGGCCCCGCACTGTCTGCCGTAATAAACGGCAGGTTCACTTCCGTCTGGGTGCTTGAGGAAAGCTCTACCTTGGCCTTTTCAGCCGCCTCCTTCAACCTTTGCAGCGCCAGATTGTCCTTGGCAAGATCGATACCGGTATCTTTCTTGAATTCCTCAACCAGATACTGGACCAGGCGCTGATCAAAATCCTCACCACCGAGGAAGGTATCACCGTTGGTTGATTTCACCTCAAAGACACCGTCACCAATTTCCAGGATGGAAATATCAAAGGTACCGCCCCCCAGATCATAAACGGCGATCAGGTGATTCTCCTCGGTCTTGTCAAGACCATAGGCCAGGGCGGCGGCTGTTGGCTCATTGATAATGCGCAACACGTTCAAACCGGCAATGGTCCCCGCATCCTTGGTTGCCTGACGCTGTGAATCATTGAAATAGGCGGGCACGGTAATCACCGCATCGCTGACCTTCTCACCCAGATAATCCTCGGCCGTCTGCTTCATTTTCTGCAGAACAATGGCGGATATCTCCTGAGGAGCCATTTTCTTGCCGTCCATTTCCACCCAGGCATCGCCATTATCGGCGGCAACAATGGGATAGGAGACAAGTTCGGCATGATGCTTTGTTTCCTTGGAGTTGAACTTCCGCCCAATCAGTCGCTTCACGGCATAGAACGTTTTTTTCGGGTTGGTCACCATCTGCCTCTTGGCCGGCCCACCGACCAGTCGTTCGCCACTATCCGTGTACGCCACCACCGAAGGTGTCGTGTTTGAACCCTCACTGTTGGGAATAACCTTGACCTGCTCCCCTTCCTTGATGGCCACGCAGGAATAGGTCGTACCCAGATCAATACCAATAACTTTTTTCATCGATTTATCTCCATTTCTCAAATATCTGGTGAGTATATGGGGTCCGGACAGACCCGTTTCAAGTACCGGCCTTTTCTTCCTTTTCCTGGCCCTTATCGGATGTGCCGGCTGCTGTGTCCCGGGGTGGGCCACTGGAAACCACCACCCTGGCCGGTCTCAGCAACCGTCCATGCAAGGTGTAACCTGTCACATGCTGGGCAACGACCTGTCCCGGATCGGCCTCATGGGGGATGTGCACCATGGCTTCATGAACATTCGGATCAAAGGGGCGACCCAGGGCGTCGACGCGCTCCAGGCCAAATTTGCGGATGGTCTTGTGCCAGGCGTCAAGGGTCATTTGCACTCCCTTTCTCAAATCCTCTTCGCTGCTTTTGTCCACAGCCAGGGCCCGCTCCAGGTTGTCAACCACCTCGATAATTGCAGCTGCAAATTTGCTGATGGCATATTTCTCAGCCTCTTCTATCTCCCTGAGAGAGCGTTTGCGGACATTTTCGAGCTCCGCGTAGGCTCGCAACAGCTTGTCCCGGAGTTCCTCCTTTTCGGCCCGGGCCTTTTGCAGTGCGTCTTTCAGTTCCGCCAGCCGCTGTTCACTGTCATGGGTCGGCGACCTGCTGTCTGCTGATGAGCTGTCCCGCTTGTGTTCACGCTTTGCCTGTTTCTCATGTTTTTTGCTCACAAGGATCCTCCCAGCATTGAGCTTATACGTCTGGCCGTGCATTCCACCAAGGGAACCACCTTTTCATAGTGCATCCTTCTAGGACCAATGACCCCGAGCGTCCCTGTCAGATGTCCGGCCCCTTTATACCGGGCCAGAACCACTGACACCTCTTCCATGTGAAGCAATGCATGCTCGCTTCCAATAAACACCTTCACGCCGGTGTTGGCCTGCTCCACCTCTTCGATCAGGTGCATCAGCATCTTCTTTTCATCAAATGCGGCCAACAGGGAGCGAACCGTATTCACAACCCGGAGCTCGGGAATATCCAGCAACTGTTTCTGACCGCTGACGTAGAGCTCGGCATTGTTTCTGTCAGAAGACTCCGCCCATCGTGACAAACTTCGAATCAGTTTGCGAATGTGAAGCCTGTCAACCTCCATCTCATGCCGCAAGCGCAAACGGGCCTCCCGCAGACTGCAATCAACCAGCAGTTCGGACAGCAAATAGGATGTTTCCGCCAGGCGGGCATCGGACATGGAAGGGTCCCGCGGAAAAAGCTGATGATGAACCTCCCCCGCAGCCGAAACCACCACCACCAGGATCCGCTGAGTGGAAATGGGGATCAGCTCCACCTTGCTTATCTGCTCAAATCCCGGCTCCCTGACTGATGCCAGGCCAGCAAAATGCGTCAGATTGGCCAGGCCCCTGCTTGCATAATGCATGGCCTCATGCACATCGGCCGCCCTCTCAACATCCTCCACAATGGTGTCGACAACATGCTGCTGCTGGGACTTGTCAATGGTCATCAGCGTATTTACAAAATAACGCAGGCCCTGGTCAGTCGGCACCCGTCCTGCCGAGGTATGGGGAGAATAGAGTAACCCCTGGTCTTCAAGTGAGGACATCACCTTCCTGATGCTTGCAGGACTCAGGTTTAGACCGCATTTCTCGGACAGGATGCGAGAACCCACCGGCTCTCCCTGCTGCAGATAGAGCCGGATAACCCAGTTCAGTATTCTATTGTGTCGAGCATTCAGCATGTTGTATAGAAACTCTCAGCAACTACAAAAAATATCATCTCACAAATGAAACGTTGTGATTTGCCACTCAGAGTGAATGATTGCTATATCATGCGCCTGCCATCCACGCTGTCAATCCCATGTCTGATTTCTTTCCATCAGGAGCATATGCCAGCCAATCATGCTTTGACATCAATGCATCCCGGTTTATACTGCGGCGCCTTTTCATAAGGCTCGAATATCCGGCAGGATGGTGGACTGACAGGAGAGAATGATGAGAACTTGGACCTATCGCCCTGGCGATGTTCAGACAGAGTGGTATGTGATTGATGCGGAAGATGCCGTACTGGGACGCCTGGCGACCAAGGCAGCCACGATCCTTCGTGGCAAGCACCGCCCCCAGTTCACACCCCATGCTGATACGGGGGACCACGTGATCATCATCAATGCCAGCAAGGTGCGCCTGACCGGACGCAAGGAAGACCAGAAGCTTTATCACCGTCACAGTGGTTATGCGGGTGGACTGAAGACGATCGGCTTCAAGGATCTGCGCAAGCAGCATCCCGAACGTATTGTCGAGTCAGCCGTCAAAGGCATGTTGCCAAAAACATCGCTGGGACGAAAAATGTTCAAGAAACTGAAGGTATATGCTGGCAATCACCACCCACACGCAGCCCAGCAACCTAAAACACTGGATCTATAGAAGGGGATAAGCATGGCAGAGAAGCAGTACCGGGGCACCGGCAGACGCAAAACAGCTGTAGCCCGTGTCATCATCACGCCAGGCAAGGGCCTGTTCCAGATCAACGGCCGGAGTGCCGAAGAATATTTCCCCGGTGAATTCACCCGCCAGCAGGCGGCTGCACCCCTGGCCGTAACCCAAATGACGGGACGACTGGACATCAGGGTGAATGTTTCCGGTGGAGGCCAGAGCGGTCAGGCAGGTGCCGTACGCCATGGTTTGGCCCGTGCCCTCGTGAATTATGATGAAGGTAACCGCCCTGCATTAAAGCAGGCGGGATTTCTCACCCGTGACCCGCGCAAGGTTGAACGTAAGAAATATGGCCTGCATAAGGCTCGCAAGGCACCGCAGTACTCAAAGCGCTAGGCACGTTTTCAGACACAATACTCAAGGGAAGGCCTGTGCTTTCCCTTTTTTGTTTCATGCAATCCCCCCTCAAATCCATTGAACCCGCCAGACCTTTCCGTAGGATGGCCAGACCATGAACATTCCCGTCGCAATTCAGGGGGCAACCGGCTACACGGGTGCCGAGATGATCAGGATCATCCACGCTCACCCTAATTTCGACATCGCCCACCTCGGAGCACATTCACAGGCTGGCAAAAAGGCGGGTGAGGTTCTTCCCTCGCTTGGCAAGGAACTTGCCGAAATGACACTGGCCGCAGTCAGCCAGCCATTGCCGACACACATTCAACTTGTTTTCACCGCCCTGCCTCACGGAGCCGCTGCACAAACGGTCAAACAGGCCCTGGATGCAGGCATAAAAGTGGTGGACCTTTCAGCAGATTTTCGTCACAGGCAAGCCACAACCTATCGGGCTGCCTACGGGGCTGATCATCCCTTCTCTGAACTGCTGGCTGATGCAGTCTACGGTATTACAGAGTTTGCCAGGGAAAAGATCAGAAAGGCCCAGCTTGTCGCCAATCCCGGATGCTATCCGACGTCAACACTGCTGCCACTTGTCCCCCTGCTGAAAACAGGTCTTCTGGAATGTGACAGGATCATTGTCGATGCAAAATCCGGCACTTCCGGTGCAGGGCGATCGCTCAAACCGAATCTCCTGTTTTGTGAGGCCAATGAAAGTGTGCGCGCCTACGGGCTTCCACGCCACAGGCATGTGTGGGAAATCGAGGAATGGGCTTCAAATTTTTCGGGCAGACCTGTCCGCGTCAGGTTTGTGCCGCATATTCTGCCGATGAACCGGGGTATGCTGACAACCCTGCATCTCAGCGGAAAGAACCCGGAAGAATGGCACGGGATCCTGAAAGCCGCCTTCGCTTCGGAAGCCTTTGTTCGTGTGCTTGAGGAAGGTTCTCTGCCCGCAACGAACCATGTGGCCGGCAGCAATCGTTGCGATATCGGCCTGGCTGTGACCGGAAGCGGAGAAGCTGTGATCATCAGTTGTCTGGACAATCTGCTTAAGGGAGCCGTGGGACAGGCTGTCCAGAATGCCAACCTGATGTTCGGTCTTGAAGAGCACACCGGCCTGAGCGATCTCGCCCTCTGGCCGTGAAGAAAACGTGATCCAATCCTACCTGCATTGGACACCGGATATCGACTCTTCTGCCTTCATTGCAGAAACAGCCGATATTATTGGCAGGGTCCGGATCGGCAGGGATTCCAGCATCTGGTATCAATGCGTTCTGCGTGGTGACGTGCACGATATACGAATTGGGACAGGCTCCAATATCCAGGACCATTGTGTGCTTCATACCAGTCATGGTGTGACCCCATGCATAGTCGGTCACAGTGTGACCATTGGTCACCGTGTGATCCTGCATGGTTGTGAAATCCAGGACGAATGCCTTGTGGGGATGGGATCCATTGTTATGGACAGGGCGGTCCTGAAGGCGGGCTGTTTTCTGGCCGCCGGCAGTCTGGTCCCGGAAGGCAAGGTCCTGCAGGGTGGTTATCTTTATGCGGGCATACCCGCCCGTGAAAAAAGGGCCCTAACCGAAGAAGAATCCGACTTTATTCATCAATCAGCCAGGCATTACATCAAACTGTCCAGGACATACCTTACAAACCCTGTCCCGTGAGCAGAATCTGCGCGGCCATTGATATCGGTTCAAATACCGTCCGGCTGATGGTCGCTGAAGTATCCAGCGGCAATCCTCCGTGGTGCGTGAAGACCCACCGGACTTGCATTACCCGGCTGGGCCGGGGGGTACACTCCACCCATCGTCTTCAGGAAGCTGCCATGCAGCGAACCCTGAACGTCCTGCGGGATTTTTCCGATCTCCTTGCAGCACAGCATGTGGCCGGAAAAGATGTGATTGCCGTGGCAACCTCCGCAGTCCGTGAATCGGTCAACGGTCAAGCGTTCCTGAATCGTGTTCAAATGGAAACCGGCATCAGGGCGCAGGTAATCAGTGGCCATGAGGAAGCGAGACTTTGCCTTCAAGGGGTTACATCCGTACTGCTTCCCCGATACCGGCATGATCTGCTGCTGATTGACCCGGGTGGAGGAAGCACTGAGTTCATTCGCGCCCATGCCTCCGGTTTCAAGGAAGCGATCAGTCGCAGGCTCGGGGTGGTATCACTGGCTGAAACCTTTCTGCGCAACGATCCGCCCACACCGGATGAATACCATGGCATCGTGGAGACGGCCATGGAGCATCTTCTGGAGGTTGAGCAATCCTGGGACACGGACCAGCCACCGGAAACCCTGGTGGGCGCAGCGGGAACCTTCACCAGCCTGGCCGCGCTGCATCTCGGACTGACCGATTATGATGCAAACCGGATCAATAACCATATCATCACGCATGCCGATCTCTTAAGGCTAAGGGACCGGCTTGTGGCCATGACTCATGCACAACGTGCGGCCCTTCCTTTCATCGGGGAAGGGAGGGCCGATCTGATTATCGCGGGGCTTGCGATTGCCCAGGCCATTGTAGAACGGTGGAACTATCCCCGACTTGTCACCGTGGATGCCGGTCTGCTGGAAGGGGCCTGGCTTGAATTATTGAAGCGTAAAAACTGCTGAGCGCATGAACTGGAAAGGAAGGATCACGGGCGTGTCTTTTCCTGCCCCTTTTCATGCCTTTCGAACTGCATGTGATACAGCTCTGCATACAGGCCATCGTGTGCCAGAAGGTCATCATGCGACCCCATGGCCTCGATCTCACCCTTATCAAGGACCACAATTCGGTCGGCATGCCTGATCGTGGACAGTCGATGAGCAATCACCAGAACGGTTCGTCCCTTCATCAACCGGTCAATGGCCTGCTGGACAAGTCTCTCAGACTCCAAGTCCAGGCTGCTCGTGGCCTCATCCAGAATCAGGATGGGGGCATCCTTGAGCAGGGCCCGGGCCAGGGACAGTCGCTGGCGCTGGCCACCTGACAGGATGGCTCCACGTTCCCCGATCAAGGTATCGTAGCCTTGAGGAAGCTCCATGATAAAGTCATGGGCGTTGGCCGCCCTTGCAGCCAGTTCGATCTTCTCCATGTCGAGTTCGCTCTGGCCATAGGCAAGGTTGTTCCGGACGGTATCGTTAAACAGGATCACTTCCTGGGTCACCACAGCGATGTTCCGGCGCAGGGATTCCTGGGTGATCTCTCGCACATCATGGCCGTCCAGCAACACTGCCCCCTCGGTGACATCGATGAACCGCGGGACAAGATTGACCAATGTGGTTTTCCCGGCCCCACTGCGCCCGACCAGCGCCACAACCTCGCCGGCCCTGATCTGGAGATGGATGTTGCGCAGGACATCCCTGTCCGATCCCTCGTAACGCACACGCACGTTCCTGAAATCGATGGAGCGTGAGAACCTTTCCAGAACGATGGCATTGGGACTGTCCACTATTTTTGGTTTTTCATCCAGCACACCGAATACCCGCTTGGCAGCGGCGAGTCCCTGCTGGATCTCGTTGTTTGCACGGCTCAGGCGTTTGACCGGCTCATACAGCATGATCAGCGCCGCCAGAAATGACATCAATGTGCCGGGTGTGGTTTCTCCAGCGGCAATGCGAATGCCACCATAGAACAGAACGCCGGCAATGCCACATCCGGCCAGCAGCTCCATAATGGGGAAGGACAGTGCGTGTATCCGGAAGGCCCGCATCTGGTGCTGGAAGAAGTCGTTCGTAAGCTTGCTGAAGCGTTCCTTTTCATATTTTTCCATGCCAAACGCCTTGACTATCCTTATTCCCCCGACTGTTTCTTCGATCAGGCTGGACAACGCACCCATGGAGATCTGCCCGTCAGTACTGGCCCGCCGCATTTTCCGCCCGAACCGGACAATGGGAAGGACCACAACCGGAAACACCAGGATGGCAATCACGGCAAGGAGCCAGTCCTGATAGAAAATCACAAAGGTCAGAAAGACGATGGTGGCGGAATCCCGCATCAAGGCGGTCACGGCAGTGGAAACCGTTGACTGAACCAGGGTTACGTCGTAACTCATGTGGGCGAGCAGTTCGCCGGTTTTCCGGTGGGCAAAGAAATTCAGAGACTGCCCGATGAGGTGCCCGTACAAAAGGTTGCGAAGATCATAGACCACCTTCTGTCCGATATAACCCATGAGGTAGGCCTGCCCGTAATAGGCAGCACCCTTGATCACATAAAGACCAATGATGAGCATGGGGATCATGTAAACAAATTCCATGTCCTTGCCACCAAGGGCATTGTCCAGCGCCGGCTTGAGTAACCAGGCCAGGGCTGCCGTGCAGGCTGCAAGCACCACCATGCATACCATGGCAACCATCAGCGGCAGCCGGTATGGGCGCAAAAACCCGAGCAGTCGGAAATATATGGATTGCATCAGGTTCGAATCAGGATTGGGGCAAACGAAGACGCTGACCCACGCGAATATGCCTTGCCTGGCGGATATGATTGGTGTCCCTCAAGCTTGAAACAGTAATGCCGTAGCGCTTGGCGATGCTCCACAGGCTTTCGCCGCGTTTCACGACATGATACCTCGGCTGAATCTCGGGAAGCCTTCCCTGCCGTTGCAGAAATCGCTCGCTAGCCTTCCGGATGGCCATGGCCAGCTTCTTCTGATGTTTCCTGCTCCTGAGCAGCCGTTCACGTCTGGGATTGGAGATATAATCCAGCTCGATAAGAACGGACGGGATCTCCGGAGCGCTTAAAACAACAAACCGTGCCTTTTTGGGTTGCCTGTACTTGATCGGACCCACATGCCTGAAATGCCTGATGAGTTCTTCAGCAAACAACTGGGCGCTGTTCAGGCTGTCCCGCTTGATCAGGTCAGCCAGGATATGATTGACGACCGGATCGGTGACCTCCCCGGGCATGATGCCACCAATCGCATCCGACGCATTCTCCTTGTCCGCCAGCATCTGGGCAACCTTGTCCGAGGCCCCCTTCTCGGACATCGTGTAAACCGACGCCCCGGTAGCCTTCCTGTTTCTGGCCGCATCCGCATGGATACTGATCATCAGGTCCGCTTTCGCCTTGCGGGCCAGAGCCACTCGCCTGGACAAAGGGATAAAGTAGTCCCCCTTACGGATAAGTACGGCCCGTATCCCTGATCGCCTGTTCAGCTCATGGACCAGAAGCCTGGCCACCGCAAGAGTGACATCCTTTTCCTTAAGACCGCGTCGCCCAATCGCACCGGGATCATCCCCGCCATGCCCGGCATCAACGGCAATGACCACACCCTTACTGGATCGAACCTCCCTGGCGCTGATAACCGATTTTCCCGCCGGCTCCGGACGGTAAAAGTCGACCACAAGACGATAGGGTTTGCCATGCATGGGTTTGAGCAGAAATGAGCGTGGTTGTACCTTGTTCTTCACATCCACCACGATACGCAAACTTCCATCCTTGCGCGTGCCATGACGGACCGCGGCAACGACAGGATCGGGAACAGGAAGATGATCCAGCCTTGAACGAAGGGTGGTCTGCTTCATGTCAATGACCACACGTTCCGGATGATGCAGGGAGAACAGCTGGTACTTGACGGCTTTACTCAGATCAAAGACAAGCCTTGTATGGTCCGGCGCGGTCCATAAACGCACATCCTGCACCCTTGTATGGCCTCTGGCCTCGGCACCGGACATCGCCAGCACGGACACCAGCAGAACCAGCACGATCAGCAGATATCCCCTTGGCTGCTTGTCTCCAGGCAACCGACCCCTTGAATAGTGTGCCCCTCGCTCCGAGTGTGCCATGACATATACCATTATGTGGTCACATCTTAACTTAGTAAAGAAACGGGATACATTAAGCAAAGTACCCAACATGGCAGATATGCCGGGAGAATCCTGGGGGATCTTTTCTATTTGCTCTGTCTGGGCCTACAGCAATCCCAGAATCAGACAATGGGCATGATCACTGATGAAGCATTTGCTCGTATTCCGACAACGACCGCTCAAATGCCGGCCGCTCGAACAACCGATCCATATATGCCTCAAGGTGCGGCATGTTTTCCGTGTTAAGCCCCATGGGAACCAGACGCCAGAGAATGGGTGCAAAGGTGATATCCGCCAGGGTATATGCCTCACCGATAAAATAGGGCTGACGCGCCAGATAGATATCAATGGCTTCCATGTACTCCTCGATCTTCTTCAACGGCGCACTTTTGTCAGAAGCCTTTTCCAGTTCAAAGTACAATGGATAAATCTCCTGTTCGATGCGCATGACCGACAGTCTCAACTGAGCCCTTTCTGCGGGTGAGCCCGGCTTCAAAGGCGGATGAGGATAGCGTTCATCCAGATATTCGCTCACCACCGAGGCCTCGAACAGAACCGTTCCACGGTCTTCAATGGTAGGCACCTTACCGTACGGATTCAGCTCCAGCAGCTTGACCGGAGGATGTTCAGGGTCAGCCTCGATGATCTCCACCGGCAATTCCTTCTCGGCAAGGACAAGGCGAGTCCGGTGTGAGTTTGGACAGGTGCCACTGGAAAAAAGAGTGATCATGCAAACCTCCAGCCAAAAGGCGCGGAATTGTAATGAATTTCCTCTCTTTACAAAAGAAAAGATTGTCCTTCAGCCATTTCAGTTGCCGGAAGGTGTAACCCCCATCAGCTGGGCATGGATAAAATCATCGATGTCACCATCGAGAAAGGCCTGGACATTCCCCGTCTCCTTGCCCGTTCGCAGGTCTTTGATCCGGGACTGATCAAGTACATAGGAGCGAATCTGGTGTCCCCAGCCGATATCCGACTTGGACTCCTCAAGGGCTCTCTTTTCTTCCTCCTGTTTCTGCAACTCCCGTTCATAAAGCCTGGCCTTAAGCATCTTCCAGGCCTGTGCACGGTTCTTGTGCTGGGATCGTTCACTCTGGCATTGAACTACGATCCCGGTCGGAAGGTGTGTCAACCGCACCGCCGAGTCCGTTTTGTTGACATGCTGTCCTCCAGCACCTGAGGCCCGATAGGTATCAACTCGCACATCGTCTTCACTGATCTCGATATCGGTATCACGCTGAATATCCGGATAGGCAAACAACGAAGCGAAAGAAGTGTGCCGCCGGTTGCCGGAGTCAAAGGGCGATTTCCGAACCAGCCGGTGAATGCCGATCTCGGCCTTCAGCAAACCGTAGGCGTATTCACCTTTCACCAACACCGTCGCCGATTTGATTCCGGCTTCTTCCCCAAATGTGCATTCCATGATCTCGGTCTTGAAGCCCTTTCGTTCTGCCCAGCGAAGGTACATCCTCAGCAGCATTTCGGCCCAGTCCTGCGCCTCGGTCCCGCCCGCACCCGCATGGATCTCCAAAAAAGCGTTCTCACTGTCGTGTTCACCGCCCAGCATACGCCTTAGTTCCAGCTGACGAACGACCTCTTCGGCCTCATCTAGTGCATCGACAGCCTCAAGCTGGATGGCCTGGTCCCCTTCCTCCGTCCCCATGTCATACAGGACAACACAGTCTTCAAGCTGACTTACAACCGAATTGAAATCTTTCAGCAAACGTTCCAGTCGCGTTCGTTCCTGCATCAGCTCCTGGGCTTGGTCCGGATCGGACCATAAGCCCGGATCCTCGACGCGTGCGTTCAGTCTCTTGAGTTCTTCCGTCTTGCCATCAACGTCAAAGAGACCTCCGCAAGGCATTTAAGCGCGTACGAAGATCCTCAACCCGACTGCGAAAACTTGCAATGCGATCTTCAATACTCATATCCATACCCCGCCATCGATATCTCTTGAACGTTCAAGGCCGTTCCGAAAAACCAGAATATGCCTGTTTTCCTGCCACTTTGACAAAAGCCCGAGCACGGGCCTGATCTGCGTAATAAACAAAATTGCACCCTGAATCAGGTTGGAGGCACCGAATCTGAGCGTCCGCTCATCAAGGGAACTCATTTGATGAATTTTGCCATGAGATCCATGAATCGCAAAGGATCTCTACCTGCTTACGGTTCCGGACAGGGAGCTGGCCCCGGTCTAGATCACATCTTCAACAATCAGCTGGATCCGACCGTCACCACGAAAATCATCAAAACGCAGATGACCTACAAACAGACGTTCGGCGCCTGGCAAAAGGTGGGATTCTATATCCGAGGCGCCGAAGACCACGGCATGAAGCCGGACCGGGCCGGACATGAGCAGAAGGCGAATCGCATTTCCCCGCATATCCTGACGATGAATGATCTTCATGCCTTCAATGCACCACATGCTCTCGGGGTTGCCTTCACCAAAAGGTTGCAGCCATTGCAACCGCTCAACCAGACCGGCATGAATGGCAGCCGGTCCGAGCACACCATCGATCTGCAACCGTTCGCAAAAGGAAGATGGGGAAGACGTCTGTTCACGGATGGCACGGTCTAACGCCCTGACAAAATCCCCCCACAACTCGGGCCTCAGGGTGGCTCCGCCGGCACCTGCGTGACCCCCGTAGTTCACCAGATACTGGGCGCAGGCTTCAAGCAAGTTCCCCACATGAAATCCTCCCGCCCCCCGCAGGGATACACGGATGTTCCCGTCAGGCTCCACAAAACCGATGGCTGCCGGTCTGCCATACTTGCGGGACAGCCTTCCCGCCACCAGACCCACCACCCCCGCATGCCACGACGGGTCATAAACAGCGAGCGCATCGCTGGCCTGTTCCTTCAATTTTGTCTCAACCATGGAGAGGGTTTTCCTCTCTACAGCCTGGCGCTGCCGATTCAACTCATCCAGCTCGCCGGCAAGGGATTCCGCCTCATGCGCATCCTGGCAGCACAGCAGTCGCATCGCCTGCTTCCCGTGATCCATTCGACCTGCTGCGTTAATGCGCGGAGCGATCTGGAAACCGATATCCTGAACGGTAATCAGGCCATTCCTTCTCCCCTTCTTCAACAGAGCAGCAATACCGGCACTCGGACTGGCATTGAGCTGTTTCAGACCATGATGGACAAGGATCCGATTGACACCTGTAAGGGACATCACATCGGCCACGGTTGCGATGGCGACACGATCCAGAGCACTTCTAAGGTCCGGGGTTCTAACCCCGGTTTCCCGGAGTCTTCGCCAGGTGGACATAAGGAGAAAAAAGGCCACTCCCGAACCGCAAAGAAGACCTTCGGCAAAACCACAGTCCGACCTGGATGGATTCAGGATGGTATAAGCCTCCGGCAAATACTCACCCGGCAGATGATGGTCGGTGATGATCAGATCAAACCCCAGGCGTTTGGCCTGCTTCGCAGCCAAACCGTCAGAAATCCCCGTATCCACACTGATACCCAGCCTGGCACCCGCAGCGTGGGCCTCTTCAATATTCCTGCGATCGATCCCGTGCCCGTCGTTAGCCCGATGAGGGATGGAGACGGAAACCTGCAGTCCGACCTGTCTCAGGAAGTCAGCCAGAATGGCAGCTCCGCACACCCCATCACAATCAAAGTCTCCAAAAATATGCACGGCCTCGTGATCGATAATCGCCTGGGTTAACCGCTCTGCGGCTCTGACCATATCCCGCATATCATCAGGATCGGGCAGGTCTGCGAGCCTGGGGGCAAAAAAGCCACTCTCAGCATCAATCCCGCGAAGCTCCAGCAGCCCATGCCAGGCCGCCAGCGGATCATGCGCATGGAAGGGCCCGTTGCGCCACTTCAACCTCCGCCCCCGCAGCGTGGGTCTTCCCGAATAGTTATCCGTCTTGATATGCATGCCTGGTCAATTCAGCCAGCGATACCAGCCGCCCGGGTTTCCAGCCTGAGAAGAAGGGTATGGTCCACGGTTTCGTGTCCACCAGTACGGCTTTGCTTTTTCCTGCCAGCAGCAGGTAACGGGGCAATTTTTCATCCGGGCTTATCCGTTCCACGGCATGTTCGGCCGTCATGATGGTCAACTTGGCACTCCTGCTGCCGGCAAGGCTTGCCAGAACCGGATCATCGGTCTCGACGGGCATCCAATGCACCGTCGTGTCACGATCCGGTCCACCTGCCGGCCCCCAGAACCACAGACCATGAATATCTGTGTGCAATGACTCACCATGAAGTGCAACGCGGGCAAGCAACATCTGGATTTCAGCCACCAGCCGCATCAGTCGTCCCCCATCCATACCCTCCGGATGCCTGTTCGGGAGATACGCTCCACAGATGTCGGCGAACCCTGCCGGTCTGGCATCAAGGACATGTTCACTGGAGGCAACAAGTCCGGCACCCACGGGATGCAGACGGATTCCGTCGGAATTCAGGAGGGGGTTGACCAGATCAGCCAGCCAGCAGGCATCCTGCCGGGAGGTCGATACCGGCAGCACCCTGACTCTGTCCCTCATCAACACGGCCTTGAAAGGCGTAACCATCCAGAACTGCCTCACCCTCCCCTTCACCTGAATCCGTGATGCAAGCAGCCGACTGACAGGAAGATGGCAATCCAGACATTGTGCGTACCATTCAAGCGCCGTCTGAGGGTGACAGCTTGCCCAGCGCTTTCTGGACCGGGTCAGCCTCCTCCGCCAGGGCCTCAGAGCCGGATGGGGTTCACAGGCATCCCCACCATCCGCCAGGCCATCGGTAATGAGAAGCATGTGAGGCGAAACATGCACGGGAACATCAGGAGCGGCAGAAATCAGTCAAGAATCCTTCGTACCGCATCTCCCGTTGCGTCCACTGTCACCGGTTTGGCCATGCCCTGCATCGCTGTATCCGGATCCTTGAGACCATTGCCGGTCAGTGTGCACACTATCCGGCTTCCGGCCGGAAAAAATCCCTGATCATTGAGCTTGATGATGCCGGCGACGGAGGCAGCCGACGCCGGTTCGCAGAAGACCCCCTCAAGACTGGCCAGCATGTCATACGCCTCCAGAATCTCCTCATCGGTTACGGCCTCGATCACGCCACCGGATTCATCCCTGGCCTGTTCGGCCTGCGTCCATGATGCGGGTTTGCCGATGCGGATAGCTGTGGCCACCGTTTCAGGGTTGTCCACCGCACGACCCATCACAATGGGCGCTGCCCCGGCAGCCTGAAACCCCAGCATCTTTGGTGTGTTATGGCTGATGCGCTTTTGCCTGTATTCCTGATACCCTCTCCAGTAGGCCGTAATATTGCCTGCGTTGCCAACCGGCAAGGCATGGAAATCCGGAGCAAATCCAAGTTCATCCACGATTTCGAATGCAGCCGTTTTCTGACCCTCAATACGATAGGGATTGACGCTGTTGACCAGGGTAATGGAGCCATCCTTCGCAATCTCCCGGACAATCTCCAGGGCATCATCAAAATTCCCCCGTACCTGAATGACCTTGGCACCATACCTCACCGCCTGGGAAAGCTTGCCCAGTGCAATCTTACCGTCCGGAATCAGCACATAGGCCTGCATGCCGCAATTGGCCGCATACGCTGCAGCGGAAGCGGACGTGTTGCCTGTGGAAGCACAGATCACCTTCCGGGAGCCATCATTAAAGGCTCGGGTCACTGCCATGGTCATACCCCTGTCCTTGAATGAACCGGTCGGGTTCAGACCTTCATACTTCAGATAAATGGACAAATCCCTGTTGATCACATTCCGTAAACGGAAGGACTCATGCAGGGGTGTATTGCCCTCATAGAGGGTGATGATGTCATCCTCGTTCCGGACAGGAAGAAAGGTGCGATAACGCTGAATGGTTCCCTGATAGTACATCATCTCAGGAACCAAAGCGCTCAATGCGCAGGATCAGGGGATTCCCTTCCACGGCCGGCAAGACAGTAATGCGTTCCATGGCTGCCTGGAGATTGCCTTCCTTGGTTGTGTGCGTGAGCATGACCACAGGCACTGCCTGGGTTTCATGGCGTTCCTTCTGGATCACGGCCTCAAGACTGATGCGGTGGTGGGCGAGAATCTCGGTCACTGCCGCCAGGACGCCGGGCTGATCCTTGACCATGAGACGAAAATAGTACTCCCCTTCCACATCGGCCATGGACATGGTTGCCATTTGCTCTCGCTCGCTCTCCGCAAATGCCATGGGGGGTGGAAGATATGCCAGCCCGTCCGGGATGGCCCGGGCAATATCCATGATATCCGCAACAACGGCGCTGGCCGTCGGCCTTTCCCCCGCTCCCCGGCCAACAAAAAGGGTATTTTCAACAAAGTCACCGCGAATGGAAATGGCATTGTAGGAATCCTGTACCTGTGCCAGTTGTGCCGACAACGGGACAAGGGTTGGGTGCACCCGCATTTCAATGCTGCCTTCATGGGGTTTGGCGATACCCAGCAGCTTGATGCGATAGCCAAGTTCGCCCGCAAAGGTGATATCGGCCGGTGTAATGTGACGTATGCCCTCGGTAAACACATCTTCAAAGCGGATACGCGAACCAAAGGCCATCGCCGCAAGGATGGCCAGTTTGTGCGCCGTATCGATGCCATCCACATCAAAACTCGGGTCAGCCTCGGCATAACCAAGTGCCTGGGCTTCCTTGAGGACCTGATCAAACGGCATGCCTTCACGCTCCATCCTGGTCAAAATGTAATTGCACGTACCGTTAAGGATGCCGTGAAGAGATTCTATTCTGTTTGCCGCCAAACCTTCGCGCAGGGACTTCAGACAGGGTATGCCCCCGCCGACGGAGGCCTCAAAGGCCATGGCAACATTTTTCTGGGCCGCCTTGCTGAACAGCTCCTCACCATACTTTGCTATGAGCGCCTTGTTGGCTGTAACCACATGCTTCCCGTTCCGGATGGCCTGGAGCACAAAACTCTTCGCGGGCTCGTAACCGCCGATCAGTTCAATGACGATATCCGTGTCAGTCGCACAGGTAATCTTCTCCACATCCGTGGTGAGCTCTACCGTGGACAGGTTGAGCCCCCTGTCATGGCTTATATCAAGATCGCAGATCCGGACCAGCTTAAGCCGTTTGCCCAGTCTCTTTGCCAGAAGATCCTCGTGTTCCAGAAGCAACCTGGCAACACCCACTCCAATCGTTCCCAGCCCCAGAAGGCCAACACGAACTTCCTTCATTCCTATCCTCCCATGTTGAGAAAGCGTCGAATGCCGCGCAGGGCCTGGCGGGTTCGGTGCTCATTCTCGATCAGCGCGATGCGGACATAGTTCTCACCATTGCTGCCAAAACCGATACCAGGGCTGACGGCCACCTCGGCTTCACTCAGCAACCGCTTGGAGAATTCAAGCGATCCCATTGGCTTGTAATCATCCGGAATCTCCGCCCAGACAAACATGGTCGCCTTGGGGGGATCAACCCGCCAGCCAATGTTGTTCAGTCCTTCAACCAGCACGTCGCGCCGATGTTCATAGGTGCGCCGAATGTTTTCCACGCAATCCTGTGGCCCATTCAGGGCAACGGCAGAAGCAATCTGCAGGGGCTGAAAGGCACCGTAATCAAGGTACGATTTTATCTTGGCCAGGGCACCAACGATCTCCCGGTTACCAACCATGAAGCCGATCCGCCATCCGGGCATGTTGTAGGTCTTTGACATGGAATAAAACTCTACAGCCACATCTTTCGCCCCCGGAATCTGAAGTATGGAGGGGCATTGATAACCATCGAACGTGATTTCGGCGTAGGCAATATCGGAAACCACGATCAATCCATTCTCGCGGGCGAAATCAACGAGCTTGACGTAGAAATCCAGATCGACGACTTGCGTTGTGGGATTGGAGGGAAAATTCACCAGCACCAGCTTGGGGCGTGGCCAGGAATCCTCCACCGCCTTTCTCAGCTCCTCAAAGTAATCAAGGCCCGGGCCGATGGGGACATGACGAATGTCACTCCCGGCAATGATAAAGCCATAGGGATGAATCGGATAGGCGGGGTTTGGAGAAAGAACCAGATCGCCCGGTGAGGTGATTGCCAGTGCAAGATGCGCAAGTCCTTCCTTGGAGCCAATGGAAACAATGGCTTCCGACTCCGGATCGAGATCAACGTCAAATTTCCGCTTGTACCAGTTGCAGACCGCGCGCCGGAGCCCAGGAATCCCCTTGGACAGGGAATACCGGTGGTTGCGGGGATCCCTGGCCGCCTCGCAGAGCTTGTCGACAATATGTTGGGGCGTCGGCTGGTCCGGATTCCCCATGCCAAAGTCCACAATATCATGGCCGGCACGGCGCAGCTCCATCTTCAACTGATTGACAACGCTGAATACATAAGGTGGAAGCCGTTTGATCCGCTCGAATTCCCGCATGTTGAGTGTGAACTCCTGACTAGGACACTTGATATCGCCTGCGAATACCCGCAAACGGCTGCATCAGACGTTTTCAGAGTGTAAAAACGGCAAGGGCAAGGGTCAAGAAACCATCAGCGCCTGCAACGGTTGCAGGCGCTGATTCCTCCCTAAACCCAATACTATGCCTAATGCTTGATGTCTTTCCAGACCTCACGCTTAAGCAGGTAAAGCACGATGGTGAGCAGAACAAGAAAACCCATCACCCACTTGCCGATCGCCTTGCGCTCCAGTTGGTGGGGATCGCCAACAAAGACCAGGAATGAGGCAACTGCACGCGCCTGTTCCTTCAGGTCCGCTTCATCGGCAGGGTCATGGTCAAACCAACCCAACGGGTCTGGCATGGCGATACGGTGACCCGGGAAATACTCGTTATAATTCCCATCCGGGATCCGGCCATCCGGGTCCTTCTCGTAACCCGTCAGGATAGCGGCAATATACTGGCCACCGCCCCGACGACCACGTGCGATCACAGACAGATCTGGCGGCACCTTGCCAAAGGAGACTTCGGCATCCTCAGGGCTCAGATCCGTCAGCAATCCGGAAAGCAAGGGCTTGTCACCCCTGAGCTCATCCACCTCCGCGCGTGTAAGCCCGATCTCCGGATAATCCATCAGACCGCGATAGGTAAGATATTTGGCTGAATGACAGCCCATGCAGACCTCCGTGAAAACGGCCAGTCCGGCACGCAGCGTTTTCTTATCCAGGCTTATATCAACGTGGGGCAGTTCAACTCCCCCCTCGGATGCCTCTGCAATGAATGGATTCAACAGAAGGATCAACGCCAGGGTGAAATACATGCATACATGTTTCATTATATCTTCTCCGGCACAGGTTTGGTCTTTTCGAATTTATGCACAAAGGGCAACAACAGGAAAAAACCAAAGTAGATAGCGGTGGCGATACGGCCAACCAGTTTCAGTACCGGTGTCGGGGCACTATGACCGCAATAGCCGAGAACAAGGACTGCGATAAAGAAAAGAATCACCATTTGCTTGTATACCGGTCTGTACCTGCTTGATCGTACCTTCGACCGGTCAAGCCAGGGCAGGACAAACAAAATGCCCAGAGATGCACCCATGGCAATGACACCGACAAGCTTGTCCGGGAAGGAACGGAGGATGGTATACCAAGGCGTCAGATACCAAACCGGCGCGATATGGGCCGGCGTCTGCAGATTGTTGGCGGGTACAAAGTTGTCCACCTCGATAAAGTAGCCTCCCGCCGTGGGATTGAAAAAGACGAAATAACAGTAAAACAGCAGGAACACACCCACACCAAAGGCGTCCTTGATGGTGAAGTAGGGGTGGAAGGGAATGGTGTCACGCTTGTGGTCGATGTCGATGCCATCGGGATTGTTCGAATGTGCTACGTGCAGGACATGCACATGTGCCCCCACAATGCCCACCAGAATCAGCGGAAACAGATAGTGCAGCGAGAAAAACCTGTTCAGTGTCGGGTCACCCACGGCAAAACCGCCACGCAGCAGCTGATTGATAATGTCACCCAGAACAGGAATGGCACCAAACAGGTTGGTGATCACCGTCGCTCCCCAGAAAGACATCTGACCCCACGGCAGGAGGTAGCCGAAGAAGGCTGCACCCTGCATGATCAGCAGGATCACGACGCCGACAATCCATAGCAATTCCCGGGGCCCTTTATAGGAACCATAGTAAAGACCACGGGCGATGTGCATGTAGATGACAACAAAGAAGGAAGAAGCCCCCACCGCATGCATGTAGCGGATCAGCCAGCCGAAATTGACATCCCGCATGATGCGCTCTACCGAGTCAAAGGCCACGGAATAGCCTCCAATCGTCGGAGCCGCGGACGGCTTGTAATACATGGCAAGAAAGATGCCTGTCAGAATCTGAAGGACCAGCACCAGCATGGCCAGGGAACCGAAGTTCCACATGTAATTCAGATTCTTCGGCGCCGGATACTCCGTGACGTGCTCACGGATCATCTGGCCTATGTTGCTTCGTTCATCAATCCACTTGAATAGCGCACTATTCATGATTTTCTCAATCATTTCTCCTCCCCCCTTGGATCAATCAACCAATGAGAACCGTGGTATCCGAGATGTATTTGTATGGCATGACATGGAGATTGTGTGGTGCCGGTGAGCCATTCACCACTCTCCCGGAAAGATCATAATAGGAACCATGGCACGGACAATGCCAGCCTCCCGGCCAATCTTCCGGGACGGAATCCCCCCATTCCTTTCGACCTGCAGAAGGCTTGAATAGCGGTATGCATCCCAGATGGGTGCAGCTTGCCACCAGGATCAGGTAATCCGGCTTGATCGAACGATAGATCCGCTGCTCGGGTGTCTTCATCCATTCTGCCTGGACCGCATCAATCGCCTCGGAGTTGGGGTCCTTGAGCAGGTCATCGTGGCCCTTGACCCTCTTCAGCATATCAGCAGTCCGATGGACAACAAAAACGGGCTTGCCCTGCCACTGGATGACGACAAGCTGGCCGGGAGCCACGGTGGAAACATCAAACTCCGTCTTGGAAGCTGCCAGCGTATCCGCCGCCGGCAGCATGCTGCCGATAAATGGTACAGCCGTGGCTCCCGCTGCGATACCTCCAAGACCACTGGCAGCTATGTATAAGAAATTCCTTCGACTTAGATTGACTTTTTCTTCTTGCATCAACACCCTCCCTTGACTCACTGGCCGCGATACCCTCTACTCAGCAACAGCTGATCCTCCTTCATCCGAGGATGGTTTTCGAACCTTGTAACGTTATGAAGCTTGCTCCGCCAAATCGCGCAGTTCACGTATTGCCTGAGCGTAATCGGGCTTCCCATAAACGGCGGAACCGGCAACAAAAACATCGGCCCCCGCAGCTGACACCTCCGATATCGTTTCCGCGTTCACACCACCGTCCACTTCCAGAAAGGCCCCGCATTCCGCCTCGTCAAGCATGCGACGTGCTTCGCTTATTTTTTCCGTGACAGCATGAATATACTTCTGCCCACCGTATCCCGGATTCACGCTCATCAGCAGGACCAGATCGACACAGTGAAGCACGTGCCTGATCGTGGAAACCGGAGTGGCCGGATTCAGGCTTACGCCTGATTTCACGCCAAAAGACCGGATATACTGGAGTGTGCGTTCGAGATGAGGACAGACCTCCTGGTGCACGACGATAAGATCGGCTCCTGCCTTGGCAAACGACTCAATCTGCCTGTCAGGGTCCACAATCATCAGGTGGACATCCAGAGGTTTTTCAGTGTGTGGGCGAATCGCCTTAACAATATTGTCGCCTATCGTAATGGGCGGCACAAACCGGCCATCCATGACATCCACATGGACCCAGTCACAACCGCCTTCATCGATGGCTCTCACCTCCCTGCCTAAGTCCGCAAAATCAGCTGACAAAATGGATGGCGCTATCAGGACCTTTTTCATGGTAGCGATTTATACCTTGCGGTAGGGATTGCGTCCAGACTTATCATCCAACCAGGATTGCAACGGGACTGGAACGGGCAACTGCCCCTGCATCATCGCCAGCAAGTCAACGGGTTGAAGGTCCAGCAAATCCGTCAGTGCCTTGGCCACCACTTGATCCCCGTTCAGAAGTGGCTCTTCCAGCGGCGCAAGCCAGGCATCGAGTTCAGCCAGCCCTTGCCTCCTTAAACGAAACCGGAGCTTTTTCAGATCGGTCCCGGACACGGTTCAGGATTGTCTCACCAGCATGGCTCGTTTAATGCGGTTGATGGCAGCGGTTGGATTGAGCTCTTTCGGACAGGCCTCCATGCAGTTCATAATCTGATGGCAACGGAACAGCTTGAATTCATCCTCCAGGGCATCCAGCCGTTCACCTGCCGCCTCGTCACGTGAATCCTCGATCCAGCGCGCTGCCTGCAAAAGAATGGCGGGACCAAGGAACCGGTCGCCATTCCACCAGTAAGACGGACAGGCGGTTGAACAACAGGCACAAAGGATGCACTCATACATGCCGTCAAGCCGTTTTCGCTCTTCGGGCAGTTGCAGGCGTTCCCGTTCCGGGGTGGGTGTCCTGGTCTGCAGCCAGGGTCTGATCGAATGATACTGCTCAAAGAAATGCCTCATATCGACAACCAGATCGCGGATGACCGGCTGACTTGGCAGTGGCCTAACCTTGATCGGCTGTTTCAGACCGGCCACCGGGACGATACAGGCCAAGCCGTTGACGCCATTGATGTTCATGCCGTCCGATCCACATACCCCCTCACGGCACGAACGACGGAAGGTCAGCGTGCCATCCAGATTCCATTTGATGTAATTCAGGGCATCCAGAAGCATCATCCCGGCACCGGTGAACGGGACGGTAAACTCCTGCATGTACGGTTCACCCCCCGTTTCCGGCTGATAGCGATATATCAGCAGGGAAACGTTCTTCCCGCTCATCTGATCACCCAATCGTTCAATACACCCTCTCCTTGGGCTTGAAAGGCTCAACCGTCAAGGGCGTTAACTTGACAGGTTTGTAGTCGAGATGGACTTCACCTTCCCTGATGGATGCCAGGGAATGCTTCAGCCAGTTCGTATCATCCCTTTCCGGATAGTCCTCCCGTGCCTGAGCCCCCCGTGATTCTCGCCGGGCCAGGGCTGAGGCAGCTGTGGTCATGGCAACCGCAAGCAGGTTTTCCAGCTCCAGGGCATCAACGAGTTCGGTATTGAACCGTCTTCCCCGGTCCTGAATGGAACTGCCGGCAAGTTCTTCCTGGATGGACGCCAACCGCTCCAATCCCTCTTCCATCTCCTTCTGTGACCGATACACCCCGAAATGTTCCTCCATGCTCGCCTGCAGGCGTGCGCGCAGATCAGCCACCCGCCTTCCCCTGTCTTTCCCGGCGGCAGTTAACCATCGCTCGACCCTGTTCACGCCTGGCTCCCAGCAGTCAGGATGAACGGGATGGTGATAGCGCAGCGTTTTCAAACGTTCCATCACCTGATTGCCACAGGCCCGACCGAAAATAATGATCTCAAGCAGTGAGTTCCCGCCGAGACGATTGGCACCATGAACCGACACACAGGCGGCCTCGCCAATGGCATACAGACCCGGCATGATCACTTCCTTATCCTTTCCTTTGGGATAAACCACCTCTCCAAAGCGATTGGTCGGTATGCCGCCCATGGTGTAGTGAACCGTGGGACGAACCGGAATCGGTTCTTTCGTGCAATCCACGGCAGCAAACCGCAGGGCCAGTTCATGGATACCGGGAAGCCGGCTCATGATGACCTCACTTCCCAGGTGATCCAGTTTGAGCAGGACATGGTCCCGATTTGGCCCGCAACCTCGACCTTCCCTGATTTCCCTGGCAATGGATCTGGAAACCACATCACGGCTGGCCAGGTCCTTTGCGGTGGGGGCATAACGCTCCATAAACCGTTCACCTTCCCTGTTAACCAGATAACCACCTTCACCCCTGGCTCCTTCCGTGATCAGAATGCCAACACCCGCGATGCCGGTCGGGTGAAATTGGAAAAACTCCATATCCTCCACGGCCAGCCCCGCATCCAGCGCAAGGGCGGCACCATCCCCCGTACAGATGTGCGCATTTGTGGTGTTCTGGTAAATCCGGCCAGCACCGCCTGTGGCAAGAATCACGGCCTTTGACTGGAACAGATGATAGCTGCCCTCAGCTATGTCCCAAGCCAGGATGCCATGGCATCCATCCTCATCCGTAATCAGGTCAAGGGCAAAGTACTCCTCAAAGAAGTGGGTTCCGACCCGGATGTTTTGCTGGTAAAGCGTGTGCAGGATGGCGTGACCGGTACGGTCGGCTGCAGCACACGTGCGCATGGCCTGTCCCCCCTCACCAAATTCCATCGACTGCCCACCGAAGGCCCGCTGATAGATGCGCCCATCATCAAGACGGGAAAATGGCACACCGTAATGCTCCAGTTCCCGCACGACATGCGGGGCAACCCGGCACATGTATTCAATGGCATCCTGATCGCCAAGGTAGTCGGAGCCTTTGACCGTGTCATACATATGCCAATGCCAATGATCGGACAGAACATTCCCCAGCGATGCGTTGATTCCTCCCTGGGCAGCTACCGTATGCGAGCGGGTGGGCAGAACCTTGGTCAGAACTGCCACCCGGTATTCGGCCTCTGCCAGCTGCAAGGCGCACCTCAACCCACCCCCGCCGGCTCCAACGATGATGACATCGTGAAAATGATGGTGGACATTGTTTCTGGACAGATAGGACACTTACCCCCCCCACGCCCAGATCAGGGTCAGCCACCAGAGGCCGAAACAGAAGGAAAGCACCTGAAGAACAAGCATTAGCGGGATACGCACAGCGACGGGCACATAATCCTCGACCGTCACCTTCACACCCAGATAGGCATGGAATAGAAGGACCAGTACCAGCAGGGTGTGAAGGATTCGCGAGAATGGATGATCGATGATCTCCAGCAAGGCAAGTTGGTCCATGCTTCCGAGCGTCAGAATCAGAACAAGCAGAAAGGGCAGGGGCAGAAGAAGAATCATCACAGCGGCGGTGATACGCTGGTGATACCATTCCTTCAGGCCATTATGGGCGGCCCCGTAATCTTTATGGACTACCACAAGATTACTCCAAGAAGCAGCGCTGAAGCGAAAGCAATGGCAAGCATGATCTGTGATGAAAGACGCATCATTTTCCGTGATTCACCCAGGCCAAGGTCCAGACATAGGAAGCGGATGCCGTTGCATAAATGGTAAATCAGTGCCACGCCCACTACCCAGAGGAAGAGCCTTCCCCAGACGGAGCGCAGTAGCTCCAGGCTATGCTGAAAACTTTCAGGACTCCCGATCAGACTCTGAAACAACCATACGTAAACCGGCAGGAAAAGGATCAAAACAAAGCCGCTCAGCCGATGAGCGCCGCTGGCAAGTGTTTCCGGATGCAGGCGATAAATGGAAATCCTTGGCGAACGTGGCCTGTCATGGAACGCGACAGCTTTCTTCTCAGGCATAGGGCATACCTTACAACATTATCGACCGGGGTGGAAAAGGATTAAAATGGCCTTCCATTGGAATGGGAAACCAGAGCCGGACCTCTTAGAGAACCTCCAGGTCCGTCAGCACCTTCCGGGCAACCCTTGGCAGATCTCCTGCCAAGTACCAGTCTTCCTGCTCCCCTGCTATGGCGTGCAGGGCAACGGCGACCGGAAGCGCCTTCTCAGGCTCCACGTCCTGACCGACCAGGCCGGCAATCATTCCCGCCAGGACATCGCCTGTACCGGCTGTTGCCAGTTTTGACGTGCCAAAGGGACAAACCCATGCCTGGCGCTCCGGTGACACAATCAGGCTTTCAGCCCCCTTGAGCACGATCCAGCCCTTGAAGCGATCGGCCAGGCTTAGGGCCGAAGACAGACGATCCGACTGCACCTCCGTGGCGGACAGTCCCAGCAGCCTTCCGGCCTCACCCGGGTGAGGCGTGAGGATCTTGAGCGCCTCCCGACCAGCAAGCAAACCGCTCAACTCCCGATCATCAGCAAGCATGTTCAACGCATCGGCATCCAGAACTATGGGCGCATCCGATGCGAACAGTTTCGCCAGCATGGCGCGCTCCGAACTGCCCCAGCCAGGACCCGCCAAAATGACGTCCGCCGATTGCCACGGAGCAGAATCCTGAGGGTGAACCATGGCCTCGAGGCTTGAGCCGGCGACGATCGGATACACCCCATGGGGGCAGGCAATACTGACCAGCCCGGACCCCACCGCAAAGGCGCCGCCTGCCGCCAGTCTCGGGGCACCTGTGTACCCCTGGCTCCCTCCAAAAATCCAAACGTGGCCAAAATCCCTCTTGTGGTTTCTGCGAGGACGATCCGGAAAAGACCTTCTTATTTCACGTCTGTCAATCAGGTAGGCGCTGCCTACCGGCCCCTCTTCCTCAAGGAGTGACTTCTCGATCGTCTCATCCAGGATGCCAATCCGGGCCGGGGGCAGAATCCTGCCGGCATACTCCCGTCCTTCATCGAGCCAGTGACCCCACTTATAGGCTGCAATCGGCAGCGTCCAGCTTGCCCGGACCGCCTCACCCAGCACCTTTCCCGTATCACTGTCAATACCACTGGCAATATCAACGGACAGCACAGGAACTCCTGAGTCATTCATGATCCTGGCGGCTTCAGCCATCAGATCGGTCAGAGGTCTGTGCAGGCCCGTACCAAACATGGCATCCAAGATGATGCTCGTGTTGACAAAGCAGTCCTTCAGCTTGGCCAGGGTCTTGACATCCGGACATTCGATAACCTCGATATCCATCTTGCTGGCATCAGCCGCATACATGGCAGCATCCGGCTTCAAATCAGCAATCCTGCCCAGAAGAATCACCTGAAGGTTGATTTTACGTCGCAACAGCCAGGGAATGGAGGCGAAACCATCGCCCCCATTATTCCCCGGCCCTGAAACAATAAGCAGCCTGCTTTTAACGATGTCATCCAGTTGGGCAACAACGGTGTTGGCCACGCATCGTCCGGCCTGGGCCATCAACTCCTTGCCGGGTATTCCATACGTTTTGATGGTTTCATGGTCTGCCCAGCACATTTGACTCGATGTAAGAATGGGAAGCATCAGCCTGCCTCCGCTATGGCAAAGGCCATGGCAATCCCATCATCATCAGAAAGGGAAACATGCACTTTTCCAACCCCCAGTCGACTCGCAATCAGTTTGGCGCCTGCATGCAGAACCACATCCGGTTTGCCGGAAGGCCGATGTATGGTCTCAATGTGTCTCGGCGCTACCCCCTGCCTGAACCCGGTACCCAGAGCCTTGGAAACCGCCTCCTTGGCTGCAAAAAGCAGGGCCAGACGACGTACACGATCACATTTCGCCGATGCCTGAAGGTATTCGTGCTCGGTAAAGATACGCCGGATAAAGTGTTCACCAAAACGCTCCACAACCGACCGGATCCGATCCACGGCCACACGATCTGTACCGATACCAACAATCATGACATGAACAAGAGGGAAGGTGTGGAACCCGAAAGAGAATTGCAAGCTTTCACGAGCAACATTTCCTACACTCCTCCTCTCATCATCAAGGCCTTGAAGTCTGCCACTGCCCGTACCAGTCCCTTGAAAACCGCATCAGCCACAATGGCATGTCCAATATTCAGGCCCTGAATTTCAGGAATTCCCACAATGGCCGAGGTGTTTTGCAGAGTCAGACCATGTCCGGCATGGACGATCAAACCCAAATCAGTCGCAAGCTTGGCAGCATTATGAATTCTGTTCAACTCCTCTTTGGCTTCTGCTTCATCATGATTGGCATAATGACCCGTATGCAACTCCACCACAGGCGCTCCTATGGCATGGCTGGCACGCACCTGTTCCGGGTCGGGATCAATGAACATGGAAACCCGGACGCCTTCAGATCTCAGCTTGTCGACAATACTTTGCAGCCGAGAGCGATGAGACACCACATCCAGGCCACCTTCCGTGGTCAGCTCCTGACGTTTCTCCGGGACCAGACAACACGCAGCCGGTCTTAACTCGCAACAGATTGCGACCATCTCATTGGTAGCAGCCATTTCCATGTTCACATGGAGCCGGTCTATTGCCGTAAGCCTTCTCATGTCTTCATCCTGAATATGTCGCCTGTCTTCCCGCAAATGAGCCGTAATGCCATCTGCCCCTCCCTCGAGGCAATACTGAACAGCCGCAACCGGATCAGGGTATGTTGTCCGCCGCACCTGCCGCAGGGTCGCGATATGATCAATATTCACACCAAGATGCACACCTTCCTCCCATATAAATCCGTCAAGCCAGTCCGGCTGAAATCGGCCTCAGGCCATGGGCGCGCAGAACCTCCTGAACCATGGTCTGCCATGTCATGAGATCATATCGCGGCAGAGAGACCTGCGGACTGCGAATGTGGCCAAGTATGCCACGGACAAGCCCCTGGCTCACTGGTGTTCCCTTGCCGCAATCCGGACAATGCAACAGGGCGTGGGACCAGTGCAAGACCTCGGCAGGCCTCCCGCACTGCCAGCAGTGATCCAAATCCCCCACCCAGCCACTTTTTCGCAGCAGAAACCATGTTGCCGCAAGCAGCCCGGAATCCTCCGGTCGATGCCGGAGCAGTTTGAAGGCATGCGCAAGCTCGTTAAATCCGTCCGCACCTTCCTTGAACAGACCAGATGCCACAGCGTTCAAATCCAGTCCTGCATACATGTGGCTTTCCGGAACAAGGGGTTTCCCACGTTCTACCGCTGTCAGTGTCCCCATGCCACTTCTGCCCGGGCGCCAATGAAGCTCCAATATGCTGAGCGGTTCGAGTGCCGCCCTGAATTCACTTTGCCTTCTTCTGGCCCCCCTTGCCATAAGAGACAGCCTGCCATGGGTGGAGGTCAGTACATGGATGATCAGGGAGGTTTCACTATAGGCAATGCGCCGAAGGAGCATCCCCCGATCACACATCGCATTCATGTCAAGCCAAGCTCGCTTAAACGCCTCGGGTTTTCAAACCAGTCGGCCTGGACCTTCACCCAGAGATCCAAACGTACCCGGCAGTCAAACAGCTCCTGCAGGGCAAGTCTTGCCCGGCTTCCGATGGTTTTGATCCTGCTCCCGTGCCTGCCTATCAGCATGGGCTTGTGTCTTTCCGATGCCACAATGATTACGGCACCAATCTCAACCGCCGGCTTGGGACCGGAAATCTCATGGAAGGATTCTATTTCCACAGCGGTCTGGAACGGTATCTCCTCCTGCATGGCCAGAAAGACCTGTTCCCGGACATATTCTGCAGCCAGCTGCCGCTGGCTCTGATCGGTAAACCAGTCCGGATCATAACGGGCGGGGGCAACGGGCAGGCAGGATAACAGGGCATCAAGAAGCTGGGGGATCTGGGTCCCTCTGGTGGCTGAAACCGGGATGTAAGCCATGGCCCCGCCATCAAGGTCTGCCACTTCTTGGATCCGTGGCAAAAGAATCGATTTCCTGAGCCTGTCGACCTTGTTCAGAATATGAATTCTGGGCTTTCTTTCAGCAGAAAACCGTTTGATCAGCGCACGGGTACCGGCATCCAGCGGCCGGCTTGCATCCTGCATCAAGGCCAGGACATCCGCTTCCGCCGCTGCGGCATAGGCCTGGCGAACCATGGTTCGATTTAACCGGTTTTTGGCTTGATGGATGCCTGGGGTGTCGACAAAGATAATCTGACCGCGTTTGTCCGTATGGATTCCCAGAATACGATGGCGCGTTGTCTGAGGTTTTGGGGTGACAATCGCGGCCTTCGCTCCGATGATGGTATTCATCAGGGTTGATTTGCCCACATTTGGCCTGCCCAGCAGCGCGACGGTACCGCACTTGAAAAGTCTCGCCATCTATCCCTTAACCTTGACCGAAAAATTTGCCATGGACCAAAAACATGAAAGGCGATGCGCATTTGTCTCGAGAACACGTCATCCTTTGCCGTCGCTCTCCTGCAAATTCCGCCACGCCTCCCTTGCTGCTTCGCTTTCCGCCAGTTTCTTTCTGCCACCATGGCCCCGGCCAACCCGTTTGCCCCGCACATAACAGATGGCCGTGAATCTCGGATCCTTTCCGGCACCATGATCCATGACACGATATTCCGGCACTCCCCATGCCCTTGACTGGGTAAGTTCCTGCAATCTTGATTTTGCATCTTGCATATCTTCTTTGCCAAGATGGGCCGTCAACCCTGACCACGCATTTAAAACCACGTTCCTTGCAGCCTCCCAGCCTCCGTCCACAAAGACCGCACCCAGGATGGCTTCCAGTGAATCCGCGAGAATGGATTCCGAGCGAATGGAGCCATGGGAATCACGTTCACCCGCACCCACGTGCACGTGGGCATGCAGTTGCCAATCATGCGCGACACGCTTCAGGCTTTCTCTGCAGACAAGGTGTGAGCGCCAGCGCGAAAGCTGGCCTTCCCCGGCGTCAGGAAATTTCCGCCACAGGTATTCCGATATGGCCAGTGACAAGACTGCGTCGCCAAGAAACTCCAGCCTGTCCAGATGATCGGAAGAGACTGAACGATGCGTCAGGGCGCGGATCAACAGGCCCGAATCAGCAAACCTGTAACCCAGCCTTTTTTGTAGCGCACCGGGATCCTTCAAGGGGTTTCGGCATGGGGCTCGAAATCAAAATCAAACCGCCCACGGGTGCGAAGCTCTTCCACTCCCTTCACCTCATTCCCCTCTGCAGCTTCCCCCGTATTGGTCCCTGCAGGAGGTGCCAGCAGCCAGATGGTTACATGATATCTGGATGAGATTTCGAGCCTGGTTCCATCGGCCCTGATCACAAGATTGTCATAAAATTCCTGGGGAAGATCATCGTAATCAATATATTTTGCCTTGAGAATATCCGGAAGACGTGCCCGAATAACAGATTCATCGTAGGCGGACATGGTCCGAACGATGGTCTTGAACGCCTCATCAACCTTCCAGGCAGTGTAAAACACGGGCACAAATTCATACGCCACCTTGCCAGCCACGGCAAAAAAAACCAGCCAGAGAACCAGATAGATGGCATGAAATCCCGCTTGTTTTCTCCGAATGGCATCCTCGCCAGCTGCTTTCAACGCTTATTCCCCTACCGGATCAGGTTGCCGATGCGTTCCCAGCGCACCTCATTAAAGCGCTTGTCCCAGGACCACCAGATGATTGCTGCGCGTCCGACAAGGTAGGACTGTGGCACAAACCCCCAGAATCGGGAATCCCGCGAATTGTTCCGGTTATCTCCCAAAACAAAATAGTGCCCTTCGGGGACCTTCCAGACGCCATCCTTGATCGACTCTTTCTTGCGCAGAACATCATGTTCCTTTTCGATCAGCTGCTCCCGATACAGCTCGGAGACGTCCACACTTCCATCCGAAAGAAAGTAGGTGTAGCGCCCCTGATATTCCAGTGGCATCTCCTTGCCGTTGATGTAGAGCTTGTTCTTCTCATAGCGGATTTCATCTCCCGGAAGACCGATGATCCGCTTGATATAATCCTTGCTCCGATCCATGGGATAATCGAAGACCACAACATCGCCACGTTCAGGGGCCTTGGGAAAGAACTGATAATCCGTGAATGGAATACGCAAGCCATAGGAATACCGCTCCACAAAGATATAGTCACCGATCGCAAGGGTTGGCACCATGGAAGAGGATGGAATCTTGAACGGGGCTATGATGAAGCTTCGGATGATGATCGCGATAAGCGCCACCACGAGCAGGCTTTCCAACCACTCACGCCAACTGTATTTCTTACTCATGACTTACCTTCTCCAAGCCGTAAAACTGCCAAAAAAGCCTCCTGGGGCACTTCAACGTTACCAATGGTTTTCATGCGCTTCTTTCCGGCCTTCTGTTTCTCAAGCAGTTTGCGTTTTCTCGTAATGTCTCCACCGTAACATTTTGCGGTCACATTCTTCCTCAATGCCCGCACCGTTTCCCGCGCCAAGATACGACCTCCGATCGCTGCCTGCAAGGCCACTTCAAATTGCTGGCGCGGAATCAGTTCCTTCAGCTTGGTCACCAGTTCCCGACCCTTGGCGTAGGCGGCATCCCGATGAACGATCAAAGACAGGGCATCCACGGGTTCCCCCTGGACCAGCACCTCCAGCTTGACCACATCCGCACGGATAAAACTCCCCATTTCATAATCAAGGGAAGCATAGCCCCGCGAAAGGGATTTCAATCGGTCGAAGAAATCCATGACCACCTCGGACAGGGGTAAATCATAACTCAGCATCACACGTTTATCCGAGATGAACCTCATTTCCTTCTGAACCCCGCGCCTTTCCTGGCAAAGCCTGATCATGGGGCCAACAAATTCATTCGGAGTAAAGATATGGGTAATGACCCTCGGTTCCTCAATGTGGTCAATGGTCGCGGGATCCGGAAATTCACTTGGATTGGCTATTTCACGCTGCGACCCGTCCTTGAAGAAAACACGGTAAACCACGGATGGAGCGGTCGTGATCAGGTCAAGCCTGTACTCGCGTTCCAGCCGCTCCTGCACAATCTCCATATGCAGCATGCCCAAAAAACCACAGCGAAACCCCTGGCCCAGGGCGACCGAGCTTTCGGGGGCAAAGCAAAAAGCAGGGTCGTTCAAACGCAAGCGTTCCAAGGAATCCCTGAGCTCGGAGTAGTCATTGGAATCCACCGGATAGAGGCCGGAAAAGACCATGGGCTTTGGCTCCCTGAAGCCGGGCAAAGGCTTTTCAGCGGGCTGCCGTTCAGAGGTTACCGTATCCCCCACCCTCAAGTCGGCCAGGGTCTTGATGCCGCAAATCAGAAACCCCACCTCACCCGAGGCCAGGGCGGGCCGGGAAACCGGCTTGGGAAGGAAAACTCCCAGATCCTGAACCTCGTGGGCCGACCTGGTCGACATCAGGCGGATTCGCTCGGCCTTTCGGACAGAACCTTCAACAACCCGTATCAGGGCCACGGCTCCCACGTAAGAATCAAACCAGGAATCCACAACAAGGGCCCTTAACGGTGCCTCCCGGCTCCCTTCAGGAGGCGGGATACGACTCACGATGGCCTCCAGAACCTCCCTGACACCTTCGCCCGTCTTGGCGGAAACCGGGATGGCTTCCGATGCATCCAGTCCGATCACTTCCTCGATCTGGCGTTTCACCTCACCCACGTTTGCACTGGGCAGATCGATTTTGTTGATGACCGGGATGATTTCGAGATCGTTTTCAATGGCAAGATAGACGTTGGCAAGGGTCTGTGCTTCAACGCCCTGGGTGGCATCCACAACCAGCAATGCCCCCTCACAGGCCTGAAGTGAGCGCGAAACCTCGTAGGTGAAGTCCACGTGTCCCGGCGTATCAATCAGATTAAGCACGTAGGCTCTGCCATCAGCGGCATGATAGGTCAAACAGGCCGTCTGGGCCTTGATGGTGATCCCGCGCTCCTTTTCCAGGTCCATGGAGTCCAGTACCTGCTCCTTCATCTCACGGGCGCTCAATGCGCCCGTTTCCTCAATCAACCGGTCTGCCAGGGTCGATTTACCGTGGTCAATGTGAGCAATAATGGAGAAGTTTCGGATAAAGGCCTGGTTCATGGCTGCGGCAGTGTAACGGGAGCATGCCAGAGCGCCAACAAAACGATTCAGACTCTGCTACGCTCAAAGTAATAAAATTCAAAGTCGGAGCCTGTTATGACCGATAATCCGCACTTTTATTTATGGATCAACAACCAAGCCATTGAAGGCCATGACTCGACGGAGGTGGTCAACCCCTTCGACGGCTCCACGATTGCCCTGGTTTCACTGGCGGGATCAAACCAGATTGATCTCGCGATCAAGAGCAGCAGACGCGCCTTCGAGCAGCTCAGATCCATGCCCCGATACATGCGGGCAGACATCCTCCGCAACATGGTGGAAGGTCTTGAGGATGCAAAAACCGAAATCATTGATGCACTTATCCTGGAGGGTGGCAAGCCCAGGATGTTTGCCGAGCAGGAGTTTGAACGCACGATAGCCCTGTTTACATGGGCGGCAGAGGAGGCAAAGAGATTCACCGGTGAATGCATTCCCATGGATGGAATGAAGCGGGGCCTTCATTACGAGGGTTATACCCGACGGGAGCCCATCGGCCCTGTGCTGGGCATCTGCCCGTTCAACTTTCCTCTCAATCTTGTTTCACACAAGGTTGCCCCTGCGCTGGCAACAGGCAACCCCTGCCTGATCAAACCTTCCCTGAAAACACCCATCACGGCACTTATCATGGCTCGTATCGCGGCTGCAGCCGGTGCCCCTCCGGGCAGTCTGAACGTCCTTCCCATGCATCATCCGGAGACAGCCCTTTTGCTCGAGGATGATCGCATCAGTATGCTCAGCTTTACCGGCAGCGCTCAAGTCGGCTGGAAGCTAAAGGCCCGCAGCGGGAAGAAGCGTGTCAGCCTGGAACTGGGCGGAAACTCCGGCACCATTGTTGATGCATCCGCCGACCTTGCATGGGCAGCCAAACGCTGCGCCCTTGGTGGCTTTGCCCAGGCAGGCCAAAGCTGCATTGCCGTTCAACGTATTTATGCCCATACCCGTATCCATGATCGTTTCCTTGAGGAGTTGAAACAGGCCACCCAGGGCATGAAAGCTGGAGACCCGCGTCAGAAAGACACGTTGGTCGGACCCGTGATTGATTCCCATGCAACGGAGCGAATCCTGAGCTGGATCAATGAGGCTGTCACTCAGGGGGCCAGGCTAGTATGCGGAGGCAAATGCCTGAATCTTGGGGCGGGCAATATCATTGAACCAACCATTCTTGCGGATGTGAAGGAGGACATGCGCGTATGCAGCCACGAAATATTCGGCCCCGTGGTCACGGTTGCCCGGTTTGATCACCTTGAAGAGGCCATAACAAAGATCAATCACAGCCGGTTCGGCCTGCAGGCCGCCATATTCAGTCAGAACCTCAACAGGGTTCAGCAGGCCATCAGAGAACTTGAGGTCGGTGGTGTTGTGATCAACGACTTTCCAACATACCGTGTTGACCATATGCCCTACGGAGGCACCAAGGAATCAGGGCTGGGGCGAGAAGGTGTCCGTTCAGCCATGCTGGAGATGACGGAAGAAAAAATGGTTGTGATTTACAGCAATGATAAGCGTGATTCATGATGCGTCAGAACCTTCCATTACGCTTTTTCCGCCTGCGAGGGCAATCGTCGCCTTGAATTTCCTCATCGTCAGCCGCAGGATCCAGACCAGGCTGCAGGATCATGTGGTGCATTGATCAGGATACCGTGGAAAACCGCTCAACTGACCGGGGACATCGAGATACCCTGTCGGGTTCATCCGGCCATCATCGGACGCTGCGCCCATGACAGAGCAGTCAGCCAGAGAGCCTCGTAACACAAACATATCCGCTGACCAGGCTGAATCCAGGCTGTTTCTGGACCTTGCCGAACAGTCCCTGGCTGGTGTCTATCTTGTGCAGGATGGTCTGTTCAGGTACGTCAATCCGCGGCTGGCCGAGATATTCGGATACACGCCGGAAGAGATGATCGGGCGGCTTGGCCCAAAGCAGATTGCACACGAAAATGACTGGCCAATCGTTGCCGAGAACATTCGCAGGCGGCTTGCCGGCGAGATCGAAAGCGTTCACTATGAGTTCAAGGGTGTAAGCAAGACGGGCAACATCATTGATATCGAGGTCTTTGGCTCTTCCACCACTTACAATGGAAAGCCGGCCATCATCGGCACCTTGCTGGACATCAGTGAACGGAAACGCATGGAGTCCAGCATCAAGGCAAATGAGGAAAAGTACCGGCTGCTCTCGGAGAGTGTATCGGATGTGGTGTACCTGTTTGATACCGATTTGAAGATCATCTACGTCTCTCCTTCCATCGAAGGCTTTCTGGGTTACAAGCCCAGCGAGTTGGTTGGCCGTTCACTTAAGCAATTCCGTCCCCTGACAAGGGAATCCGCCAGGCGTGCCGTTTCAGAAATCAAAAGAATCTTGAAAGGGGACAAGGTCAAAACCAAGGTGCTCACGTTTATTGCCAAGGATGGCACGCACAGGATTGGGGAAGGCAGCGGCGCTCCTTACGAGATGGATGGCAAAGTCGTTGGTATCGTGGGAGTCATTCGCGATATCACCAGACGTGTGCAACTTGAAGACGATCTCAGAAAGAGTGCCAAGATCTTTGCCGCCGCCAGTCAACTTGCCCGTCTGGGCAGTTGGGAATGGGACATGCGGGAGAGAAAAATGTACTGGTCGGATGAGACCTATCGCATCTTTGGATTTGAGCCTCGGAACGAGAGCGTCAGTTACAGAACATTTCTGAAGTCCGTTCACAAGGATGATCGCTCGCTGCTAGGGAAGGCTATTCGGCGGGCCATTCGTGAAGGAAAACTGAACAGGCAGGAGTTCCGTATTGTCCTCCCGGATGGCTCTGAACGGGTGCTGTGCATGGATGCCGAGGCAAAATTCATTAGAAGCAAACGAACCATATGCATGACCGGTATGATCCAGGATATTACGGAACACAAGAGGACCGAGGAGCGCCTTGAACATCTCGCCCACATTGATGCCGTCACCAACCTGCCCAACCGGGCCCTGTTTCTTGACCGTCTGGAACAGGCGATCGCCCAGGCCAAACGCTGGAGCCAGAAGTTTGCCATATTGTTCCTTGACCTGGATCGTTTCAAGATGATCAACGACACACTGGGCCATGACATGGGGGACGCTGTCCTTGAGACGGTTGCACGTCGGCTGGAAGGGAGCGTCCGTGGAATGGATACGGTCGCCCGTTATGCGGGGGATGAGTACATCCTCATCCTGATGGATATCGAGGAGGCCCAGAGCGCAGCCTTTGTCGCCCAGAAGATTCTCGATGCCATAGCCCGGCCTTTCACACTGAACGGTCACCATTACTATCTTGGTGCCAGCATTGGCATCAGTATATATCCGGTCGATGGCAAGACGGCAAAAACACTGGTTAAACATGCTGATGCAGCCCTGTACCTGGCCAAAGAGAAAGGCAGAAACCGTTACGAATTCTACACCCGCAAGCTGGGTCGCGCGGTCCAGCAGAGGCTGGCGCTTGAAAGCCGCTTACGTGAGGCGATCCGGAACGATGAGTTTGTGCTTCACTACCAGCCCCAAATCGATCTGGCGAGCGGACACCTCATCGGACTTGAAGCCCTTTTGCGCTGGCAACCACCCGGAATGGGGGAATTACCCCCTCAAAAGTTTATCGGGCTCGCCGAGGAAACAGGGTTGATCAGGCAAATCAACAAGTGGGTTGTTCATCATGCCTGCGATCAGATCAGAAACTGGCTTGACGCAGGTCTGAAGGCTGTACCGGTGGCGGTCAACATGACCATTTTATCCTCCCCGCAGTTGTCCCTGGCAGAGGGGCCATTAAGCATTGCCAGCAGCATCCTGAAGAAAACCGGCCTTGACCACGGTTTGCTGGAATTCGAGATCACCGAGACCTCCATCATGGAGCATGTCGAGCAGTATCTGCCCGAACTCAAGGGGCTTCATGAGAAAGGTGTAAGTATCTGCATTGATGATTTTGGCACGGGTTTTTCCTGCCTGTCCCACCTCAAGCGATTGCCCGTGAACACCCTCAAAATCGATCAGGCATTCATCCGCCATCTCCCCGGCGATCCGGACGATGCTGCCTTATGCACAGCCATTATCCGGATGGCGCATACCATGAACATACGGGTGATCGCTGAAGGAATCGAAACGAGGGAACAACTTGAGTTCCTGCGCAAGCAGCGCTGTGATGGCGGGCAGGGGTACCTCTTTTGTCACCCCCTTCCGGCCGGGGACATGGGTCCCATCCTGGGAAAAGACGGCATCCCGGACAGGTGGGCATCCCTTTTCTGACGATCAAAATCCATTGATCTAGTCGATACAATCTTCGCCATCTCCCTCAGTCCCTCTCCAGCAAACACGCATTAAAGGTCCGGGGCGGTCCGTGTCTGCTTATCCAGTGATAAATGGCCGCTTACAGATTCCTTGTCTATTCTCTGAAAAGAAGCAGCCCGCTGAGGTATGGCTTGCTTCGGGCAGAAGAAATCCACTGGAGGTACGACCATGAACCATTCAAGCGAACAAAAAGAAAGGACGATGTCCCTGGTTAGTTCAAATCAGAAGCGCAGGAAATCCTATTCCCAGATCACCATACGGTTTGACCCGAAACACGATGCGGCGTGGTGCTACATGCACGCCTCGCCTTGTCCCTGCTTCAGCAAGGCCCTGCTGTGTGACCTTCTGCATTGGTGCGACGAACTCGGATCAATGCCCGGAAAGCAGGGGGCTGCGAACATTCGCTATGCGGTGCTGGCCTCCAGCATCCCCGGTGTGTTCAACCTCGGGGGAGACCTCAACCTCTTCCGTCAACTCATTCTGACGAAGAACCGAAAGGCCCTGCTTGACTATGCGAAGGATTGCATCAGGGCATTGTATGCCAACATCTCGCATTTCAACCGCCGGATCACGACCATCTCCCTCGTCCAGGGGGACGCGCTTGGCGGAGGGTTTGAAACCGCAATCTCCAGCGATGTCCTGATCGCCGAACGCGGTTCCAGCATGGGCCTGCCGGAAATCCTGTTTAACCTGTTCCCGGGCATGGGGGCCTACAGTCTCCTCTCCCGGAAAATTGGAGGAGCCCTTGCGGAAAGAATGATTCTCAGCGGCCGGATTTATACTGCCGAAGAGCTCTTCGAGATGGGTGTCGTGGACATTCTGGCTGAGGATGGGGAGGGAGAAAAAGCGGTGAATGACTACATCCGTCGCGAGGAGAGACACGCCAACGGTTATCAGGCCCTCCGGGAAGCAAAGCGTTGCTGCAATCCTGTGACCTTCGATGAGCTGATGAATATCGTCCACATCTGGACCGATGCGGCCTTGCGTCTGCGCCCCAGGGATCTGCGACTGATGGAGCGCCTTATCATGAAACAGGCACAGAAGGTCCCCAATGCCGCCTGAGTTCCGCCAAAATATCAGCGTTCGATCCAGGAAGACCGCCCGGGAGATCAACATGTAGATCCTGCACAGGCTTTGGATATTGTCTGCCGGACACATCTCACCGGACAGGCATTGCCCCCGCTTCAGGGATCGGGATGAGAACATCATTATCACGACCGCATGGAGGGAGGTTGCCTGCTTGCAGGCGCCTGTCGCATCCCCATTAAATCACGTAATTACACTACTGGTGTAAGAAACGCACAGAACATGTGAATTTTATTGACCTAATTAAAATAACAATCTATGTTGTAACCCTAGGGGCATCAGTTCAGTAAACCAAAAGCAATCGCCTCTTCGTTGCTGACACGGGATGGGAATGAACAGTAGCTGGCATGAAAACATGAGCCTGGGTGGAAAGAGCCTGCATTATACCCTGCGCATCATCGCAGGTCTGGTGATCCTTTCGCCTCTTGCCATCACCTACCTCGTTCTCGAAAGCAGGGCCTTTACCGGTCATCCGGAATACATTTACATCCTCTTTTTCGCGCTCGTCATCAACATGGCCGCCCTGGTCATCATCGGGCGGATCTTTGGCAAGTTTCTCATGCTTTCCAGCCAGGTGAAAAAAGCGGAGGCAGGCGATATCCCGGTGGTCGAAATCGAGGAAGAGGTCTCCGAGCTGAAAGACATCTCGGATTCGTTCAATCACATGATGCAGAAATTTACCGGCACGACCGAGGAGCTGAGGCACCGTGTGTTCGAACTGTTTGCGCTCAGGGAACTCGTCGAAATCGCCAGCAAGAGCCTGGACATGGATGGGCTGCTGACAACCCTGCTGGAGAAGGCCATGACCACCTTTGATGCAGGAGCCGGTGCGGTTTTCCTGCTTGAGGCGGAAAAACAAATGTTCCGCGCCATTGAAAGTCGCGGACCCTACCCGGGAATCAGGGCGGGTTCCTACCTTGGTATGGATGATCCCCTCGTGCATGAAGTCACCAAAAGTCGGAAGCCCCTTCTGACACACGATTTCCAAGCCAGTGCGAAAGAATCAAAACGGATCACGCCAAAGGCCGGGGATGTCTCCTTGATGATCATGCCTCTCCTGTGCGGAAGTGAAATCATCGGCGTATTGAGCATCGCCCGCACGCAGGGAGACAAGCCATTCACGGAAGAAGACCTGACCATGCTTTCCATCATGATCGAGCAGGTCGGTTTCGCCCTGGAAAACGCCAGGCTTCACGCGAGTGTCAGGGATCATTCAAGAAAACTTGAATTGCAGACAAAGGAACTGAAACGCTACCAGGATCATCTTGAGGACCTGGTTCGGGAACGCACGCAGGAACTGGAGGCAACCCAGGAGGAACTGATTCGCAAGACCAAGCTGGCGACCCTTGGGCAGCTTACGGGGACGGTCAGCCATGAACTGCGCAACCCCTTGGGAACAATCCGGAACTCGCTTGACACGCTGGCATCAAAAATTCGCGGTAGCGGCCTGAATGTGGACAACATCCTTGAGCGCATGGATCGAAACATTAACCGCTGCGACAACATCATCAGGGAGCTTCTGGATTATTCCCGCACTCAACCCCTGGAGCGCAAGGCAACCGATGCCGATGCATGGCTCAACCAACTTCTAAGGGAACACCCCATACCGGAAGGTATTCAGCTGCATACCAGCCTGCATTCCGGTGTGAACCTTGAACTTGACCAGGAAAGGGTCCGACAGGCCATCATCAATGTCATCGATAATGCCTGCCAGGCATTGCTCTCCGAGGAATCCCGACAGAACGGTATATCTCAAAAGGTCAAACCGCTGCTGAGAGCACAACCGAAGAGTGTAACCGTCCGGCCTCCAGGCCTGAGCGTGGAATCCCTCCAGTCGGGAAATCGTCTGCTGATTTCCATCACGGATAATGGCCCGGGAATTTCTCCAGAGACCCTTTCCAGGATCTTTGAGCCCCTTTTCAGCACCAAGACCTATGGCATCGGCCTTGGCCTTTGCCTGGTCAAACAGATCATGGAACAGCATGACGGTGGCGTGGATATCGAAAGCAGACCGGGAGATGGCACAAAGGTCACCCTGTGGCTACCGCTGACGACAGAACATCACGGTAAAAGCAGGCGAAAATGAAGATAAGAGACCGGCGTGTACTGATTGTTGATGACGACCGGGATTTCGCCGACTCTCTCGCTGAACTTCTGGTGGAGAAGGGTTATGCGGCGCAGGCCGCATACGACGATCAGGATGCCATTCATCTTCTCAAGTCCCTTGAGGCCCAGGTTGTCCTCCTGGATATCCGGCTGCATGGCAAAAACGGTCTTGATCTGATTTCAACCCTGAAGACCATCCAGCCGGATCTGTACTGTATCCTGATCACGGCCCACGCCTCGCTGGACACGGCCATTCGCGCCCTGCATTGCGGCGCCTACGATTACCTGATGAAACCGGTGCCCGACGACGTGCTGATGAAGTCCCTGGACCGGTGTTTCAACATGATCCGCCTCCAGGCCGAGAACAGGGCGGCCTTGCAGTCACTTCGTAACATCGAGCTGATCAATTCCGCCATCTTCGAGTCTGCCCTGGACAGCATCATTACCATCGACCATGAGGGGAAGGTGATTGAATTCAACGCGGCGGCGGAAAAGGCGTTTGGTTACAAAAGATCCGAAATCATCGGCAGGGAGATGGCGGAGCTGATCATCCCCCCCCGGCTGCGGGAAAGGCATCGACAGGGTCTCAAGAACTATCTGAGGACCAACCGGTCCGTCATGATTGGCCACCGAACCGAAACCATGGCCATGCGGGCGGATCACTCCACCTTTCCCATCGAGATCTCCCTTGTCAGGGTGCCCATCGACGGCCCTCCCATTTTCGCCAGCTATATCCGGGATATCAGCAGCAAGAAGCAGGCCGAAAAGGAGATGAAACGCAGCAAGGAGCGGCTGGAACGGGCCCTGGAAGGGACGATTCAGGCGATCGCCTCCACCCTTGAGTCCAGGGATCCGTATACGGCCGGTCATCAGCGACGGGTCGCCAATCTCGCTTGTGCCATTGGAGAAAAACTGGGGCTGAACGAATCCCGCCTCAAGTGCATCCGAATGGGTGCGACCATTCATGACATCGGCAAGATCCATGTGCCGGCCGAGATCCTTTCCAAGCCCTCCCAGCTGACCACAATCGAATATTCGCTGGTCAAAACCCACACGACCGTCGGTTACGATATCCTTAAGGCCATTGAGTTTCCCTGGATGGTTGCCGAGATCGCCCATCAGCACCATGAACGAATGGATGGCTCCGGTTACCCCCAAGGCCTGAAAGACAACGAAATCCTGCTTGAGGCCAGGATCGTGGCTGTGGCCGATGTGGTGGAGGCCATGTCAACCCATCGTCCATACCGACCCTCAAAAGGTACAAAAAAGGCCCTGAAGGAGATTACGGACCACAAGGGAACCCTTTACGACAAGGACGCCGTCAACACCTGCCTGCAACTCTTCCAGGAAAACGATCGCTCGGTATCGGCTTACGTCACCTGACACCCTGAACACCTGATATACCTCCTGCCCACTTGCAATTACGACCAGTCCGGCGCAATGTGTTCATGGCGCAGCGAGGTTAGTGTATGTCTGATGCCGGAAAGGCAAGATCGCAGAGGATCAGCGGACATGATCCGTCGCATGACGGAACGCCCACACCGGACCGGGATGGGTCCGGGAACGAAACATTGCATGGCCTGCCTGAGATAAGCGAGACAAAATATCGTGACCTTGTCGAGCACTCCCCCGAGCCATTGGCTGTGCAGCAATCAGGAAAATGGGTGTTCATGAACAGCGCCGGCATGCAACTGTTCGGGGCGATATCACTGAAAGAAATTATCGGTGAGTCCGTCCTGCGTTTTGCTTCCCCGGATCAGCATCGTCATATCAAGACCCACCTTTGCCGCAGGATCACGGCCGGTCATCCCTCTTCCCTTATCGAAGCCCGGCTTCTGCGCCTGGATGGCACGTCCTTTGTTGCCGAACTTACCGCCATGCCCATTCACTACCAGGACGGCAAGGCTGCAATCATCATTGCCCGTGACATCACCGAGCGCAAACGGGCCGAACAGCTTCTACGGGAAGAAAATCGTGTGCTGGAAATGTTGTCATCCGGGCACTCCCTGTCCGATGTGTTGAAGGCGCTGAATCTGATGATCGAATCGCAGTTTCCGGGAATGCGCAGTTCTGTTCTTCTCCTGGATGATGCCGGCAAACACCTGCACACAGGGTCTGCCCCCAACCTTCCGGAATCCTATAACAAGGCCCTCAACGGGGTGGCTATTGGCCCGAGGGTGGGCTCATGCGGCACCGCCGCCTACAGAGACGAGACCGTGATCGTGAAGGACATCGCAAGCGACCCGTTGTGGGCGAACTACAGGGAGCTGGCATGCAAACACGGACTAAGAGCCTGCTGGTCCATGCCTATTCACAGTTCACACGACAAGGTGCTGGGAACATTTGCCCTCTATTCCGACAAACCGGCTTCTCCCACCCCCAAGGAGCTGGACCTGATTGCCACAGCGGCCCATATCGCCGGCATCGCCATCGAACATCACCAGGCTGAAGATGAATTGCGCCGGCACCGCGACCAGCTTGAAGCGATGGTTCAGAAACGAACCCGAGAGCTGGCTGCCGCCAGGGACAAGGCCGAAGCGGCCAGCCATGCCAAATCAGCCTTTCTTGCCAACATGTCGCATGAACTGAGAACGCCACTTAATTCCATCATCGGCTTCTCGGAGATGATGCATGAAGGCCTGGCCGGCTCACTAAGCACACAGCAAAAGAATTACATCCATGACATTCTTGCCAGCGCCAGACACCTGCTCGCCTTGATCAACGACATCCTCGATCTTTCCAAGATCGAGGCCGGGAGAATGGAGATTGACCTGAACGAGTTTAATGTCGAGACATTTCTTCAGGGCATCGTTTTCTTCGCCAGGGAGGAGGCGCTGAAACGCAAAATCAGGCTTGCGACAGATATTGAGAAGGATATTGGCTGCATAACCGCCGATGAACGCAGGATCAGGCAGGTGCTGTATAACCTGATCTCCAATGCCATGAAGTTTACGCCGGAAGGTGGAAGCGTGTGTATTTCCGCCCGACGTGCAAGGGATGCCGGACCAGCAGCAAACGGAAAGGCCGGGAGCACCCCGGGAACGACCGACGCGATTGAAATTTCCGTATCCGACACCGGCATAGGCATCTCCCGGGAGGATATGAAGAGGCTGTTCAGACCTTTCCAGCAGCTTGACCTGCCCCTGAGCAAGAGGTTTGAAGGAACCGGGCTCGGCCTGAACCTGTCCCACAGGATTATCGAACTGCATGGTGGCCGCATCTGGGCGGACAGCAGGCCGGGAAAGGGCAGTAAATTTACCTTTATCCTGCCGCGAAAGGCGAAGCCCCGGCAACCTGATTTGCATCTTCACGACATGATCGATCCGGTCACACACCTCTTCACCTGGCGCCATGCACTTAACTATCTGGATAGCATCATCTCGTTTCACAAGCGCCACGGACTCGGATTCTGTTTCCTGGAGATGGCGATGAATCCCGGTGCATCCTCTGCAGATTGCATCCGCCTCGCCGGAATCCTCAGGAAGGCCTCCCGAAAGCACGAGATAATTATTCAGGGCAAGGAAACCTTTACCTTCTGCCTTGTCATGTTCGCGATCAGGGACGAGGAAGAGGTTGACCGGACCGTCACGAGATTCAGAAAACGCCTTGCCGAAGCAGATCTGGCGGTCACCTTCAAAAAGACAATCTATCCGCAAGACGGGACATCTGTTGACGAACTGCTGGAAAGGCTGTCTGACTGAATTACATGTTGCCCGGCCGGAGGGTTTTCAATATTCTCCGATAGAGCTTGTTGTTTCGCATGTCCACAGATTCAGGTAAGACCCACCGGATAACCGGATTCAGCCGCCAGGTTCCGGGAAAAAAGCCCATGATCCTCCTGAGCATCATCCTGACCATTGTCTACTGGCTGTCCGAAACCTTTATCCACGCCTACGTGTTTCAGCAGGGTACATTTAGCCACTGGCTCTTCCCTGCCGACACCAATGAGATCTGGATGCGGCTGGTAATCGTCCTGCTGTTTCTCGGCCTTGGCCTTATCGCCCAGCGACTGCTGGACCAGAGGGCTCATGAAGCGGAACAAGTAAAGGCAAGCGAGGAACGCTTCCGTCAGCTTGCGGAGCATATCCATGAGGTCTTCTGGATGGTCGATCACGGGAGCAGCCGGGTCATTTACGTCAGTCCCGCCTATGAGACCATATGGGGACGCAGTTGCGAAAGCCTTTATGACTCGCCCGTCAGCCGTTACGAGGCCATTCATGCCGATGACCGTGACCGCATCATCAAGGCGCTCGGGAAACAGGAGAAGGGTGAATTTGATGAGGAATACCGGATCATGCATCCTGACGGCAGCGTCCGATGGATTCATGACCGTGCATTTCCCATACGCAATAAATCAGGCGAGGTGTACCGGATCGCCGGCCTTGCCAAAGACATCACCAGACACAAGCTTGCAGAACTGGCACGTCGGGAGAGCGAGCTCCGACTCAAGCGGGTGATCATGGACGCCCCAATCCCCGTCATGCTTCATGCCGAAGATGGTGAAATCCTGATGGTAAACCAGAAGTGGTCCGATCTGAGCGGCTACCCACGGGAGCAGATCCCGACCATCGGCAAATGGACTGAGAAGGCCTATGGGAAAAACAGACGCGAGATAGAAAACATCATCCGCTCCCTTTACCGGAAGGGTGCAGCATCCAGAAACGGTGAGTTCCAGATCAGAACGGCTCAGGGTGAGCGACGGATCTGGGATTTCTACTCCACCCCCATGGGGAAATTGCCCGACGGGCGCCGTTTCATTGTCAGCATGGCAATGGATGTCACCGCGAGAAAAAAGGCCGAGCAGCAATGTCGCCTCGTGATCAACGGTTCTCCCATCGCCATCTTCCTGTTCGATTCCCGGATGCGCTTCATCGATGCCAATCCCGCCGGAGAGAAACTGCTTGGCTATAGCCGCCGAGAACTGCTGTCCATGAGCATTCCACAAGTGGATGTGGATCCCGACCATGTCAGGCCCGCCCATGACAGGCTTGCGCGCGGCGAGCCTCTGATCAATTTTGAACACCGGCTACGCACCAAGGACGGGCGTATCATCACCGTCCTGAACAACTCGGTGGCCATGCGAAACCCCGAAGAAAATGATACCATCTTCTGGTACTCCTTTCTTATGGACATCAGCGAGCGAAAGAGGATCGAGGAAGAACTGGAAGAAGAGCGCGAACTCCTGCAGCACATTGCTGATTCCATCCCCGGTGTTCCCTATATCTATGACCTGGTCGAACACCGTGTCATCTACACCAATGAATCCCTGGCCAGAGTCCTCGGCTACAGAAGAGAAGAGATCGAAAAGCCGGAAAAGGGGTTTCTGCATGCCTTCATGCATCCCGCTGATCTGACGCGGTTTCTTCAGCTTCTCAGCAGGCATGAAACCGCCGGCGATCATGATGTCGTGGAAACGGAATTCAGACTGCGTCACGCAGACAACACATGGCGCTGGTTCACCAGCCGGACCACAAGCTTCAGCCGGCTGGCCGACGGACGACCCGGACAGATTATCGGCATCATCCAGGACATAACCGAGCAGAAACAGATCTCGGCCAGAATGGAGAGGCTCGCCTCCGAGAACCGCCGGTTGCTTCAGGCGCTGATCCTCGCCCGGGACAGAGAGCGCCATCGCATAGCCCGGGAACTCCACGATGAACTCGGTCAGAATCTGACCGTCATCAGGACAGAGATCGGCCGGGCGCTGGCGCGATGCCGGCCGGATCCCGAACTGGCCGGGATTCTTCAGACCATCGATGACGCAAGCACGGACGTCATCCGATGCACGCGAAATATCTACAGCGGTCTGCATCCAACCATGATCGAAAGCATCGGGCCGGACGAGGCCCTTCGCCACCTGGTGAAAAACTGGAAACTTCAATCCGGGATCAAATGTGTTTTCAGGCTGAATGGATCACTGCGAACACTGGACAGCGGGGTCTCGCTGGCCGCATACCGGATTCTGCAGGAGTGCCTGACGAACATCGCCAGACATGCCGGAGCCTCACGGGTCCTTATCCGGTGCTCCCGCATGAGAAAGGGGGAGATAAACTGGTTGCACATGACCGTGGAAGATAACGGCTGTGGTATGAACACGCAGGAGCACTCACCGAGCAGCTTCGGGCTTGTCAGCATGCGCGAGCGCGCCCATGCCTTGTCCGGATCATTCTCGCTGCAGAGCGCACCCGGAGCGGGCACCCGGATTGATATCGAGTTGCCGTTCAGGGAGAGCGGGACGTGAGCAGCACCCGGCTCCCCAGAACCATCCGCCTGCAACTTGCCGACAATCATGACATCGTGCGTGCCGGCCTGCGCCGGCTTGTGGAAGACTATCCCGACATCAGGGTGGTCGCGGAATCAAACTGCGGAAGATCAGCCATCAGGGATTATTTCAGGCACAAGCCGGACGTTCTGATCCTGGATATATCCATGCCGGACATCAGCGGCTTTGAGGTGATCCGCCGGATTCTGCCCGAGGCGCCGGATGCCCGTATCCTGGTACTGAGCTTCCACGAGAACAAGCTCATCCCTGATCGCGCGTTGCAACTGGGGGCCGCGGGCTACCTGACCAAGGGATCCAGCCCCTCACTGCTGATCAAGGGCATCCGGCAGGTTCATAGCGGCGGTACATATGTCGAACCCGGCATCGCCCAGAAACTGGCCGTCTCCGGCAGGGCAAGAAGTCATGAGGATCTGTCCGTTCTCTCACCGCGTGAACTGGAAGTCCTTCTCCTCGCAGCCGAAGGGAAATCCACGGCGGTCATCGCCAGAAGACTGTCGATCAGCCCCA
>CAZCTM010000001.1:0-134312 GCA_964501925.1 uncultured Zetaproteobacteria bacterium | reverse complement strand
TATCCATCGCCTAAAGGCGAGGGGTTTACTGATCCCCTATCGGGGACTCTAAATCGGGTCTCAGTTCTTACGTGATGAAAGTTGAACTTGATTCATTCAGAATGTCGTAATCCCCTCTAAATCGGGTCTCAGTTCTTACTCAGATGCGGCAACGGTCCCATGGTCTGCTTGGTCGTAATCCCCTCTAAATCGGGTCTCAGTTCTTACGCAGCGGTGGAGCTACTTGCCGCATGAGCTTGTGTCGTAATCCCCTCTAAATCGGGTCTCAGTTCTTACGGATGTTTCATTCTCCATCGGAGAAAAGGGAGAGTCGTAATCCCCTCTAAATCGGGTCTCAGTTCTTACGGGGCGTCCGTGTAGACGCCATCAGGGGAGAGGTCGTAATCCCCTCTAAATCGGGTCTCAGTTCTTACAGCGTGTACGTGTATAGTCTCACTCCAGTAGAAGTCGTAATCCCCTCTAAATCGGGTCTCAGTTCTTACGCCGCGCCTGGGCGCTGCTGGAGAAGCTACCGGGTCGTAATCCCCTCTAAATCGGGTCTCAGTTCTTACGTGATAAAACAGGAAACCATCTCATCCTGTTCGAGTCGTAATCCCCTCTAAATCGGGTCTCAGTTCTTACCTACCCCCCCGTGCGGCCAGAGTGCCGTCTTGGTCGTAATCCCCTCTAAATCGGGTCTCAGTTCTTACCGAGGTGGCCAGCGATGCCGTGCTTGAGGTCTGTCGTAATCCCCTCTAAATCGGGTCTCAGTTCTTACACGATCCGGATCAAGGGGTGGCGGTGATCCAGGCGTCGTAATCCCCTCTAAATCGGGTCTCAGTTCTTACCCTGCGCGCCGCGGACCTCGAAATCGAGCACATGGTCGTAATCCCCTCTAAATCGGGTCTCAGTTCTTACGCCGCGCCTGGGCGCTGCTGGAGAAGCTACCGGGTCGTAATCCCCTCTAAATCGGGTCTCAGTTCTTACGTGATAAAACAGGAAACCATCTCATCCTGTTCGAGTCGTAATCCCCTCTAAATCGGGTCTCAGTTCTTACCTACCCCCCCGTGCGGCCAGAGTGCCGTCTTGGTCGTAATCCCCTCTAAATCGGGTCTCAGTTCTTACCGAGGTGGCCAGCGATGCCGTGCTTGAGGTCTGTCGTAATCCCCTCTAAATCGGGTCTCAGTTCTTACACCTTCGTTTCCGGACGATGGATAAAGCTATCCGTCGTAATCCCCTCTAAATCGGGTCTCAGTTCTTACAGAGTGGGTGAGGAGTATTACTATCACCGACACGTCGTAATCCCCTCTAAATCGGGTCTCAGTTCTTACTTGCCAGAGGTTACAATCACGCCGAAACTCTTGTCGTAATCCCCTCTAAATCGGGTCTCAGTTCTTACACAACCAAGGAAGGAAGCCGGAGCTCCAACAAGGTCGTAATCCCCTCTAAATCGGGTCTCAGTTCTTACCGTTACCATCAAGCACGGGAAGGCCCGTGCCTTGTCGTAATCCCCTCTAAATCGGGTCTCAGTTCTTACTGATTCACCATGGAAGTAAGACGTGTAAACGGGTCGTAATCCCCTCTAAATCGGGTCTCAGTTCTTACGATAAGGCCAAGGAGGTGCATAAAATTGATAGGTCGTAATCCCCTCTAAATCGGGTCTCAGTTCTTACCCAGGTGGGATGCATATACATGTGTTTTCAGTGTCGTAATCCCCTCTAAATCGGGTCTCAGTTCTTACAAAGCAATTTCGCTGGGAGAGAACAAAATAGGTCGTAATCCCCTCTAAATCGGGTCTCAGTTCTTACAGATTATATAAAGTATTACCTAAAAGAATAATGTCGTAATCCCCTCTAAATCGGGTCTCAGTTCTTACGATGCAGGAACTCAAAAAGGCCAAAATGGAAAGGTCGTAATCCCCTCTAAATCGGGTCTCAGTTCTTACGCTCAAAGGTCCGGCACAGTCCGGTCCGGATGCGTCGTAATCCCCTCTAAATCGGGTCTCAGTTCTTACTTTTATGCCCGAGAAAGAGCCTCGAAAAAATGCGTCGTAATCCCCTCTAAATCGGGTCTCAGTTCTTACTGAAGAGGGTCGGTGTGAAAGAAAAACGAGCTGTCGTAATCCCCTCTAAATCGGGTCTCAGTTCTTACCGTCCTATCCTGTCACCTGCAAGAGATTCACTGTCGTAATCCCCTCTAAATCGGGTCTCAGTTCTTACCGATATAAAAGGGCAGCCCCTGTCTGGAACAAGGTCGTAATCCCCTCTAAATCGGGTCTCAGTTCTTACAGGAGATGGGATTGAAAATGATCTTAAATAAAAGTCGTAATCCCCTCTAAATCGGGTCTCAGTTCTTACCCCAGTGGGGACTTTCATTCTTGTAAATGAAATGTCGTAATCCCCTCTAAATCGGGTCTCAGTTCTTACCCATTGCCGTGTTTGAAGGGCACGGCACACAGGTCGTAATCCCCTCTAAATCGGGTCTCAGTTCTTACTCTGGGTGCCGGTGGACTACGATTGAGAGTCAGGGGGTCGTAATCCCCTCTAAATCGGGTCTCAGTTCTTACTTCGACTTTTCTGACTTTGTTGTTGTGGCAGTGGTCGTAATCCCCTCTAAATCGGGTCTCAGTTCTTACCCGTTGGAGCATTAAAAGGAGAGATATTATGTCGTAATCCCCTCTAAATCGGGTCTCAGTTCTTACGAAAGCATGAAAGATATTTTAGACATGGCACGGGGTCGTAATCCCCTCTAAATCGGGTCTCAGTTCTTACGGACAAGGAAGTTAAGACAAGGGATTCACTCTTGTCGTAATCCCCTCTAAATCGGGTCTCAGTTCTTACCAAGGATGACCTGTATGAGGATCTCCGGGCGTGTCGTAATCCCCTCTAAATCGGGTCTCAGTTCTTACACGACTGGCAGCCATACCATAGCTGTCAGAAAGTCGTAATCCCCTCTAAATCGGGTCTCAGTTCTTACACGAAAAACCCAATGAGATCAAGGGTTTGCGCCGTCGTAATCCCCTCTAAATCGGGTCTCAGTTCTTACTCGGTGTCACAACATCTTCCGGAAACAATGGCGTCGTAATCCCCTCTAAATCGGGTCTCAGTTCTTACTCATCGTCTTGTTACTATTTCCAAATATCGTGTCGTAATCCCCTCTAAATCGGGTCTCAGTTCTTACGTTCCGGCAAAGTAATAGGCCAGACCGGGAGCGTCGTAATCCCCTCTAAATCGGGTCTCAGTTCTTACAAACCAGGGGCAGGAGGAAAAAATGAAAATTACCGTCGTAATCCCCTCTAAATCGGGTCTCAGTTCTTACCGTATTCCGAGCGACGTGAGCAGGCTGGTCGGAGTCGTAATCCCCTCTAAATCGGGTCTCAGTTCTTACCTAATGGAGAGCACCACATCATGCTCGACTCAGGTCGTAATCCCCTCTAAATCGGGTCTCAGTTCTTACTCTGAACTTTCGAAAAAAGGCCACCTGAGCCTGGTCGTAATCCCCTCTAAATCGGGTCTCAGTTCTTACCTGCTTACAATGAAGCAAGGAAAGGTGAAAAAGGTCGTAATCCCCTCTAAATCGGGTCTCAGTTCTTACTCAGAAGATCATTGATTTCATGGCTCAGCAGAGTCGTAATCCCCTCTAAATCGGGTCTCAGTTCTTACGGATGAGGAAAAGGAGCAAATAGATAGCCTTTGTCGTAATCCCCTCTAAATCGGGTCTCAGTTCTTACAATCTCGGGTTCGATTACCCGGTGATCCATCAGTCGTAATCCCCTCTAAATCGGGTCTCAGTTCTTACATTGTTGATGACGGCAAGAAGATGGCCGGTGAAGTCGTAATCCCCTCTAAATCGGGTCTCAGTTCTTACCAAATGCTGCGCGAAATGATAAGGGCATATAATGTCGTAATCCCCTCTAAATCGGGTCTCAGTTCTTACGAAATGATTACCGGTATCCCTGAGTCAGAAAACGTCGTAATCCCCTCTAAATCGGGTCTCAGTTCTTACCCGCACCATAAAAAGAAGAAGAAGAAATTGGTTGTCGTAATCCCCTCTAAATCGGGTCTCAGTTCTTACAGCACCCATGGTAAAAATCCTTATGTAAAGAACAATTACGTGATCGCTTGCCAGTTTTCCAGTCACTTTAGAAGATCACCGGACACGCAATATGCAACCATGCTTCATAAACCTATTATGCATGAGACTAAAGGCCAGTGCCAGAAATCGGCTCCAACATCCTTCCGACCGGCAAACTTTCAAGCCTTTCCCACCGGATCAGGCCAGAGTAATCCGTTGCAGATCGTCACATCCCAGAATCCATACGTCTTCATCACCACGCCGGAAGACCTCAACATCCAGATGTCCTGGCAAAGGATATATGCGGACATCATCCGCATGCGGATTGATCCTGTGCCTTATGCCCTCCTCCAAGACATCCAGTGAAGCAGGAGTCAGCCACGCAAGATAAACCGAATACTGCACCATCACGGCATAGCCACTCACGAACCGCTGCAGCCGACCAAGCCGTTTCGGATCTGAAATATCATAGCAGATCAGATATCCAGCGGGCGTCGCCATGGTTCTTCCTCTTCCAGCCAGACCTGAAACCTGTTCCAGAAGTTTCCCGCCAGTCTGCGAAGCCGGGGGGCACGCTGTTCAAAGGCAGCCACCAACCAGCGAACATGAGTCTTTCTGGAAACGCTTACAGCCTTTCTCCATCTGCCTATTTCAATCAACATGTATTCATACAGGTCCCATGCCAGAATATCTGCCACATCATTCGCGAGATTCCAGTTTTTCGCTGTATGAACCAGACAGGTGGGAGATTCAGTCACGGCAGACAGATATTCCTGAACCAGAGACATGGCCATCCCCCGCCATTGATTCGAATTGAACCTGAAGTGACTTGCCGGAAGACCGGCCCGGACAGCGCTGTCACATAAGCAGGTACGCACGGTTCCTGGCCGCAAATCCGGCGTCCTTAATCTCAATCGCTTGAGCATCATTATGATAGCCCTGCGTTCCTCTGCCATACGCATATTTTTATAATGCTCGTACCAATCCGGTCTGGCCCACAGATTTTCAAGCTTTTCCACCAGGGAATCAGGCCTGGCCCGACCCAGGCCAAAGCAGACGCCCAAGGGAAGGCCATGTGAGTTGATAATCGTTACCGGAATATTCTGACCCAGGCAGGCAGCCAGAACATCCAGTCCCAGTTGGCAACCGGAAGAAACATTTACCCTGCTGATCCGCCGTACAGGATAACGTCCCGGTGCACAACCGGGGGAATAAACGACCAGACTGGGACCAGCATCCAGCGAGACCTGCGCCTGTGATCCAAGATAAAGTGGCAACCTCATCTTTTTTCCTGCTCTTCGAGAACACGTTTCAGTTTCCAGACACCTCGGCGCATGGCCCGTCTCAGAGGATGGGCAAAAGTCTCCCATGACTGATAAAAGATCCTGCGACCCCTCTTGCCAAGCAGACACGCGTCCTGCTGCATACCAAAGTGTTCGGGTCTCAACAGACGGCTACCAAACATGGACAGGACAAAACGGTCTGCATAGGGTCTGAAAGGCTCAACAAGGTCACATGCCAGGGACTCCCGTCCATATTCCGGCGCATGCCAGAAGCCGATGCACGGATCAAGACCTGCCATGTGCGCGGCGCGAACCGCATCAAAATGAAGCAAGGTGTAGGCAAGAGACAATACCGCATTTACCGGGTCACGCGGTGGTCTCCTGTTTCTTCCCGAGAAATGCAGCGAGGCTGGTAAAACTTCCGCCAGGGCAGAAAAATAGGCAGAAGCGGATGAACCTTCCATCCCCGTCAGGGAGGCAATTGATCCGGCATCATGAATCCGGGAGATCTGGCGGGACAGGATTCCCAAAGCCTGCCGTAGCATGACGGAAGCTGCCGGTTTATGGCGCAGTGAAAGTAACAGTCGTCTCTGACCAGTGATCTTCATGACAGCAAGCCTTTGTGCCACGCGCAGGGAAAAATCGGTGTTTCCGGATGCCTTGTACTGGGCCAAACGAACGGGCGCATCCCTGCCCAGCGCTCCGGTAATAATGGCCAGACGTCGATGATCGCGAGGTGAAAGTATCAGGACTGAGGCACCGGCAGCTGTCAGCCCCGCAAGAACGGATGTCTGGATACGGGTTGAAGCGGTCAGCACAAGTCTCTCAACCTGGGAGAGAGGAGCAAACACAGGGGGGCGTTGTCCAGTCTCGATCCTGAGACGTTTTCCGTCCAGGGTGATTTCCGCACCTTTTCGATCGACAATCAGTGTACGCAACGGTTAATCTTGGTAAAAAAAGACGGGGCCAGCAGGAGGAACGGCCAGCCCCAGGACATGAGGTTTGCAACGGGGATCGAGCCGCACGAGAAAGAACCTGTCCTCAACGTCACTCAGGATGGTTCGCATCGAGGAAAGGAGATGTCGCCGCTCTCCTTCCGTCATCCAGCATTCGAACACCGATTTCTGGCCGCCTGTGGCAAATTGCTTGCACACCTTCAGCGCCCGCGCCAACCGCTTCGGGTCCGCAACATCGTAGGCGACAAGATGGAGTTTGCGCCCGCGCATCAGAAGCGGTACCCCAGATTCAGGCCAAATGCACCAAGATCGGAGAAGTAGCGCACGTATTCCCCTCCAAGAACAAAGCCGGATGCATGGTGGTATTCGATACCCGCCCCGAAGGAGAATGAATTGCTGTCCCCGATGGCAGAAAACGTGAGTGGGAAGAACCCCGGCAAACCGACCGATAATGTTGTCGAGGCACTCCCATGCGTGCCGCCGGCAAGCGCATATATGGCAAACGGTTCCAGGACCGGAAGCCGGAGCCTGGCAAATGCCGAAAACAGGGTGACACTCGCCGTTCCACCCACATGAACCGGAATGCCTCCGGTGACAAAGGTGCCGCTGAAATCGGCATCCGCAGTTTGGCCCAACCTGCCTTCAATTCCCAGGTAGTCACCGATGTCCATACCCAGACGCAACGACGCGCCAGGGGCCGTACTCGTGCCAAAACCGCCGCCGATGTCCATATTGAAAGCCGCCACACTGATGCCGACATAGGGTCGCAGGAGAGAATCGCCGTCATCCCCCGATCCGGTCTCTCCGAATGCAGATCTCGGACCGGCAATAAATAATATGAAGGCAGCGGTCAACAAGGCTGCAGATCCTTTTTTCATGATGAACCTCCTTTGCTCAATCTCGATAAAATCCCCACAGGAAGATGCGCACAGACACGCCCGGCCAGGACTCAACATGCCGGCATGCTCCAGCCACGGCATCCAAAGCGGGCAACTGGCGCTCCACGCCCGGCAACCGCCCCACCGAGCCGCGCCACAAACATATGCACTACTCTTTTCTCATAAATCAGGGCTCCGCCTGCGAGCTCCCTGCTATCGATACGCGCCCACTCGCCAAGGCCTGTGGCTGCCTGACCCAGCCAGCGCGCTTCTCCAATCTTTTTCAGAAAGTCCGCGATCGATTCTTTCCGCGTTGACTTCTCCTGCACGGCAACACCCGGTTCCACGGCATCCAGGGCGGCACTGCGGACAAGTTTCGGCAGCAGGAGGCGCAGCATTTCCTCATGATCGAAAAGATCCATGCCAAGGATCTCTCCACCGAGGCAGAACACGGCACCAACCTGCCCCCGCTCGGGTTCAAGAGCGCGCACAAAGGCATCCAAATCCCTCTTTTCCTCTTCATAGGCGGCGGACATCGCCGAAGTGGATGAGCGAGCGCCCAGGTTATCCAGCTTTCTCTCCATGTCGTCCCATATCGCCCCCTGGTCCGCCATCGGTCGGCCACCCGTCTTCATCATCTCGGACACCTGCGACGCCTTTCCCGCCCGGCTGCGGGCGAAGAGAACTTCACGGGATGCTGCAAACTCACCATGACCGGGGCTCCACCGCCCCTGCTCCACACAGGCAACGGGAATCATGACTTTCTGATGAGGAGGAATGAGCAGGGAAATATTCAGTATTCTGTTCTGCTTGGCACCGACAAGATGCTCGCCATCCATCAACAGGACCGGCATATCTCCCGTATTCTCGGCAATGAGTTCCGGCACGGAGCCGGAATCCGAAACTTCGCTGATCCGCAGCACCCCTGAGCGCATCGCCTCATCCAACACCAGATACCCGCGCTTGCCACTGCTTTCGGCAAGCAACGGAAACATGGTGAGATTCAGGTGCGCGACCGGTTCCCCCAGATTCAGTTCCTGCAAACAACAACGTATGATTTCCATGGCTTCCCCCTGATCTCTGGAACCAATCCAGTTTCTCGGGGAGCATCATAAGCGGGGAAAGTCTCAGAACATGAGCCGCCAAGCTTGGCGGAGTTTCAGGGAGAAAGTTTTCCTGACTCCATCCAGTGCAGCAGGGGTCCATCCAGATGCACCAGCTCCCCAGGACCGATGAGCGCGATATTCTGCTGGCGAGCGCGCCTTTTCATGGCATCGGTGGGTACGCGGGCGGAAAGAAGGAGCACGGAGCCATAGAGTCCCTTGAGGTCCATCGCCAGGCTGTCCAGCTTGTAAAGGATTTCCGTGTCCCTCATGCCTTCCCGATCCATGCGCAGGGTCTTGCACTCGATCAGCAGCAAGCGGTTGTTGTGCACGGCCACGACATCGAACTCGTTCATCACCTTGCGCGCCCTCTCCCAGCGGCCCTCGACGCCGCAGCGCACATCGTCGGGCCGGAGTGAGGCAAGCTTCAGCCAGGCGTATTCCTCCAGCCATCCACCGCCCACATAGCGGGCGGATTCCACATCGCAAAACTCCACACTTTGTTTTCCATCCCAGTACAGGAGACCTTTTTCTACGAGATGTGCCAGAAAGACTTGTTTTTGCGGACCGAGCCTGTGGCTCAGGTCCTGTTCGGGCCGGGAAAGGTTCCCGCCGCCGCCCAGGGCATTGGAGGCGGCATAATTGAGTGCACCCAGGAATCTTTCATGGCGCAGGGAGATTTGCACGAAAGCCTCCGTGAGGTCCAGGCGTACGAGGCACCGATCCCTCCATCTCCGTCCGTCGCTCCTGGACTTCAGGCAGCGGAACCCATGAGCCCTGAGGTATGTGGGAACATCGAGCACAGGCTCGATCTTCCCGGTGACTTCGCCTCCCTTCAGGTCCTTCGGAAGCTCCTCGATCAGATCGCGATCCGTATGCGTGTAGATGATCCGGTCCACCCCGGAGCTACATGCGTCGAACAGGGCCAGCGTCATCAGCTTGGTGCCTCCGGTAACGTTGAGCGTCACCTTCGCATTCCCCCCTTCCCTTCTCACTCTATCGAGAAGGTCTTGCGCAAAATTACGCATGGCAGCGAGATTCATGTCGGGAAGCCCCTGCTGCACGGCGACCTTTATCCCTCTTTCCTCCAGTATGCGCCGAAGGAGTTCCGTCTTTCCCTTTTCCGTCATGCCGGTGCTTGCCGCCAAATAGACCCTTTCCGGCCGCTCCATCAGGGCGGGTATCAGGTTGGCCAGCACCTGATCCGATACGATGCAGATGTGGACGTTACTGGTTGCCATCAACCTTTTTGACGTAAAATTCTTCCAGCCGGGCACCACAGCGCTGCATGTCCTCGACCGACATTTCCCTGCCGCGCAGCTCAGGCGGAATATCTATAGAGAGGTGGAGGTAACGGGCGCCTTTTTTGCAGACCTTGGCGGCCAGATGCACCGGCAGCGTGCCGATCACCGTGTCGCCCCCCTGTACCCTGTCGACGTCCAGATGATCCACCTCTTCGTCCACCTCGATACCCCGCCGCGCGACCCACTCCACCGCGCCACGGTGGCGGGAGACGAACCAGACCGTGCTCACAAATGCTTTTCCAGCCTGTCCACGATGAAAACATTGTCATCAAACCAACCGAAGATGCGGCTGGCATTGCCATCCGACCATGCCCGAAACTCATGCGTGCAAGGAGGACATGGATTCCCCTGAAGGGCCTTGAAGTTCAAGGACTTGGGATTCGGCTTGTCCGACAGCTCCAGATAGCGCGCCAGTTCATCCATGCGCAAGTTGACCTGAAGCTTTCGATCCCCCGGCAATGATTCGACCCGCTTCACGAACTTATCGGCATAACGGTAGCGCTCGCTGGCTTCGGGCCAGAGGCGTTCCCGATAAATAGCGTCTTTCTCCTGTTGCCAGACCAGCTCACCCCATTCGGAAAGAAAATGTTCACCATCGATTTTATGCACGTAAAGGTCGGGGACATCACCATCTGTTGACAAATCTAGGGACAAACGCCGAATCGTTCGCAGATGATTCTTGACATCCTCGGTTGCATCCATGCGCACGGGAAGACGTGGAATACGCAACAACTCATTGCTTCCCTCGAACAGGTAAACACGCTCGTCCGCGTAAAACAGCCCCAGGGTCTGCATGAAACCCTGCACGCTCTTGAATCCGCCGGTCAGATTGAAGACAACATGAACGCCTTTCGATGGAATGTTGTAGTGACACCAGCGAGCCATCTCCCCCAATGCCGCCCGGAAGTTCACCATCGAATCGGTACGCAGCCCACCAAACGAGATCGTCTGCACATTAATAATCCCCAATGCCTTCAGGGCATTGCAGATACACTCCGCCGCCGCTTTCCCTAGCCAGGTATCCGTATGGATCAGAACATGCTGATCCATCCTTCCCTTGCAGAAATCTCCTTCGTAGAAGGCGGTCAGACTATTGATTTCCGCACTCAGCTTTCTGGCTTGTTCAAGAGACGCTGTGTTCAGGTTGTCTCGCACCTTGTCAATCAGTTTTTCAAGTTCCGCTCTGTCCTGTTCGGGCATGTGGGAAGCATCCGGCGCATTGGCATGTTTCGTCACCATTCGCCGAAGGTCTCCCGCCACATTGGTCAGGCAGCTTGTGCCGCACAGGCTGATGATATAAGCCGGCTTCACCGCCTGCCTCCGATCCCCTTTTTCTTCAGTTCCTCCAGTTTGGCCAACAGTTCCGCATCTGGCTCGCTGTTTGGCATGTTCTGCCTTTCCTCGGGCTTACCCGCCTGACCGGTCGATGTCTCCTTGCTCTTGTTCAATATCAGAATTCCGCCACGCCGGATTTCATTATCCTCACTCTCAAGCCATAGACGCACCCAGCCGAATGGAAGAGATGGCTCACCCCCGGCAACGGCCAACCGGCGAGTCTTGGGAAAGATCGAATACTCCTTTTTCCCCAAGCGATACAACCTGCGCATTTGCTTTTCGATGCCTACATCCTCTTGCCAATCGCCTGTCATGCCCCGCCATCCGTTTCCCCAGCCCATTTGCAGGTAGATGGCCTTGGCATCGCGCTTCATGATGTCCTGCACCTGTTCGCATGTGCGCCAGGGCACATCAAGGTCGCGCTGAAGATAGAAGTTCCGTTCCCTCTCCAGACGATAGTGTGCATGGGCATTCAATATCGCGCGCAATCTCTCGAAGTCACGGATTGCCTGATCCCAGCGCAAGCGACGATGAGCATTTTGATACAAAACATTATCCAGCACGATCGAACATTTTGCCATCGCGCCGGGCATCAACACCTCTACATGCACGCCATGGGCTTTCTTCCAGGTTGTAAAGTTCTTCCTGGAAGGCATGTCTTTCCAGCCCGCGACCGGCGGATCTTCCACCAGATTCATGAAACGCACATCAGCAAGGCGCAACGCGGATACGTCAAATGCAACATCCCCTACCTTCCAGATGCGCATCCAGTCGAAATTCGGACTTTTTCCGAAGACTCCCTTGGCAACCTTTTGCGAAGAAACTTTCTCCCTGACGGAGGGCCTTCTTTTTCCTTGATCAAAAATGGGGATGGCTTCAGGCCTCGGTGGTTGCCTGCGCAACCGCTCGGCCATCAACGCCGTTCGAATCGCGCCCTTGAGCGACGAGCCCGGAACCAAGGCCCGCCAGTGCGCGTCCTTGAGCTGCTGCCGGATGCGCTCCGGGACAGACTTGTCCCCATGCAGAACAGAAAGGGAATAACCCGGCGTTTGGCCGTCCAGTTGGTGCAGCAGTTCATCAATCCTATGAACTGCACCAAGTTTATCCATGCCCTTTTCAGCGAGCTGCTCAAACACGGCTTGATGATCGACCACAAGCGGTATTCCCTCTTGACCGATGAAATCAATGCCATTGAGCATCTCCACACCGCTGCCCACATGTAGCGGCGTCAGCACCTCCATCTTCAACTTCATTTTCATGGCATTCCTCCGACCATGAAAGCCCTGCCGTCACGCCATACAGGATGGCCATGAACCGGATGCCGGCCGACGTCGACCATCCTGCCATTGAGACAGCGCGGAAACTGGCTGCCTTCGACGAACATGCGCAGCGAAGCCTTGCGCCAGGAAGAGCCCCCAATCCAACCGCCGCGCCGGACCAGATCGTATGCCGCGTCATCCAGCCAGCCATCTTCCATATCCGTCTCCGGATCGGGAGAGCAAAGAGACAGGCAGACCGGGCGCGCCGGATTTGGCATGGTTGTTTTCTCGCTACGGAAGCAAAATCGCCCATGGCCGCAATTTCTGTCCGAACCTATGCCGCAATCGCCCAACAGTCGCAATGCCGCTTCGAACTTTTCGCGAACTGCGTCGTTCTCGAATCGAGCGAAAAAATACAGACCGGCATCCTGGCGATAGTGTACCCGGGAGAAATGAAAGATCCGTCCTTCAGCAGCTCCGTTGTTGCCGCGATCTACTGCAATCCTCGGCTTGCCTTCCTCGAGCCAGAGCACTGGAAGACTCTGCCGTGACGCAACCCCTCCCTCTCCCGACTCGATTCCTCGGTGCCAGTCAGGCGCGCCTTCCGCCACCGACTTCCAGATCGAAAGTTCAAGCCACTGGAGCTTTTTGATCTTCTTCGCATGCTCCGGATCGGAGCTTATTGCTCTGCTGGCAATCGGTCGCGGCAGAAACAGAAGATCCCGAAAATACGGAAACAGCGACGAAACCAGCCATGGAGGGTTGGCAATGATCGAAGCATCTGCGGGGAAAAGCTGGAGCCAGTTGGAGGAAATCGCCGCACTCAGCGTATCCGAGCGAATGAAATGTTCGGCGCGTTCGTAATAAGCCGTGCCCCGGCCGTCGACATGCAGCGGCGCTTCAAAACGAAGCTTGTAGCAGATATCAACCATCGGCTGAGTTGAAATTCAGCGGCGTTTCATGGTGAACCCCCGGATTTTTATACCACTCGACCGATCGCCTTACCGCCTTCACGTCCTCGAAACGCACCTGGCCATATCCCCGACTGCCCGAACCTCCAAGGCTATCCGCCTCGACAAGGCGCATGCCTTCCTTAAGAAAGTCAAGCCACTTCTTCTCATCATCTCCCTCGAGTACGTCGATCACGACCTCGAATCGAAAGCGTGCGCCTGCCGGCACCCGTTCGATTTGCCGTGGGTTCGCCGCCGAAGTAATACGATCGATCCATACTTCGGTTTTGACTTCCGTCATCGGCATATCGGTATTCGGGGCATTGCTCAGATCTTCCACACTGTCCGGCAACAGGAGGCAGTCCCGCACCGTCAACCGCGTCGGCGTGCCACCGGTTTCGGCCGAGGTGCCGAAAAACCTGCCGAGCATGGTGCTCGGATCTTTGCCAGCAAGCACCTCCAGTTCTCCCTTTTTGTTTGTCTTGACCGAGAAGCCGCCTTCTTCCCTGTTTTGCTGTTCATCACCCCGCACGCGTTCCATCAGTGAGCGCATCTTGCCGCGCAGAGAGGATCCGGGAATATAGGGTTCATTGGTCAATGGATTGCGCACCACGACGGAATCAGCACCGCCAATCGCCATACCCACCGAATTGCCGCCGATGTGCAGACCTGTCTCGGCAATCAGTTCGCCAGAAACAACGATCTTCGCTTCCAACTTCGGAGTCTTGTTCGTGTTACCCATCATTTTCCTCCCGCTGCCCTGAAATATGCGACGATAGCCTCAAAAAAGTTGCAGAATCTCCGAAAGTCTTCCTCTTCCTCGTCCCGAATGGCGTCTATGGCCCAGCCAATAACATTGTTCAGATCCTTCATGCCATGCCCATGTCTTTCCGCAGCATATGCAAGGCGAGGTTTGATCAGCATCACCTTGGTGCGCGTTTTTGCGTTCCATCCCACCATCTCCAGTTTTTTCATCGTGCCATAGGCGTTGCGAAGCTGGGTGGATGTCACCTTCTTGTTTTTCAAATGCTGCCCAAGACTTTCCGCTGCTCTCACCATGTCCTTGACAGCCTCTTCGTCCCAGACAAAACGCTGCACATCCTCTTTTTTGGGAACATTCCCGTCGCGTGAACCCTGCGTTTGCTTCTGTCCACCCTGTTGTTTCCCGTTACGCAGCCGATTGTTTCGCTGATCTTTCATCTCGCCTCCCTGTGTAAAAACTCCGCCCACCGAACCGGCAACTGCAGCCAGTCGATGACAGAAACATCGCTTTTTCTTCCTTCGATTGCATTGCCCAGCACCGCACGCCGAATCGCCGAGATCTGCGGTTCAATCTCTTTATGCCTTTTTGCTACGCGATGGAGATGATAGACCAATAGCCAGCGCCATCGCTGCCAGTAAAGCAATTCACGAATGCTGCTCTCATCCATTCCGACGCTGTGCTTACGCCGCACATACTCCTGCTGAGCCATCACGACATGGCGCAACCGACCGAGCACTCCCCGATTCACCATGAATGTCTGTTCGATCTCTCCACGCAATCTTTCCACCGCAGAGAAATCCTCCCATCCAATGGGCGTATCCAGTGTGCAGAACGCAGCTTTTTCCAGCGATTTTCCTTCCACCCGGCGTACCAAACCCTTGGCCCTTTCCTCTGCCTCGCCGGCCAACTCAGCCGCATGCGAGATCGGGTATTTCCCATGAACCATGGCCATGCCGCCAGAAATCGTGAAATCGGGATTTTCCGCCGCATAACGCGAAAACGATTGTTGAATCTTCCGCGCAACATGCGGCAGGCCGTCCCATGATCCGATCAGGAACAGATCGTCACCTCCGGCATAGATAATCTGCGTGCGTTGATCATCCCTCAGCAGATGCATCAAATGACCGGAAAAAAAGAAGTCAAGCTGCCGTGAAAGCGTGGCCACCCGGGACAGCGAGCCCATTACCTGCTTGTCCGCCCAACGAAACCCTCGGATGAAAAGCTGCCCCAGGTTATCCACATCCATGCGTAGCACGCCAAGCCGTTCGATGCCGGTGGTATTGCTGGCAAAATCATCGAATTCCCAGTGGGCCGATTCCTTGTTTCGATCCCATTTGCCGAGCCACCGCCAGCGGCAGGCATAGCCCAACGCATTGCCATCCATGCAATCCGGATCGTTGATCCGCTCCAGCACCGACTCATTCAGAGAACCAAGATCCGAATCGAACTCCGGGGGAGAGTCCAGCAAATACAACGTACATCCCAGCCCATCGAAGGAAGTGCTAGCAATCTGTTTCCCAGCAAACCGCGGAGCATCGCCGCCCCAACGCCAGAACAGGTGCGTTGCATCCGCGATATTTTTCCCAAGCTCCTCCAGACTGCGGCACTGAACGCATCTTCCGCCCAGCAAATCTGCATCCGCATCATTCCGACCGCAAACCTCGCAGTGCGCTCCCTTGTCCAAAGATTTTTGCGGCGCAAAAAATCCCGCATCTATCTGCCTCGCGAAGCGGCGATTGCGATCTTGCATCAGATTGTCATGCGCTTCCTTCCACTTGGCTGACATGTTGCCGCCTTTAAAATCATCCGCGCACACGTTGGCCATACCGATGCCGAGAAATACATCAACCCCAAACTCATTCAAAAGCCACGCATTCACCTCCTCGGCTCCCTGCCGAAGCTCATCCTTCTGCGCATCGGCAATCAACAGATAGAACTTGCCGCCGGAAGAGTAGATGCGCGCCGTCGGCATCAGCCCAAGCCTGCGCATCAGGTATTCGGAAGCGGCGTCACACAAAAGTTGGATATACAACGAACGCCCACGGAGCGCCTTGGCCGCACCGCTGCTGGTGATACGATAAATAAACGATTGGATACCGGAAAAGTCGCCGCATACCAAACACCACTTGTCCCGGTCCTCGCGCCTGATGGCGCCGATATTATCTAATTCACCGCGTGCGGCATGGTGCCTATAAAGACCCTCGGCAATCGCCGCTGTGATGCGCAGGTGATCGAAAAGTGAAATGTCTGGGTGCCTCACATTGGTCGCGGCTGGAGCTTGGGACAGATAACGTTCGAACAGCGCCAGCAGGCATGTCATCACGCTTCGCGCCGAATCAGCGGTCAGTCTTGCGGGCGTCGGCATCCTTTTCAGATCATCCAGCAATGCTTGCCCTAGACGCTCATAGTCGCCATTCAACCGGTCAGAAGACAACCAAATATCATCCGCTTCTTTCAGTCCAAGGTCCGCGACTGTCTCGGGCATATTCCCTTTGCCGGTCAGATCAATCTTGGCAATTGGCAGACGATGAGAAACGACTCGATTCTCTCCTTGAAGGTTTACCCGTTCCGTAATGGGCTCAAGAAGGGTGCGCTGATGAATGCCCTTTTCGTAATAGTCTCCCCGCTCCCGCTCTGAGCTGGCCAAATGATCTGCATGTTGCACCAGCACTTCAAGCGGCTCACCTTCCGCTACATGGTGGCGGGCAGCCATGTTGACCCAATGCGAGGCAGCCGCTTTGCCTTTTTGTCCACTTTCGGGTTCCAGAATACTGATGTGCCTACCCAACTCTTCACAAAAACGGAGGGTGTGGAGCACATGCTTGTATCCCCAATACCGCCTTTCATAATTCCAGCGACAAAGCATCTGTTGCTTGCCTTCATCCGTCCGATAATCGACCAGCAACTCTCCCCTTTCGAAAAACTTGCCAATATCGTGTAGTAAAGCCCCTAGCACCACATGGAAGCATGCCTCATCCCACTGCTTCATCCCTCAATCACCTCCACCGCACACCGTCCCAGCCCCATCGTTGAAAGCTTGCCGACGTGCGTCCATCGGCCGGACTGATCCGCCCCGCCCAGAAAAGCAGGTGTCGTGAAGGACACTTCGAGTTTGTAGGTCTTCATGCTCATGGCAATCCCTCCCCCGAAGGCTGGCTCAAGGGCTCATCTTGCGCCGCTTCGCCAAGCCTGGCAAATCGAACGGCTTCACGAGATAACCCCCAGAGTCCGTAGCGGTTAAATCTTTGCTTACCCCGTTTTCCTTCAATCAGGAATAACCTTGCCAGCGGCCCCAATGCTGTGCTCAGGAACTGATTTGCCTTGCTTCGATATTCGTCGAACCGCGTAACAGGCAGCATGTCTTCCCCCCTGAGGGATGCCTCCACTCGTTCATAGTTTCCATCCATCTCTCCCACCAGTTGTTGATAGACGTTGAGGAAGTCCGCTGTGCGCAGTTCGTGCCTTCCCGGAGCCTTGCCGGCCAGCCAGTATCTCGTCACAGTCAGATAGAAAGAAAAATAAACCGATGGCATGTGGACGTTCCGACCATTGCAGACGATCAGTCCCCGGGATATATCCAGCCTCAGATTCGCCGGACCAAGGGATTCCTGCGCAAGCTCGACCGTTTCAGTGAAACTGGCACGCCTTTCGAGCAGCGCATCCGGCAGACCATCGCGCAAACGCACAAAGGGGATCTCCGCCAGCATCACCCTGGCCTCGGAGGTGTCGAGCGGTCGCTGTTCCGGCGGATGGGTGTAAATGACATGTTTCTTGCGGGTGGGAAAGAAGAATTCCGGATGGGACTCGAAAGGAGGCTCAATCAGGACGTGGGAGAGACGGTCCTGCGGCCTGCCGTAAAGGGAAAGGGCGTAGCCGAGATAATAGCCCATGGTCTTGCGACCGCCGGCGATGGAGACATGCACGGCTGCATCCTCATCGCGGCAGAATTCGGCCATCAGCAAGGCGGCGGCATCGGCCACAGCCGCATTCTCCCCCGGCGTGTGGATGTCCTCCAGTACTCCGCTCTCTCCTTCCACCACATGCACATTTGCCATACTGAAGTCGATGGCCGACAGCTTATATTCCCCACGCAGGCGATGAAACCATCCGGGATCCTCGGACAATAATTGCAATCGGACGCGTTGCGCTCCCTCTTGTGTCGTGAATACATGAACCTCGGTGGGAACAAAGGCCGGATTCCTTCCCACCGCCAGGGCATAGAGCGTCTCTGTCACCACCTGCGGCGTCAGCCCAGCAGCGGTCAGCAGAATGCGTCGTGGATAATCTTCCGGTTCATGCATGAGCGGTATTGTTGCCCGACGATGCATGTTTCGCTTCTCCGACAAGCTTGGCAGCCTCCAGACGGTAGGCGCCCAGACCCATGCAGGCCATGTGACCCACGTGCAGCCATTGCCCATACCACAAATATTGCCAGAAAGGGGCGAGTTCACCTTGCAGGACAAAGCTTCCCACAATTCCACCCGCGCGCATCAGACCCTGTTTTGAGGAGCGGCGCACGATCTCCCGCCAGTGCAGATCAGTATCCACCAATCGGACAGTTGATGCCATGGCCTCCGGAGCAATTCGATTCTTGCTGCTGCCTTCATTATTCATCATAGAAAGCAGGTAAATCCTCCGAAGCAGGGAACCGAGAAAGATATCGGCTGTAAATTCCCTTGGGGGGACATTGCGGCCTCTGGACTTCAGGCGCAACGGTGCGAGCAGGATGACACGCACCCGGGGCGGTGGGTCAGGAGGCGGCGGCATGAAGGGCTCTGACAGAGGGTTTATGGCACCTTTGGCCGTTCCGACAGAGCACCATCCGTTTCGACCCAACTGGTCGATCTCCAGCAGCTCCAATCTGCCGCGACCATTGCCCATCCCATTAATACCCGCCCGTTTCAGTGCATAAACGACAAAAGGAAGGTGGCGGTTTGCCTTGCCCAGAAGACGCAGTTCAATGCTTGTCTTATCATTCACGGACAACTCCCCTCCATCCTGTGGTGCGAACACGAAGGATGGTGGCGGTCTCCCATAGCGGCGGGACAACAACCGGGGGCGTGGGGGCACAAAAATCTCCGGAAAGGCACACTGACTGTAGAGAAGGCAATCCTCACAGCTATCAAGGTCACGCATGACACAGATGGTTCGTTTGAGTGCACTTCCGAAAGCACCTCGCCAGGTGGAACCGGCAAATGGCGGCAATCGTACAGGCGTGGATGCCTTAAAAAGAAATCGATAGTTGAAAATCGTGGGAACTTCCATGACTTCCTCCAACCCTTGCATCAGTGTAGGTGGATGGATATCAAAAACCAAGCCTGCCAAGCCTGGCAACAAGCACCGGATCGCTGACCGGGTAGGCGGCCCTTTTATGACATTGCCATCGTAGCACTACTGAAATTTATAAATATCCGCATATGGTTGCTATATACATTGGTTGTAACATACAACGATATGATCTATATTTTGAATATTCTGAACGAACAACATCTGGAGTAATGATGGAATTTCAACTGGACCAGGCCATTGGCATGCATGTGAACCGAACCGCTTTCCTGATGACCGAGGAAATTGCCCGCCGTTTTGCAAAACACGGTTATCCTCTTTCGGCACAGGACTTCGGCATACTTTACCGACTGTCAAAGCAGGGCACATTGACGCAGGTCGAGATTGCCGCATTGATGCTGCGTGACAAGACCACCATCACCCGCCGTATTGATGGACTTGTGAAAAAAAACCTGGTGAAGCGTAGCCATGACCCGGGTGATCGCCGTTACTACCGTATTTCCCTGACCAGGGAAGGTGAACAGGCATTGACGGTTCTGATCCCGCTTGTAAGCGAATTTCAGCAGGAAGTGCTCAGCGGCATACCGGACCCGGATATACAGGTCACGCTTGACACACTCAAGCATATATCGGATCAGCTGATTTCATCCAGAGCCAGAGGATGCAATCAATGAAAAACTGCATCCCCCAAATTGTCACTGGCAACCTTGTGATGTCCGCTCTCAAAACAGTTCTTCACGGTGTGCTTCTTGGCCTGCTGATCCTGCCTTCGGGGACGGAGGCTGAGGAACGCCTGGGATTGGGCGATATCCTCCATCAACTGGAGTCAGCATCACCTCAACTGGTTGCTTCCAGGGAGCGGGCAAATGCTGCGTTAGCCAGTGTTGAGGTAGCCAAAAGCAAATACTGGGGGCACGCCGAACTTTTCACTCATGACACGCATTACAATAACGACAGGCTTGTCAGCCCAATTTCACCACCCATCAATTTCGCTACGTTTGCCACCGACAGTGATCAGTTCGGCTATGGCGCCATGCTGACGCTACCCATTGACATTGACGGTCGCATTCACGCAGACGTCCGTGCACAGGAACATAGAAGCAGGGCTGCCGTTTATAATGTGGCCGATACACGCCTGAACCTGTTTGCCCAAGGTGCTTCATTATATCGTGGGTTACAGCGTATAGCCGGAATCCGTCAGTCCCTGTTGAGTCAGCACCATGCCTTGTTGGAACATCGTGAAACAACCAAGTCAGCAATCCGGGTTGGGCGTATTGCACGCGTGGAGTTGCTACGAATTAATGCTGAAATCAAGTTGGTCGAGGGACGAATCGCGGCGCTTGAGGGCGATGAAGCTCGCCTGCGTGCCACCCTGGCTTCCCTGTTAAACCAGCAATCGTTTACGACACAAATTAACCCCCCCGACAACAAACCAGATGACCTGCTGTCCCTGGATGCGTCACTGCTGGCTCAGCGTCCCGATGTGCAAAGCGCCAGAAGCATCATTGAGGCACAGGAGGAAGATCTCAAGGGTGCTCGTCGTGAATGGCTGCCAAATTTCACGGTACAGGCCGTCACCTCCCGGAATCAGGGGTATACGGCAGCAGGCGACAACACCTGGAGCGTTTCCGGTCAGCTGGTCTGGCAGTTCTGGGATGGAGGCAGGCGCTCTGCCCGAATTGATCAGGCACGCGCCAGTCGTGAAGCAGCAAGCCAACAGCAGCTTGCGGTATTGAACAAGGCACAGGCAGAAATGGAAGCGGCCAAGGCCGCATGGAAGGCAGCAAGGTTGCAATACGAGGCTGCCCTCACGGGCCTCTGGGCGGCGGTGGAGACGGAAAAAATCCAGTCGGAACGTTACAGAAATGGCCGGCTATCCGCCGTGGATCTCCTTGATGCCGAGGCGGCACTTAGCAAGGCCCGCTCCAATCTGAGCAATGCGATGGTCGACTGGTGGCTGGCCGATGATCAATTACATCTGGCTGTAGGCGAGGAGCCGTCTGCCTATCAGAGACAGGCCCGGGAGAAACAAGCAGTTTCAGAGAGTGCGCCATGAACGTGCGGTTATCCGGAAGGGTTAAACGATTGATTGTTCCATTGATTGTGATGATTGTGATTGCGTCGGCTGTCATCTTGAACAGGAATCTCAAGCATATTGAGGATGAGCCCCGAATGCAGCAGACCCCCTGGGCGTTATCCTACAGTCAGGTTGTTCAGGGCCGCGTAAGCAACGGGTTCCCGGCACTGGGAAGGGTCCAGAGTGCCAGTGAAGTGCGTATTACCGCGCAGATCAGCGGCAGAATCCTGGAATTGGGGCCACGCGCCGGCGGTCATGTAAAGCAGGGTGATATGCTGGTTCATCTGGATACCAGAGAGCTGGAGGCCAGTCAGGATGCACTGGCATCCAAACTGGTCAGTGCCCGAGCTGTGGCTGAGCATGACTCTCGTGAACTGGAACGTGAGAAAAAGCTGTTTCGGGCGGGAGGCTCATCTGCCTCTGCGGTAGAACAGTGGGAAACCAGAGTACGTGCAGATCACGCCAATGTCCGTTCACTTGAAGAACAGATTCATCAGATTCAGGTGAAGATCTCCTATGGCCATATTCGCTCTCCGATAACGGCTGCTGTGGCTCAACGCCCGGTCGAGGTTGGCGATACTGCCATGCCCGCGAAAACATTGTATGTGCTGAGTTCCAGGCAAGGCGGGCGCGTTGTGGTTCCGGTTCCATTACAGACATTGACCCGAATCCGGGTTGGTGGCGAGGTCATACTGGCGCATGACGACCAAACCATGGTGGCTCATATTACACGTATCAATCCCACTCTGGATCAGCAGGCTATGGGAAGCCTGGAAATTGATTTGCCCGAGCGCCCACTGGGACTACCGGATGGAGCACATATTGCTGCCCGGGTATTGACGCGGAAAGCTGAAGGCGCGCTGGTTGTACCACGCAATGCCCTGCTGCCAGCAGCAGACGAACATCAACGTATTCTGTTTAAAATTGTTCGTCAGGATGATGCATTCGTCCTCAAACGCTTGCCTGTGCGGGTGCCGCTATGCGGCCCGGAAGGCTGTGCTGTAGTTGGCGATATTCAGCCGGGGGAACAGGTCATTACAGGCCATGGCAGCATCTTGCTGAAATTGCATGACGGAGATGCGGTTCTACCACCGAAGACCAACAGCGTATCCAGCAGAGATACGTCATGAGTTTTGCTGCCGGATTGTTGTCCCGTCCGCATGCAATCCTGTCTGCCGCTCTGGTTGCAGTATTATTGGGCATCATGGGGTTTGTCGAGATTCCGACCAACCTGTTCCCCGATACCAACCGGCCAATGATTGCAGTTGTCACCCAGTGGCCGGGAGCCATGAGTACAGACGTCAGCAATGATGTAACGCATCCACTGGAGGTACGCCTGACCGCTATCGACGGCGTGCGGCGGGTGACATCGACCTCACGCGATGGCGTCTCATCCGTACAGGTGGAGTTCGAATACGGCAGCGATATCGATAATGCCGCGACAAAAGTCACAACGGAGCTATCCCGGGTGCGATCCCTGTTACCGGCCGGCGTCAGCGAGCCTCTGGTATTCAAGATTACCGATGCAGCCCATGCAGTCATGGTGCTGGCGGTAACGCCGGCGCCGGGCTCGGGGCTGAATCTGGCACAGGTGCGTCGTATCGCATCACATGAACTTCGCGATACGCTTCTTAACCTGCCCGGCGTGGCCGAGGCGGAAATCTTCGGCGGGCCGGTGCGTCAGGTATCGGTCGATATTGATCGCGACCGGTTGCGGGCGCATCAACTCTCCCTGGCACAGGTCGTTGCCGCGCTGACAACCGATAATATCTCCATGCCGGCCGGACTTATTCACCGGGATGGTGAGCGTTTTCTGCTCACCGCACAGGCTCAGGCGCATGATCCGGACGATATTGCCGCCATACTGGTTCCGCTGCCCGGCGGTCGCCATATCCGGGTGGGCGATTTGGCGGACGTGCACTGGGGCGCAGCCGATGCGACCTCAATTTATCGGGGAAACGGCCAGGAAGCGGTGGCGGTATCGCTGCTGCGCTCGGAGCGTGGCTATGCCAAACCGGTGGTGGACAGCATTGAAGCGAAACTGGCAGAAGTGCAGGCGAAGTTTCCCAACCTGGATATTCAGATTGCCGATACTCAGGGGCGTCTGATCGGGCTGACAGTCAGCAACATGCTCGATTCACTGCGCGACGCGGTCATCATGACGCTGATTGTCATTCTGCTGTTTCTGGGCAATTCCCGAGCAGCACTGGTCGTGGCGCTCTCGCTGCCACTCTCCTACCTGCTCACCTTTGCCATTCTGCGCTGGATCGATTTCGAGTTCGATATGGTCACGCTCTCGGCCATCATCATTGCTGTCGGCCTGCTGGCCGATGATGTCGTGGTTGTCATGGAGAACATCGAACGGCGTATGCGCGAAATGGGGGAAACAGGAAAACTGGCGGCTGTGCGCGGCCTCGATGAAATCCTGCTGGCCGATACCTCCGGCACGATCAGTACGATTCTGGTGCTGGTACCGATTATGTTTATCGGCGGTTTTGTGGAGACGGTGCTACGGCCACTGACGGTGACGCTATCGGTTGCACTGTTTGCATCGCTGGTGGTGTCGGTATCGATGATTCCGTTGTTTTCACCGATGATACTGAAGCCCGGCGCGCGCGACCCGCTCGCCTGGTTTCTCGACCCGTTTACCCGTTATGTGATGGAACCGACGAAACGCGCCTATGTATGGCTGGTCGACGGGGCGCTTGATCATCGGGCACTTACAATGGGCTTTTTTCTGCTGCTGTTTGCGATATCGGCCGTACATATGAAGATGCAGGGACGCGAGATCATGCCCTTGATGGATACCGGCGTGGATCGGATCACCTTCCAGGCGGCTCCGGACAGCGATACAGCCGTCATGCGCCGGCTGACCGAGCAGGTCGAGTCTGCAATCCATGCCGAGGTTCCGGATAGCTGGATCGTTTCAATGTCGACCGTGATTGGCGCTGAACCGCAAGTGAAGTCGTTCGGTTCCCAGCGCCTGCTGCAGCAGGGGGAGATGACCCTGAACCTGGTGGACCGCTTCCACCGCGATCGAACGATTTACCAGATCAACCAGGGTATTCGCCAGCGTATGCAAAAGATTCCCGGCCTGATCTCCGCCAATGTGGCGGTATTCGGCGCCACACCGCTCTCGTCGATTGCCGCCAATGTCGATGTGATGATCTCCGGTCCGGATCCGGCCGTGCTGGATCGGCTGGCTGATGATGTCATGCAGCGTCTGAAGCGCGTGCATGGACTAACCGGCATGGAACGCAGCTGGCTTGCTTACTCCCAGCGCATCAACCTGAATATCGACCCGGCCAGAGCCCGGATGCATGGGCTGTCCCCCGCTGATGTCGCGATGCAGGTAGCACGCGCTGTTGGCGGAGCCCCGGCAGGGCGTCTGCGCATTGCCGGCGAGGATTCCATCCCGGTTGTGGTGCGTTTGCGGCCGGATCAGCGGGACGATGCAGAGAGCATTCGCGCCATCAATATTCGCACACCGTCCGGCGCGTTCTTGCCGCTTTCGGCGCTGGCATCACCGAAGCTGATCAGCGCGCCGACTGCAGAAACGCATCAGTATCTGGAGCCAACGGTTGATGTGCTGGCCTGGCGGCGCAATGTATCGATCACGGCCCTGCATGATGAAGTCGCCAGGGCCATGGCGGATCTGGAGCTGCCGCGCGACTACCGGATTTATTATGAAGGCGAATACAAGCAACTTTCGGAAACCTTCTCCCGGCTGGTGCAGGCGCTGACGCTGGGGCTGCTGATGCTCTATCTGATGCTGGTGGTCACATTCCGCTCATTCCTCGATCCGATGGCGATTATGGTGACACTGCCGCTGGCTGCAATCGGCGCGGGTTTCGGTGTGTTGCTCGGCGGCAAATTCATGTCGATGCCGGCCATTATGGGACTGATCCTGCTGATGGGCATTGTGGTCAATAACGGCATTCTGCTGATTGATTTTGCCAAAAAGGCAATGGCCAACGGCATGGAGCTGAAACCGGCTTTGCTGGCCGCCGTGGAAAAACGCGTACGGCCGATCCTGATGACGGCAATCTCGTCGGCGGTCGGCATGATCCCGCTGGCCATGGAGTGGGCAGTCGGCATCGAACGTTTGTCTCCGCTGGCCTATGTCGCCATCGGCGGACTGATCACCGGCACATTCCTGACCATGGTGGCCGTGCCGGTGCTGTTTTTCACCGTAGAAACAGTGCGTGCGAACAACCCGTTTTCACGGGCTAGAGCGCAATAAAATGAAGGAGAAAAAGATGAAGAAGGCCGTACTATTGTTCACAATGTGTCTCACCTGGGCTGGCGGGGCTCAGGCAGCCGATGCTGATTTTACCGCCGGCAAAAAACTGTTTCAGCAGCAGTGTCTGGTTTGCCACGACGCTGACCTGGATCCTCCAAAGGCGCCGCCGATGTTCAGCGTGCAGATGAAATACAAGATGGCAACAGCAGACAGGGCGAGCTTTATTGACAAGATCACGTCATTCGCAATGCATCCGACAGAAGAAAAAGCGATACTGAAAAAGCCGGTGCAAGTGCTGGGCCTGATGCCGGAGATGGGCTTTGACGAACGCAATGTGCGCAAGATCGCCGCATATATCCACGATGAAACCTTCCCCCCGCCATGCAAGCACTGGCAAGCAGCCATGCGTATTTTCAAGGAACGCGGCGATGAAAAGGCGTTCCGCCATCACAAGAAACGCTATGATGCCATGTGTAGCACCACCTCTGCCACAGAAGCACGTGAACCGGAGACACAAGCCCCGACAGCTGCACCGGCCGAGGCAGGAACGCTGAAAGCCGTGATGCAGCAGCTCGGGCGAGATTACGCAGCGCTGGACCATGCGGTGCTGGTAGAGGATTTTGCAGCGGCTGCTGTCGCGGCCGAGCATATCGCCAATCATGAGAAACCATCGATGTTTCAGCGCATGAAGATCATGGCCGCGCTACGCACGGAGATGTCCGCTTTCAAGCAGGCCGATGACAAGGTGCATCAGCTGGCAATGGCAATCAAACAGGCGGCAGAGAAAAAAGATATGCCTCTGCTGATTCAGCGTCAGTCCGGCATGCTCAGCGCCTGCATGGCCTGCCATAGTACCTATCGCAAAAAGGTTATGGAGATTTTTAAATAGAGTATTTCCCATGGATGGCAATGAAATCACAAGGAGAACAACCATGACCGGTCTATGCATCGGCATCACGCCGTGAGATGATCAGACAAATGGTCTGATCATCCGAAGAAGGAAACCGGAAATTTGGTTTTCTAATCAAAAGCAGACACAGGCAAACAATTCACATGCAATAGTTCGGCGGTTTTACGTTCACACCATCCGCTTTCACTTTGCGAACAGACTCTTTACACGAACCAGGTCTGGACCTGAGCAACTAATAACAGGGGGTAAATTTTCACAATCTCCCGTCTTGTCGCCTATATTTGGCGTCCCCAAGGGGATTCGAACCCCTGTTGCCGCCGTGAAAGGGCGGTGTCCTAGGCCTCTAGACGATGGGGACATCGCGTGTCCGGTAACTGGTGAGCCGGGTGAGAATCGAACTCACGACCCGCAGATTAAAAGTCTGCTGCTCTGCCAACTGAGCTACCGGCCCGGAAAGACGCGGAAGTGTCAACATTCCCGCCCTCCTGTCAAACCCTATTGTATGGACTCGCGACAAAAATGAACACTCATCCGCTCATTCATCCTCTTCCTCAGGTCAAGCGTACCGGATTTCCGGGTCGCATATTTACACGCCCCTGCCGGACACATACCGTTCCGCAACGAAACCCGAAGGAGAGAACGATGTCGGTCATTATCCTGGCGCCTCCCAACCATCCCATTTCGAAGAGCGGGGCTGATCTGCGTTTGCGCACGCCGGGAAACGGAATGCTTCTCTCCTGGGAAAATGAGGCCCCCTCCGACATCGTCGAACAGTGGCATGCCGATCCCGATCTCGAGGTCTGGCAGAAACCCGGCCAGCCAGCCGGCCTGAGGGCCTTGCTGTGCGGGTGCTCCGATTTCCCGGCGTTCAAGGAGATCTGCACCGTTCTGGCCATGGAGGGCCAGATGGTCTCGCATATCGTGGATCGCGGCCCGGTCTGTGCTCTCAGGCTGGCCGGACCGGAAAGGGACGCAAAATACCTGACCCTGCGGCTGCGACCCCTGGCGGAGCGTCTGGGCACTGATATCGCCATCACCGCCCTTCCCCCCTCGCCTTCTCTTTCGCAACCGGGATGCCTGTTCATGGACATGGATTCAACCCTGATCCGGTGTGAGTGCATTGACGAACTGGGTGACTATCTCGGCGTCAGGGACGAGATCGCCTCCATCACATTGCGGGCCATGGAGGGTGAGCTGGATTTTGCGGCGTCTCTCAGGGAACGGGTCAAGCTGCTGCGAGGCCTCAGGGCCGAGGTGCTTGAGCAGGTTTACAGGGAACGCATCCGGCTGACAGAAGGGGCGGAACAGCTTGTTTCCACCCTCGCCGAACACGGATGGAAGGTGGGGCTGGTCTCCGGCGGGTTTACCTTCTTTACAGACCGGCTGAAGGAGAGGCTCCACCTGGATTTTGCCGCGGGAAACACCCTTGAGATCAGCAACGGCCGGCTGACCGGTCGAACCCTTGGCCCTGTTGCAGACGCGATGAGCAAGCGGGAGGCCCTGATCCGGCAGGCAGGGATGTGGCATATTCCCATGTCGCAAACCGTCGCTGTGGGAGACGGCGCCAATGACATACCCATGCTGGAGGCGGCCGCCCTCGGAATCGCGTTTCACGCAAAGCCCAAGGTTCGGGAGGTTGCCCCCTACTCCATCAGCCATGGAGGCCTGGATCGCATCCTGAGCCTCCTGCAAGACGACTAGTCCGGGCACAGCTCATACCGGAAGATGGATTCCCCCCGCTGGCTGAGGGTCGCCCAGGACGGATTTGTCATCTGGGTGCTGCTTGGCGCATTCTGGGGACTCTCATATCCGGACACCGCCTCGGCAGGCAGGGCGTGGATCCCGGAGATGCTGGCCCTGGTCATGCTCGGCATGGGGCTCACGCTGACGCGAAAGGATCTTCTGGCCCTGAAAAGTGCGGGCAGGCCGGTCATTCTCGGCGTATGCCTTCAGTTTCTCATCATGCCTCTGGGGGCCTGGCTGCTGGCCCTCGTTCTCGGACTTCCCAGGGAGATTGCTCTGGGAATCATCCTTGTCGGGGCTGCTCCCGGCGGCACGGCCTCCAATGTGGTCACCTTTCTGGCTCGCGGCGATGTCGGCCTGTCTGTGGCCATGACCACGGCCTCGACCCTTCTTTCTCCCGTTCTGACCCCCCTATGGGTATGGCTTCTGGCATCATCATGGATCCCGATAGACCCTCTCTCCCTCTTTCTTACCGTCACCAAAATCGTCCTTCTGCCGGTTCTTGCCGGCATGGTCATCCGATACTTCTGGAGACCCTGTCCGTGGCTGCTTGATGGCCTGCTGCCACTTCTCTCCATGGCTGTGATCACCTGGATCGTGGGGGTGATTACAGCCCTGAACCGGGATTCCCTGGCACACATTGGCGCCGAAACCATGATGGCTGTCGCAGCCCTGAATCTGGCCGGCCTGATCCTGGGTTACGGGGGCGCAATGTACGCGAAACTGTCCCGAAGAAGGGCCAGGACTGTTGCCATCGAGGTGGGTATGCAGAACTCGGGACTGGCGGTGGCCATAGCCGTCGCCCACTTCGGACCTCAGGCGGCCCTGACCGGCGCCCTGTTCAGCATCTGGCATAACGTGACCGGCCCGCTGCTGGCCAGCATATGGCGACGCTCATCATGATTGTTTCTGCCAGCGGCTCAGTTTTTCATGCATTCGCCTCACATGACCTCCCTGCCAGTACGGCTTGCCGCACTCGGGGCAGTAGAAGACCCTGTCAATGCTGTTCCGGGAGATCGGAGGAACGCGCCCGAGAAAATGCTCGTCCCCCTCTTTCAGGGGTGTGTTGCAAAGCAGACATCGGCTGAACGGCGCGTAAAGCCAGTTGATCCCCAGCCTTGTGTTCAGCTGGGCCACCCAGTTCCGGATCCTGCTGCCCTCCAGAAGAAGCACACAGCCTTCCGCATCCTTATGTTCCCGCATCTTGCGGTCGCATGTGAGCAGGATGCGCCCTTCCGTCGTGGCCAGCCTGATCAGGTCGCGGTCGGCCGCACCTTCCCGGGCGATGCGCGTGTCGTAACCCGCCGCGCGCAGCCAGCGCCCAAGCCGGGAGAGCATCTCGTCACAGAGAAATTTCATGGATCGTGCAGAAGGTCTCAACAACCTCACACCAGGCAACCGCAAGATTGTTCAGGGCATAGCCACCTCCGCCCAGGCCAAGAATGCGGCCCCGGCAATGCCTGTCGGCAAGCAGGCAGAGCCGTTCGGCCGCATGGCGGTGACAGGCGGGTGAGTATTGAAGATGGGTAATGGGATCGCCCGCCAGACAGTCCGCGCCGCACTGAAAAACGATGAATTCGGGGGAAAAACGCTCAACAAAGGCCTCGGCTTCTTCCCAGGCCGAGAAGAAGTCCGCATCACCCGCGCCCGGAGGCAGGGGGATGTTCAGCTTGGTCCCCTTCGCCTCCCCCGTCCCCGTCTCATCCGCAAACCCCGTCCCCGGATAGAGGAAGCGTCCGTCTTCATGGATGTCGGCAATCACAACCCGGGATACTCCCTCGAAGGCATAAAAGACACCGTCCCCGTGATGGGCGTCAATATCAACATAGACAATGCGCTCCAGAGCATAGACCCGCATCAGGCTTTCGATGACCACACCGCAATCGTTGAAAACACAAAAACCCGCGGCGTGGTCGCGACCGGCATGGTGCAGGCCACCGATCGGAAGAAACGCACGTTGACATTCCCCGTTCATGATCTTCTCGCAGGCGCAAATCGCGCTCCCCGCAACAGTGGCCGCCGCCTCATAGATGCCCGGAAACACCGGTGTATCCCCACCATCGAGGAACCCATGGCCCCGCCGGGAGCAACGCTTCACCCATTCCACGTAATCATGGTGATGGAAGCGCTCGATCTCCTCCTGAGTCGCCTCGCGGGAGGCTTCCATCTGCACCATCCGGTCAAGCCCCCGCCTTCTGAACTCATCCAGAAAGGCGGGCAGACGCCTCGGGCCAAACGGGTGTGAATCGCCAAAGGCATACTCTCCCAGCGCCTCGCCGGTAAAGACGCACACCCCTCCCGCCTGCGTCATGGGATGTTCATGGATTGAAAAGACGCCTCACGCCGGAATCGCCTCCGGGGCGGAAGAACCTGCACGCACCTGCCTGTCATCCCACATGGATCAAGTGAATGTGTAACATTAACTCACGACTGTATCTACATGATAAACATCATGTAATGACAGTCGGTGTGTCTCTTCCAATACGTTCGCGGATGCAGGAAACATCGGAGGCGATGGAGATCAGATCCGCAAGGGCGACCTGGGCGTCAAGATGGTGCCTGGAGGCATCCGGTTCGTATGACTCAAGATAGATACGGACCGTGGCCCCCTCGGTGCCGGTTCCCGACAGGCGAAAGACAATGCGTGAACCATCCTCAAACAGGATTCGGATGCCCTGTCCGCTGCTGACACTGCCATCAATCGGATCCGTGTAGGAAAAGTCATCGCAGCAACTCACCTTCCGTCTGCCGAACACCCTGCCCTGCAGGGCCGGAAACTGCTCCCGCAGATGATCCATCATCTGACTGGCGGCCCTGGCATCCACCCCCTCGTAATCATGACGCGAGTAGAAATTGCGACCATACGTTGCCCAGTGTTCACGCACGATCTGTTCAACACCCTCTTTCCGACTTGCGAGAACGTTGAGCCAGAAAAGCACCGCCCACAATCCATCCTTTTCCCGGATGTGGTTTGATCCGGTCCCGAAGCTTTCCTCCCCGCACAGGGTGACCCTGCCCGCATCCATGAGGTTGCCAAAGAATTTCCAGCCCGTCGGGGTTTCGAAGCAGGCGATGCCGAGGCGCTCGGCAACCCGATCCACGGCCTCACTGGTCGGCATGGATCGCGCCACACCCGCCAGCCCGTCACGGTAACCGGGGACAAGACGGGCGTTGGCGGTCAGCACCGCAAGCGAATCGCTCGGGGTGACAAAAAACCGGCGGCCGAGGATCATGTTGCGATCTCCGTCGCCGTCCGAAGCGGCCCCGAAATCGGGGGCGTCATCCCCGAAGAGCATGTCCACCAGCTCCGGCGCGTAGGTCAGATTGGGATCCGGATGACCACCGCCAAAGTCCTCCAGGGGAACGGCGTTGATCACGGTGCCGGCAGGCGCCCCGAGGCGCCTTTCGAGAATATCTCTGGCATATGGCCCCGTCACCGCGTGCATGGCATCAAACCTCATCCGGAACCCTCCCTGAAGCCATCGATGAATGGCATCAAAGTCAAACAGGGATTCCATCAGCTCCGCGTAGTCCGAGACCGGATCAATCACCTCAACATCCATCTCGCCCAGTCGCGTTGTGCCGGTCCGGTCGAGGGAAATGTCTTCAGCCTCAAGAATGGTGAATGAGCGTATCTTTCCGGTGTGCTCATAGATGGCATCGGTGATGGATTCAGGGGCGGGCCCGCCATTGCCGATGTTGTACTTGATCCCAAAGTCCGCATCGGGTCCGCCCGGATTGTGGCTGGCTGAAAGGATGATGCCGCCAAACGCCCTGTGTTTGCGAATGACACACGATGCGGCGGGTGTGGACAGGATACCGCCCCGGCCCACGAGGACACGGCCGAATCCATTGGCCGCGGCCATTCTGAGGATGATCTGAATGGCCTGGCGATTGTAGAATCGCCCGTCCCCCCCCAGGACCAGCGTCTTTCCCTGAAAACCCTCCAGGGAATCGAAGATGGACTGGACAAAATTCTCCAGATAGTTCGGTCTCTGGAAGACCCTGACCTTCTTCCGCAGTCCGCTGGTGCCCGGTTTCTGGTCCTCGAAAGGTGTGGTTGGTCGGTTGACGATCTTCATGGCTTATCTCCCCTTCTGGAGTTTCAGTCTAGCAATTTCATTTCACGAGTAGTAGCCGCAATTCGATCGCACATGGATGGATAGAGCACATGAAAAAGGCCGGAAACAGGTGCGGGAGCAATAGCGCAAGACCATCAACACTGCTATCCTTTCCGACTGAATGGGGGGTATGACCGTGGCAAATTCAGACCGGCACATCAGTCTACTGACGAGCCAGACCATTGCGCTGGTCCTGGCTGGCGGCAGAGGCTCAAGACTCAAGGCGCTTACCGACTGGCGGGCCAAACCGGCGGTGCCCTTCGCCGGCAAGTTCCGCATCATCGACTTTCCTCTTTCCAACTGCATCAATTCAGGTATCCGCCGTATCTCGGTGCTCACCCAGTACAAGTCCCACTCCCTGCAGCGGCACTTGCAACGCGGATGGAGCTTTCTTTCCGGTCAGTTCGGCGAGTTTGTGGAGGTTCTCTCGGCTCAGCAGCGTCGTGGTGAAGGCTGGTATGCCGGCACGGCCGATGCTGTTTACCAGAACCTGGATATCCTGAGAACCTACGAATCGAAATATGTTCTCATCCTGGCCGGTGATCATATCTACAAGATGGACTACGGCAAGATGATTGCCTACCACGTGGAAAAAGAGGCGGACATGACGGTTGGCTGCATCAAGGTCCCCCTCGATGAAGCAAAGGCTTTCGGCGTCATGTCCGTCAACGATGATTATGAAATCTTCGAGTTCACGGAAAAACCCGAGCATCCGAAACCCGCACCGGGATACACGGACCTGGCCCTTGCCTCCATGGGCATCTATGTGTTCTCCACAGATTACCTGCGCAGGCGATTGCTTGAAGATGCCGCGGATCCGTTTACCAGTCATGACTTCGGCAAGGACATCATCCCCAAGGGGATTGGCAAGGACCGCATCTTTGCGTTCCCCTTCGTGGATGCCAACACGGGCGCGCCGGGCTACTGGCGGGATGTCGGCACCATTGACGCCTACTGGGAGGCCAATATGGACCTGACCAGCCTGGAACCGGAACTCAATCTTTACGACAGCAACTGGCCGATCTGGACCCAGCAGGAGCAGTTGCCCCCCGCCAAGTTCGCCTTTGATGACGATGACCGCCGTGGCATGGCCGTTGATTCACTGGTCTCGGGCGGCTGCTTGATTACGGGCAGCCTGATCAGGCGCTCCCTGCTTTTCTCCGGTGTGCGTGTGCATTCCTACTCCCATATCGAGGACAGTGTGATTCTTCCCGAGGTGGAGATCCGACGGAACTGCCGCCTGAAACGCTGCGTAATCGACAAGAAGGCGTGTATCCCCGAGGGCACGGTCATCGGTGAGGATCCCGAAGAAGATGCGAGGAGGTTTTACCGCTCCGAGGGGGGCGTTGTCCTGGTCACCCCGGACATGCTCGGTCAGAACATCCACGGGGTCTGATTCCTGGTGAGACCCCTATCGGTTGTCTTCTGCTGGCACATGCATCAGCCCTTTTACAGGGAGGAAACAAGCCATCGGTACGCCCTTCCCTGGGCCTATCTCCACGCCATGAAGGACTACACCGACATGGCCAATATCCTGGCGCAGGTGGAAGGAGCGCGCGCCGTGGTCAACTTTGTTCCCTCCCTGACCAGCCAGATTTCCGATTACGGAAAACGTATCCGGGCCTGGCTGGACGGCGAGGGAGAATTGCCGGATCCCCTGCTTAGCGCCCTCGTCCATCCAAGCGGGCGCTTCAGAAAAAAGGAAAAAAACTTCATCATCAACAGTTGCTTCAGGCTTAACCACGAACGCAACCTGAAGCGGTATCCCGACTATGCGGCGCTCTGGCATCTGTGTGAGCAGGGCCGCCAGCATCATGCCCTGGACTATCTTGGGCCTTCCTATTTTCTGGACCTGGTCACCTGGTATCACCTGGCCTGGCTGGGCGAAACCCTGAGAACCAGTGACTTTCTTGTTCGTCGCCTGATCGCCAAGGGACGGCACTTCAACCTTCAGGACCGCCGGGATCTTCTCAGCCTGATCGCGCGCCTTCTCAACGAAATACCCGAGCGCTACCGCCATCTGGCCCACGGGGGGAAGATCGAGCTTTCAACGACACCCTATGCCCACCCCATTCTTCCGTTGTTGCTGGATTTCAAGTCGGCGCGGGAAACCATCCCCGATGCCCCCCTGCCGGCGAAAGACTATCCGGGAGGGATGGAGCGGGCGCAGGATCATATTGCTCTGGCAAAGGTGTTTCATACAAATGTATTCGGTCTGGAGGCGGCAGGATGCTGGCCTTCTGAAGGCGCGGTTTCGGGAGACGCCCTGGCGTTGCTTGCCAGGGCCGGATTCACCTGGGCGGCAAGCGGTGAAGGCGTCCTGCACAACTCACTCGGCCGCAATCCGCGGGAGTCCGGCACGATCCAGGACCTGTACCATCCGTGGGTCGTGGGCACGGAAACCGAATCCATCGCCTGTTTCTTCCGGGATGACAAGCTCTCCGACCTTATCGGGTTTGAATACCAGCACTGGCATACGGATGACGCCATCGCGAACTTCATGCACGAGCTTGAGGGAATCCGGCATCACACCCAGGGCATGGAGGCCCCCGTTGTCTCGGTCATACTGGATGGTGAAAACGCATGGGAATACTACCCCGAGAACGGGCTTCCTTTCCTGAGGGGGCTCTATCAGGCGATTGCCGAGCATCCCGAGTATGAACTGACGACCTTCAGTGACTATCTCGGCAGGCACCCCCACCAGGCCAGGCTTCCCAGTGTCTGCGCCGGTTCGTGGGTGTACGGCAACCTCGCGACATGGATCGGTGAGCCGGCCAAGAACCGTGCCTGGGAGATGCTGATCGAGGCCAAGGAGCATCTGGACCGGAAACTCGCCGAAAACGCCCTTGAACCGGGAACCATCGAGGCGGCCATGGAGCAGTTGCGCATCTGCGAAGGTTCGGACTGGTTCTGGTGGTTTGGAGACTACAACCCCGCCGAGGCGGTACAGGATTTTGACCGGCTGTATCGTCAGCACCTTACCAAACTCTATGAACTGATCGGGGAACCAGCCCCGTCATATCTGAAACATCCGATCTCAACGGGAGGTGGTGAAGCCGAGGCTTCCGGTACTATGCGCCGGGGAAGTACGGAAGCTTGAACCCGTGGCTTGATCGTCGTCGCGCCGGGGTCCTGCTGCATGTAAGCTCTCTGCCAGGTCCGTTGACCAACGGTGTCCTGGGTGAAGAGGCAAGATGCTTTATCGATGAGCTTTCAGGGGCGGGGTTTTCGGTCTGGCAGTTCCTCCCCCTTGGACCGACCCATGGTCACGGGTCACCATACGAATCCCTCTCCTCCTTCGCGGGAAATCCGGATTTCCTCGACCTGCGTGACTGCGTATCCAGGGGATGGTTAAGCCATACGGATTATCAGGCATGTATTGAGGGCTCCCATTCGCCCGAAACGACACGCGCCAGGGCCTCGGACGGCTTCTGGCTGCAGGCTGGCCGGGATCCCAGGCTGGCCGAGGAGATTGAACGATTCAGAACCAGCCATGCAGGCTGGCTTGAAGACTTTACCGTTTTTTCAACCCTGAAAGGGATCTATCATGATCTGCCGTGGTGGGAATGGCCGGAGCCGCTGCGCGACCGCGATCCGGAAGCCATTGAAGAAGTGAAGAGAAACCATGCCGGGATCATCCGGCAGATCATCTTCGAACAGTACCTTTTTGATCTTCAGTGGGGGCGGCTGAAGGAACACGCCGAATCGCAAGGGATTCTCCTCTTCGGGGATCTGCCCATCTACGTCGCCCATGACAGTGCCGACGTCTGGGCGAACCGCCAGTACTTCACCCTCAATGACGCCTGCCTCTGTGAGGAAGTCGCCGGTGTCCCTCCAGACTACTTTTCGGAGACAGGGCAGCGATGGGGCAATCCGCTTTATCGCTGGGAAGAGCTAAAGGCAGATGGATTTTCCTGGTGGGTAAAAAGGGTGAAGGCACAGCTTGAGCGTATGCATCTGTTGCGCATCGACCATTTTCGTGGTCTGGAGGCCTACTGGGCGATTCCGGGCGAGCACAAGGACGGCCGCACAGGTGAATGGCGCAAGGCTCCCGGCTCGGAACTGCTTGATATACTGGCATCGGAACTGGGCGAGCTCCCGTTCGTCGCTGAGGACCTGGGATTCATCACGCCCCAGGTTCATGAGCTTCGCAAGCGGTTCAGCCTGCCCGGCATGAAGATCCTCCAGTTCGCCTTTGGCGGAGACGCGGACAATCCCTACCTGCCACACAACCACGAACCGGAGAGCGTCGTTTATACGGGTACGCACGACAACGACACGACGCTGGGATGGTTCCGAAGCGCCCCCGAACATGTACGTACCCACCTTGCCGCCTACCTTGCCCAATCGCTTGACGACATGCCCTGGCCGCTGATCAGAACTGCGCTGGCATCGGTGGCCAGGCTGGCCATCATTCCCGCACAGGACCTTTTGGCACTCGGCAGCGAGGCACGCCTGAACATGCCCTCCACCCTGCATGGAAACTGGACCTGGCGAATGGAAGATGACCAGATGAAATATGGAATCTGGGCAAGGGCTGGTGAGTTAAACCGGTTATATGGCCGCTAACCATCCTTCGGGAGGCTGAAACACCACCAGATTTATTTTCGGGCATGCCCATTTGATCATTTGTACCGTAGTTGCTTATTATCCCGAACTGATCCAGTGTTCGTGTGTTAGTGGTGGGGTTATTCAGTGATCAGGTTTTTTCAGATGTAAGGCCATGGCTCAGATAACTTTTCTGTCTCTGGGCCCCCTCAGCCATGCCCTGCCACAGGCAAGGGCACTGGCGGATCAAGGAGACTTTCGAATCCTTGAGGGTGACGGCTCATTCAGCACGCTTGATGATATCCTTTCGAACAATCGGGTGGATGTCATCCTGGCCCGCGTGAACGGACTGAACAGTTTACAGGGAATAAGAAACGTTATCCGCGGTGGCAGAAACCGGAAGGTGATCATCACCGGCGTCAGCAACTGGGATGTCATCCTTGAATACATCAGAGCGGGGATCAAGGGCCATCTTGATGCCTCCATTTCACCGGAACTGCTTACCAAGGCAATCAGGGTCATCCACAAGGGAGAGGTCTGGTTCCCCCGGCAAACCGCGTCGAAAATTCTCGAGGCCTTCGCAGGCCTCAGGGATCAGAGGGTCATCAGCTGCCTGACAAACCGGGAAAGGGAGATCCTTCAACTGGTGGCCAGGGGGCTCAGGAACAGGGGTATTGCCGAATCCCTGCATATCAGCGAAACAACCGTAAAAACCCACCTGTATCACATTTATGAGAAACTCGGGGTTGAAGATCGCCTTGCCGCTGCCCTGTTGATGCGACGCGCAGAAGGCCACGAGCAATAAATCATACTTTTGTCGTATTGATTAGGATGCGCATCGGTAAATCATTGGGGGCATGCAAATGAAGGTCATTCTGCAGATGAGGGACGAGGAGTTCACCGCCATGATCATGGGCCTTTTTGAGGAGGTCACGGTCATGGGCGAAGACCAGGCTCTGGAGACAGTCGCTCAGGGCTTCAGCGGCAGAGAGCTGCTTTTCCTCGACCGGATCCCCTTGAATGGCTTTTGCAATGTGAATGCCAAGGTGATTGTTGTGGCAACCAGATTCAGTCAACGAAAGGAGTTCCTGGCAGCCCGCGCGGGTGCCAGGGGATTCATTACCAGAGACATCTCCGAGCCACAGTTGCTGAAGGTCATTGGCAGCATCGCTGCCGGCGAGTACTGGATGAGCAGGGCCACGATTGCCCGGGTCTTTGAAGCGTACACGCGGGAGTGTCACCGGGCCGAAAGGGAGCTGGTGGCTCTCTCCTAGCGAGAGAGTCAGGGGAACAGGCATTCACATACTCTAGTGGGAGAGGTGAGAACCATGTTAAGAATGAAAGAAATCAAATTACGGTCCGTGGGCTACATCATTTCACTGACCCTGGTGCTACTGACCATGCTCGGCTTCCAGCCATGGACAGCAAGCTCAGCAACCTATTTTGCCCCGGCTATCAACCTTGACACGGGGATATATCCCCAGTCGGTCGTTATCGCCGATGTCAATCTTGACGGAAACGGTGATCTCGTTGTCGCGAATGAAATCTCCAACACCGTCAGCGTGCTTTTGGGTGATGGCATCCTGGGATTTTCCCCGGCTGTGGATTTCCAGGCCGGATCCGGCCCGATCTCGGTGGCTGTCGGAGACATGAACAACGATGGCAGACCGGATCTTGCCATTGCGAACTTCAACTCAAACGACGTCAGCATCCTGCTGGGCAACGGCCACGGCAGTTTCTTTGCCGCCCGTCACTTTGCCGCCGGTGCTGGTCCGGAATCCCTGGCCATGAGTGATCTCAACCGTGACGGCAACCAGGATATCGTCACGGCAAATGCCTCTGCCGGCACAATCAGCATCCTCCTGGGTGACGGTACGGGGGGACTGACCGCATCCGGGAGTTTTGCGGTCGGCACAGGTCCGGAATCGGTTGCCATCGGGGATATCAATCACGACGCCAACCCCGATATTGTGGTTGCCAATGAAGGTTCGAACACCGTCAGTGTCCTTCTGGGTAATGGCAGCGGGGGCATTTCCTCCACCCTCAACCTGATTACAGGATCAGGCCCCGAATCCGTGGCGATTGGCGATCTCAACCTTGATGGAAATCCGGACCTGGCCGTCGCAAACAGCGATTCAAACAGTGTCAGCATCTTCATGGGTGATGGCAACGGCGGATTTTCTCCAGGCATCGGTCTGACAGCGGGAAACAGTCCTTATGCCCTTGTTATCGGCGATGTCAGCCGTGATGGCATTCCTGATATTGCCGTGGCCAATGGCGTGTCAAACAGTGTCAGCGTGCTTGAAGGCGATGGTGCGGGCGGATTTGCCGCTGCCGTCAACTTTGCCGTGGGAAACGGACCCGAATCCCTGGCTATAGGCAACCTGAACATGGATGGTCAGCCCGAGCTGGTCACCGCCAACAGCGGATCGGGAAATGTCAGCATTCTGACCAACACTTTCAACGTGTTTCCGCCGCTTCCACCGGTCATTACGAGTTCTCTGACCATCTCCGCTCAACCCTTCGTGACCACGGGCTCACCGTTCCTCCTGAGAGCCACGTTCGATCCTGGTCTTTTGGCCGGCACACCGGCGGATGTCTATGTAGCTGTGCGTCTTCCCAGCCATCGCTTCATTTATCTGCAACTGGGTGGTGGCTTTGCCGTCACACCGACACCCATGATCCGTGGATGGGCCATGAACAACTTTACCGGTCCGGTCTTTGGCTATACGTTTGCCGGCTTCGAACCCCGTGGTATGTACAGGATTGCGGCCTTCTTCACCACACCGGGAACGATGACGAGCATTGGTCCGAAGGATTCGATCACGTTCAAGTTCATTCCCCGGTAAAGAAGACAAAAGCGGCATTGAATCACGGAAAACAGGGCGGCGGATGCCGCCCTGTCCTTTTGCGCTTTACATATCAACGGGGGCCGTGATTTTACGGCTCCCCGACTGATGGCGCGCTCGGAGGGATTCGAACCCCCGACCCTCAGGTTCGTAGCCTGATGCTCTATCCAACTGAGCTACGAGCGCTTACGTCCTTCAGTTGCAGGTCCTGCAACCAGAGCTTCCAGTCCGCTGAATCGGGGCCAAACAATTCGGGAAACTCCTTGTACAACCAACCCCTGTAAACCAGTTCCCCCTTTTCGGTTACCTCCACGAAAACGGCTGGATTATCCACATTTTCATCTTCAATGTAAGAACCGGATTTGAATCTCAAGCCACTGGCTGCACCCATAATATGGATCTCGACCCCCAGCAGGGAGATGGTTTCGCCAATGTGTACCCGGCTCCGATACACCCTGGCCGTATTTTTTTCCAGCAGGGCAATCACGGCACTTCCTTCAGCGTTGGCGGCCCACTGGGGCATCTCCTGCGAGACATCGGCCCCATGCGGATCCTCCGGCGCGCTCAGCGGCAGTTGCCACTCGATCTCTTCGGGCTCATTCTGATCACAGGCAGACAGGATCAGTACAGTCGTCAGAATGGCCACTACCTGCACCGGCCCGACGGTTAAACGGCGCAGCCTGCACGACGCCTTCGTCCGGAAGACCGAACGGATACCGCTCAATCCCTGTTCATACCAACATCTGACCTGGTCATCCGGGTCTTCCACATTCTTTTGCAATTATCTTCCTGTTCAACCGTGCGATAATGGCGGAGAGAGAGGGATTCGAACCCTCGACACGGGGATTACCCATGTAACGCCTTAGCAGGGCGCCGCTTTCGACCACTCAGCCATCTCTCCGGAAACTTGCCGCATTATCGGGGAGATCGCATGAAGTGCAACTCCCTCTTCAATATGGCGGAAGGGGTGGGATGACTCCGGGCATCCTGCCCTCCGCACTGCGGGCCGCATTTCGTGCGTTCAATCCGGCTGTCCTGCCGGATTGTCGAACCCATCGTGTGTTCTCACCCACCCCCTTGCTTGCACATGCATGCGTATTGCATCCGACTTTGCACCACTCGACATTCAATATGGCGGAAGGGGTGGGATTCGAACCCACGAAGGGTTTCCCCTTGCCGGTTTTCAAGACCGGTGCTTTCAACCACTCAGCCACCCTTCCAATGAGGCCACAACAGAACACCAAAGATAACGACTTGGAAAATCCTCAGCAAATGACCCGCGCCCCGGTGTAACGATGAAGACACGAAGGCAGGCTCACAGATCCGTCTTCCCTCCAGCCATTCTCCAGCAAGGCGGCCAGACAGCGCCCAATCGCAACACCTGAACCATTCAGTGTGGCCAGGGGCTCGGGCCTGCCGGCTTCGTCCCGCACGCGGATATTGGCCCGCCTGCCCTGAAACTGGCCGAAGGAGGAACACGATGAGATCTCACGGTACCGTTTCTGGGCCGGAAACCACACCTCCAGATCATAGGTCTTTTCCGCCGCAAAGCCCAGATCGCCGGCGCAAAGCTCCACCACGCGATAGGGAAGCTGGAGTGCCTGCAGGACTGCCTCTGCACAACCGGTCAATCGTTCCAGCTGTTCCAGCCTGTCCTCAGGCTGGACAAAATGAACCAGTTCAACCTTGTCGAACTGATGCTGGCGGATCAACCCGCGTACATCCTTGCCGGCAGATCCTGCCTCCCGCCGGAAACAGGGGGTGTAGGCACAATGCCTTATGGGAAGGTGATCGGCTTCCAGAATTTCGTCTCGATAAAGGTTTGTCACCGAAACCTCGGCAGTTGGTATGAGGTAGGCGTCCTCATGCTCGATCTTGTACAGGTCATGGGCAAACTTGGGGAGCTGGCCGGTTCCCGTCATGGTCCTGCCATGGACGATGACAGGAGTCCATACCTCCTCGTAACCATGCTCATCCACATGCATGTCCAGCATGAACTGGATCAGGGCGCGCTCCAGCCTCGCACCCATGCCCTTAAGAACGGAAAACCTGCTTCCGGAAATCCTTGCAGCGGATTCAAAATCGAGAATGCCCAGCCCTTCCCCGATCTCCCAGTGCGGGGGTACCTCATCTTCACGCGGATCACCCCACCGCCTGATCTCCACATTGTCCCCTTCGTCCATCCCGTCCGGCACCGAGGGATGAGGCGGATTGGGGATCTCGAGCAGCATCTTTAGAAATTCCGTCTCCGCAAGGCTTGCATCTCTCACCAGCTCCTTGGCCCTGCGGGCAATCTCGGCCATGGCGGCCAGTTCGGCACTGGCATCCTCACCCCTGCTTTTTTTCTGGCCAATCAGCTTTGATATCCGGTTTCTTTCCGCCTGCACGTGTTCGGCCGCGGTCTTAAGTTGTCTCTGCTTGGCATCCAGATGCCTGGCGACCTGCCACAGACCATCTTCGGCAACCAGTGCAGGATCGCGTCGGGCCAGGGCCTGAGCCACACGTTCATATTCCTGACGGAGCTGTTTGCGATCAATCATGAATTGCTGCCGGTTTCAGAATCTGTCGGATCCTCTCCCACCACCGATCGTTCGACAATGCGGACCGCATCGACAACCCGCTCTCCCGGACCGCAATCGATCAGCTTGACGCCCTGCGTGTTGCGGCCAATCACGGAGACCTTGTCCATACGAATTCGGACCAGCCGTCCCCTGTCCGTCACCAGCATCACCTGATCCTCTTCCACCACCTGGAGCGCGGCAACCACGGGACCGTTCCTGCCCGTGGTTTTCAGGGTAAACACGCCCTGCCCCCCCCGTTTCTGACGCGGATAATCCTCAATAGCAGTCCGCTTCCCATAACCGTTCCGGGAAACGGTGAGCAGGGTGGCCCGATCCGCAACGACCGTCATGGCGATCACCGCATTTCCTTCCGGCAAACGCATCCCTGTAACACCGCGGGTACCTCGCCCCATGGGACGAACATCGGTCTCGGAGAAGCGGATGGATTTGCCGCCACTGGAAGCAAGAAGGAGATCCTGTTCACCATTGGTCCGAACCACACCAATCAGGTCATCTTCGGGATCGAGATTGATGGCAATAATCCCGTTGGCACGAATGTTCTTGTACAGGGCCAGGCTCGATTTTTTTACGATGCCGCTCTTCGTGGCCATCACGATGTACGTATCCTCATCAAACTCCCGGACAGCCATGGTGGCAGAGATCTTTTCGCCCTTTTCCAGTGGAAGAAGGTTTACCATCGCCTTGCCGCGCGCCGCCCTGCCCGCCTGGGGTATCTCGTAGACCTTCTTCCGGAACACCCGGCCCCGATTGCTGAAGAACAAGAGAAAGTCATGTGTGGACGCCACCATGAGCTGATCGACAAAATCCTCTTCCTTGGTCGTCATGGCTGTCTTTCCCTTGCCGCCACGGTGCTGGGCACGGTACAGGGAAATGGCATTCCGCTTGATATACCCCTCATGTGAAATCGTGACGACCATATCCTCCTCGGTGATCAGGTCCTCGATCGAAAGTTCAGCAATGTCATCAACAATCTGGGTAAGTCGTGGTTCGGCGTACTTCTCCCGCACCGATTCAAGCTCCTCCACGATAACCTCCATCAGCAGGTTCTCATCGGCGAGAATCGCCTTGAGGCGACGGATGGTTTTCTGCAACTCATCGTATTCCGCCTTGACCTTGTCTCTTTCAAGGCCCGTAAGGCGCTGCAGGCGCATGTCCAGAATGGCCTGGGATTGTTTTTCACTCAAACCAAACCGCTCAATCAGGCCGGTTTTGGCCTCCGGAGGTGTGCGACTGGACTTGATCAGGCGAATGATTTCATCGATGTGATCCAGCGCCAGGAGCAGCCCTTCAAGGATATGGGCCCTGGCTTCAGCCTTTGCCAGCTCAAACAGGCATCTGTGGGTGACCACCTGGCGACGATGGTCGATAAAATGCAGCAAGAGCTCTCGTATGCCGCAACGCCTGGGCTGGCCATCAATCAGGGCAAGCATGTTGCAACCGAAATTGCATTGCAACTGGGTATGTTTGTAGAGATTGTTGAGAATGACCTCGGGAATTTCGTTTCGTTTCAGCTCGATAACGATCCGCATGCCATCGCGGTCGGACTCATCGCGCAGGTCTGAAATGCCTTCGATCTTTTTATCGTGGACAAGCTTGGCAATGTTCTCGATCAGGTTTGCCTTGTTCACCTGATAAGGCAGTTCCGTTACTACAATGGATTCACGACCCGTTCTGGCCTGCCGCTCCACCATGATGCGGGCACGCATGGTGATCGAGCCCTTGCCATGGCTAAAGGCCTCCCTGATCCCGCTCCTGCCAAAAATAAAACCACCCGTGGGAAAGTCCGGACCCGGCAGGATGTCCATCAGTTCATCATCACTGATTCCGGGGTTCCTGATCAGGGCGATCGTGGCGTTAATGGTCTCTCCCAGATTATGGGGAGGAATATTGGTGGCCATTCCCACTGCGATCCCCGTCGACCCGTTGACAAGAAGGTTGGGAAAGCGTGAAGGCAGCACCTTCGGTTCCGTGAGGGAGTCGTCATAATTGGTTTGAAATTCGACCGTGTTTTTTTCGATGTCGGCAAGCAGCTCTGAACTCAGCTTGCTCATCCGCGCTTCGGTATATCGCATCGCCGCGGGTGAATCGCCATCAATTGAACCGAAATTCCCCTGCCCATCGACAAGGACATGCCGCATGTTCCACGACTGGGCCATACGCACGAGTGCATCGTAGACGGCCATATCCCCATGGGGATGATATTTACCAATGACATCGCCCACCACACGCGCCGACTTCTTGTAGGGCTTGTCATGGGTGCAGCCAAGCTCCCTCATGGCATACAGGATACGGCGGTGGACGGGCTTTAAACCGTCCCGGGCGTCAGGAAGGGCCCTGCCCACGATTACGCTCATGGCGTAATCCAGATAGGACCTTTGCATCTCCTCTTCGATAAGTATTGGAACCGAGGTGTTCAGGTGTTCCATGAAAGACTGCCTCCGCATTGACGGGATATGTAATCCTAAAGGCAAATCGGATTCCATTCCAGCTCGCAGACGGTTTGCAGGCCCTTGATCCGAAAACGAGAACCGGCAAACAGCGGCGATTCAGGTTAAAGGCAGGGAGAAACCATGCACAAGCCGGAAGATGAATCAAACTGCCTTCAGGGAAGGTGGTGCCCTCGACAGGATTCGAACCTGTGGCCTACTGCTTAGGAGGCAGTCGCTCTATCCTGCTGAGCTACGAGGGCATAAGAATGGCAAGCCGGCGCAAATGACCACGACCCTGCTCTTTAGGAGAGCATGGGTGCTTTCGGCAGCCAAAGCATAACGGAACAGAATTGAAATCTCGATGCCTTTCAGAAACGTGCAAGTGACCAACTGGCCGGGATATCAGAGGATCTCTTCAAGGTTGACATGTTGCCGTTCAATGAGCCGGCGGAGTTTTTGCAATGCGGCCACCTGAATCTGGCGTATGCGCTCCCTGGTTACGCCCATGTGCCGGCCAATCGCTTCCAGCGTCCAGGGGTCTTCGCTGGATCCCAGGCCAAAGCGCAGCCGAACAACCTCCCGCTCCTTCTTGCTGAGCTCATTCATCCATGAATCAAGCAGCTTATTGGACTCGGATCGATCGACCTGCTCCTCTGGCCGTTCCGCATGTTCATCCTCGGTCACATCGTAGAGTGTAAAGTCTCCATCCTCATGCAGCAGGGCGTCCGCGCTTTCCGTTGTCAGATTGGCCTTTATCAGATCCTTGATTCGCCGGGTTGGCTTACCCATCTGCTGGGCAATTTCGGCTTCCGTGGGTTCCCTTCCCAGTTCTATGCGCAGCTTGTCACTGGCACGCATCATGGCGTTGTATTCCTTGCTTACATGCACCGGCAACCGGATGGTCCGGGCCTGATTCATGATGGCGCGCTCAACGGACTGGCGAATCCACCAGGTAGCGTACGTTGAAAACCGGCAACCGCGGGCATCATCGAACTTTTCAACCGATCTCATGAGTCCGATGTTGCCTTCCTCGATCAGATCACTTAATGGGAGACCGCGATTGATGTAGCGTCGCGCAATCTTGACGACCAGGCGCAGATTGGCCTCAATCATGTGTTTGCGTGCGCGCTCATCACCCTTGGCAATTGCGCGTGCGAGTTCCACCTCCTGCTCGGCCGTGAGCAGATCATAGCGGGAAATCTCCCTCATATAGATGGTCATGGGGTCAACGCTGTAACGTTTCACCAAACCTCCAAGAAGACGGAAATGTGAACATAAACACGGTAACTGCGCAAGAAACGATCCCTAATGGCGTTTCTTCTTTCCGGGAAGATAGGCAAGGGGGTCAACAGGCGTCTTCCCCCGCCTGATCTCGAAATGGAGATGCGGGGCGCTGGCCCTTCCAGATTTGCCTACGTATGCAATGGTCTCACCGGATTTAACCCGGTCCCCCTTTCGTACCAGATTTCGCTTGTTGTGTGCATAGGCAGTAAACATGTCATGGCTATGCCGGATAATGATCAGCTTGCCATAGCCGGAGATCCTCTGGCCCGAATAGACCACCTCCCCTGCAGCAGCCGCCCGAACAGGTGTGCCCTCCCTTGCACTGATATCAATCCCGTCATGCATGCGCCGGCTCCGCCTGCCGAAATAGCTGGTTACGATCCCGTTAACCGGCCAGTGAAGACTGGTCCTGGAATACCGCGCTTTCCCCCTTGATCGTTTTCGATGCGCAATTCCGGGGGAAGTCCTGGCGGATTTCTTCCTGACGGATGCGTGCTTTGTCGTTTTGGTGATGGGAAGATAGGTGGGCTGGGGCGCAACCCTGTTGAGATAAATCCTCTGACCGACATAAATGGTATAGGGATAACGGATGTGGTTGCGTCGCGCCAGGGTGTGATAATCGAGCCCGTACCGTTTGCCGATGCCATAGAGTGTATCTCCCCTGCGCACAATGTGGACATCCTTCTGCGGATAAGTGACCGCAGATGGATAGGTTGGAACAACGGTCTTGTAGCATGCGGTCAGAGACAGCAAGACCAAACATAGAGTAACTAACCGTGCCATAACCATAATCCAAGAAATCCTGCTCCTACCAGAATAACAACCAGGATGGTCAGTATATCAAGGTGCCTTTCAACAAGACTGCGTAATTTCTCTCCCCCCCAGCGCATTATGGCCCCCTCCAGGCCGAAACGAAGTCCCCTGGACAACAGGCATGCGGCAACAAATCCCGGTAAGGCCATGGCCATGAATCCGGCGGTAATGGTAATGACCTTAAACGGAATCGGTGAAAAGCCCGCGACTACTACCACCCATAAGCCATATTCGCCAAAAAGCGATTGCACACGATGAAATTCCTCCATTGCACCGTAAAATTTGAGCATGGGTTCAGCCAGACCCGAAAACAGGAACATCCCGATCCAGTAACCCATGATCGCACCAATGGTCGAACCCAGGGTTGCAATGAAGGCAAAGCGCAACCCAAGCCTGGGCCTGCCCAGAGCCAGGGCCAGCAGGAGCACATCCGGTGGAATGGGAAAGACGCTGGCTTCCACCACCGCAATCATGAACAAGGCTATCTGGGCATTGGGGTGATCTGCCCAGGCGATTGTCCAGTCATAACATCGGCGCAACCATGAGGAAGACTCCGACCTGCTCGAGAAGCGCTCAGGTATGGGTCACCTCGTTCACGAGAGGAACGAATGAGCACAGGTCAAAATGCTCCTCGGTGTAACCTTCTCCACACTTGCGGCGGCGAATCAGTATATGAGTCCCGTTCATGTTCACCGGCATAACGAGAAGACCACCACGCCGTAGTTGTTTCATCCACGCATTGGGAACCCTGTCCCCGCAGGCGGCGGCCAGAATGGCGTCAAAGGGCGCATATTCCTCCCAGCCAAGGGTTCCATCTCCGCATTTAAGCATTACATTTGCCTGCCTTGCCAGGCGCAGATTGCGTCTGGCCCGCGCGTATAGTGCTGGTATTCGTTCGATGCTGTATACACGCCGGCACAGGCAGGAGAGAACGGCCGTCTGATAACCGCAACCGGTACCGACCTCCAGGATACGTTCGTGTCCTTTCAACTCCAGAAGCTGACTCATCTTGGCGACCATGTAAGGCTGGGAGATGGTCTGCCCCTCTCCAATGGGCAAGGCCGAATCCTGGTAGGCGTAGCCAGACATGGCAGGCTCGACAAACAAATGGCGTGGCACGGTTCGCATGGCTGCTAGCACCCGGGGATCGGTAATGCCGCGTGGCACGAGCTGTTGCTCGACCATACGCAGCCTTGGCCTCTCAAGGGTTGAATTTGACGTCATGGGTATCCCTCATCCATTGCAGGCACAACCAAGACCTCTTTCTTCACGGAAGAAAGAGGCCGTACGTGCTTTCCAGCAATACCTTTCATCAAGAAGAATGGTCGGGGCGAGAGGATTTGAACCTCCGACCACCAGTCCCCCAGACTGGTGCGCTACCAGGCTGCGCTACGCCCCGGATGGATAGATGCGTGTCACCGTGCATGGCAATGACACACCTTTTACACAATTGAGGGTCAGTCGTCCAGAAGCTTGAGAACCGAATCTAGCTCATGCCGGATCGACGTCAGGACATCCCTGATATTCTTTGGCTCGGCAATGTCGGAAAACCCGCCACTCATCAGGCGCTTCTTTGCACCCTTGATCGTGAAGTTCAGATCATACAGGAGATGCTTGATCTGGAGAATGGCATAGATATCCCTTTGCCGATAGAAACGACGATTGCCACTTTTTTTTACGGGTTTGATGTGGCGGAATTCCGTTTCCCAGTAGCGCAGCACATGCGGCTCTACCCCGCAGATTTCGCTTACCTCCCGAATCGAGAAGAACAGCTTGTTCGGTAGCTCGGGAACGCTAACGCCTGCCTGCCGCAAGGCCCGTCCATGTTTATCCATCGTCAGGAGCCCCTGTTGATATGCTCAATGAGCAAGTTGCTGGGGCGAAACGTTACCACCCGCCTGGCCGAGATCATGATCTCCTCACCGGTCTTGGGGTTTCTTCCCCGGCGGACATTTTTGTCTCGTAACATGAAATGGCCAAAACCGGAAATCTTCACATCCTCCCCGGCTTCCAGAGTTGAACGGATCAGATCCAGTATGTCCTCAACAATATGACCGGACTCCTTTTTAGAAAGGCCTACGCGCTCATGCACAACCTGGGCTATCTCGGCTTTTGTCACCTGGCTCCCCAACAAATTGAATTAGAAACTACTTGTCAAAGGTATCAGAACACATTGTTTTGTCAAAGATTTCCTGCCTGGTAGTGATGCATCTTGCCAGACTTCAGCATCAGGATGCGATCACAGCGCTGAGCCAGGGTCAGACTGTGTGTCACCATTATGACAGAGGCCTTTTCCTCGCGGCATAATTGCTGCATGGCCGTAAAGACCTCCATCGCCGTATGTTCATCGAGGTTGCCCGTGGGTTCATCGGCAAGAAGCAGCTTTGGTCTGCCCACCAGCGCTCTGGCCACGGCCACGCGCTGCGCCTCACCACCTGAAAGTCTCGTGGGTCTGTGACTCATCCGGTCCTTCAGGCCCAAACGCTTGAGCATCTCCTCTGCCCTGGGCAATGCCTGGCGCCTGCTGCTGCCTCCCACCATTAAAGGCAGCATCACATTCTCGCAGGCGTCCAGCTCGGGAATCAGGTGGTGTGCCTGATAGATAAACCCGATCTGTGAGTTCCGAATGACAGCCATTTCCTGGGCAGAAAGATCAAACAGGGAAACACCATCAAGAATGGCGGAGCCACCATCGGCCGGCTCCAATGTCCCAAGAACGTGCAAGAGCGTGCTCTTTCCCGAACCTGACTCGCCAATAACGGCAAGAAACTCACCTGCCGGCAATTCAAATTTAAGACCCCTGAGCACCTCGATGACACCGGCTTCCGATTCAAAACGCTTGTATATGGATCTGACCTGCAAGAGAAGTTTGGACATCACACAACCCTTGCTTCCATGATCACGGATCCGAATCGATCTGACCTACTCATATCGAAGGGCGTCAGCAGGCGGAACCTTTGCAGCCCGCCACGCAGGATAAAACGTCGCCATGATGCCCATGCACAGGCTTACAGCCACAATGATACCAACAGCGACCGGATCAATCATGGATGGGACATGATCGATGTAATACACATCCCCGGACATGAACTCGATACCACTGATTTTCTCTATCCAGGCAAGAAACACGTCCAGTTTCCAGGACAGCAACAGCCCCAGTCCGAGACCGGTCAAGGTGCCAATCCCGGTAATCATCGCGCCCATGAAAAGAAAGATTCGCATCACCGAGGCATCTCTTGCCCCTACTGTCTTTAAGATGGCGATCTCCTTCCTTCGTTCCATCACAACCATGACCAGGGAGGCCACCATATTGAAAACGGCGACCAGAATGATCAACGACAGAATCACGCCCATGGCGATGCGCTCCTGTTTCAGGGCCTGAAAAAAGGAGTGATGCCTCTGCATCCAGTCCGTTACCCATGCCTCGGGGGGAAGCACCGCCCGCACATGTCTGGCAATTTCGGCCGCGGCATCACGGTCCCTGATGCGCAGCTCAATTCCACTGACATCGTTGCCCATACGCTGCAATGCCTGAACCGCCTTTAACGGGGCAAAGATGAACCCGGCGTCATATTCGTAAAACCCCGAATCAAAGATCCCCACGACCTCAAAGCTTCGCAAGCGCGGCATCATCCCGGAAGGGCCGATCCCCGTTGCCGGAGAAAGGAGATTGACCCTGCTCCCAACCGACAGCCCGAGCTTGCGGGCAAGTTTCTTGCCGATGACCACCCTGAACGGGTTCTCCCCCACGGCAAGATCCTCAAACCTGCCTGAGATCATATACTTGGGGAGTATATCTTCCTTTTCTGGCTCTACGCCCTTGAGCAGGGCCCCGGACACGAAACGCCCATGTGTTGCCATGACCTGGGTGATCACATAAGGAAGGGCAACGTCCACTCCAGGTAACGGCTCAACCTTGCCAACCCACTCCTGCCAGGCAGCCAGTCTGTCACCCTGCCCCTGGATATCCACATGCGGGGAGAGCCCCAGGATACGATCCCGCAATTCAACACCTGCGCCGATCATCACGGACAAAACGACGATCAGGGTTGCCACACCGATGGCCACACCAATCCCGGAGCTCCAGCCAATAAGGGACACAAAATGCTCATGCCGGCGTGAGCGAAGATAGCGAACAGCAAGCATGAATTCATAACTCATAGGGTCGGACCCGTCCGTGACATGGCAATACTATTCATTGGCAAAGGTAAAAAATCTAGCAGCAAAAGCATCACCAACCCTGGCGATGTCAACATGACGATCAATCTCGGACAGCAAAACTGAAATTGATTCGGGTTGCCGCGAATGCAAGTCCCCTGCCGCATTAATCGAGAACGCTGACAGATAAGCAACTAACAGAAGTTGGATGAGGTTGAACAACACCCTCAAATCAGATAACGCAGATACAGATACACGTGGGAAATCCCGATGCTGATCAGCATCAACCAGAAGGCATGCTTTGTGAACTGAATAAAGCCAATGGGCTGCCCGGCCCGCTGAGCGAAGCCGGCCACAATGAGATTGGCCGAGGCACCAATCAACGAGCCGTTGCCTCCCAGGCAGGCGCCCAGCGCCAGAGCCCACCAAATCGGCTGCAATGCAGCCTCGCCCCCGAAACTGGGAGCCATATTTTCGATCAGGGGAATCATGGTAGCCACAAAGGGAATGTTATCGATGACGGCAGACGCAATGGCCGAGATCCACAATATAGCCCCGGTGGTGGCATTGAAGTCTCCGCCGGTCAATTCCAGGGTCTTCCTGGCCATCCAGGCAATCACGCCCGTATGCTCAACACCCGTCACTACAATAAACAGGCCCACAAAAAAGAATATGGTCGTCCACTCGACTTCCCCCATCACGTGATGGAAGGTCTTGTCCTTGCATTCCAGATCCTCTCCCCAGGTTTGCAGAAGCAGCAGGAAGGCAGCACCAAACAGGGCAATGGTCGCGGGTTCAAGGTGAAAAGTATGAGATACCATGAACCCGCCAATGACCATGAAGAGCACAAATAATGCCTTCTTCAGCAAGATAATGTCCTTAAGGGCCTCATTTTCATCAAATTTCATGATCAGTGCCCTGGCTTCCGGATCCGCCTTCATCTCCTTCCCGAATAAGAGCCAGATAAAAATCAGGGTGGAAAGCAAGATGAGAGGGATAATGGGCGCCAAATTAACAATGAAGTCCATGAAACTCAGGTGTGCCTGCGAGCCAATCATGATATTGGGAGGATCACCAATCAGCGTGGCTGTTCCTCCGATATTCGATGAAAGAATCTGTGCAAACAGAAAGGGATAAGGTTTAACTCCCAGGGCATCGGTAATCAACAGGGTCACCGGCGCAATAAGCAGGACGGTCGTGACATTGTCCAGGAACGCCGAGAATACGGCCGTCACCAGCGAAAGCATCACCAGGATCCACCAGGGCTCACCTCTCGCCAGCTTGGCTGACCGGATTGCCACATACTGGAACATCCCTGTTTTCTGGCTTATCGCCACAATCACCATCATGCCCGTCAGCAACCCAATGGTGTTGAAATCAACACCGGCAACCGCCTGTTCCTGGGTCAGTACACCACAGAGAATCATCATGCCGGCACCCAGGAGAGAGAGGACTGCCCGATTGAACTTTTCCATCATGATGGCGGCATACACCACCAGCAAAATGAACACGGCGACCCAGGCGGGTTCGAAGCCAAGAATCAATGCTGGCATATGCTCTGCAGGCAAATCCTGGGGCATTTTCGAGTCTCTAACCCTCCTTATCCAGAGTACACATCACGACATCTCTTCAATCAGGCAAGAAGGTCCACCTTCACGCCACCGGTCGCCAGGTCTTTAAGCAGGTCGCATGTGCGGAAAGAAAAGCACATCACGGATAGAGTGCATGCCGGTAAACATCATCACCAAACGATCGACTCCAATCCCCACACCTGCAGCCGGGGCCATGCCATATTCAAGGGCGCACAGATAATCCTCATCCAGTGGGGGGGCCTCCAGGTCCCCCGCCTTTCTGGCCATCATCTGCTCCACAAATCGCTCGCGCTGATCATCGGGATCGTTCAGTTCGGAAAACCCATTGGCAATCTCCTTGCCGGCCACAATCAGTTCAAAGCGGTCAACAACCGTGGGCTCCTGAGGGTTCCGTCTTGCCAGAGGAGATACATCAACTGGAAAATGGGTTATAAAACAGGGGGATCCTATGTCAGGTTCAACCAGTTCCTCAAAGAGGGCATTGAGATAATGCCCCGCTTTCCATGAGATATGGGGCTTGAAATTCTCAATTTCCTGCAGACACACTGTGGCCAGAAGACCCTTGTTATTGGCGTGCCCCCTCAAATCCGGACGTTTCTCAAAGACAGCCTCATCCAGCCGGAGACGACGAAATGGTTTACTCAGATCAATTTCAACACCATCCCATTCCAGTTTATCCCTGCCAAGCTCATTGGCGATACCACGAATAAGCCTCTCCGTGGTATCCATAGCCTCCTGATAATCGGCATAGGCCTGGTAGAACTCCACCATGGTGAATTCGGGATTGTGCGTCGCATCCAGACCTTCATTCCGGAAGTTGCGATTGATCTCAAACACTCGCTCGAACCCCCCCACAAGCAATCTCTTGAGGTAAAGCTCCGGAGCGATGCGAAGGTACAAATCCATGTCCAGGGCATTGTGATGGGTCACAAAGGGCCTTGCGGCTGCCCCGCCCGGTTGTGGCTGCAGCATGGGCGTTTCAACCTCGATGAACCCACTGTCCTCAAGCTGTCTGCGCAGGACAGAGACAATCCGTGAACGGGTACGAAAGGTTTCCTTTACGTGTGCATTGACTATCAGGTCAAGATAGCGCTGCCGATAGCGGATTTCCTTGTCATGCAGGCCATGCCACTTTTCAGGCATGGGATGAAGGCACTTGCTGATGAGGCAAAAGGACGTGGCCTTTACGGTCAGCTCGCCCGTCCTGGTTCGAAACAGCGAGCCACAGACCCCGATAATATCCCCAAGGTCGAGGCGCTTGCTTTCAGCATAGGCCTCTTCCCCCAGCACATCACGGGCGAAGAATACCTGCATGCGTCCACTTTCATCCTGAAGGTGACCAAAGCTTGATTTCCCCATGACACGGTGTGCCATCAAGCGACCGGCAATCCTTACTTCAACGCCGGCATCGTCCAGACGATCATGATCCCAATCATCGTAGGCAAGATGCAAATCACCGGCTTTGGCGTCAGGCCTGAAGTCGTTGGGGTACTGAAACCCATGACTGCGCAGAGAAGCCAGTTTTTGTCGACGAACCTGAACCTGCTCGCTCAGTTTTGCGGGGCCATCACTCATCTAATCCCCTAAAGGCGGCTGTGGAGGTCCACATCCCCGAAAAAGAAGGAGATCTCTTTGGCGGCATTTTCCGGTGAATCGGAACCATGTACGGCATTGGCCTCGATGGATTCGGCATGATCAGCCCGGATCGTGCCGGCCTCGGCCTCTTGCGGATTCGTGGCCCCCATAAGCTGCCGGTTCAGACTCACGGCATTCTGCCCCTCCAGGACGAGGGCCAGAATCGGGCCTGAACTGATATAAGCGCACAGGTCCCGATAAAAAGGACGTTCAGCATGCACGGCATAAAACTGACCCGCCTGTTTCTGATCCAGCTGCAGCATACGGGCAGCAATGATATGTAAACCGTTTTCTTCAAATCGACGGATAATGTCCCCGATGACATTTTTTGCGACCGCGTCAGGCTTGATAATGGATAGGGTACGTTGCATTGCCATTGATTGACTCCAGCTTAATATGTCGTTGACCGGTTCCCCGGGGGCGCGCACTCTAATCCAGCTGCGCACCTGAGCCAAGGAGCCAGATCAAGCAGGGTAATGGCCGCTCTTTCTCAAACACGAAGAGTGGCCAGGCATGCATCGGCATTCCAGGCCGCAAACCGTTTTCAGGCCGTTTTTATTGCGCCTTACAAGCGATCCGGCAAGTAGCCGCGGATTTCCCGGGCACGAAGGTTAACCAGATTCTTATTGATCTCCTGAGTCACCATGGCCGTCAGGGCAGGGCTGAAACGCTCACGCAACAAGCCGAGGAAAGCGGGAGCGGCAATAATGTAGAGTTTCTGAAACTTGCCCTCGATGCGGGCAGCTTCCAGAAAATCCGTGAGCTTTATGGCAAAGTTGATGGCTTCCTGACGTTTTGGCTCAACCGGCTGGCCCATGGCATGCCTGCCTTCTCCTCCGCTGTCAAACGCCCGACCAGGAAGATCGGAAGTCAACTCCTGCTCGTGCAACCTCGCCTCCGGATGATCAAATTCCGCAATCTCATCCAAAGGACCTGTTGCCTTTTCAGCAGAGAAAACCTGCGCATGACTGCTGTTGGCTGCAAGCACCCACGTTCTTGCCATAGTTATGCTCCTTTCACTTATGTGTTGATATGTTACGGGGGTATGCCCCCTTGATTCTCCCCAACTACCCTACTAACAGTATAGCATGAGACATCAACTCCCAGGCATAAGTGTCACACGCCTTAAAGCCATCCCGGATCATTCAGAGCAGGTCATGGATGATTCCCCCTCCAAGCAACTCATCACCGTCATAAAAGGCTGCAACCTGGCCGGGCGCGGTCGGGGGTTGCGGCCTCTCAAACACAGAAACAATCCCATCGGCCCTGATTTCAAGCCTGCATGGAATGGACGGGGACCGGTAACGTGTCTTGATTGAGACAACGCTCCCATCATCCGGTCGACGAATCCAGCGAACATCCTGAACATATACACCGCCGATCAACGCGGAGGATGGACGATCGACAACGACTCTTGCAGCATGACTATCCAGGGCCACAACGTTCCAGGGACCATCGGATAAACCCAGTCCCTTGCGTTGGCCGATTGTAAAATGGGCTATTCCGTCATGATGGCCTACAACCCTGCCCGACCGGTCAACAATCTCGCCGGCACGGAACCCCGCCGATGATCCCTCCCTTCGAAGAAAGGCGACCCGATCCCCAGCGGGAATAAAACAGATATCCTGACTCTCATGCTTGGATGCGGTTGGCAAACCATAGGCAGCCGACAGCCTTCGGGTCTCGGCTTTATTCAGGTGACCTACCGGGAAAAGTATATGCCTGGCCTGATCCCGTGAAATCGTGGCCAGAAAATAGCTTTGATCCTTGGCTCGATCCGCCCCGCGAAACAGGCGTACATCACTGGCAACATCTCTGCGCTGCACATAATGTCCGGTCGCCACATATTCACATTCCAGTCTTTTGGCCGTTTCGAGCAAGGCACCAAATTTTACAAACTGATTGCAGTTCGCGCAGGGGTTGGGCGTTCTCCCGGATTCATATTCATCAATAAACGGATTGATGACATCACGGCGAAAGGCATCGCGCATGTCCAGTGTGTAGAATGAGATCCCAAGTACATTGGCCACCCTTCTCGCATCATGGGCATCCTCAGCAGCACAGCAGGCGGCAGAACCCGGTGTAGCCTGACGGGAGTAGTCCCAGACATGCATGAACACCCCAATAACCTCAGCACCTGCATCCTTAAGCAAGGCAGCAGCCAGTGAGGAGTCCACTCCGCCACTCATCGCTACGAGAACCCTCTTGTTACCTGAATCACGCATCCTATGTCTGGTCAACCTTTCGCTTCACGGCCAAAAGTCCGGTTTTCTTGTGAACTTGAACTGCTCACACATCACCCACTGGAGTCGAATCATGAAAGATTCCCTTCCTCCAGGAGGCGAACTGCAAGAATATGATATACTCTAGGCGAAGTTGGAATAATTGTAACGCCGCAGGACAAGAAGGGTGAGGATCATCTGTACCTGCAAAGAGAGGAAATGATGATTGCTTCCAAAGTCATGAGCAAAAACCCGGTAACCATCTCGGAAGGCATGACCGTGAAACATGCCGTTGAACTACTCAGAACCCATCGTATTCATGATCTGCCCGTGGTAAATGCTGAGGGCAAGCCCGTTGGCATGATCACCGCCAGGGCCATATTGCATGCGGCGGTTCCCGCCTATGTGTGTGATGAACTTCTGAAAACCATGCTGGCCGGCCCGGACATCCCCTCGGTATACGAACATTTACTCAAGATCGCAGACATGGACGTCAGCTCCGTGATGGTGACAGACGTCATCATTGTCGCTGCGGATACTGCGACCAGCGCCGTGGCGGCCCAACTTGTCAACATGGGCGGCGACATTCAAAACATCATGATCGTCGACCGACAAGAGCGACTGGTGGGAACCATCTCCGCACTGGATATTGTCATTCGCATGCCAACATAACCTGCTTATCCACCTGACCTGATGCTGGTGTTCTTCAATTTTTTGACCAGTCCTTAAATGGGACCTTAGCCCTGATCAGTGATGGAAGTCAGCGCATTTTTTCTTTCCCTGATGCTGATTCTGGTGGTCGCTCGCCTCTTTGGTGAGCTCTCGGCCCGACTGCAGGTACCCCCCGTCATGGGAGAAATCCTGGCCGGGATCATGCTTGGCCCAAGCATACTGGGCTGGATCGAACCGAACGACATCATCAAGCTATTGGCGGAAATTGGAATCATTCTGCTTTTGTTTGAGGTCGGGCTTGAAACTGATTTCTCACGACTGGCCAAGGCCGGGGGCAAGGCCGGTGTTGTGGCTCTCGGGGGGTTTATCGCCCCCTTCCTCGGAGGCTATGCGACCGCTTACTGGCTGTTTGGTCTGTCACCCCTTGTCGCACTGTTCATCGGAGGGACATTAACAGCCACCAGTATCGGGGTCACCGTGCGCGTGCTGCGCGATCTCCACAGACAAACATCGCATGAGGCACAGATTGTGCTTGGTGCCGCGGTCCTTGATGATATTCTGGGGGTTGTCTTGCTGGCCCTGTTGTTTGAGTTTGCAACCGGAGGTGGAGTTCAGCTCATCAATGCCGGCAAGATCATGATCTTTATCGTGGTCTTTCTGATTCTGGCTCCGATTGTGGCCAAGTTTTTTGCCGGTGTTGTCCGCCAGCTGGACAAGGAAAGCCAGATCAGCGGCCTGATCCCAACCAGCATTGTTTCCCTGGTCTTGTTCTTTGCCTGGCTTGCACACGCCATTGGCGCCCCCGAGTTGCTTGGTGGATTTGCTGCGGGCCTGGCCTTGTCAAAAAGGTTCTTTCTGCCTTTTGGCGCGCCCCTGACGCAAACAGACGGTCATTTTATCCAACGCATCGAAGGTAAAATGAAGCCCATCATCCATGTGTTTACACCCATATTCTTTGTGATGGTCGGCCTGTCCCTGAACCTGCACGAAATTGACTGGCACTCCCCTCTGCTCTGGCTCATGTCCGTATCGTTTGTCCTCCTGGCCATCATCACGAAGTTCTCGGGAGCGTTTCTGATTCACGAGCCGTGGAATCGACGCATAATTATCGGCACGGCCATGGTCCCGCGCGCAGAGGTGGGTCTGATCTTTGCTGAAATCGGGAGAACCTCGGCTGTTTTCAATGATGAAATCTATGCTGTCATGATCCTGACCATCGCAATCACCACAATCCTTCCCTCTTTCATGCTGAAATCCTTTTACAGCCGTTACGACAGCATACCGGACCCATACGTCAAGAAAAAATAACTTGCGACCAGCGAACCTGACATTAATGTTGGCCCACTTTTCCCGAATCTCGGACGATCTTGGGCAGGCATAAACTGAGGAGGAGAAAAAATGAACCGTTTTTTTATCTCAATGACTGCAACTTTCTTTGTGCTTTCCAGCACAGCAATCGCGGGTGTGCATGGTCACCATCAAGAAGGTCATGACACCCATGGCAATGGGGGGTCAGTGTGTGTCGGCTTTGGCCCGCAGACGCCACGCGACATCGACAACCCTCATGGAGAAAACAGTGTTACTTTCACTATGGCGCCAGCTGCATCGGAGATGAACTTGTGCAACATTCATTTCCATGAAAGCGCTGAACACAAGGCCAAGGATTTTTCAATCTACGCAGGTGAAGGACATGCCGGCTATGACAGCGGTTACCAATGCAGGATTAGCAAGAAACTAAGTGCGGCTGAATCAGCCTGGGAAGGAGACGGTGTCTGCAAGAGCGCACACGGAGACCTGAAGCCGGGAGATACCATTGAGGTTCACTGGGTCTATACAACGTGCGATGTTCAGCCAGGTCCGACACTTGGGTCGTGTCTGTCCAAGGCCTGTGCCAATCCGCAGCTCCGCGTGGAGACCCAGGTCTTCACTCTGGTGAATGACCCAAATGCCCTGAACTTTAATGATCTGAAACTTGCCAGGAATCTACCCAAGAATACCGGCAAGCCGGTCGAATTCATTGGCTCCACGACTGGCCCGAAATTCAGTGAGCAGACATGCTCCCCTTACCAGGTCACATGGAGTGTCCGTCCGAAGTGCGCCAAGCTGGACATCAACAGCGTTGGCGAGTGGTGCAAAGGGAATATTTTCAAGGAAGATCATGCGCATGGTGTTCGGGCGCTGGTTACAAATCCAAAGCTGTTGTCCGAAATCCACTAATCAATTAATCCTTGATTCAGGGAAGACTCGCCGCTTGAGGCGGGTCTTTTTCCATCTCGTTGACCGCCGAAAGGGCTGGAATCCTGATACAGACCTCCAGTCCACGTGGTTCCCGGTTTCTTATCTGTATATCCCCATTCCATCCACTTAGTAACTCCTTGACAATGGCCAGGCCAAGACCATGCCCACCCTCGCTGCGAGACCGGGCCTTGTCGACCCGATAAAATCTCTCCGTCACATGCACGAGGTCCTTTTCCGGTATGCCTGGCCCTTCATCAAGTACTTTCAGGAGGCAGTGATCCCGTTTGCCATCCACCTCAATGATTATCCTGCCTTTATCAGGTGAATACTGGATCGCGTTGTCCAGCACATTCATCAGTATGCGAAACAGGCTGACTTCATCCATGGCCACGGCGATCCCTGGGTCAGGAGGTATGCATTGCATGGTGATCTTCCGCTCATCCATTCTGGGGGCCAAGGTATCAAACACCTGCTTGTAGACCGTGGCAAGCTGTGTTCCGGAGTTCGAAATGTGCCGGCCACGCTCACCATGTTCGATGAGCTCCAGGGTAAGCAGATCATCCAGCAGTTTGTTGACCTGCATGGCCTCACCGGCAATCACATTGGCGGCTTCCCGGCGAAGCTCCGGATTGTCATCAAACTTCTGGATACTGCGGGCATAGCCCAGCATCGAGGTAAGTGGGGTTTTCATATCGTGCATCAAATTGGACAGAAAGGTGCGCCGCTGTTTCTCAAGTTTTGCCTGTCTCGTGATGTCCAGACAAAGCAGTAACGCCTGGTTCTTGCCCAGGGGAGCCAGGCGCGCGGCAAGAGCCCTTTCTCCCACGATCATGTCCGGCAAGGAGGTCGCCTTAGGCAATGAACGCAAGGCCTTCAGAAACTGCCTGTTCCAGTCCGGATTCCGATAATAGGCCAGCATGGATTGAGGAAGTTCCAGCGATGCATCCATGTTGAACACCGCGTTTGCCTGCTCATTGGCAGTGAGCACACGGCCAAGATGATCAACGCGCATCACCGCTTCATTTACCGCCGAGAGCAGAACATCCAGTCTCTGGCGCCGCCGTTCCAGTGATGACTCGAGATCCTCCCGAATACGTGTAAGTTTATGGATCTGCCGTTGCTGCTCACGAAGTGCGCGTCTCAGCTTCAGAATATACACAGCGGAAATGACCAGTATGACGGCCGGTGATACGAGGATCCAGGACATAGGATCTTTCACTTGTCCCCTCCATCAGGATCAACAAAGCGGTAACCAATACCCCGCACTGTTTCAATGCAGTCTGAAACCCCATGAGCTGCCAGCGATCGACGCAGCCGTTTCACTGTCACGTCAACGGTACGTGGCTCAACAAACACATCACGACCCCAAACATGGTCGAGCAGATATTCACGTCGGCATACCTTGCCTGCCCTTTTCATTAACTCATAAAGCAACAGAAACTCGAGACGGCGAAGTTCAAGGCTTTTACCTCTGACCCGGACCTCAGGCACCTCTGGATCCAGTTGAATGTGGGCACACCTCAAGCCTGCCTTCTCCATTCCCGTTCGTCGCAGTAATGCGTCAACACGCGCCACCATTTCATCCGGCTCAAAGGGCTTCGGCAGATAGTCATCCGCACCCTGCTTGAGACCATACACACGCTCACTGGTTTGCCCAAGTGCGGTCACCACCATGACGGGTAAATGCTTGAGATCATTTTCACTCCGGATCCAGCGCAGAATCTGCATACCTCCCTTACCGGGGAGCAGGCGATCAAGAATCACAAGACTCCAGACATGCTCCTGAAGTTGATGCATGGCTTCAATACCATTCGCACAGCAAACAACCTGATATCCTGCTGCCTTCAGATGGATTTCGATCAGACGTGCAATGGCACTGTCATCCTCAACAACCAATATCCTGCTTTCTTCCCTGATCATTGCATTTGATGATGAGTGAACGTCGTCCTCCATACAAGTCTGCCATTATCAGGGTTGATTCCCGTACTGGGCCCTTCGAAGGGCGGCATACTCTATTTCCAGTTTCAGGGACATACGAGTCAACAACCGGAACATGAATCGAAGCAACTGGTTTCCAAGTGCCGGATTCTCGATGGTAATCACGTCAAAAAAGTCCCGTTTCAGTGAAAGCAGGGTCAGGTCAGATTCTGCCCGAATGGATGCGGAATGAACGCGTTCACGATCGAGGAAGGAAAACAAACCAAACACATCCCCGGCATTCAGGATTGAGTATACGTGCGTGGAAGCATCCGACACCGATACACTTCCCTGGAGAATCAGCGACATGGCACCCTCTGACTTTTCATGAATTCTGTAGATGACAGTATCCATGCTTATGCGCTGCTCTTCAAAGCATAAGAAAAGGAGCGTGCATTCTTTTGTGCTGAGTTCCTGAACAACCGGTAAGCATCTGAACCTGGAAAACAGGGGGTTGGCAACAACAGCCGCCTCCATACCAACAGCCATATTGTACTTCTTCTTCATTCATCTCTCCATGTGCTTCTCAGATGAACCCGCAGGTTGTTCATCATTTGTGACAAGTTAATGACACAAATCACATGTCACACAGATGTCACATAAGGCCCCTACAGTGCGCCGCAATCTGAGGTTGAAACAACCGGAAAAGGAGACTACCCATATGAAACGGATGAGAAGAACCATGGGCCTGATACTGGCCATGGCCACAGCAACACCTGCTTTTGCTGGCGGTGTCCAGGTAGACGACAAGAGCCTGACCGATGTACTGCTTGCCAAGGGTGTGCTGACAAAAGACGAGGCCAAGGCGGTCAAGCACAACAACGACGGCAAACTCAAATTCGAGGGGCTGGTGTACGCCAATACCCGCTTCAACGAGAAAAAGGACGCCATAAAGACCACCGACCGAAGTCAGGGGCTGGCCATTGACCGCGCCTATCTCACGGCCAAATACAACATGAACGATGACTGGATGATGCGCATCACGACTGACGTGCATCTGGACACAGGACTCAGCGGGAAAAACAACAACATCTTCCTGAAGTACGCCTATGTCCAGGGCAAGCTGCTGGGCGATGCCGCCGTATTGCGTCTGGGCCAGTCGCACACGCCGTGGATCGATCACGAAGAGCATCTGTGGGAGCACCGTTACGCATCCAAGGTTTTCATTGATACGCTTGGTTTCGAGGCCTCGTCCGACCTGGGCATTGGTCTGAAAGGCAAGCTGGCTGACGGTCTGGTGCATTACTGGATTACCGAAACCGATGGCGCCGGATATTCCCATCCTGGGATGCACAAGGACGCAGTCACAGGCGCATGGCAGAAGGGTTTGCCCAAGGCATTCGACTTCAGCTCCCGGCTGGGCATTTATCCCGTCAAGGGCCTGACGCTGGACTTCCAGTTTCGTGACGGTTTCAAGGGCACCAAATATTTCGACAAGGTTAATAACCAGACAACACCCGGCACCAAACACACACTGTGGCAGGCGATGGTCACCTATGGCACAGGGCATAGCTGGCGCCTGGGGGCAAACTATGTAAGCGAAAAATCCGACCGCAAAGCGGATATCTTGAACGCTATTACCGCACGCACCGACAAAACCACAGCCTATGACCTGTGGGGCTGGGGGAAGTTTTCCGGCACACCCTTTGGTGCTTTCGGACGTTACGAATATAATCGTGTCAAGCGGGACACGGTTCCGGGCATCACACCGAAGACCAGCCGTTATCAATTTGGTCTGGAGTATTTCCCGGCCCGCAATGTGCGGCTATCGCTGGTCTACGACTTCAGCAAGACCACCAACAGGGGCTTCGTTGCAGGAGGGACGCTGAAAGACACAACCTATGGCCTCTATTCCCAGTTCAAGTACTGATAAACGACAAGGTAGGATTACAAGAATCTTTGCAAGGAGAAATGATATGAAACGAGTCACTTTCGCAGCGTTAACGATTATCGCTGCCAGCATCATGGGTGCAACGGGTGCCTGGGCAGGAGCCACGATCAATGGCGCGGGGGCAACCTTCCCCTTCCCGGTTTATTCCAAGTGGGCCTATGCCTACAACAAGGAAACCGGCGTCAAGCTGAACTATCAGGCCATCGGTTCCGGTGGCGGGATCAAGCAGATCAAGGCCAAGACCGTGGATTTCGGTGCCTCTGATGCGCCGCTGAAGGCCGCTGACCTGGACAAGTTCGACCTGATGCAATGGCCGATGATCATGGGTGGTGTGGTACCGGTTGTGAACATCAAGGGCATCAAGGCTGGTCAGCTGAAACTGACCGGACCTAACCTGGCAGACATCTATCTCGGCAAGATCAAGAAATGGGATGATCCGAGCATCGCGGCCAGCAACCCCGGTCTTTCCCTGCCGCACCAGGACATCACCGTGGTGCACAGGGCAGACGGTTCCGGCACCACCTGGATTTTCACCAATTATCTGACGAAGGTCAGCAGTGAATGGGCTGACAAGCTGGGCAATGCGAAGTCTGTGCCGTGGCCTGTTGGCCTCGGCGGCAAGGGCAATCAGGGCGTGGCCGCCTTCGTCAAAAAGGTGAGCGGCTCCATCGGTTACGTTGAATATGCCTATGCGTTGCAGAACCACATGGTGTCTGTATTGCTGCAGAATCGCGACGGCAATTTTGTCGCCCCGACATCGGCCAATTTCCAGGCTGCTGCTGCAGGTGCGGACTGGAAACACGCCAAGGGCTACTACATGGTGCTGACGAATCAGCCGGGCGCAAATTCATGGCCGATTACAGGCGCATCGTTCATCCTGATGCACAAGGTGCAGGACAAACCGGACCAGGCACGTGAAGTGCTGAGGTTCTTCGACTGGTGCTTCAGGAACGGTGGCAAGATGGCTGAGTCTCTCGACTATGTGCCGATGCCGGAGGCCGTTGCCAATATGGTGCGCGCCACCTGGAAGAAGGTGCTGCTTGACCGTTCCGGGAACCCCGTCTGGAAATAATTCAACTCATCCGGCACATACGGCATTTCTGTCGGATGCCGGAGGCCGAACGAAGGGCCGGGACCAGTCCCGGCCCTTTCATTCCAGCTTCACACATCCCATTGCGTGATGTGGGATTTGCCGCAAGTATTGCGTCCGCAGCCGACCATGGAAGAGGGAGTGCACTACAAGACATGAAAACGAAAAACAGCGCATGGGGCGATGTGGTCTTCAGAGGGCTGACATATGCATTTGCGCTGGGCATCCTGGTGTTGTTTGCTGCCATTCTCGGCAACCTCTGGCACGAATCCCTGCCCTCCATTCATAAATTTGGCTTTTCGTTTCTGACCAGCAGCGCCTGGAATCCTGTAAAAAACGATTTTGGTGCCCTGATTCCGATTGGCGGAACACTGATTTCCTCGATACTTGCCATGCTGATCGCCGTCCCGATCAGCATCGGTGTGGCGCTGTTTCTCGCCGAACTGGCACCTGAATGGATGAAGGCCCCGTTCGGTACAGCCATCGAATTGCTTGCTGCCATTCCAAGCATCGTTTATGGCATGTGGGGCCTGTTTGTTCTGTCCCCGCTGATGGCCGACCACGTTCAGCCTTGGCTGGCTGATCATCTGGGTTTTCTCCCTTTCTTTACCGGTGCCCCCATGGGCATCGGCATGCTTACAGCCGGACTTGTACTGGCTCTGATGATTCTCCCCTTTATCGCCTCGGTGACACGCGATGTGTTCCTGATGGTGCCACACAACCTGAAAGAGGCGGCCTACGGCATGGGATGCACAACATGGGAGGTGGTGCGTGACATCATGATACCCTATGGCAAGAAAGGTATCGCCGGAGCCGTTTTTCTGGGCATGGGTCGTGCACTTGGTGAAACCATGGCTGTCACCTTTGTGATCGGTAACGCCTATCATCTTTCGTGGTCGTTGTTCGCCCCCGGCAATTCGATCGCCTCGACCCTGGCCAATGAATTTACGGAAGCGGATAATGATATATACCTGTCCTCGCTCGTGGAGCTGGGACTGGTACTGTTTCTGATCACCTTCATCGTACTCGGGCTTGCACAGTTGTGGCTGCGGCGCGGTCAGCCCGGAGGCGGTAAATAGTGCACCGGCGCAGACGAATCATCGTCAATCACATCATTCTCACCGTATCCGGGATGGCCGCAATGCTTGGCCTTGTCATGCTCACATGGATTCTCGGTGATGTGGCCCTGCGAGGTGCATCCGCCATCAACTGGGACTTCTTCACCGAATTGCCAGCCCCGCCGGGAATGGAGGGAGGCGGACTGGCCAATGCCATTGTCGGCACCCTGCTCATGACCGTAGTGGCTACATGCATTGCCGTACCCTTCGGCGTCATGGCCGGCACCTGGTTGTCCGAATTCGGACGTGAATCCAGGACGGGCCAGCTGATCCGTTATTTCTCCGATATCCTTGTCTCGGCGCCATCCATAGTCATCGGTGTCTTTGTTTACCTCGTCATGGTCCGCCCCATGTCACACTTTTCCGGATGGGCCGGCTCTGTATCACTGGCGATCATTATGCTTCCGGTTATTTCACGCACCACGGAAGAGATGCTCAAACTCGTCCCGCATGAACTGCGTGAGGCGGCGCTGGCGCTGGGTGCCCCCTACTGGAAGATCATGCCACAGGTCATATATCGCGCTGCAGCAGCAGGCATGATCACCGGCATCATGCTGGCTGTGGCTCGTGTGGCGGGAGAAACCGCACCGCTGCTGTTTACAGCCATGAGCAGCCCGTATTGGATGGAGAGCATGAACGAACCGATGGGTAACCTGACGGTCACGCTGTTCAACTATGCCATGAGTCCCTACGATGACTGGCATGCGATGGCTTGGGGAGCCGCTTTTCTGATCAGTATGGCCGTACTGGCCACAACGATTATCACGCGCCTTGTACTGCGCAAAAGGAGCAGACGTTGACCCCGGAAACTGCCATCCAGGAAATTGAGGATGTATCGAGCACAACACCGGATGTAAAGATGGAGAAAACCATTCGTGATACCCAGGCCGCCCCTGGCGACATCAAGCTGTCCGTTCGTCACCTGAACTTTTACTACGGTGACAAGCAGGTCCTGTTTGACAACACACTGGATATCCCAAGAAACAGGGTAACGGCCTTTATCGGACCTTCCGGATGCGGCAAGTCCACGCACATCCGTACCTACAATCGCATGTTCGATCTCTACAAGGGTCATCGCGCGGAGGGCGAGATCCTGATGGACGGGTTGAACATCCTCGATCCAAAGGTCCCCGCACTTGAGCTGCGACACAAGGTGGGCATGATTTTCCAGAAACCCACACCCTTTCCCATGTCCATCGCCGACAATATCGCCTATGGTCTGAAACTCCATGGCAACATAAGCAAGAGCGAGATGGCTGATCGGGTGGAGAAGGCTCTTCGCGGCGCAGCCCTGTGGGATGAGGTCAAGGACATGCTGGACCAGCCCGGCACGGCGCTTTCCGGAGGTCAACAGCAGCGTTTATGTATCGCGCGAGCGCTGGCCATTGAACCCGAAGTGATTCTCATGGACGAGCCCTGCTCGGCACTTGATCCCATCGCAACGACCAAGATCGAGGAACTTATTGATGAACTGAAACAGAAATTCACGATTGTGATCGTCACCCACAATCTGCAGCAGGCAGCGCGCATTTCGGACCGAACGGCCTTTTTCTACCTTGGCAAGCTGATCGAGTTCGATGACACTCAGGTAATCTTTACATCACCTGCCAAGCAGCAAACTGAAGATTACATTACCGGTCGTTTCGGATAGGAGTCCAGAAATGCCACAACACACACTGAAACGTTTTGATACCGAACTTGATCAGCTGAAAGAACATATCCTGACGATGGGAGGGTTCGTTGAACGGGCGATAAAAAATGCTGTTGAGTCCATGCTGGAGCAGGACCAGGCTCTTGCAAAAAAAACCATTGAGCGTGACAAGGCCATTAACGCCCTCGAAGTCCAGAGTGACGAGCTAACGCGGAGCATCATAGTCAGACACCAGCCGGCGGCCGGGGACCTGCGTTTCATTATTGCCGCCATCAAGGTCGTCACGGACCTGGAGCGTATGGGAGATCTCGCAGCCGGAATTGCCGAAGGCACACTCCGAACCCGAAAATCTCCCCCTCTGGAATACTCAAACCTCGAAGTCATCAGTGAAAAGGTCCTGCAGCAGGTTCGCCGTGCGCTGGATGCCTATGCCCGGGGCGATATCAATCTGGCCATGGATGTCATCGAAAAGGACAGGAAAATTGATAAAAGATACAGGACCATGTATCGCGAACTGCTGACCTACATGATGGAAGACCCGCGTTCCATCAGTTCATCCATTATCTTGACCAATGTGGCCAAAAATCTGGAACGCATCGCCGACCATGCCACAAACATCGCCGAAATGGTTATTTATATCATTCGGGGCCATGACATCCGGCACGTTGATCATGAAGAAGCGGCCCGGATCCTGAGAGACGAGCATTCCAAAGACTAGGCAAGAAGACAACCCGCTAGGGTTATCAACGCCGGCAGAATATGTTGCAGCGATTGACGTGGGTTCCAATGCCATACGGATGGGTATCGCTATTCGCAACGATGGTGGCCTTCCTCAACTAATCCGGCGCTATCGTGAGCCAGTGCGCCTCGGACACGATGCCTTCACTGCAGGTGTTTTAAGTCCGCAAACAATAAACCATGCCTTGCACGCCTTCCGCAAGTTCAGGCTCATACTTGATCAGTATCACGCCAGAAAATATCGGGCTGTTGCAACAAGTGCCGTACGTGATTCAGGAAACGGACACGAGCTGGCCAAACGCCTTTATGACGAGACGGGCATCAAACTGGAGCTGATCAGTGGGGAAGAAGAGGCGCGGCTTGTCCATTACTCAATCTCTCATCGCTTCAATCTGTCAGGTATGCTTACCCTCCTGATTGATATGGGTGGTGGCAGTGTGGAAGTGACTGTATGCGATAATGGAAGGGTTGTTTCCACGCAGAGTTTCAAGATTGGCACCGTTCGCCTTTTGGAGATACTGGGCAAACAGGGGCACTTCAATATCCTTCTCTCAGAATATCTCGATGGCATACGCAAAAAATTAACGGAACAGATCGGAGGCCTGAAACCGGATCTATGTCTCGGTACGGGAGGGAACGCAACTGCCATCGGAGAGCTGGCCTATCGGTTCCTGGGCACCGAATCAGCTGACAGAATCACCTGCAAACAGCTGGAAAAGCTGATAAAAAGATTGTCCAGATTCAGCATGGAAGAACGCATTCGCCATCTGGGCCTGCGGCCTGACAGGGCGGATGTTATCTTGCCGGCTGCGGTGGTTTTTCATGAAATCATGCAACTGGCCGGTGGGAAAAGGATGGTGATGCCCGATGCCAGCCTGCTTGACGGAGTCATTCTTGATATGCTGGAAACGGAGCAGCATACCTTTAAGTCCCAGCGACTTAATTTGCTTGCCTGGGCGCATTCCCTGAAAAAGAAATACCATGTGGACGATAACCATGCGCAACAAGTCGCAATGCTTGCACTCAGGCTTTTTGATCAAACCGTGGCGCTGCATGGACTGGATCACCGCATGCGGTTGCTGCTGGAACTTGCCGCACTGGTACACGAAATCGGCATGTATGTACGCGTCGGAGGGCATCACCGACATGCCTCATACCTGATTTCTGTCGCACCGCTGCTTGATTTAAGTCCGCGAGAGAAAACCCTTCTGGCCCAGGTGGTTCGCTATCAGCGGAAGGCCCCACCCGATGAGTCACACAAGTTGTATGCGGCCCTCGATAAACGCGATCAGAAAACAGTATGGCAACTAAGCGCCCTCCTTCGTCTGGCCCTTGCCTTAAACAAGGAACGGCGGAATCTTGTGCGCGATGTCAGGGTGATCACTGAAAAGAAAGAGATGCACCTGCAAATTCAGGGAGATGGAGATCTTCTTCTGGAGCGCTGGGCCGTATTAAAGAACTCAAATTACGTTCAGCAGGCCTTTCAGCGTAGGATCCATATTGAATTTGATTCTTCCTGCAAAATGTTCAACGAATATTGAGAACACCTTTTGGTGTCCACTTGAACACCAGGTTGCCACACCCTGATGCGATTGCCGGCCAGTCCGGGACCCGAAGGGAAACTCCCATTACGGTACATGTGGGAACGTACCCGACTTCTCTGTTGGTGAGCCAGGTGGCCAGGTCTGAAACGGAAGGATTATGACCAACCAGCATCACCCTTTGCCAGCCATGGTCCCAGCTTCGAATGAGATCCACCAGCGTAGAGAGGTTAGCAGCATAGATCCGGCCTTCTTCTATCCTTCTCAAGGAAGCATTCTGCGCCTCCGAGACGAGCAGAAGTGCTGTTAACCCTGCCCGGCTTGCCGGGCTGGTAACAACGACATCCGGCATCACACTTTTTCTGAATAAGTATTTGCCCATGCTGACCGCGTCCCGTTTGCCCCGATGGCTCAACGGACGATCGAAATCTTCCAGATCGGGGTGATCCCAGCTGGATTTTGCATGCCGAACCAGGTAGAGGGTCTTCATCCGTGTCAGTCACGTTGATTCGTAACGGTAAGCTCATTAAGAAGCCTGTTCTGGGCATTGAACATGGACCGACCTTTGCGTGCTCGAACCGGGACATAGGAGCCGTCGTTCCTAAGGCGCCAAGCGGATGTGTTATCTTTTAGATAGTAACGCAGCCCTTCCCGCACAATGCGTTGTTTCAGACGATACGCGCTGACCGGAAAGGCGGTCTCCACCCGCCTGTGGAGATTGCGCACCAACCAGTCAGCACTGGAACAAAACACCTCGGGCTTTCCTCCATTCCCGAAATAGAAAATTCGGGCATGTTCCAGGAATCGGCCAAGAACGGAACGAACTCGTATGTTCTCTGACAATCCCTTCGTACCAGGACGAAGACAACATACGCCCCGCACGATCAGATCAATCTTTACGCCTGATTGAGATGCTTTGTAGAGGGCATCAATCACGTGCGCGTCTTCCAGGCCGTTCATTTTCGCAATAATGCGCCCCTTTCCCCCTGTCGCGGCAATGCCGGCTTCCCGCTCGATATGTTTCAGCAAGACCCGGTGCAGATCAAATGGCGCCTGAATGATTTTTTTCATCCGGGAGGCACGCCCCAGGCCTGTCAGCTCCTGGAAAAGCTTATGGACATCCTCACCAATTTCCTCATCGGAGGTCAGCAACCCGAAATCAGTATACTGTCGAGTGGTGACCCCGTGATAGTTTCCTGTCCCAAGATGGGTATAGCGGACCAGCCTGCCGCCCTCTCGACGGACAACCAATAACATTTTTGCGTGGGTCTTGTATCCCACCACACCATAGACCACGTGCGCACCGGCCTGCTGCAGATCCTCCGAGAGAGAGATATTCTCGGCCTCGTCAAACCGGGCTCGCAATTCAACGACAACACTGACTTCCTTTCCATTTCTGGCAGCCTGACACAGGGCGTCGACAATGCGCGAATGGTTTCCGGTCCGGTAAAGCGTCTGCTTGATGGCGAGCACGTCCGGATCCTGGGCTGCCTGCTCAACCAGCTTAATAACCGGTTCAAAGGACTGAAAAGGATGGTGAATCAGGACATCCCGTCTGATCAACAATGTGAACATATTTTCCGATTCCATAAGACCGGCGGGCATGGATGGGACGAAGGGTCGGAACTTGAGATCCGGGCGTTGAACCTGGTCATAAATCTTGGAAAGACGTGAAAGGTTAACGGGTCCATCAACCCTGAACACATCATCCGGGTGAAGATCAAATTTTTCCAGCAGATATTCCACGACATCGTCGGGGCAATTGTCCGGAACCTCAAGCCGAACGACCCGGCCAAAGCGCCGGCTTGTCTGCAGGCGACCTTCCACCTCCTCTCGGAGATCGGCCATCTCTTCTTCATCCAGGTACAATTCCGTATCACGGGTAAGGCGAAACTGGTAGCAACCCGTGACCTTCATGCCAGGAAACAACTCATCGACAAAGGCATGCATGATGGATGAAAGAAAAACAAATCCGTGCGGCACCCCGGAAATCGCCTCGGGTATCGCCACAGTTCGTGGCAGTGAACGGGGAGCCGGCACAATCGCAAGGCGGTGTTCGCGCCCAAAGGCATCCTTACCTTCCAAGGAAACAATGAAGTGAAGGAACTTGTTGACTATTCTCGGGAAGGGATGTGCGGGATCAATGCCCAGCGGACTGATCACAGGCATCAGATTCTGGCGCATGTACCGTTTCAGCCAGGCGCGCTGCTCTTCATTCCACCGATCACGACGGAGAAAGCGTATGCCCTCCTTTGCAAGGGATGGAACCAGGTCATGATTGAAGACCTCATATTGCCTGCGCACCATCTCGGTAACCAGCTCCCGGATATGATTCAGCAAGGAGGAAATCTCGGCCCCGTCAACACCCGTTCTTTTCAGCCCATGCGCCCATTTCTGCTTCAGGGCCGCAACCCTCACCTCAAAAAACTCATCCAGATTGGAGCTGGAAATACACAGAAACTTCAAGCGCTCCAGTAATGGATAGCGGGTATCCTCGGCCAGAGCAAGCACACGACGGTGAAATGCCAGCAGACTCAGTTCCCGGTTGAGATAACGGTCAGAGTACAACGCGCACATAAGCTGACTCTAGCGTTTCATCGTGTTATTTGCATGAAATGAAAGACTCCGGGCTTCGTGGAAAAGCGGCCCCGGCAGAGCCGGGACCTTTGGAGAAATGCCCATTTCTCTTCCTTCTTCTGCATCCGGCATGCTACCCGGCTCGTATGACAAACTGATGACATCTCCTCGATCAGTTTTGAAAGCGTGCCTTTGAATTGTCACTCCCATGTCAACCGCTTGTCACATTGAGACCCTATGCTTCTGACATCACTGGCAGTGAATAGGGTAAAACATGGATGCGAAGGAGAAGAACATGAAAGCAGGACAAAGGCACGGTCTTATCTTGACGGAAAATCTCTTTCCAGGTTACCAGATTGCGAGCCTGTTAAAGTACCGGGGGTGGCAAGTCCAGGTGGAACACGACCCGATGAGGGCCTGGTCATCCATGTACAACTCTCCCGTAGATATCTTCGTTGTCGACATTGATGAACCCGACCTCGGAGGGATGGATCTCCTTGCCCGCTTTAAATATCTTCGACCCATCTCCTATGCCGTGGCGCTTAGCCGTGGAGGTCCCAGCAAATCTATGCGCCTGGCCCGACACCTTCACATTGATGGCTATTTCTATACAAACCATTCGGGATATATGCTGGACATCAGCAGGGGGCTTGCGCCGTACTTTCTTACCCTGGCTAACATAGACAGGCCGGCGGGAAACATGGATTTTCCTCATGAAAAAAAACCAACCGGCAGAGAGTCCGAACCCCTTCCCCGCCACGGTCCTTGCTGGGATGATCCTTGCCCGATTCTGCAAACATTGTCACCACTTGAACATGTTGTACTGTAACGGCAGGTGATGTCATAGTGGATACCATCCACTGCGAACGCATCCGTTTCGCTCCCAAACCATAAGTCATAGAACTGCATCCTCTCGAAATTCACCTGCAGATGACGCAAGGTTCTCACCGAAGTATCATCCTACTGATTGAAACGAACAGCATGAGAGGGGTTCATCATGGTCAGGAAAAGTTCGATCACAAGGATGTTTGCTGTTTCGCCTGTGCGCCCCCTGCAACAGCATATGGCCAAGGTGCAATCCTGTGTCGACCAGCTGATTCCTTTCTTCCGGGCCATCGCGGACGGAGATTACCAACGAGCTGAATCCATTCAGCTTGAAATATCCAGGACCGAGACCGAGGCCGACAGGCTCAAGCATCGGCTTCGTCTGCATCTGCCAAAAAGCCTGTTCATGCCCATGCCACGGGAAAGTGTGCTCGACGTGCTTACCATGCAGGACAAGATCGCCAACAAAGCCAAGGACATTGCAGGGGTGGTTATAGGCCGCAAGATGGAATTGCCCGAGGCGATCGCTGATCTCTTTCTTGCTTTTGTCGAGCGCAGTGTGGACACCTCCCGTCAGGCCCAGATGGCCATCAACGAACTCGATGAGCTTGTGGAAACCGGCTTCCGGGGAGGTGAGGTCAGCCGTGTTCAGAAGATGATCACCAAGCTGCATAAGGTGGAACATGAAACCGACAAGCTTGAAATGCAGATTCGCCATGCCCTGTTTGCCATCGAAAAGGAACTGCCGCCAGTTGATGTCATGTTCCTCTACCGGATTATCGAATGGACCGGTGAGGTCGCGGATCTGGCCCAGCGTGTGGGCAGCCGTCTGCAGCTGATGCTTGCGCGATAGGTCCGAATAAAATGGAACATGCACTGATTTACATGTCCATGGCCATCACCTTTGGCCTGTTCATGGCATGGGGTATAGGCGCCAATGATGTAGCCAACGCCATGGGCACATCGGTCGGCGCAAAGGCCCTCACCTTCAGACAGGCAGTGATGATAGCTGCCTTTTTTGAGCTGGCCGGGGCTGTACTTGCGGGTGGTGAAGTGACCAAAACCATTCGCAAGGGGATCGTGGATGTGGCACCGTTAAGCGCCACACCGGAACTTCTGATTTACGGCATGCTGGCTTCATTGCTGGCGGCAGCCATCTGGCTGCTGGTGGCTTCACGGATGGGCTGGCCGGTTTCGACCACGCATTCCATCGTCGGTGCCATTGTCGGTTTTGCCCTGGCAGGTGTTGGTATGGATGCCATCCACTGGAGCAAGGTCGGTACCATTGCCTTAAGCTGGGTCACCTCCCCCATCCTGGCCGGCATTATCTCCTTTGCAGTTTTTACCAGTGTGCAGAAACTGGTCATCAACACGGACGACCCCATTGGCAATGCCAAGCGCTTCGTCCCCTTTTATATATTTATGGTGGGCTTTGTCATATCGATGGTCACTCTCATCAAGGGATTAAAGCACGTAGGACTGCATTTAAGTTTCCGGCAAGACATCATGCTTGCCACGATCATCGGGGCTTCCATCGCCCTCATTGGCACCCTTCTGATACGACGCCTGAAATTTGACCCGGAGGCCGACCGGGATTTCCACTATACCAACATGGAAAAGATCTTTGGCATCCTGATGATCTTCACCGCTATCAGCATGGCCTTTGCTCACGGTTCCAATGACGTGGCCAATGCCATCGGCCCTGTAGCAGCCGTCGTCGGCATCATCCAGAGCGGCGGGGAAATTGCCCAGAAATCAGCTACGCCGGTATGGATCCTGTTGCTGGGTGGAGGGGGCATTGTGATCGGTCTGGCCACCTACGGACACAGGGTGATGGCCACCATCGGCAGAGGAATCACGGAATTAACACCAAGTCGTGGCTTTGCGGCCGAATTGGGAGCCGCAACTACGGTTGTGCTCGCCTCGGGGACCGGTTTGCCCATCTCGACCACCCATACACTTGTTGGAGCCGTACTGGGTGTCGGTTTTGCCCGAGGTATCGCAGCCCTGAACATGCGTGTGATTCGGGCTATTTTCATGTCCTGGATTGTCACCCTGCCCGCAGGGGGGCTTATTTCCATCCTGCTGTATTTCCTTCTGAAAGGAATTTTCGCCTAGCGACGTGGCAAATACGCCACGGGAAGATCGGTGATCAGCAACCGGATGTGATCCTCCGCCCATTCCGAACCCATTATTGGTTCCGAGGAAGGAGGGTCTTGACGAGCTGTCAGACCGGTTGCAGAACCAGGCAGGAAAGCGGGGGCAAGGTGAGTACGATGGAATGTGGCTTATCCATCCATGGAACATCTTCCGAATAGACAAGACCCGCATTACCCATATTCGAACCACCATAAATCTCGGAATCGGTATTCAATATCTCCCTGTACTGTCCTCGCTGGGGAATACCCAGCCGGTATCCTGTCCTGGGAACCGGTGTGAGGTTTAAGATGACCACTACAAGGCCGCCCTGTCTGTCCTTTCTGATATAACTGAGGGTTGAATTCTCAGCATCGTTGCAATCAAGCCACTCAAACCCGTGATGCTCGAAATCAACCTCATGAAGCGCAGGTGTTTCCTGAGAAAGACGATTCAAATCCCGAACAAGCAATTGAAGACCCCTGTGGGGCATGTACCCCGCCTGATGCCAGTCCAGGCTCTTGTCATGACGCCATTCATCCCACTGGCCGAACTCCAACCCCTGGAACATAAGGTTTTTCCCCGGATGTGTGAACATATAACCGTACAAGGCACGCAAGTTGGCAAACTTTTGCCAGTCATCACCGGGCATCTTGGCCGGCATGGAGCCCTTACCGTGCACGACTTCATCGTGGGAAAATGGCAGGATGAAATTCTCCGTAAAGGCATAGACCATGGAAAAGGTTAATTCATTATGGTGGTAGAACCGGTGGATCGGATCATGGGAGAAATAACGCAGCGTGTCATTCATCCAGCCCATATTCCACTTCATGGTAAAACCCAGCCCCCCAAGATAGGTGGGCCGACTGACCATGGGCCAGGAAGTGGATTCCTCCGCCATGGTGACTGCTCCCGGGAAACGCTCATGGATGAGATGATTAAACTGTTTGAGAAATTCCACCGCCTCAAGGTTTTCACGACCACCGTATTTGTTTGGCAGCCATTCGCCTTCCTTCCTGGAGTAATCCAGATACAGCATGGAGGCAACAGCATCCACCCTTAAACCATCGATGTGATACTGATCCAGCCAGAAAAGGGCGCTGGCGATCAAAAAGTTTCGAACCTCATTACGGCCAAAATTGAATATCAGTGTGCCCCAGTCCTTGTGCTCACCCAGCCTTGGGTCCTCGTGTTCGTACAGGGGGGTTCCATCAAACCTTGCCAGTGCAAACGCATCCTTGGGGAAATGGGCCGGAACCCAGTCCAAGAAAACACCAATGTTGTTCTTATGACAGTGATCAACGAAATAACGGAAATCGTCGGGGCTGCCAAAACGGCTGGTTGGGGCAAAATACCCAACAGTCTGATAACCCCAGGAACCATCAAAGGGATGCTCGGTGATGGGTAGTAATTCAATGTGGGTATAGCCCATCCATTGGCAGTACTCCACCAGTTGGTGGGCCAGTTCTCGGTAGGTAAGATAATCGCCATTGGTTCGCCGCCATGAGCCAAGATGGACCTCATAGATACTGAAGGGTTTGTCCAGCGCCTGTCTGGCCGGACGAGATGCCAGCCATTCCTGATCTCCCCACCTGTAAGTCTTGGAATCATGGACCACACATGCCGTCGCAGGCCTGAGCTCCATCTGCTGGGCATAGGGATCGGCCTTGAGAAACACGTCACCGTTTTTTGCCCGGATCTCAAACTTGTAAACTTCACCTTCACACAGTGCAGGAATGAAGATTTCCCAAACTCCGGATGCACCGCGCACGCGCATCTGATGCTCGCGACCATCCCAGTGATTAAAATTCCCAACCGTACTCACACGCTCGGCATTGGGAGCCCATACAGCAAACCCAACACCCGAAACACCGTCATGGACACGGACATGCGCACCAAGGATCTTGTACTTCTCGAAATGGTTCCCTTCACCAATCAGATGAAGATCAAGCTCGCCAAGGATGGGGGAAAACCTGTAGGGATCTTCAGCCTCCCAACGATGCCCTTCATGGTTCTCAATTCTGAAGCGGTATTCCTGCTCAAAATTTCCCCTGGGAAGATGGGCCTCGAACATGCCATCCGCATGGATACGCCGCATTGCCTTTGCCCTCTCCCCCTTTACAAGCACCCAGACTTTTGCCGCGCGGGGCAGAAACGTCCGGATGACGACACCGCCATCAGGATGCTGATGGCGCCCAAGGAAGGCGAAGGGATCATGGCAACGTGCCTCCACAATTTCATACATGAGAGGGTCTACATTGAACTCTTGCATCGTTTCTCCTTCCTCCGGCAAGATGCCCTGAGAGTGAATCATCAAGGCTTTGTTTGTATATTACTCATCGGATAAGAACTTTGGTATCGTTATATCCTCTACCTATCAATCAGGAGCCATCTTGATAAAAAATATTCACATGGCCTGTGCAACACTTACGTTCTCCCTGTTCCTGATCCGTGGGATCTGGATGATCAGGGGTTCATCCTTATACAAGGGGCCCTGGACACGAATCATTCCGCCCGCTGTGGATACCACCTTGCTGCTGACCGGCATCATCATGATGTTCCAGATTCAACAGTACCCGATCCAGGATGCCTGGCTGACGGCAAAAATCTCCGCTGTCATTCTCTATATCGTGGTTGGAACCATCGGTCTGAACAGAGGGAAAACCAGGCCCATACGCATTGCGGCCTGGAGCTCATCGCTGATCGTGTTTGCCTACATTGTTTCGGTCGCCCTTACCAAGAATCCCCTTCCCTTCCTTGATTCCTGATCTCACAATCATCGTCCCTGGGGGGGATCTGTGAGATGAATTGCCTCTCAATCTAATTGCTGAAGGATCGAAGTTTCTCAATATCATGGATGTGGATCATCTTTCCCTTCATGCTGATCAGGCCTTCATCGGCGAGATTATGGAGAATACGTGACAGGGTTTCCGGCGTGAGATTAAGGTGTGAGGCAATGATGGCCTTGCTTACGGGCAGGGTCACGGCCCTCCTGGGCTGACCAGGATCCACCTTTGCCTGATTCTGCAAGAGATAACCGATCACCCGTTGTATACCGGAATACAGTGTCTTGGCCTCCATTTCGATCACAAGCTGATGCAGGCGCCGACTCAGACCCGCCATCATGCTTCTTGCGCAGGCGGGCTCTTCCTCTATGCATCGAAAAATAACCTCTCGTGGAATAAACAGCACCTTTCCGGCAGACAACGCCTGCACGCTCGCAGGACTCGGCTTCCCAAGAAATGCAATGGCCTCGGCAAAGCTCTGGCCGGGACCGACAATTCTCATCACATGTTCCTTGCCTTCCACAGATATGAAGGAGATCTTGATATTCCCCTTGACTGCGACATAAATCCCCTTGCAATAGTCCCCTTTATGAAAAAGAAACTGCCCCTTTTCCAGTTCAACGAAGCGTGCGCTCTCGGCAATGGTATTTAAATGTTCCTTGTCCATTTCTTTAAACAGGGGAACATTTCTCAGGATTGCATAAGCCTGAATCGAGGCCAACTACATACCCTCCTCAAAAGTCCAATTGACTGTCAGCACCAGGAAGGACCCTCGCTCGACAGGCCTTCCGGCAAATCCCTTGGCACGATACCCACAACCGGCCGCATGAAGCTTCACAATAACGTACATGGCCTTTTCGATGCAAGGACCACCTGCACGCGAGACGCATCTCGCCAATAGGACGGTTCCATATAAACCCTACATAAATTGATAGATATCAATGTTTTAATCATACCATTTGTGTATTGATTTCACACTCAATATAAAGGCGACGTATATGTCCGTGCTCGACGAGCAGCAATCTGATTACGCTTGGTCTGAAAACTTACAGGTCGATGTCCGTAAAATGGACAGCCAGCATAAGGCCCTGTTGATCACGGTTAACAAATTGCACGAGCTTCTCCTGAGGGAAGGAGACATTGCAAGCATCAACGAGCTTTTTTCCGATCTTATCCGTCAAACCAGGGTCCACTTCAAAACGGAAGAGCGTTTCATGAAGAAATTCGACTATCCGGATTATGAAAATCACAAACTCATGCATGACTTGCTGATCGACCAGCTTGAAGATGTGCAAGTAGCGCAACAAGCCATTGAGTCCCAGAGCTTTGAGCAACACTGGTTTGAAAGGCTCGAGCTTGCCGACTTTCTGCGAACATGGCTATTTTCCCACATCGTTGATGAAGACAAGAAACTTGGGGAATTTCTGAAAAGCAAAGGGGTTAAATGAAAGCAAGGAAGGTTTTGCTGGGTTTTAGCAGCCTGATAGCACTGCTGATGATCCTGTTTCCACCTGCAATGAGATTTCACGGTGAGGAAACGTATTACGGTTATTATTTTATACTGGCCATTCCCGATGGTTATCGCCTGCATGGCCCTCTTCTGCTGGTTCAATGGTTCGGACTGCTTCTTGTCACAGGACTGTTGCTCCCCGTCTTTGGTAAAGACAAAAATCATCCCCGGGGAACAGTGACCAGAAAAGGAGGTGATTGCTGACCCTTGTCACACGCCTGACCGGAACAGTCAGTTAAAGATGAACTCCTTTCTTTCGGAATCAAAGTCAATCACGAGAATCTGACTCGGAGCAAGCTTGATGGTTTCAGAACGCTCATAGTTAAAACCCTTTGTGTGAATATCATCACGCATTCGGGCATGCAGATGATGAGTACCTGCCGGAATGGTAAACCGTTGATAGACGGGAGATGGAAGGTCGTGGGACAGACCCTTGGGTTGAATCTCCCTCGAAAAAATGGTCTTCCCGTCCAGATCAATCTGAACAAACAAAGGGGAACGTTCCCGTGGACAATCCATCTTCTTGCGAAGATGCGCGGGCATCTCGGCCAGCTCTTTGCCGGTCCTTTTGCGGCAGGGTTCCTTCCTCTTGCCGGCATGGATAAACGTGAGTTTGATAACCGCCTGATCAGGCTTTGTGAACGTATAACTGGGTGAGGTGGAAAAGTAGCCGATAAAAATAATAAACAGCAGGTAGGCCAGCGCTTGCCCCAGATACCTGGTAACGTTTCTCACCTTGCTTCCATATGGGTTGGCGCTGTTTTTCTTGCCCCATCGGCAGACTCAAGTTGTTTGAGATCATGGCAAAAAACCTGAATCTCCTTCTCGAGCAGTTTCAGATCTGTTGAAGCCGCCCAGAAGCACCTTAGGCGCTCCCGTTTTACAGATCGGTGCAGGCGTGGTTCTCTTTTTCCCTGTATGCGTTGTTCCGCCCAGACGTTACCGGGACGATGATAACAGTCCCCCATTCGGCAGCCAGTCAAAAACACGCCGCTTGCGCCCTGACGCAGGGCAAAGTCGATAAAAGAGGGGGGCAAGGCCCCTGCACACGACAAACTAATTGTACCAACACCGGGCATTGCAAGCTTTCCAAGATCCACAGCATGATCACAACCGAACACAAGTACCTTGGTCTCACCAGTAAGCTCTGACAAGATTTTCAGGGTGGCATCACGAAGGTGGGAGATATTACGATGGGGCAGATCTATTCCCGTATGAAGTTCCCGGTCGTGGCGAAAAGGAGTCGAGAAAGGACAGGAGGCCGCACAGATTCCGCAACTTACACAGTGACTTGCGATCACCATGGCCTCCCGCCTGAATCGGGGATGACCGTCTGAACGTGGCTGCAACCGGATGGCCTCATAAGGGCAGTCAACAACACATAAATTGCAGCCACTGCAATCATCCAGATAGACCTCGGCGGCATGTTCACGTCGAATCGGCGGCAACCAGGGAAGCAATAACAACAGAAAGATGCTGCCGGCAACCAGTGCCCATATTGTTCCCATGGACCAGTCATCCATTAATGGGTAGATAAACATGTAGAACCAGTCCAGATGAAGAATGGTTGGTACTGTGTTCAGATCCCCCGGTGCATGACTGAACACCGGTTTGATGAGGGAAAGAACCAGAAGAGACAGAATGGTGCCAACGGCCAACCCCAAAGGGGGATTGATCTTGGCCTCATTGAGCCTGTTGACGTGAAAGAGCATGGCTCCCACCAGAAAAAGTGACAGACCGAGATGAATCACGACCAGGAGTCGGAAAAACAGATTGGTCACACTGGTGTTGGTCAGAAAATTTCGTGCGGTGGGTTCGGCAATGATGGGCAACCAGTCGATCCATTCCAGGGTACGCACCGCAATGAACTGTCCCAGCTTATCCCAGACCAGCCAGTATCCGGAAAGCCCGAGAATAAAGACAAACACAAACATGGGAACGCCGGTTGACCAGGAAAACCATCGTGCACCGCGATATCGATCGGTGAAAAAGCCCCTCAAAAGATGGAGCACCATGGTGACAATCATCGCATCGGATGCGTAGCGATGCAGGCTGCGCATCACCCCACCCGCATACCATTGTTCCCTCGTCAGATATTCAACGGAGGTGTAGGCATGCTCAACGCTGGTTTCATAAAAGATATATATGTATATGCCGCTGACAAAAACAACGTAGAAAAAGAAAAAAGCCAGCGTCCCCAAATAATACAACGGATTCCAGGCGGGAGTGAAAGCCGCGTTCGCCCACCTGTCAGCGATCAGAAAGGCCCTGTGCCCTGCTGCTTTAATATGTCTTAGCAAGTTATCCGGCTCCTTGAGTGTGAATAATCACACTATCTGAAACAAATGGTCTGCACACATGACCTAAATCAAATAATCTCAAGACGAAAGTGATCTCTCCAGCTGATTGCGGAACCGGCTGAGTTCTCTTTCAAGATGCCCTGAATCAACCGGCGATGCCCAATAATAACCAATCTTGTGGCGTGGTACGGTCCTGCGCAAGATGGGCTCACGTTTGTTCCCAATACGCAATGTGGTCCACTTGTTCCCGAAACGATGGTGACAGTCACCCATGCGACATCCCGTGATGAAGACACCATCCGCTCCGTGATGCAATGCGTAGTCAATCATGGAAGGCGGGAGTGCGCCAATGCATGGAAGAGAGACGGATCTGAAACCCATGGTCCGAAGTTGCTGGCTACTCACCCCGTAATCACACGTATACACAAGCAATCTGAAATCCGGACCCATTTCAGACAGAACTGTTCGCGTGTCTTCCCGAAGATGCTGGATGCTTCTTTGAGGGAGATCAATGCCTGTACGCATTTTCTCGGAGCGACGAAAAGGGGTTGAAGACGGACACGAACCAACACATATCCCACAGCTGACACAATTTTCGCTGATCACCCTGGCCTCCCTCCTGAATCGGGGATGACCATCGGTTCTTGGCTGTAATGTTATCGCCTCATAGGGACAATCATCGATACACAACCCGCATCCACTGCATTCCGGGAGCCATACCTCAGCCACATGCTCTGTTTCCCTGGGAGGCAACCAAGGCAGGAAAGCAAGCAGGAGAACTGCACCCACGCTTACAATCCATACCGTTCCCATAGACCATACCTCCATAAGGGGGTAGGCAAACATATAAAACCAGTCGAGGCTGAGCACAGTTGGAGTGATCGAGAGATTACCGGGTTCATGATTCAATACGGGCTTTGCCAGGGACAGGCACAGGAATGCGATCAGGACCCCCCATGACAAGCCTCGTGGTGGCAGGACATCCGCTTTGCTTATTTTCTTAATGTGAACAAGCAAGGCGGTAACCAGAAAAATCGAAAGTGCGATGTGTACAATTAACATGAGTCGAAAAAAAAGATCGGTCACACTGGCGTTTGTCAGAAAGTTCCGGGCCATGGGCTCGGCGATGATAGGGAGCCAATCCAGCCATTCCGAGGACCTCACGGCGATGAACTGCCCCAGCTTATCCCACACCAGCCAGTAACCCGTAATCCCGATGGGAAACAGTAGAATCATCACGGGAATGCCCGTAAACCAGGTAAACCATCGTTTGCCCCGATAGCGATCGATCGCAAACTCACGCACAGCGTGCAAAACCATGGTCAGAACAAGTGCATCGGAGGCATAGTGATGGATGCTGCGCATCATCCCGCCTGCATACCATTGCTGACGTGACAGGTAGTCCATCCGCTCATAACCACCCACAACACTTGGTTGGTAATACAGGAACAGATAGATGCCGGTAGCAACGATGATAAAAAAGAAATAGAAGGAAAGGGCCCCAAGATGATAGAAAGGATTGTTCTTTGGACCAAAAAAAGAATTGTACCAGCCTTCGACAACTGCAAAGACCCGCCGGCCCGGGCTCCTCATCATCGACCCCAAGCCGGTTCACCCCTTCTCATGAAATCCATTTTCGTTTCATTCCAGAATTAGACATGCGGCCTGCGAAACGTCTTCAACCATATGCGTACGAGAACAAAAGCCAGTACCATAAGAACAAGGAAGCTCACAACCAAGCTGCCCACCATCGCATAATTGAATTGGTAGCTCCCCGTCGCAGGATCATAGACCGTGCACCACAGGCGCGCCTTATTGATAAAACTGGAAAGAGTGATTTCCTTGGCGGGATTGCCAAAAAGCAGCTCTTTTAATGGCTCAACCAGCAATGGGGCATCAAAAGTCTGGCCATAGATCTGCCGGTAGACCTTTCCGCCGGCATCAATGATTGTCGTCTGGGCCAGGTGATCAAAACCCTTGGGAGAAGCAAAGAAAATGAAGCCAAGATCCCTGGTCAGTTTCTGTATGGTTGTCTTGTCCGGTGAACTTAGAAATTTCCAGCGCTCTTCACGGGCAAGCCCCTGTTGGCGAGCAAACGCGCGCATGGTTTCAGGTCGATCCTTTGGATAATCAAAACCAATGGTCACAACAATAAAAGCGTCTTCACCGACTGCTCTGCGCGCAATCTCAACGGCCCGGGCGAGATTCTGGGTAATCGCCGGGCAGATATGAAAACAACTTGTGTAGACCAGGCTTATCACCAGCGGCTTGCCTCTAAATTCTGAAAGATGTATCCGCTTTCCGTCCCTCTGCAAAAGAACAATGTCGCTGAGATCCTTACCGATTACGGACTGACTGAACTGAAGGGCTGCCTCATCGTCAAAACCAGAAGTTTTTGTCGACGCATCTTTTGGGACTTGCCTATCTCCTGACTGTGGGGAATCTGAAGAAGAGACGGCGACCAGATGGGTTTCAGCAGCAAGGCAATCCGCGCAACATACCATAACGAGCAACAGGCTGGTAAGACACCATAGCTTCCATAGCAGCATACGCTGGACACCTCGCGCTTGATGGGTGATTTTAAGGGCCTATTTGCATGGTATCCCAAAACAGATTTCCTTCAAACAGGGAACCATTGGGGATTCTTCATATAATTGCACGCCATCTGCGATGCAGATGGCGTGCCCCAGCCAGATTGGAGAAAGAATTACTCCTGTGAGCGATGTTGTGGAGGAGGGTATGGAGCCTCTCTCCCCAATATGGCCTCTAACCTACTCCCCAAATGGTCGACAAATACTTCCAGTTGGCAAAGTAGTACACGATCAGGAAGGTAAGAAGCACAAGGGCAAGTGTGAACGAACCCGGACATTCCCATCCCTTGCCATGTTCCGGCACCTTGCTCCCGTATGTCGTTGCAGCTTCAACACCTTCCTTCGAAACTGCTGCCGGGGCCGCATCCGGCCTCGGCTTTCCAATGGTGATCGTTCCAACCGCCACCAGAATAAAGAACAATGCGCCCAGGGCACCAACCAGAGCGAACACCCCGGCGAGTCCCATAATCAGGTGGACCGAATCGGAGTATCCGAAAGAGATGGCGGCATCGGAAAAGGTTATGTCCCAGTGCCTTCTTGCCACACCCAGGTGACCGGCCGCAATATGGAAAATGGCAAGACCACCCATACCCAGGCCAAACATCCACGTGGAAAGTTTAGCCAGCTGAGGCATGAACAGCTCCCGTCGCCACAATACAGGCAGCAGCCAGTACGTCAGGGCCATGAATGCCAGCGTGGTGCCAACAGCAACCGTTCCATGGAAATGACCCGGCACAAAGATTGTGTTATGCACAATCATGTTGATTTGCTGAACACTCATGGTGACACCCGTCACGCCACCAATAAATCCGAAAAGTACAAGCGAAAGGAAAAAGCCGGAGAACACCGGATTGCTCCAGGGTGCCTTGCGCAACCATTCAAACAGACCGTTGGTCAACCCTTTCGCTCTCTGGGCCGCCTCGATCTGGCCAGGTACAGTCAGGCCGTGAATCATGCTGCCGAGTATGGCCAGATACATGGCATAGCTGGTATTGAAGAAGCGGAAAGAGAAGCTTCCTCCCGGATCAGAAAGGAGATGGTGGGCTGAACCAAGCTGAAGGGCAAACAGATAAAGCAGAAAAGCCATCCGGCTGACCTTCTCTGACAAGGGCTTGGCACCAAACAGCAAGGCTCCAATCGCGTACCATATGGCAATCTGTGCAGAAATGTTGATTTGCTGCGATGAGTGTCCAAACGCCCACCAGATGACGCGGTACATTTGCGCATCAATGTTGCCGATTAATCCCAGTGACCACAACAGTGTAGGAATGAGGATGATGGCACCACTGGCAATGGTAAAGATGGCGATGATGCAGGCAATCAACCCGCCAAAGGTAACCAGTGGCAACGAACCTTCATATGTCTGTTCCTGTTTGGCAATGGACAGGGTTGCCAGAAAAATAAAGCAACCCAGAAGTGCCCCTACGGCAAACAGGATAAGACCGAGATAGAACAACGGGTGGGCCTGTAGTGGTACGTATGAGGTAAACATCACCGTTGCCTCACCCATTACAACCGTATAGTTGACAAGCACGGCCCCCAGAAGCATCAGTATGTATCCCACCCACGCCAACTTGGGGGTTGCAAGCCGGCATTGCAACAAGACCGTACTGACAAAATAAAGGACTGCAATCTCAAAGAAGATGATCCACACCACGAGAATATCCGCACCATGCGCAGTCAGCGCGACATAAAACAATTCTGCTGGAAGCAAGTGGATTGCCGGCCAGCGCGTCATGGCAACCAGCAAACCAAAGATCCCTCCGACGAGGAGGAAAACCACCGCCGTAACAGCATTCCATTTGATAAGCTTTTCGGCTGGCTTGTGAACCAGCAGGCCGGTATCAGGGCAGGTTCTGAATTCAGAGTTTGACATCGTTTTCTCCTCCCCTATTCAACCACGTAAAGTTTGCCCACCATTTCATGGTGGCCGATGCCACAAAATTCATTGCAAACGATGTGATACTCACCGGCAGCATTGGGGGTGAACTTCAGTACATAGTCATAGCCTGGAATCAACTGCAGATTGAGGTTAATTGGCAGCAGTGAGAAGCCATGATTCACATCCAGGGAGGTAAGATGAAACCGATAGGTCTCCCCTTTCTTTAATATGGGAATAATTCCAAACTGGAATTGCCTGGCAAAGAAATAAACGTCACCACCCGGTGGCACTTTGACAACAGGAATTTCCAGGTCACTTTCGGTCCTGACCTGATATCTCTTTATCATCTCTTCCGCTTTGGCTGAAAACTTGTCAGCCGACATCCGGTAAACCTCACCGGCCTGGTTCTGGTTACCGACAAAATACCAGTAGAGCATCATGAAGGTCATGACCAGGCACCATGAGAAAGCAATGCTGATCCAAACCAGCTCATCTCTACCTATAGGGCGACTCCACCAATCGGAGCCGGGAGGTGTAAGACTCGATTCACTCATAACCGCCCCCCTACTCCGCCACAGGGACAGAAAGCACTTCCATGATGCCCCAGATAATGTAGAACACCGTCGGAACGACAACGCCGATAAACAGCAGGGCGAAATTGTTATCGAGGAGAAGCTGCCAGCCGGAGCGGCGTTCTCCTTTTGCCATTGGGTTTTCAGGATTTGCCATGTAACCTCCTCCGCTCATCAAAGCTCAAACTGAATTCGGATGTATCCCATACTTGAGCAGCAAAGACATTGATACAGATCAAAAGTGATGTTTGAACAAGCCTTAATGAAACCCATTTGCACAAGGATATGTATTGACCTACATCAAGGTTCACTGACATGCACATACGATAGAAGTTCGTCGATTGATGCTGATTTATCCAGCGGATGTTGTATGAAGAAAATGTGAAACGGGTCGCAGGCTGATCACCTTAAAGGACCGAGGGAAATTTGCCCCGATGGGGCGGTTTTTGCAACTGGTCAGGTGCGCAAGTAATATCTTATCTTGCTGTTATCAAATGTGACAGAGGAGAGCAGCCCGACCTGCAATTAGTCTTAGCTTTTATTCTATTTTATGAGGAGGATTTATGAAAATCATGCTGGGAGTTGCGGTTGCAACCGCACTGATTATGGGAACATTTACAGCTACGGATGCAATGGCTGGAGCAGAAGCCAAGTGCAAGGCTTGCCATCATTTCACTTCAAAGCACAAGGTTGGTCCTGGCCTGGCAGGCGTGTTCGGAAGAAAGGCCGGTTCAACGGATTTTCGCAAGTACAGCAAAAGCATGAAAAATGGTGGCTGGGTCTGGAATGAAGAGAACCTTCGCATCTTCCTGACAAATACAAAGGAAGGAATCAAGAAACTGACAGGTGACAAGAACGCCAAAACCAAGATGTCGCTCAAGCTGAAGCCTGCCAAGGTTGATGAAGTGATCGCTTTCCTCAAAGGTCTTAAGTAACCAAGGGTAAAACCAACAACGGGCGGTTTTCTACCGCCCGTTTTTATGTTTGCTCTCAATAAAAGGTATGGTAGTGGTTAAAGCCTTCAAAAAGGACAACAAGTAAGGAACTGCAACCATGGAATTTGCAATCTATTACACGTTGGGGGCCATAGTTCTGTATTTTCTGGCCGACTGGATCCTTCAGCGTATCGAAACCATCCGCGGTGAACCCTTCAAGCATCGAAACATCATCTATTTCCTAATCATCTTTCTGCTTGCTCTGGGACTCATGGAAGTTATCAATCCACCACCATCCCAACCTCCAGCCTCTCAGCTTAAGGATTAAATAATCCCCCTCTCGCTACAACCTGTCCCCTCAGACAGAGATCAGCTATGAAAGATTTTTTCGACCGGATCTTTTGGCAAGCAAGGCGACAAGCATGGCGATGGCAATCGCCATCACAAGAAGCATGATCCACGTGGATGTACTCTTCTCCAGATCACCCTGGTTTGCCTTTTCTGCCGGATTAGAAGGATTGTCCTGATCCTGATACACCGAGTTAAGTTTGCTGTCCGCCGCTAAAACATCATTAATGGAGAGCATACCCAGCCTTTTCGCTTCTGTGGCACTTTGCGTGAACCAGAGGATGGAACGCTTATAATCGATCACCAGGTCCGCAGGGAAGCTGCCAAAGTTAGGGATGTCGTATTCGCGGAACAAGGCCTGTTTGGGATTAAAAAAACCGACCTTGTTACCACGATATTCCAAAAACCAGATGTTTCCCTTCTCATCATGCACAAGATCAATCGGGGAGCTGTTGGATGTGGGAACTATCGCCTCATCAAAACGCCGTATATCCGGATAGAAAACCCCTATTCTGTTTGCACCCTGCTCTACAAACCACACGTGACCCTTCTTGTCGATGGATATCTTCCCAGGGTTTGCAAACGGTGTGGGTATGTCAAACTCGTAGAACACCTCACGATCGGGAACAAACTTCCCAATCTTGTTGGCATTTGACTCCACAAACCAGATATCGCCATGTCGATCAGATGCCATGGCCCTTGGAAAACAGTTCGGTGTAGGAATCTGATAGCCTTTCAACTTGAAACTTTTCGGATCGACTCGATACAAGTTGTTTTTATTGCTTGCAAAAAACCAGATCACACCTTGCGGATCGACAAACACCTCTTCGGGGAAGGTTTCAACAGAGAGTGTGTACTTTGTAAAGTAGCCATCGGACGGAGTAAACCTGCCCAGAATATGAGTAGTATCCTTGCTCTCCACCCAGCGATTCACGGTAAACCATATGGCCCCATCAGGGGCCAGTGCAATTTGAGAAAAACCGACTTCGCCCCACGAATCCGGGAGCGTATATGTCCTGAACTCATTCTTTTGCGGATCAAACATCGTAAGCTTTTTACCGACCTTCTCGGTAAACCAGAGCCGCCCCGTGGGCTCTATGATCATCGAACGGGCGGAACTCACACCTTCAGGGAGTGCAATTTCCTTGATCAGTTGAACTTCTTTCTTGGTGACATTGGGCACATCGGTGGATGCTACTCCCATCTGCCCTCCTGCTGCAGCCAAGAAAACCAGAACAACCAATCTGCAAAAGATCCGGGGTAATCTCGAAGAAACGAGATCACATAACTTACATGCTTGTATATACAAAATTAGACTCTCTGTGAAACCCTTGCCAGATTCAGGATTACCATGTCATGGTAGGTTCGTAAAAATGACGGAGTTGCCAGTTTGCATCCTTGTACGATGAAGGTCCCCCCTGTCCGCCAATATTGTAGCCACCCAGATTGACCTGACGCTGCCTTTCATTACGATAATACTCACCAATATTGGCTGGTGGCAAGGCCTGTCTGACGCCCATCATGGGGTTGTGACAGGACATGCAACCCTGTGTTTTGGCAGGATACCCACTTTTGACCACACCACCCATGAACGTAAACCACACCACAACAAGTATCCCTATGGTCACCAGCTTGGTAGATGTCTTCATTCTTCCTTTGGCTGCTGCAGGCTTGTCTCTTTTACGGAAAATCACGGGAACAAGGAGAAGGAACGCAATGGCTAGAAAAGGCAGCCAGAATGTCCCGATGGATTGCCATTTCTGATTCTCCTCGATCAGATACCAGAAGGGCTGGAAAAGAAAAAGCAAGTACCAGTCGGGTGCCGGTATCCCCATTCCTTCATCAGGTAAAGGGGGCATATTAATGTCTGTTGGCATCCTGAAATAGTAGGATAGCGCCAGCAATCCAACGAAGATCAGCAGAACCAGCGACCCTGCCCTGATGACGTGCTTTGGCCAGAACGGGTAAAATGACTGTGGGTAAGGAGGATCATATTTGTGACCCTCGAAGATAAGTTCTTGCTTCGCCATCTTAACGATCCCCACCTACAAAGGTTCGGAAATCCCGTATCGTTTCACCATTCTGAAATGGAATGACAAGAGCAATACAAGAATAATCGGAATTGCCAGAATATGCGTATAATATGCCGCATTAAGGGTAAACGTATCGAGGAACAGATTTTTGAGTGTTTCACCACCAATTGTCCAGGAACCCACATAATCCATCCAGATTGCAAAGGACCAGTAGGATCTCCAGTTCCAGGGAAGAATGATACCGGTCACCACCATCATGAAGACCATGATCAACTGGAACACACCGGAAACCCAGGTAAGCTGTCTGGGGCTTTGATAAGCCTTAAGATAAAACACGATCACCATGTGGGAAAAGATGGTGGCCAGCAGAAAAGTGGATGCCCATCGGTGCATATCCCTCAATAGCCAACCAAGTGGAACTTCATTGCTCATCTGGATAATGCTGTCAAACGCCTTGTCCGGTTCTGATGTATAGAAAAACAGCATGATCACACCTGTAACCAGCTGGATAAGGATAAGGAACAGTGAAATGCCGCCAAAGCAGTAAAAGAAGTTTACATGAGAAGGGATGGGCTTCCCTTTCTTTAATCGGATCTGCTCCCTGATCCATTCGGCTACACCAACAGCACTCACACCGATATCGTCCTTTATCCTTCTTTACTGAGATTTTTTACGGGCTGCCGCAAGAAAATCTTCTTTCTGCATGCCATAGGTATCACCCGTAAAATCAATCTTCCAGGTATGGGTGGCCTTATCCACATTGAGTGGAAGCTCTCCCTTTACCGCATATGTCCCACCAAAACTTGAAGGCATCTGATAACTGATCGCAACCACAGCCTGCGTTCCTTTTATCTTGGCCTTGCCAACTTCCACCATAAAACCCGGCGGATAACGTTTCACAATCTCAATAAATTGGCGCTCATCCAGATTCGAAGTCTCAGCATCAATCAGCTTGAACGCAGCCTTGGCTGGAATCGCTGCGCCTCTGAGCTTTGCCTCGGATATATATTCGTAGAATTGCTTTGCGACTTCCTCGGGCGCCTTCTCGGGCAAGGCCTCGGTCCCCTTACAGCCCACAAGCACAATGGCTATGAAACATAGCGTGCCAAACAATAATGCTTTTTTATACTTCAGGATCAAATGACCTACCTCCTGACTCTACAATCACATTCACACTCTTCTCGACAGCATCAATGTGATCTTTTCTACATGTTATCATTTAATCCATAATCATTGCAATTGCGTACTTACACCCACCATCTGGATATAACGCGAATCGCCCGGCACGAAGATCCTGCAATCCTTTTGGGCAAACAGGTCAAGCAACCCACCCGTAGACCCCAATCATGAGTATCACTATGTCAGCGTGCCCCATCACGCATATTCTTGCCTGTCAACATGGAGATTCTCTCCATCAAGTTCCTTGATTCATATCAAGGAAGCCCTTTCCGAAAGGATCCGGAACAACAATTTTACCAAACCACCTGCGGATAGAACCAGTGCTCCACCATCCATTGGTTATTTTCCAGTAAGGGGTTCCTCTTTCTGTCCTTAAACGTTACGGGTGGTACCCCCATCCTCATGCCTGAAGCAAGATTGTGACAGGAATTGCAACCCATTGTAGGGGAAACCGCGGTGCCCGCGTACAAAGCACCAAACAGGGTCACGGCTACCAAAAAAACACTTAAGTAAGCCGCCGACTTGGCAAGGCTCCTGACTCCGGGGAGATGACGAATTCTTTTCGTAAGCTTATCAAACAAGCTCACCTTCATAATCGAAGGATCATTCTGCGCATCCTTGGTCCTGTTAACCCTGTCTTTTTTTCTCTTGATAACATATGGAAGCGCAGCCAACACGATAAAAACGATGAGAGGAATATAGAAATTAAGCAGGGGGATCATAAACCCCTTGAAATGCATGTAAGGCACATAAAAGATCAGGGCAAACCATTCAGGGGCAGGGATATATGCCCCTTCAAGGGGCAATGGAACAATCTCCGGATCCTGTGTGGGCATTGCCAGGGCATATGCCAGCACACCGATGGCAATCAGGAAGGGAAAGGTAAAAAGGCTATGCTCCACAATGTACAAGGAGAGCCCACCCTTTCTCTTCCGCATGCGGGTTAAGGAATGGATTTCCATCAGGATCAGGGTTATTACCGGGAAGATCACAACATGGGCCATCAATGACCGATTGAGAGTAAAGGCTTCGATAAGAAAGTCCTTCAGGGCCGGACCAATTACGGCGATACCCTCCACATAGTTGGGCACCATTTCCATAAACCAGTAGGCTCTCCATTCCCATGGCAAGATAAAACCCGTTATAAGAAAACCCAGCATGGGTAAAAAGAGAAGAACACCTGTAAGCCAGAAAGTCTTGCTTCTCCGGTTGAGAAAGTCCTTTCTCAACAGGCTCCTGATAAAGTGCATGATGACAGTGATGAAGATAAACAGGGCAGCCCAACGGTGTGAGTCTCTCACCCAAGCCACAGCCCCAAGCTCATTATACAACCTCTGGATGCTGGCATAGGCATCTTTCAAATCGGGAAGGTAATACATCGTCAGGACGAGCCCGGAGAAAAACTGGATAATGAGGAGAAGAAGAGCAATCCCCCCAAAAAAGTGGCGCCAATGCGAACGTTTAATCTTCATTCAGCCCCCTGGAGCACGTTATAGTGCCGATATCCTTGGCAATAGATACAGGATAATGGACTCTCTCTTCTTTCCCTGCTCTACCCTTAAGCCGGCCGGGCAGATCTCTCAAAGGATATGCGAAAGCCATCCAGAAAATATTGAGCTAAATCAAATGTAATTGTTTCCCAAGCGGGGTAATTGCGTTACCCCTCTGCACAAACAGATAGCGATCGTGATATCGTTTTTTTACTTGATATCCTTAACGCAACGGAACCCGACGTATTCCTTGCCATCCTCAGGGATGCTGGTCAGTGTGCTGAGAACTGTGGCAGCCCAGCTTGGCTCGTAATACGATCCACCTCGGAGGATGTAATAACGTCCATCGTAGCTTGAGGTCCACTCCCATACATTACCGGCCATGTCCATCACACCGTACGGGCTTTTGCCCTTCTCTTTCGATCCAACCGGCATGGCCTTTTCTCCGGGTGGCGTTGTTTCCTTTGTCACCGCCGCCTCCGGATCAAACTCGTTACCCCAAGGATACAATCTTCCGTCTGTCCCGCGAGCCGCCTTTTCCCATTCCTGCTCCGTAGGAAGCCTCTTTCCAAGAGCCTTGCAATAAGCCTCGGCTTCATACATGGAAACAAAGACAGCCGGCTTATGCTCGTCGCCAGGTTCATACTTAAACCCTTTTACAACTTTCGCATACTGCTCATTGGTCACTTCATACTTGTCGATCTTGAAGGCGGGCAGATCGATTTCCTGTTTGGCGTACAGCTTGCCATAGATAAACTTTCCGGCCGGGATGGTTACCATCTCATCATAATTGATCGATGCTTTATTTTTTCCATGGTGACCGGCAACCGCACTACCTGCACTAAGGCAGAGGGTCATCACGACCAGAATCAATACTGCCCCGAATTTCGTCATGCTCCACATGCCTGCTTGTTTTCTATTCATTTCTAGGTCTCCTTAATAAAATGAAGAATGCCTATCCTTAAATGCATCCTTTCCTTGCGCAAGAGAAGGTTTTTCCCCTTATCATGCAGCCATTACCCCCCATGACACCAGAGCCGGCGTATCATGTGGTGGGTACGTCACTGCTTTAACACAACTACCCTTCCTCCGTTCTTTCCCGTCTTGATCTTACAAATCAAAGGATGTTTGATCGGTTCCCCCTCGGAAGAGAAACTTGTTTTTCCGGTCACCCCTTCACAGTCCTTCCGACTGATCAATGCTTCTCTGACCTTGGCTGTATTGGTTGAACCTGCTCTTTTGATGGCATCGGCAACCAACATAAAGGTATCGTAGGCAAGGGCAGCAAAACGATCGGGTTTATTCTCCTTACCATAGTCCTCAATGAAATCTGCCATTCTTGATGACTTGTCTCCGGAGGAAAGCGTCGAATACAAAAGCGTTCCCTCTACCGCCTTCCCGCCTTTCATATACTCATCCGAGTAGAGATCCTCACCACCAATGATGGGAAGCGACAGACCGGCTTTCTTCAAACCCTTTGCGAGCAAAACCCCTTCACTGACATTGCCGGTAAAGATAACTCCATCCAGCTCCTTGGCCTTTTTCCTTATTGCATCAATGACCTTTCCCATATCAGACTTTCCGGTATAGGTATCGTATACATCCGCCTCAACCTTGATTACCCCTTTGTTATGGTATACCGCCTTTTTAAATAATGAGCTCAAGGCCAGTGAAAAAGGATGATTGGAAGAAGTGACGAGAGCGTAATTGACATAGCTCAATTCCTCACTGGCATATCTGATCAGATCTTCCGTAGCCAGTTCATCCGGAACTGCGCTCCGGAACACATATGGTCCACTTCTCTCAATGTGGCGTCTTGATCCAATCGAGATAAATATGGTTTTTGTCTCATTAACCAAATGAACGGGGGTGAAGGTAGAAGATCCAGTCGGGGCCGACAAGATTGCTATGGCCCCTTGATTGATAAGATAGGTCACGATCTCATCCGCAAACGCCATCTTGCTTTCATCATCAAAGTGCAGGACCTTGATTTCCTTACCATTAATGCCACCTCCCGCATTAAATCGTTTGGCAGCCGCCAGGACACCCTTTACGACACTCTTGCCGTAGTTCGCATTTTCTCCCGACTCAGGACCTACCACCCCAATGATAAGCGGTCTTTCCCAGGTTTCTATCTTCTTTTTCCTTCTTTCCTTCTCCTGCTTTGCAAATAACTCGGTCTGCCGAAGCAATTCCTCCATCTCCGCTGCCCTGTCCGCTCTGGACTTTGCAACTTGCTGGTTATTGGATTTCGTAACTTCCTGTTCACCACTATCGCCCGAGCAGCATGAAAGAAGTATCACGACAAGAAAGAAAGAAAGTATCTTGAAAATGTTCATATCTAATTTATTACCATCATACCTTAAATAAGGCTTTTATTTTTACCATAATCTGGAAGGTCAGAAAAGAGGGTGGATCGGTTTATCAAACCACAGACGCTTGCGATCCCTGCCGTAAGTGCCAATCAGTTTCCACTTTCCACCTTCTTTCACAAGAACATGATCCTGCTGCGTCCAGTTATCAATGGTGATCAAACCCAGTTTTGGATCATGCACACCCATCAAAAGCCCGCTGCAACGAAAGACAACAACATTCTTGTCGGACTCTTTTTCCGTTGCGGTCACATTGATGAGCTTCATATTGTGATGGGTTGCCATTGTTTCAAAAGTGGAAAAGATTCTTTTCCATATCTGTCTTACCGATGCCTTGTCGTGCCCACCATTGTCATAATCATCTGAATAGAGTTCCATGAGGGAATCCAGGTCCTTCGTTTCGATCGCCTTTTCCGCTGCCTGAAAGAATGCCATGACTTCATTGAAGGTTTTCTCTCCCAATTCCTTCTTGGCAGAAGGATCCACCTTCATGCTATAGCGATCCGACAAACCATGATCCCCCCCCACAGCAAGACCTGTCATCAAGGTCATGAGGAGGGATCCAAACAATATCATCGATAACAAATACGCTGGTATTGAACGATCATCTGAGATGCCACTGTTCAGAAAAGGCATGGCTACCTCCTATTCGGCAGGGAAAGATTCGGGAGGTCTGACATGCTGCCATCCTTCGCCACTTAGCGCTTTCAAAAAGGCCACCAGATCGGCTTGCTCCTGCTTTGTCAGATTCAGACGGGCCAGTTCGATTTGTCCGCTCCTCTTCTTTCCTTCCTTGGATTCTTTTTCCTCTTCATAATAACGTAAAATTTCCTCTAACGTTCGCTTCGGGCGTCGCATTTCAACATCCAGGAAGGGATTGGCGACACCCCCTTTGTTATAGAAGGATACTACTTCTTCCAGTGAGGTAAAAGTCCCGTTGTGCATGTAAGGTGCAGTATGGGCAATTTCCCTTAACGTGGGGGTTTTGAAGGCACCAAAATCCAGTTTTTCACCCGAGACCTTGTATCGACCCAGATCAATAAGGCTCGTATCCCAGTCAATACCAATGTTATGGTATTTCTCATCGGTGAAATTGAAGCCACTGTGACACTGCGAGCAACGCGCTTTGCCTTCAAAAAGCGCTAAGCCACGCCTCTCGGAGTCATTGAGAGCCGTTGCATCTCCGGCCCTGAACCTGTCAAATCTGGAATTCCCGGAAAGAATCGTGCGCTCAAACGCGGCAATTGCCCTTGCGACATCATCGATGTTCAGTTCCCGGCCAAAGACCCTCTTGAACCATTCTCTGTATCCCTTAATTCCCCGCAGTTTATTTTCAACAAAATCGAGACTTGGCATGGCCATCTCAACGGGGTTGACCAGTGGCCCTTTTGATTGTTCTTCCAGCGAACTTGCACGCCCATCCCAGAACTGTTCCCGTGAAAAAGCCCGATTGATGACTGTTGGCGCGTTCCTTACCCCCTCTTGGGCGTTGACACCCAGTGAAACGCGTTGTCCGTCCGCAAAGGCAAACCGGGGAGAATGACATGTGGCGCAGGAAACCGTGTTGTCAAAAGAAAGACGCGTGTCAAAAAAAAGGGATCGCCCCAGTTCCACTTTTTCCTTGGTCATTGGATTATCAGATGGAACATAATAGGCATCCCGATCCAGACCCTCAGGCAGCTCGATCCTGAAATGATCAAACCGGATTGTCCCGGCATGAAGTGGAATTGCATGGGCAAAGAAGATACAGAGAAATGCCACAATTCCATAAATCAGCATGCCTTATTCAACCCCTTCAATCCTTCATGCATCGGGAAGGCAATGGTAAAATCTGGACGACAAAGTTGCCAAGGCCCTATCTGATATACAATGAAGTCTTATTCGCATACCGGATCACTGACCAAAGAACTTGGAAAACACCCTCATCCTTTACGACTGGACCTGTTGAGCATCATCAGCCTGTACTTTTTTCAAGATATTTATCCATGTTATTCAGGATAGTTTTCACAAGATCTTCCTCGACATCAAACACCTTGTCCGCAACCCCAGTTGTGGCGAAGTATCCCCGCTTTGATCTGTCCTTGTCACCGATGACAAGTCTATAAGGCTCCGCCTTTTTCTCTTGATAAACCGTTAACTGGATTTTCGGCGTGTAAAGCCCATAAGGCCTGAAATCTTTCGGGTTCTCATCAATGAAGGCCTTGATCTTGCCGTTCTTGATCGCATACAGGGTTTCCAGAACCTTTTCCATGGATGCAGGACCCTTCACAGGTTCAAGGATGTTCCACTTGCCGTTATCTTGCTCGATTACAACCTTATTACCATCGTTCTGAACGATCTCGAATCGCCTCATTTTCATTGGATCAAAATCAAGAATGGTCTTGTCACGAAATGCATACACTTCCTTGCTGGATTCCGTCTTGAGATCCGAATGCACGCGATAGACTTCTGGCTTGCCCTTGAACATGGCATAGGAGACGTTGAGTGTTGGCCCCTTCTCACCAAAGACAAGGATGGTTTCCTGGCCCTTCGCCTTTAGTCCCACTTCAACCTTGGGATCATCCAGACCGAGCTCTTTCAGCTTCTCCGGTCCAGGTTGAGAAAAAAGGACGGCATCCTTTCGTGCGGTTACAATGATTTTCAGGTATTTCTCGATCGCCTTCTTATCACCCTTGGTAACCAGTGGTTCAACGACTTTCCATCCATCCCCGGTTCGAATAACCCTTATCTGCAGGTTATCCTTGCGGTTATTGATCCAGAACTCTGTGACGTCGTTTACGGTAAAGGGAAGAAGCCTGAAACTTGCCTCGATTAACCGCTTTTCCTCCTCTTTCTTTTCATCAAAGAAATAAAACGAACCTGCGAGGGTAATGAGTACAATAATCCAGAAAAGCGTCTTCTTGGAAAAGTTCACGCGCCCCGCCTTCTTCTCAGGGTGACACCGATGCCGGTAACCAGTACCAATGACGGCATGATGACCATGGAAAGCCAGAAAACGAGTTTGCCCTGGGCCTTCGTCAGCATGAGTGGCGTTAACCCGGGGGCCTTCTTTCGGATGGATATGAGGATGTTTTCTTCAGCCAGCCAGTTGAGCATGTTCAGGAAGAAATCCCTGTTACCGGCCAGTTTGATGTGGGTATTACTCACCATGTCTGAATCTCCCACAACGATCATCTTACCCCATGTCTTCAGGTCTTCCTGACGGGTCTCGGTTTTCTTTTTGTCAACAACCACCTCAATGGCGGCAACGGCCACGACACTGATGGGACCTTTGGTATGTTTATCGGGATCAAACTCCAGATCCTTGTCCGTGAGTTCTCCGGTGACCGCCCAGCTCCGGTCACTTGTCTTTGCAAGATCGTAACGACCTTTCGTCGGATCCTCATCAATATGAACTGACCGGGCAGCAGGGTAAAAAGTCGCCAGTTCAAATCCGTAGGTGACCGGGTGATTCTTGTGGTATTGCACTACCACGGGGGTCAGATAGTTCCCACCGTATACTTGGCTCATGGTGTCAATAATCAGATCCTTGCCCACTTTAAATCCAAACTGGCTCAGGTAACCGACAAGTCCGTTGGCTCCGCCTGGGTCCAGCAGAAACAAAACGCGGCCACCTTTTTTGACAAAGGCAGTAATTTTATCAAGTTCTGCCTGAAGAAAGTTGGTTTCGGGGCCTGCAATTACCAGGACAGCGGCATCATCCGGAACCTTTTTCTCATTCATGAGCAGGAGCTCACGCACTTCATGATTCTCCTTCTCAATCGCCTCTTTGACCAGGAGGTAGCCATCGTTGGCCTTACTATTCAGCCGTTTCTCCCCATGACCCTTAACAAAATAAATCACCTTTTTCTCTTTACTGATCAGCTTGATTAAGGCATTGGTCACCTTGTCTTCCGACTCAGTGACCACCACTTCCTGTTTACCGCCGTACTTCAAGAGCGTGGTTCGATAAGAGGATACACGGTGTTTTATTGCTTCCGTCGGATTCTTGTCAGGATCAATGAAACGAACCTTGAAATGGGGAGAGTAATACGAGTATTCCTCAAGCAGGTCGAACATCGCCTGTCTCGTTCGCTCATCGGTCCTGTAAAAGGCATACACGTTGACGTCATCTTCCAGTGATTTCAAAATCTTGACCGTCTGGGGGGAAAGCGTGTATCGACCCTCCTCCGTCAGGTCCACTCTGACCTTGTATTTGATCGACATCACACCGATAAGCCCAATGATCAAAACGAATATCATGCTCATGATGACGGTGTTGGCCGCATACTTGGTGGAGCGCTTGGTAATGAAATCCCTTATCTCCGGGAAATAGATATAGAAAAAGAGCAACAGTATGAGAAGCCCGATCCATATCAGAGAGACGGCAATTGTTCCCATTTCACCCGTAATCGAATAGATCATCCCCCCGGCCATCATCAGGATGATGGACAGCAGACCCAACGGCGCAAACAACCCTCTCGCTTTCATTATCGCCACCTGTTCGTTTCTAGACTTCTAAGTGTAAGGAACAAAAACATCGCAATGAAACAGAGGTAATAGATGATATCCTCCGAATCGACAACACCTTTTGACAGGCTCTCTATATGCTCATTGATTGAAAGATAGGAAAGCACCTGCCCCAAATCAGCAGATACAAGATTAACGGAATAACTGATCAGCCAGAAAAAGAAAAGCATCCCAAAAGAAATCGAAGCGGCAACAATCTGGTTCTCCGTTAACGAGGAGGTAAAAATCCCTAGGGAAATGAAGGCACCTCCCAGAAGGATTAAACCCAGATAACCGCTCAGAATAGGCTTGACCTCGGGCTCACCCAGAACAATAAGAAGGATGGGGTAGGTTGCTGTCAGCAATATCATCGTGAGCAGCACGGTAAAACAGGCCAGATATTTTCCCATGATGACATCAATGTCGTTGACCGGAAAAGTCAGCATCAATTCGATCGTGCCCGTTTTTTTCTCCTCGGAGAACAGGCGCATCGTTAAGAGCGGGGCCATGAGCAACATGATGATGCTGATACTGCCAAAAAGTGGCCTGACCACTGTTTCATTGATATTGAGCAACTGGTACTGCTTGGCCAGCATCGGATCAGTCTGGGCCTGAAAACTTACGATCGAGAAAGTTGCCAGCAGTGTGTAGAAAAAATATCCGGTAACCAGCAAAAACATGACAATGACTATGTATGCGGTCAATGAGTTGAAATAGGACTTCAACTCACGCCTGTAAATAAGACCGATATTCCTGAAATTCATGAGTCTTCCCTTGTAACCAGTTGGATAAAGATATCTTCCAGACTTTTTTCAACAGGCCGCATTTCCATAAGTTGCCAGCCATTTTTCTCGATCATGGCATGAATCTGCTGCCTGCCCTGCCTTTCATCAGTCAAGCAAACAACAAACCCATCACCGGCACCCAGCGTCCCTTGTTCCTGGGTTACGGAACTAATTCCACCCAGACGGGAAAGTTGTGTTTCAATTGCTTTTTGATCGCCATCGATACGCAGGAACATTTTGTCCGAGCCCGCAGATGTGAGGTTCTCAAGACTATCGACAGCCGCAACCTTTCCCTTGTTAATGATGATCACCCTGCTGCAGAGGATGCTGACCTCCGGAAGAATATGGGTGCTTAAGATCACTGTATGACGGCCTGCCAGATCCTTGATAAGCTTCCTGATCTCCTTGATTTGTTTTGGATCAAGACCGACGGTGGGCTCATCAAGAATCAGCACCTCGGGATCGTTCACCAATGCCTGAGCAATGCCAACCCTTTGTCGATATCCCCTCGAAATCTCGCTGATCAGTTTTTCAGCCACTTCAGTGACGCCACAGTCATCCATGACCTGTGCGACTTTCTTTTTTACATCCCTTGCTGCCATACCTTTGATGCCGGCAACAAAGCTAAGATAATTGGAAACGGTCATGTCCGCGTACAGAGGTACTCTTTCGGGAAGATAGCCAATTTTCCTGCGGACCTGAATGGACTCCTCAAAGCAATTGTATCCAGCGATCATGACCTTTCCCTTGGTGGGAGGAAAATAACAGGTAAGAATGCGCATGACGGTTGTCTTGCCAGCGCCATTCGGACCAAGAAAACCTAGAATCTCGCCTTTTTCCACTGTAAAGCTGATATCATCAATGGCCCGGAACTGACCATAGTCCTTTGTCAAGTGTTCGACTTCAATCATTGATTCACTCTTACCTATCGATTAGTTTTGATACTGTTTTGTTAATCGTCTTTATCCCGCATCATCGTTAATCCCAACGGTTGAAAGCATTCTGGGTTGCGGAGGAAGAGGGAGTTTTTTCTTTGCAAAGAGCGCAAGCCAAGTTTGATACTGTTGCCTTTCGTGATTCAGATTCTGAATTGCAGATGTTCAAAGTAAGCTAATTTTGAAGTGCGGACATTCAAAAAGCAACCCAAAAAGTCATTGCGAATGAGCTCAACACAATCTAGAAAGTATCGTTTTGGTCTAGCGGAAAAACTTGTCCTCGCAATGGTGGCTGTGGGCATGATTCCACTGATAGGTGGATTATCAGGAACCTACTACATCGGCAAGAACGAACTGCAAGAGGTTATCGGTACGAGTTTCCGCGTACTGGCAGAAGACAGCGCAGCAAAAGTCGACGCGGCAATTCAGCGTATCATCACTGTCGACCGCATCCTGGCACATCAGGCTGCAGACGGCTATGTGGTGAAAACATTAGGGCATCCTTACGAGAGCAAGGACTCAAGTGTTGTCCCATTCAGTTGGCCCTTACCTAGCGAGGAAACCGAATCCCATACAGGGCTGAACGCCTCCTGGATAACCGGACCCGAGGAAAGTGGCCCCGGCAAAGAAAAAAACACCACCTCTTCTCTCCAGCAGAGACCCATAACAAAAATCTGGCTGGAAAAAAATAAAACAACCAAAGATTATCAGGTGCACATCTCAACACCCATCATCGACCTTGATGAAAGTGAATCGAAACCCATTGGCTGGCTGCACCGTACATATGATATCCACAAATTGCTCGATGAACTTACGTATCCCATTCGTTTTGGTGAAACCGGCCACGTCATGATTATCAACAACCATGGGACGATTGTCAGCTGTCCTTTATTGCCTACGGGCAGCCAAATAGAAGATCAAACGCACACTTTTATTTCGCGGGTCACCGAAGAGAAGTCGGGATGGATCACTGCGAATAACGATGGTCATGGTCAGCTTGTTTTCTCCATTATCGGTCATGCTCCGCTTACCGGAATCAACAAGCATCTTCAACAAGGTAAATCCTGGCATATGTTTGTCTGGCAGGATTCGGAGGAAATATTTGCTCCGGTCACAAACCTTCTCTTCGGAGTCGCACTCGCCGGCATTCTGTCGCTTGTTTTACTTGCTGCAATGGGATATTACGCAAGCCGGCGCATTGTGGAACCCATCCGGAAGCTTCGTGAAGGTGCAACCCGAATCGCGGCCGGGGATTTAAGCAAGCCTTTGTCCATCAAGACAGGAGATGAAATTGAAGAACTGTCGGGTGAATTTGAAAAGATGCGAATCCAGCTCCGACAGCATATTGAATCCCTGGAAGAAAAGGTCGAAGAGCGTACTCGCGAACTGCTGAAGTCTCAGGCAGAAAAAGAACGGGTGCTGGAACAGCTCATCCAGACGGAGAAGGTAGCAGCAATAGGCACCATGGCCAGCGGGATTGGCCATGAGATCAACAACCCCCTCTATGTAATCTCGGGTCTGGCTGAGGCCATTCGGGATGAAAAGGATATTGCCGCCTGCAACGAGTATGGGCGTGACATTCTCAAGTATGCGAAGGAGATTTCTGCCATCGTCAAGAATCTCTCCGGTTACACGCGTCCGGCAAGCCGACAGGAACTGGAAGAGGTTGACCTGCACGAAAAACTCGATGAAGCAATCGCCATGGCCAGGTTATCACAACTGGATGACCGGATTAAAATTATCAAAAATTTCGGGGCTATCCCCAACATTATGGCCAAACCCGAGGAAATTCAGCAGGTCTTTTTCAATATTGTACGTAACGGCATCCAGGCAATGACAGGGGATGGCGTCCTGACCCTGACAACCACCTTTGAGAATGGACAAGTCTGCATTCAGATCAGTGACACCGGTCAGGGAATCAAGAAAGAAAACCTGAGCAAAATATTTGATCCGTTTTTCACCACCAAGGGCCCTGATGAAGGCGAAGGCCTGGGGATGTATATCGTGCAGAAGATTGTGAATAAATATGGTGGCACCATTACTGTGGACAGTGAGGAAGGCAAGGGGACCACGTTCACAATCTGCTTTCCGGTTAGTGAACGAGCAGGATAATCAAGGTGTAATTAAATCCCATTTCCAGAGCTTCTGCTTTATGTCATCCTCATTTGCTTCTTCGCAGAAAGGCCCTAGGCATAAAAAAAAGGGGTGCTTGCAAGCACCCCCAGATCCGGTCTTACTGACCATTATGCGATCATGGTAGGACCACCGCTGATGTTCCGTTGGCTGGCAGCCTTCGTCACGATTTCTACAAGCTTCTCTTTCTCGACAGGCTTGATCAAGTAATCAAAGGCACCTTGCTTCATAAAATCCGTCGCCAGCTTTGCATCGGGATATCCTGTCAATACAATCACCGGGATCGCAGGATATTCCTTACGAAAATAAGCCACTGCCTCCACGCCATTGATCTTGGGCATACGCACATCGCAGATGATGACATCAATATCCAGGGCATTTTCTGAATCAAGAATCTCGATCCCTTTTTCCCCATCTTCTGCTTCCAGGACCTCCATCCCGGTCCCTTTAAGTTGCAGTTTGATCGTCTTGCGAACTTCTTCCTCGTCATCCACTACAAGAATCTTATGCATTAGTCTTCTCCTGAAACCGATTGCCGTCTGCTACGTACTGCTCCTATAGCAAAAACCACAACTCCCACGGTAATGAGTGCCATGTATTCTTCACTGGGCATACCTGCTCGTAAGGTAAGCAAACTGTCCAGAATGCCCAAAGCGATCAGAACCACCCCTATTAATCTGGTCTTTACACCACGTCTGGGTTGGCAGCCCCCATCAAATTCTAGCGCCATGCCCGCCATTCTAGGCATTCTGGGTTGCCTTTCCAGCCGCACTGCGTGCCCACCACAGAAGCCCTCCAAGGATAATACCGAAGACCAGCAGCGCCATGATCAGGGGCATGGATGATGCTGCTGGCTTCAGCAACAACCAGTACCATGTTGTCATGGTATGTTTTGACCCCTTTTCACTGTTGCTGCCATCCCATGCTGCGAAGGCAATGGGGATAAACTTGCCCTCTTCAAACTGAATGTCTTTTTCCTTGGTATCAGTGGTGAGCGACCGAGTGAACAATACACGCCATGTGCCATTATCATAACTCCCTTTAGCCTGGAGACCAACTTCAGCTGCATCACGCTTTTCGATATCCGAAAATCCTTTGGCATTCACAAGACTGACGGACTCCGGTGCCTGAGTCGTACCACTCTTCCAGTGCCAGATATTCACCGGATGAGAAGCATCGCCCATACCCCAATAGGGTTTCTCCATTTCTGTGGGAATGACAACAGGTAGCTGAACTGCTACACCATCCTCGGATATGGGTGCATCACCAATCTTTTCAGCCAGCTCATCACCCGGGATGCTCTTGGTCCGATCATCCCACTCAAGCAGTACTGCAACCTTTGAATCATTGTAGATTGCCCTGACCGTAATCGTGTCATTGGATGGAGTGAAAAAGCGCTCCTTGGCAATGATCTGTGGTACGAGCATGAAGGTTGTAGGCTCAACCTGATCCCATCGCTCGTCATCCGTGGTTGTGGGTAAATCTCCCTCCGCCACGGCGGCCTTGATCACAGTATTTTCAGGATTAACAACTTCCTTGGTCTTGGCAAGGCTCGCTACATAATTGGCAACGTGCCAGCGTTCCTCAATGCTTAACTTCTTTTTACTTTTGGGGTCTGCGAAGGATGGCATCTGTGTTCCCGGGATACCAACCGAAATTCTCGTGAAGATATCCTTCGGATCATTGCTGGCCCGAAACGTCCAGGGCTTGGTCAGATTGCGTGGCCACGTACGTTCCTTATAGTCACCTCTAAGGGCCTTGATTCCGCTTCCCTTACCTGTTTTGCCGTGACATTCAACGCAACGATCCCCTTCTTCAAACAGCTTCTTACCCTTTTCAATGCTTTCAGGCGAGCTTGGAATCTGGGTGCCGTAGTCAACCTGCTTTGTTGGCTTTTCCTCATCGTACCCTGCAAAGGTTTTAACATATTCGATAACATCCCACATTTCTTGGTCAGTAAGCAACCCCTTCCAGCCAGGCATGGCGGTGTTGGGCATCCCGTCTCGGACCATTCGGAAAAGATCCTCATCATTGGGAACCATGTCCTCGAAATTGGTTGTTTTGAACTTGTACTGGCCATCTTCAAAGTTGCGCGGAGGCGGGTTAAGGAACTTGGCCGCAGGCCCCTCACCATCACCATCAACCCCGTGACACCAGACGCAGCGTTTCTCATAGATAATCTTGCCCTTGTTCGCATCACCTTTGGCTGCCAACACGGGCTCAACCATGAACAGTACAGCCAGCATTATTCCAAGGATTTGTATCATCAGTTGATTCATCTGTCTCATGGCCTTCCCTGAATAGAATTTACTCATTTTTCCCAGGACCTCGGACGCTTACCCGTATAGTCATAGAGGAAGAGAATCACCTTCCATATTTCATCCTCGGTCAGAAAGTTCTGCCAAACCGGCATGGCCGAAATCCATGGAGCTGCCTCTTTCGGCAGGCCCGGCCCACCTGTAGCAATTCGCCAGAAAACGAAGGACTCCTGCAACTGTGCAATGGTGCCTACATCCTGGAAATTCAAAGGAGTGGGGTTGAGACCAGCGGCGTATGGGCCATTGCCATCCAATTTATCTCCATGGCAGTACTGGCAGTTCTTGATATAAACCTCGCCACCCTCTTTCACCAGTTGTTTGAACTTTTCAGGGTCTTCTTTTTCGAACTTGCGGTAGGGATTCTCAAGTGTCGAAAGATCGTATCTTTTTCCAAATGCCTTCATTGAAGCCGGGGGAGCAGGATGAATACTGCGCAACTCTACCGGAGCCTCGAAACTGGGTTGCATACTTACGTAGACATAAGCCCCAGCTAATGAAGGAAGGATAACAAAGACAATGTTGCGAACCAGCTTCTTTGACGGATCCTCAACCAGAGCCTTGATTGGATCCACTATCTCCTTGGTGCTTTCCTCCGTGCAGGTGAAAATCATAAAAGTGCCAGCAACCACAAAGAACATGTACATGGTGAGCAGGCTCTTGGGAATAACTGCACCCAGGACCACATCAAACAGCACTATGAATCCAAAGTAGATACCTGCGATAACGAGGGCAAATTGCAGTAATCGGGGTATACGTCTTTGCTTTGCCATGGTTATTTCAACCCAGCCAAGTAATCTACAAGCATCTCCATCTCCTTCGCACTCAGATCATCACCCAAGGTATCGGGCATCATATCGGGGTCATAGCCCTCAGCTATATCAGCATTTGGATCAAGAATGGCACGCCGCAAGTAATCCTTGTCCCGTTTAGCACCAATATGAGTGAGATCAGGCCCAATTTCACCTTCCTCTTCTCCAATCTTATGGCAGGCACCGCAACCCATGTTTGCAATAATTTCATCGGCTGATTTAAAGGGTTCGCGGCCTCCTCCGCCGCCTTCTTCCGCAGTTGCCTCTTCGGGAACATCAGTCGGTATTTCTACCGTGACTTCAACGCCTCCCAGGTCCTGCAGATAGGCAGTCACTGCCTTTACCTCTACATCTGAAAGGCCAATGCTGCCTGCCGTGACATTCGGCATGGGACTGACCGTATCATTGGTACCCGACTTGCCGAAGCCAGCGACTACATAGGCTGACGGATCCACCATTGATTCATGGATGTATTCCTCAACCGTCTTCGCATTTCCCTTATAGCGAGAATCCGCCATACGCTCCGGGGCGACCACAGCCACCTTATCCAGCATGGGTGCCCGACCCATGGAATTGTGACACAAGGTACATGTCCCTTTACCGTTGAACACCTTCTCCCCCAAAGCGATAAACTGATCCATGGTCATGGCACCAAGATCCAGTTTTTCCTCAACAGGCGGCGGAGCGGGTTTGATCCGGGGGATACCAAAGTTGGCGAAGCCCGCAAAACCGCTGATCACCAGCAGACTGAAAAAGACAACCTTGAGAAAATTCTTCATGACTTCTGCCCCATCCAGTATTTAGAAGCATCCGACTTGCGGCCACTCACTGAGGCCAGCCAGAAGACAAAGATCACCATCGACATGAACAGTATGGTTGCAAACGAAACCGTATTGGCAGCAAAGCTCAAATCCGGCGTAAATGCATTGACAGAGTTATCCCGGAAAATGCCATTCACATGCCAGTGTTGCCGAATGCCTGACCGGATGTAGCCCATCAGTCCCATAAGCCATGTAAAGGCAACCGCCAGCAGGAACAGGGCATATTGTGATCGATTCGAAACCCGTCCCCAGTGTAATGGGGCAACCTCTTTCGCTCCCTTGTACATGAAGACATCCAGCGTCAGGGATACTGCTATCACGAATAATGTGGTGAGCACCTGGGGAATGGATGCGGCTACCTTGTACACCGTATTCGTGAAGTAACCGTAATACACCCCCAGTATCAGGATATTGAGAATTCCAGCGGCAAACAGGGCGACAACGGCACCATTACCGGCATTTGCCCATGACACTGTGGCTACTTTGTTGCAACGCCTGTAGAAAATAAAACTCAGGGTCGTAATTAATATCATGATATTCACGGCCGTATTTTTGGCAGGCATAATCCCGAATTTGCCCAGGTATGCATGATATGGTCCACCAAGGCTCTTGAGCTCGGCGTTGGTGAGCACGAGCGTATGCGGGGTGAACCAGACGAGAAACGCTCCAACAATGACTATCGCCAGATATTTTAGATACGGGTAATAACGATGAGCTCCATCGCTTCGACCCATGCCACACCAGAGATAGTAATTCGCCGACAAAAACAGCGTTCCGATCAGAACTGCCTGAATAATGAACAGCCAGGCGAATACACCGCCCATCAGGGTAATACCCATCTGCTGACTGAAGGCATAGATCTCTGCAGTAAGATAGTAGCCGGCAAATGGCAGAGGCAGGAGGGCGCATATGGCAATAAAGTTCGCATTATAGCCCATCCAGTCATAGTGGGCTTTTGCTTCCTTGTTTGTTGCGCTCAGGAACTTAAAGGCAGCATAAGCCCCAACAACAGATCCACCATACGCCACGTTGGCAACTACGCGGTGGATATTGATAGGATTCCAGAGGAAGTTATGGATCGCAGCCCACGTGTCGCCATTGAACACACCAGCGGCATCCACCGCGGCCGGACTCATCATGAAGGTCACCCATGAATTGGCCAGGAACATCAGCATTGTCCCTACCGCGTTTAGCAGAAGGCCCAAGGTCAGATGTATCCATTTCCTGTCCCCACCTTGCAACCAGTGCCACCCGTAATAATAAATATACAGACACGCACTCTCGGCAAAGAACAGGAGAGCGTAATAGAACATGCTTTCCTTGAAAATGGTAGAAAGATAGCGGAACAGGTCCGGATAAAAGAGGATGAGGCTAAACACGAGCAGACCACCGAGGATAGCTGTTAATGAATAGGCAGTGATACTGACCTTGATAAATTCATAGGCCATGTTGTCGTAGCGCTGGTCCCGTGTTTTCATGCCGATGCATTCGATAATGAAAACAAAGATTGGAACGGCGAGAACAAAGGCTGCGAACCAGAGGTGTAGCTGGGCAACAATCCACACGAACACGCGGCTGTTTATGCCAGCAATGGATGGGTAATCTGCCGCAGTCAATTTGGGGGCGGGTGGGAAAGCCGGAGCTTCTGCAGCCGCTTCTGAATTAACGTCTGTTGCATCTGCGGCGGTTGATGCAGCTGCTTCCGATGAGGCCTCTTCCGCTGCTGCAATAGGCACACCCATGTCGGTGGTGGCAGCGCCTGGTGCTGGTGTGAGTATTACGGCAAGGCATACAAGCAGAAGCGCCGTAAATATGGTTCTTGAATTGCTTGATTTCAAAGGTCTACTCCCCTGTTTGTCACTGTTTATCTGCCCAACATATTCTGTCCATATCTGGCCCTTTCCTTACTGATGAAAGATCAGCGATAGCCCCTGAAGCTTCATGATCGCGTAATCCAAGGCCAGGAAGACAAGAGCAAAAACAACGAATGCACCGCAAAATGGTAAAAAATATGATTTCATGTTCTCATGCCCCCAAAAACCACCAAAATATCACGATGGTTGCGATCAGAACTGCCGTAAATATAGTCGGACCCAACCATGTCGCTTCTTGTCCATCCTTGCTCATGCCGCCTCCAAAATGACTAGTGTTCGTAATGTTTAGATATTCGAACCCCGGCAATCCCTGTCAGGTTCATAAGTGCACGCTTCCTTCTTGGTTCTCACAAGACGTAGAGATAGAGGATAAGGACAACGAAGATGGCATTGACCAGCATTCCGCAGAAAATCACACCATCACAAAGGTTATGCTTGCTTAGCTTCATGATGCTCTCCCCTCCTTCATTCTCCCTTCTCCCCGCTTTTCTTATTTGGCAAACTTCCTTATATATGCGAGCAGCTTTTCAACATCCTCATTCGATAATGTTTTGCTCCAGGGGGGCATCAGTGAAGACTTGCTGATTGCTGGACCACCACCCTTGATAACTGTCCGGATGTCATCATCGGTTCGCTTGGCCATCGTGGCCTTGTCGGTAAAGTCTCGAGGACTGGTCGCCATATCCTTTGTGGCATTCACACCCTTGCCTTTACCGTCAAAGCCGTGACACTGGGCACAGTAAAAATTAAATAGCTCTTTTGCTTCGGCCGCCTGGGCGGAATTGCTGCCAAACATAATCAAGCCGAGCCAAACGGTTGCTATTAATAGTGTTCTCGACATATGCCTATCCCTCCGTTGATTCAAATTCTTTACTTAAAGTTAGCCACGTAGGCTGCAACCAATTTCATTTCCGCATCCGAGAGAAGCCCAGAGAAGTCAGGCATATCCCGGAAGGGCTTGAAAGTCTTGGTGTTGGCGAGATAGGCATAGATCCAGTCAGGATTCAGCCTTTTGGATGCACCCACCAGGCTAGGTCCACTTAATCCTCCACTGACATTTCCCTTCTTGTCCGGTGACTTGTGGCAGCCCGTGCACGGCATCTTCTTCTTAAAGATGAGTTTTGCCTTGGGCTTATATTTGGGCTTAATCACGCCCGCCTTTACCACGTCAGAGGTCAACCCCATCAGAAAGTCTGCGACTGCCGAGGCATCACCTGCCGAGAGTTTCGGATGATCCCCAGGGTTTTTCTCGGTGAGGGAATTGTACTTCATGGGACGTATCGGCTTCGGATCCTGTAGCCATGCTACCAGCCAGCCCTTCTGAAACTTGCTACCGGCATACCACAGCTCCGGGCCTTTTTTTGCCAGCTGATCGGCAATACTCTTCTCCCTTGCGGGACCCTGGGTATAATGGCAACTATCGCACTTGTTGCTCTTGAAAACTGCGTCTCCACCTGCGGACGCCGGCGATGCACCCATAAGCAACAAGGACGCCCCAATCACTGAACTCATCACTAGTTGTCTCATTGATTATCTCCTTTTTAATCCCCTAAAACCGAATGATGAGTAGTTAAGCGTCGTAGAACTATGGCCTCCTTGATTTAGATCAAGTCAGTTGTTTTATCTGCTGTGTGGTGGCCAAACCTTGAGGAAATTGTGGATTCAGTTGACAAAGGAAACGCAGGAATTCCATGGCTGATGGAACCTCTCCCGCTGCATTCGATCACGATTACTGTTTGGAGATAAGTTTCTCCAGTATCTTCGCATAATAATATTGGCGGAGATTTAAACGAGCCATGAGAAGGATCAGGACGACAAGGACAGCATGTATTCCAACATTAAAATCCGGCTGAGTCGCATATTCCCATGAATAAAATCCCGTAAGGCTCAAAGCGATCAGAACACTTATGGATGAGAGCACCAGGAACAATCTCTTTCTCCTTATGGCTCTCTCTGAAAAACGACGTTCCGAATCACTCATACTCATGCGCCCGCATTGTATCCACTATCTCGGGCAATGTAAGGAGGCTGTGACGTTTTTCCTTCCTCTTTGGAAGCGGATACGGCCATTCATCCATGATTTCCTTAGCAAGCGTGCGCCCTCTTGCCAGGCGATCGCGTACCGAAACACCCCCTCTGTAGTTGGCCTCAAGATGCAGACCGGGAAGTTCTTGAACGCATCTTGCTATGGATTGCATTCGTGCCTGATAAGCACCGTGATACAGTGGAAGGGCTTGGCCATGCCGATCAATTCGTACCATTTCAGGCTCGCCCTTCAAACCGAGAAGCGAATCCAATGTGCTCAAGGTTTCACCAAGAACGCGCTCATTATCCCAATCCCTGACGTGGGGGGCACGCGTCCCGCCCAGATATGAAGTTAAAAGAACCTTCCCCCTGGGCGCCCTGTCTGGAAACAGGCTGCTCATCCACAAATTCCCAGTAAGTGCATGACCTTCACTTCTGGGGGCAAGAAAGCCGGTACCATCAAGCGGATGGCTGATATCACGGCAATCCATCCCGGCATGGACAACGGTCACGCTCGCATAGGCAATACCTTTCAGAAGACTCGCAAGCTCGATATCCAGGGGTTGGAGAAGTGAGGCGGCGGCTGGTGCAGGCACTGAAACAATTACATGAGGTGCGTTCAGCCGTTTTTCACCTTCAGTCGAATCGGCCAGGATACACCAGCCATTTTTCTTTCTTGCCAGTTCCCTTACGCGATAACCATGGCTTATTTGAATACCGGGACTCCTGGCCAAGGCGGTTACCAGTGTGCTAAGTCCGCCCCTGAATGAAAAGGTGTCCGTACTACAGGCGGTGCGCCTGCGCAGAACCCGGTTTACCAAAATACCTGCGGCAATACTTCCGTACCTCTTCTCAAGTGCCACCAGCCTGGGCAAGGCTGCTGCCGCGCTCGTCTGGTCCGGATCCGCGGCCAGAGTCCCAGCAATAAATGGCTCCATTGCTTTTTCCAGCACCTCAGACCCAAGCCTGCGGCAGACAAATTCACTGACCGTTTCGTCTTCACGACCGTTGGTCAGGATGAAGGGCTCCAGGAAAAGCCGCAACTTGCCGGACAGACTCCATAACGAAGAGGCAAGCAGTGGACCAAGACGCATGGGCAACGATTTCAATTGCCCTTTATGCAACAGGTATCGACGGGCCTCGGCTGCCGGCAACCGACTCGTCTTTAACGATTCCAACCCGCTTTCATGGACAAGATCTGTAACCTCAGGTCGAAAATTCATGACCATCGCGGCGGCGCGCTCCGTAAGATAGCCGCTTGTTTTGCTGCTCAGGATCTTTCCACCAACACGCTCTTCAGCTTCCAGAACCCTGACCGAGAATCCTTCGCGTGCCAGCCACCAGGCATTTGCCAGCCCGGAAATACCGCCACCAATGATCAGCACATCGCAGTCAAATCCGCTCATGTCAGGAATCCCTTGATGGTTTCAGGCCTTTTGGGCACGTTCCCTCCAAAACGGCGGGAAGACAACGTGGCCAAATGGTCAATGGTAACCACGCTTTCACCAATCTCCGCCACATAGGCCTCAGCACGCTTCCTGACGAGCCTGCGAACAAAGCCCGGAATACGTGAGAGCCTTTGTTCTGCCTGGGTGCTCCAGGTGATTTCACGATGTTCGCTGTTTGACAGGGGCTCGATAACCTCCGTGTTTTGAGGTACGTAAACGCATAAAGGATCCTCATCCATGAGATCCTTTCCGAAGGCCACTGGCCGGGCACGACAGCCGCCACACAAACGACTGTACTCACACTGACCACATTTGCCTGACAATTCCGGGAAACGCAGTCTCAGAAAGTCCCCAGCGTGATCCCATATTTCGAGAAAGTCCTGCCGGCGAATATTGCCAGCCTCGTCCGGTATGTACGGACACGCCGTTACCCCTCCCTGAGGCGTAATCCGGCAATAATGTGTACCCGCGATACAACCATCCGCTTCCTGGCCACTGATCCGGTTTAGCATGGAGTCCGGATCCTGCTGATGTGCTATTCGTTTAAAATGAGGGGCACACCGGGCCCGAATGATGAGGTCTGAAAACTCCTTCTGAGCTGCAACAATCTGACTTAGCACACGCTCATAGCGCAGCGGTGAAATGTCCGACATGGACTCACCACGACCCGTACACACCAGGAAAAAAGCATTGAGCACCCTTGCTCCACAGGCTCTTGCAAATTCAATCATATCCGGCAGTTCGGTCGCGTTATCTTCCGTAATGGAAAAGTGGAGTTGGAAAGACAGACCCAGATCGCGGCATGTCTCGATGCCGCGCATGGTTTTGCTCCAGCCACCGGGCACGCCCCTGAACCGGTCGTGATAAACTTCATCGAGCGAATCAAGACTTATGCCAACCCCCATGATTCCCGCATCCTTCAAGGATCGAACACGTTGTGGGGTGAGGGCCATCCCATTGGTACCCACGACCATCGACAGACCTTTTTTTGCTCCATGGGCGATGATTTCTTCCAGATCGGCGCGCAATAAGGGTTCTCCACCCGTAAGGACGACCATGGTTTCCCATTTGCGGCTCACAATCGCATCCAATATGTCCTGCACTTCTCTGGTAGTCAGCTCATCTTTCCCGCCATCACGGAGCTGGCCGGCATCAAGATAGCAATGGGCGCATCGCATGTTGCAACGTTGTGTCAGATTAATGGCAAGAAGCGAAAGTTCGCTCATGATCACAAGGACCTGTTAAAGGTTTTATGTTGACAGGAAAGCATGTCTGCAGGCCAGTAACTAGATGATGTTTCTGGGATCGTCGGGGGCGAGATGGAATTCGCCCCGTCTTGCCCATTCCTGCCTGACGGTATTCACTACATCATGGTCAATCTGCTTCAGACCGTGGCGTTCCGCCCAGCCTTCGATCTCCTTAATAAGCATCCCCTGCACAATACTTGGGGCTCGATGAATAGTTTCGCGGGCCTTTAAACTCCAGGGCATGGTTTCAGAAACTTGCAACGACCCGGATCGAAAGACACTTAAAACACTCTCCAGGTACTCTTTGTTGATTTCATCGACACCATTTTTTGCGGCTATCGTTGCAACAGCCTTTCGTGTCATCTCCCGGCTAAGACCTTCCGGCAGATCCTGTAGTCTCTGTTCAGCATCTTCCGACCATCTCAGTTCAGCACCTTCCCTATCATCGGACAACTTGCCCTTTATGCCCGTAGAATTTGCAAAGGGACAACCACCCAAATCCTTTAAAGAAGCCGCGGGACTATTTGAAACCTCTCCTTCACTTTGCTGCCCCTTCTTTCCAGGATGCATCTGGGTCATTTTCTTTCGTGACTCGGCCAGACCGGCCTCTGCAATCTCCAGGGTGACTTCATGCAGCCCGTGGCGCCTCGCGTAATCCTCAATGGATTGCCGGCAACTGTCACGCATGAAACCCTGAGGAACACGCATCAGACGCGCCAAAGCCATTGCCTGCCAGTGGAGCTCGTCACGACGTCCATCTTCATCCGAAGCCGGAACGCGTGTGTCATTCAGGAATGGCTTGATATGATCGATTCGTACCACATCTGACTTCTCAGTACGCGCCTTCTTTTCAGCCCGATGTTTCATGTTCTCCCGCACAGAGGGATCCTGCAGTTGCTGCAGCAATTGCTCGGCCTCTGTTGACCAGTGCATCGTCGTAAACCCTTTTGCCTCCTTATCAACCTTGCGGGTATTGAATCCGCCAGCATCATGAGCGGCAACAATCTGGCCCATTGCCTCGGATGCCATTGGGCACAGCTTCACGGTTGCCTGATGCACAATCTTTTCCGTGATCACGGTATGACCTTCCTGCTGGGCATAGCGCAGTATCGCCATTCGTGCCATGTTTCTGGCAAATTCCGGTACGGCTTCCATAGCCTGTTCGGCCTGCTTGGTCCATGAAGTGGTCACGTCTGCAACCACGTCCAATTTGGGAGAGTACTCACGTTGACTAAGCAATACGGCGCAATCGACAGCAAAGAGCAGATTTTCCGCATTGCCACCGATATCAAGCCCTGAATCCGCATGGATTCCCAACTTTCCGATAACCAGAAGGGACGGCTTTTCCCGGTGCAAATACTTCTCAATTGCAGCGTGGGGTTTTCCATCCAGCAGAACCGTTTCAATATCCACGCCCATCTCTTCGGCGATAGCCTTGGCGACATCAAGATGAGCCTGATAGATCTTGGCCAAACCCGAATCGATGATTTCTTCATGCAGTTGTTCCTGTTCCTTGAACCGGAAGACCTTGCCAGCCTCATCCGAGAGCACGCCAGCAATGCGGTTAAAGGCAACATAGTGAAAATACGGATCGAAAACCGAGACGACCTTGACCTTGACTTTCCATTCCCGAGCAAGAGAAAGGGCCGTCACAAGCCCGCCATATGCCTTTGCGGAGCCGTCGATGGCAACCACAATCGGACCCGCACTGAGTTTACTATCAGGTTCCTTGATGATGAGCGTATCGATGCGGGATCTGCGTGTTACACGCTGGCATACGGTGCCCAGTCGACTGCCTTCAACAGCACCAAGACCCAGGCTCCCCATCACAAGGAGTTCATGCCTGCCGCTGTTGGCCTCATCCGTCAGAACGCGGTAATTCTTTCCCTCCAGCGAGCTGCGTACAAAGGTGATGTTGGCCTTTTCACACGCCCTTTCAGCCTGATCAAGATAGCAGTCCGTAATGATCGAAAGACCGCGACTTATGAGATCATCGTGAACATCACGCTGGCGTTCCAGCTCCTCTTCCTCCCTGAACTGCTCGGGCAGACCACCTTCCATCTGCCGGAAACGCGTATCGTGAAGCTTGGCTGCATACGCATGCGTACCTGTGATCACAGGATTTTCTACGAGTGTTGCGAGTGCTAGGGCATGCTGCATGGCAGCATTTGCGTGATCCGATGAATCTAGAGCAACCAGTATCCGCCTGTAAAATGATGGGGTTGCTTCTGGAGATTCATCCGTGACGGCCACTGAGACCTGAGCCGTCACGGATTCATCCTTATGCCTGTATCATCCACCGATGACATTGGTGCCGACTGTACAGAACATTAAAGTCGTAAGACTCTTAATATCCCTTCTTGACCTTCTTTTTCACCTTCTTCGGGTGCTTGCGAAGGCCACCCTCAACAAAACCACCACCCTGGATACGGCCACGACCGCTCACTGTTGCCTCGAGCAGCTCCTGAGCCTCTGCAAAGGCGTCACTCTTCGCTGCATTAAGCGGATTCACGTCGCCAGCAATGGGCTTAAACGTGGAATTTGGAGAGAGGTACTCATCCACACTTTTCGGTGGCTTGACGTCCTGCATGGCACGAATAAAGGCAACAATATTCCAGATGTCCTGATCCTGGAGAACATTGCCCCATGATGGCATCGATGAAGACAACCCTACAGCATTACCGCCACCCTTGATGACTGTAAACAGCTCAAGATTGGTCTTCTTGTTCATATAGCTACCCTTGGTCAGGGTTCTCGGACGAGGGTCAAGCTCAATCGCATCCGGACCGTCACCCTGCAAGGTCCAGCCATGGCAGGCGATGCAGTACACATAGTACCATTGCTTTCCTTCATTCGGGTCAGCACCGGGAACCAGCGTATCGTTGAACTTGGGGGACCAGTTGTGTACCCACTGGTTGTAGATAGCCTCACCCTTTGTCGGTGCCTTCACACGATCCCACAGCTCGGTCTTACCGGTTTTGTCCATGCCATAACCACTGGCACCCGAAGTTGCAGTCGTGCCCTCGGCGCGTTTACCTACACCCGTCAGATAGTCAAACACCGAAATACCATAGGTGCTACCCGCCTTGCCTTCCGCGAAGTCATTGGCCTCTTTCTCAAAGGCTGCCGCCGCTTTCTTCAAAGCCTCTTCGCTCTGGGTCGGGCATTCTACTTTCACCCCTCCGGCCTTGCATCGCTTCTCAGCGGCAACTGCAGGCGTCGTCATCCAAACGATAACGCCCAGACTTGCCATTGCGACCAAGCATATATTCAGCTTGCTATTCTTCATATTTATTTCCTCCCTACTTATTCTTAAACCTGTCTTTGGGTCACCCCCCTCCCCAAGAAGTCCAGGGAGGAGGGGGAATGACCGGTGCTATTCATTGTAAAGAGTCGATCAGAAGCTCTTTACGCGTTCGGCTACTGTGAGCTGACCTTCTTCAAGCAGACCTGGAAGTTGCTGGGCCGCATCGTAGTCACCTACAGCCAGCGTTGATTCACCCTTCGCCGGGTCGTCCACAAAGAATGTTGCCCTCATCTCCAGATGGAGAGGTCCGCAGAAGTGCTGACAGAAGATCTCATACTCTCCAGCGATATCAGCCGTAAACTCCTGAACAGCGGTTACACCGCGGGGCAGGTCCATGTTGGTTCTCAAACCGTAAGGACCGTAGATCGTGAAGCCCATGGTTACGTCGGGGTTCTTGGTAATACCTGCCGCCCTGTCGATATTGGTCACAAACAGCCTGACCTTGTCACCCTTGTTGACCCTGATCAGACGGGGAATGTAACCATAGCTGAATGCCTTGACATGAATTTCCTTGACGCCGTTGACTTCCCTTACGCCAGGCCTCTCATGCTCTTTGGGAATGAAGTACCGCTTGGCCAGTGCCCTGTGGGCCGGATCCAGCAAATCGTTCTTGCCGCCGGTAATCAGGCCATGTTCCGCCTGACCCATGGTCCAGTCCTTGATCAGATAGGACATGATGCTCTTGGCATTGTGCGGCTCGCCATCCACCGGCATGATCTTCAAGGTCTTGCCGTATGTGGGGCTGTTTTCACGCGCATCCCAAAGCTCGAAGTTCACCGGATACACCACGCCAGTTGGGCTGAACAGTCCTGTCGAGAACTTGTTCAGGGCCATGACATAGGAGTTGTCTGCACTGATGGCGATATGACCCGTTCTGTAGTGGGTTGGAATCTCGTCAACAACCTCAAGCTTCTTGAGATCAATCTTCACGTTGGCGTCAGCCACGAAGCAGCTCTCGTAGGCGTACTTGGACGTCAGACCGTCCGGGCTGTCGATCCCTGCCCTGTAGGGCTTGCCGTCCTTGTTATACACGTCCATCACGGAGTGAAGCGGACCTGCGCAAGTTGGCAACACCTTTTTCACTGCCAGCTTCTTGGTATCAATGATACTCATGGTGGCTGACAACTTATCACTGATCAGCACCAGTGTTCCTTCGGGAATGACGTCTGTCCCGTGGGGGTTCTTACCTACCGGAATTTCCTTGATCAGCTTGAAGGGATTGGCAGAAAACACACCAACCGTGGAGTGGTAGTAGTTGCCGGCAAAGATGTAGTTTTCACTCGGTGACCCCCTCTTGCCCACATCCAGATAGTCTGGAGCACTTGGAGCCGGACCCCAGTCAATCACCTGAGTTTTACCTGTCGCAATCTCGGTCTTGGACATCCTGCCGGAATACTCACCCGTTCCGTAGAGGTACTTTCCATCCGTGCTCAGCGCAATGTGGTGTACGCCAAAGGGGAAGGGGAGTGCGATGACCCTTTCCAGCGTACCGGACTGCAGGTTAATTTCACCGATGGTATTTGCACCCTTGTCATTGACATAAAGAAATTTGCCATCCGGGGTGCCGTTCTTGTTACCGGCGTTGTCGCCGCCATACACGACCTCATGTAGATCGACACCGACGTCAATATGCCGATAAGTCCTGAAGCTGGGAATGCCAATCACAGCCACCCGGCCATCCAGACCGCCCGCATTGTATAGCAGCATTGGATCACGTAGTGGTGAATCGATCACGCCCTGTTCAGGGCTCACCGCAACCTGCCATGGTGGAATCTCTGCTTTGTTTTCCTTGGCTTCAGCGATGCCCAGCATCATAAAAGCAGCGGAAAGAAAGCCCACTATGAGAAATTTGCTTTTACTTTTCATTGTTCCTCCCTGTTTTTCTTTTTCCTTCCATTGTTCCTCCCATTTACGCAACTGCTGTCGGCCCGTTCAACAAGCCTCATTTATCGTCAGCTCTTATCACGCAACAGTCGAAACCATCATCCGGCCATCATTGCGGCATCTGGCGGACGTTATACAGTTGCTTAAGATCCCATCATCAGCCCCTGTCTTCCTTGATCTAGATCAAGCTTGGGAGCGGGTGAAAATTTGAGCGGATAAATTTCTCAGAAACAAAGGAAAAGGACTTGGTTGCCAGTGCGTCTACACTCGGATACATGTCCTCTTAATGAAAGAGTAATGTTAGACGACCACGCTCATTTTTGCAATTGGATTGGCATATAAAATCCAGAAGAGTACGGTGAGAGTGAATCGACAGACTGCCTCAGACCGAGGTTTGGTTGAAAGGAGTTTGGTTGAAAGGACCAAAACACGGTTGATGTGGCGTCCAGCACAAATTTGGCGCACAATTGTTGGGTGGTTGGACTTGGAATTCATCAGAGGTGTCAGAGGTAATGATGTATGAAACCGGTTAACGAGATGAATGATCTAGATCATAAGACACGTAAGCCACATTTGGTGCTTCTTTTGTTCCTCATATTGCCCATCTTTGGTTCCGGTTGTGAGCGAGATAGCGAACACGCCCTGGAAACAAGTGAAGCAATAACGGATCTCGCTATTGGTCGCATGAGGGTCTCCGTTTGGCCGGAGTATGACGATCCCAGCGTGCTGGTGATTTATGATGGAAGATTTGAGGAGGCAAAAAACTATCCCATCAAAACAAGTTTTCTGGTCCCAAAGGGTTCCGTTATCAGTGATGCATGCAGCCTCTCCTATGAAGGTCAGCATTTCTGTCAACTGTACAAGACGGTCAACAAGGGGCCATTCGATGAAGTCAGCCTCCTGCTCCCATATCCCAACTTCTATCTCAGTTTCCATACCCCCCGGATTGATGTGACAAAGCATGAAAGGAAGTTTGACTACAGGATCAAGACAAACCACCCTGTAAACGACATGGAAATTGATATTCAGCAACCCTTGCGAAGCAGTTCATTCCACGTCTCGCCTCCTGAAGAGGCCACCAGACTGGAGGAAAAGGATGATTCAATCAGCGTGGTGAAAGGGTTCAAGCATTTCGTGTATGCCCTGAATGGCATTGCGAAGGGTCAGGAAACTGTATTTAAGTTTGATTATATCAAGAAAGATCCGAAACCATCCGTAGATATCAAATTTACATCTATGAAAGGGCCTAAAGTCTTTAAATCCTCACCATATGAGACTCAGAAAAAAGTAAGAACATATGTTTATGCCGTGTTTGGAATCGGGACTGTTATCCTGATTGTTCTGATAGCCTGGATCCTCAAGCGGCGAAAGAAGACCGGAGCAGGAAACTGACATGCAGCTTTCGGGACAGAAGGTGGCTGGGTTCTTGGGTCTTCTCCTGATTTCGAGTTTCATTATATCCAGCAATGCCCAGGCATTAACCGTAAATGAGGTGGTTGTGGATCTTGCCTGTCCTTGTGAATGCCCGCTTGTCTTGCAGGATTGCAACATGACCTGCGGACTTGCCTGGAAAAATCAGGTGGGCGAACTGATTAACAAGGGAATGAGCAAACAGGAGATCATCGACTATTTTGTGAAAAAATACGGTGATGCTGCCCGTATTACACCGCTCCAGAGAATTCAGGGAAAAATTTACCAGTACACACGTGGTTTCAGCACCATTGACTGGGCCATATTATGGGCCGGGGTTATTGTATGGATTGCTCTTATGTTCCTGGGAATCTACGTTGGCGTGAAGAAACTCTTTTTTAACAAGTCCAAAGCCGGTGCCGCATGAATCTTCAGCTTCCCTGCTCCCTCAAATCGGCCGCCTTTCTCGAAGGGAGAGCAAAGGGTATTTCATGATCGTCATGATCGGAACTGCAAACGAAGACCTCAAGTGAAATCTTTTTTCATCAGTTTTGGTGCCTTGCTATTTCTGGCAGCAGTGGGAGCTGTGTTCGTATTGATCTTCCTGTTCGATATGTCTCCCAGCGAAGTGATGAACACCGCCAACAACCAGGGGAAGCTGCTGCTTTACAAATACAACCTGGTGGATCATCTCACGTCCAACGAAGTCAGGCAGCTCTATCTAACCAACTGCACACGTAAATGTCACAGCAGCGAACTTGTTGAGAACAGACCGAGGACAGCAGCGGAATGGGATACGATTGTTAAACGCATGAAGGCACCTGACCGGGCCAACCTGACCGATCGTGAAGCCAACCTGATCACCCGCTATCTACAGACAAACTTCCTGAGCAATATACCGACAGTTCTGCCTGAAAAGACCATGAAGTTTGTGAGGCATTATCTATGGAAAAGCGATTTCGGTGAGAGTGATCTCTATCTGGACATCATTTTCATCCCAGACGCGCACCTAAACCTGTTGCCATACATGTTGGCCAGCAATGAACCGCCACAAAAACAAGGAGCTGTCTTTGTCATTTACCTGAACACGCACCAGGGAATGATCCCTCCCTGGAACCTCAAGGAGATGGCAACACTCAAATTCGACGACAGCAACTGGCAAAAAGCAACCAACTGGACCGCTCTCTATCGTGACAGCCAGAGTCATCATGTTCAGGGGATACTTATTTTCCCCGGCATCGATGAAACCAAATCAGCAACGATGGAAGTTGCCATTCACCTACCGGGCATGAGAGAACGCATCTTCCAATGGACACTTCCCATACCATCCATGGCGGAATAAAATGGTTTCGCTCGCAACTTGCCTGAAAACAGGGTTTCCTTCAGTGTGTTACGCAGGAGGAATCAGCGGCAAGCTGATTGTTGCCGCACCATCGAGCTTCAACATACGGCTAATTTTGATCCAGGGGGATCACATTGAAAGCTAGAACTCACAAGCTACTGCTTGTCCTGTCCGTTACCGGCTTACTGTTTGCCTTCGTGGTCATCAGTTTGCTGCTTTCAAAAGATGAGTCTCCTCCCGCGAAAAGGGTTGCGCCTGATTTTTCCATTGAGCTCATGGACGGCAGTACCTTCCAATTAAGTGCCTACAAGGGCAAGCCGGTCTTGATCAACTTCTTCGCCTCATGGTGCCATCCGTGTCGGGAGGAAAGCCCTACCCTCGTGAAGATTCAGGCAGAATACGCCCCTAAAGGGGTTACCTTTCTGGCCATTGCGGTCGATGATACGGCAAAGGATGTCAACAAGTTTATAGAACGATTAAACTTTACCCTTCCTGTAGGGCTTGATACCACGGGCGAAATCAAGGATGCATTCAAGCTGTACGGGCTCCCTACAACGTATTTTATTAACAGGAAAGGTGTCATTAATTATTTCCACCCGGGGACTGTAACAGAGGAACTGCTACGCCATGAACTCGATCAAATTTTATAAAATCACTGTTTTGCTTTTTTTCCTTGCCTCGAGTCTTGCGGGATGCAGTGAAGAGGGGAGGGTCCTGTTGGAGGTCGGCAAAAAGGCGCCACCTTTCACCCTGAAACTGGTCAATGGTGGAGAAGTCACGCTGGATCAGTTTGCTGGCAAGGGACTGGTCATTACCTTTATGGCCTCCTGGTGCCCCTGCTCGAATGATTCCATTCCCTTGATGATCAAGGCCTATCAGCAACATAAGGACAACATATCCTTTCTGATGGTTGGCATTCAGGATGCAGAATCGAAATTCGAGAAATTCGTCAATAAGTGGAATGTTCCGTTTCCTTCCGGATACGATGATGGGGCGACCATCGCAAAGGCCTATGGTATAGGGTCTCCACCCACCACTTACTTCATTGACAAATCCGGTATCGTCAAGCGGGCCTTTTACGGAAACATCAAAGATAAGAAAAATGAGTTCGCTCAGTGGCTTGAAGAGATAACGTAATAATGGGAAGCATTGGTGCCCTGTGGGGAGGTTTTTCCTCATTTTTTTCCGTCTGGCAGTTTTGTCTTCTGCAGATCAGTCCGTTTTTTCTTGCCTATATCGTGGGTCTCTACCTGATATCCCTTGATCGTGAACCCAACCCCAGTATTCGCCAGTGGCTGCTTCTGCCGTGTATTGCTTATGGCATAAGCTTTTCCGTTTTCTACTCTCTGCTTATCGCCTCAGGCCTGGATATCAGTAAGCTTCTGGTCTACAACATCAGCCATCTGAGACTCGTGGCAGGCATCATCATTCTCTTTGCCGCAATGTATATCCTGACAGTGGACCGTATTACATTCCTGGGCAGGTATCACAGTCCGTTGTTGTTAAGTGGCCTGTCCCTGCTCATCGGCATCAGCTTTGCGTTTATCTACACCCCCTGTATTACCCCAACCATGTCAGACATCATGGGCATGGCATCCCAACCCCAGACAGCGACCAAAGGCTGGCAACTGGCCCTCTGGTATGGTCTGGGTATCAGTATAGCCTTTGGTGTTACAGGCATAGGTCTCGTCTTCCTTCTGAGCAGGACCGGGCTTGTAACACATCATGTCCGCCTGAAAAAGAATATCTGTGGCCTGATTGTTCTGATCCCCGCAATCCTCGCCATCACCGGTCTGATGAGACACTACAAGGCGTTAATCCTGGGCTTTCTTGTCTGACCATGCCCAGCAAGGGGTTAAGGCTGCAGGTACTAGGCGCCATGCTGATCGGCCTGGGAGTGATCACCGCCCTGTTGTCCAGAATAATCGGGTTTGAGCTGGCTATTTTTTATCCCGTAATCAGCATCCTCGGTGTTGGCCTGTTTGCATACGGCCACATAACAAGGAAGAACAGTTAACCGATTCCGTTTCCCGCATTTTCCAGCCAAAGGCAGCCGGTAAACCGGCTGCCTTTGCAGGCCCGGTATTGAACCCTAAAAGATGAATTGCGAGTACAATCCGTACTTGCTGGTCTTTCCCGCAATACCAAGCTGATTGCCCGAGTTGTCCACACTGATGTGATCGTACACGGCGGAGAACCTCAGGGTTTTGCTGTAAATGTATTCCAGACCAACAATATAGCGATTAAGTTTCTCATTCACCGTACTGGCCGTGATGGTCTGCTTCTTGTAGTCGTAGCGACCAAAGATTCCAACCTGTGGTGTAAAATGGTACCACGCCCAGATATCATATCCGGCATTTCTGGTTTCGCTGCCGGCCACGGTCGTCACGGTATTCTTGATGTAACCGGCACCAAACCGGCCCTGACTGATACCATAACTGACCAGGCCCTGCCACAGGGTGTGATCATCCGCATTCGGATTGGCCAGTGTCTTCTTTCCACGTTTGCCATCACGGTAATGACCTGAAATATCCAGGCCGTCAAGCGGACGCAGGGTCAGACGTGCACTGACATCGAGGGCATCGCTTTTGCTTGGCTTTGAATATCCGCCTCCATTAACGACGGAGGCAAAATAACCAAACATCCCGTCCGCAAACTTTCCCTTCAGGGTTACCCCGTAATCCGCTGAATCGGCGTAACCGTAACCATCAACATACACATTGGTAACATAACGATGTTGCCAGAGCCTTTCCTCATACGGAATCCATGGTGTGTCAGCCAAACCCACAACTACATTAAACTCCGGTGCAAAACTTCCCTGGATGAACGCATGCTTCAGAAAGACATTCATGTTGCGTTTCAGTCCGGGGGCAATACCGGGCACCACCGTGCGTCCCTGCTCATTGTTCACATCCGTGGTAATCTTGGCGCTCCATACATCATCTATTTTATATTTTAACCATAGATAGAACCGGTCCACGGCAAGTCCGGCATCTCTTGCCGTGGTTAGTCCATTGGTTGTCACCTTCGTGCTTGTCACATTGATGTAGGATTTCATCCCTATGGAGAGTTTCCCTTCATCATCGACTGTGACGCCTGCCGCCGACACACTTTCCACAAGCAGCAGGGTGAAGCCGCAGGCAATCATCATCATCTCAATAAGCCTAGGCCGCTTTCTCATTGTTTCATCTCCCCTTTCCATGTATGAATTTTTGATCAAATCAATCCCGGGTTTCAGGCAGCAGATAGCCGTGCCCTGCGGCCGGGATCAGGCCGCGAGCAAGTCAGCGCTACACGTTAGGACCTTTAGTAGTTAATTGGCCTTAAACGAAATCTTGTATTTAATGTCCGTTTGTGCTGCCAGCCATTCGAGTGATTTCCCGTCTACTTCGGCATAGGGATACATGAAGTAATTTAACGGGCCATCATTCTGGCGCGGGTTCAGGTAATACCCTCTTCCTCCCCTGGCCAGAGCAATCCGGTACTGTTCGACCGCACCAAAATAATAGTCGACGTAATTCCGGGCGGCCTTGAGATCAAGATTCTTGATCAGCATGATCTTTCTGACATCTGCGGGATCAGCCGGAACCCAGCCATAATGGGGTACGTAGAACTCGGCCCAGCAATGATGTCCCTTGGTAATGTCCTGATCATCCTTCTTCCCCAGCCTCAGGCCAAAGACCTCCCGTGCCGGAACACCTGCGGCCCTGGCAATTGCCACAAATACCGAACTAATATCCGCACACTTACCGCCTTTCTTGGCTAGGGTGACTTCGACATCTCCAATTCCACATCCTCTGACATTCGGATCCCGTTTGGTATTTTCAATGACCCACTGATAAACAGCCCGAGCCTTCTCACTGATCGTTTGTTTGTCATTGGTGATGCTCTCGGCGATCTTTTTTATCTTGCCATCGGTAGGAATGAAGTGTGTGCTTTTTAGATAGGGTTTTACCTCTACAGGAATCTCTGACTGCTCTGCAGGAAAATCCCGTTTTATCAGCTCCCTGCCGGTGGCGTCAAAGCTCAGGGTGATCTCCCTGTTCTTTACAGGTTTGGTCCATTCCGCATAAAGGGCAAGATTCCCGGTCTCCTTCTCCCTGTAAATACCGCTTCGAGTGAAATTGCCCTTGATCTCAACATTGGATATATCCTGCACCTTGTCTGAGACAGGATATGGAATCCAGACCCTTACATCCTTGCTGTCTGATGGAGCATTAATGGTCACATCAAGAGTGACTCTGCCGCTGCGTTCCTTCGCAAGCGAAGTGGTTGGCAACACAAACAGCATGCAGGCACACAGCCACAACATTTTCTTTATCATATCAACTCCTTGAACCTTCTTTGTAAAAACCAGGCCCGGATTATCAGAGAAAATATATTTTTGTCAATGATTTCAATAGGTTAGCTTAATCATTCAATTGAATAATTGAATGATTAAGCAGCAGGCCGATCTAGCCCTTACCCTTCGTCACAGGTAATCCGTGCAGTCGCCATTCGTACACATCATCTTCAAGACGGGCGGCACGAAACCCCCTGGCACGCAGTAACTGCACAGCTTCAATGGACATGACGCAGTACGGACCCCGACAATAGGCAACGATCTCCTTGTCCCTGGGAAGCGCTGACAAGTGCTTTTCCAATTCTCTTAGGGGAATGGAGATCGCACCCTCAATATGGCCGGCCTGATATTCTTCGGGGGGGCGTACATCAAGAACGATTGCTTCTCCTGAACGCACACGTTCAAGAAGCGACTTTCGGTCAACACCTTCCATCCCCTTTTTATCTTCCAGGAATTGCCGTGTGATCTGCTCGATCTCGGCCAGTCGGTTTTCTGCCAGGACCCGAATGGCATGAACAAAGGCATAAACCGTCTCGTCCGCAATCCTGTAGATCACAAAAGGACCCGATTTTTCCGAGTCCACCAGCCGGGCTGCCTGCAGTCTTTTAAGATGTTGAGAGGCATTGGCAACACTCAGGTTTGCTGCCCTCGCCAGGGCCTCCACCGTTCGTTCACCCTGGCACAGAAGATCAAGAAGCTCCAGCCGCTTGGGGCTGGAAATAGCCTTGCCAATGCGCGTAAATTGCTCATAGATCTCATCCCGGAACCGCCGGTTAGCGCTCTTGGCTATACCTCACCTCTCCCTGATCAGGGTTTAACTTCAGGAACAACGGAACACGACGTCACAACCTGCTTATTCGATCAATCGCCCTTGTACTTGCATTTACAGAGATCGCTACGGATAAATTTGACCAGATTGCGAATAGCCTCATCCGTAAAGGTTGCCGCCCAGTCCGGCATGCTGTCGGAAAACCCGGCGCTTTTCCCGCCGTGCTTGATCACATTAAACAGCTCTTCATCCGTACGTGTCGACATGTATTCGGCGTCACTCAGGTTCCTTGGCTTGATACCCTCCCCGAGACTGTCAGCAAGAGGACCATCCCCCTTGCCTTCCGGTCCATGGCAAGGCAGGCAATTCCCCATATAATTACCTTGACCGGAATCCATGCCCCCACTCCAGGTGTTCAAACTTACGTATGGGTCATCTTTGCCCGCACCCTCAGAATCAGCAGCCAACACCTGCGTCATTGTAAAAAGACCCGTCATCAACACTAAGCCTGCCATCGTTTTCTTCATCTTATCAAAGACCTCCCGGTAAAAGATTCAATCCGTATTTGAGAATATAACGTGACACATATATTTTGTCCCGCGACTCTCTACTGGAAGTGGAAGTTGCCCGCCTTGACGCTTATCAAGAGATAAGAACCATATTGAATAAAACAGGAGAAAGACTTGTGAAAGCCCATCCATTCTTGACAACCATGATTGATTCATGTTCCTTTTTATGGTCATTCCCCACATTCCGAATGGCTCAAGGAAGGATTGCATGGTGAAAGAAATGAGGGTGTTTTCTGGAAAAGGCCTTATCCTTTTGTTCACTGTGATCATCCTGGTTGCTGCCTCTGTGGCCTGGAAACTGGGTTCGAATTCAGGGCAGTTCAACCCGATTCCAAGTGATATTGAGGATTATCTTTTCTGGGAAGCGAAGGAGCTGAAACCTTTCCATTTGACCGACGCTGAACACGGAAGCTTTGGTCTGGAAAATCTCAAGGGAAAATGGAGTTTTGTTTTCTTCGGATACACCCATTGTCCCGATGTTTGTCCCGCCACCCTGAGCATGCTGGACGTCGCATTTAATATCCTCAAGAGGCATAACCCGGACATCTTTCAGGAAATGCAGGGGATCTTTGTATCCGTGGATCCGAAGCGGGATACGCCAGCTGCGCTAAAGGAGTATGTCTCCTATTTCCATACCGGATTTATCGGCGTTACCGGCACTCCCGATCAGATCAACGCGCTGGCTCACCAGATTGGGGTCTTGTATACCATCGATGATGAAGAATCCAAGGGGTCGGACTACGAAGTGGTTCACAACTCCACCATCTTTCTGGTTGATCCTGAGGGCAGGCTTTATGGCCGGTTCTCGCCCCCGCAGAACCCGGAAGTGATTGCAAAGACCTTCAGGAAGATCCGCGCATTCTATCACGAGCAAAAAGGCAATAGACAACCTGTTTCATGACCTTGAAACGATTTCCCCATCATCTGTTTCTCACATTATCCATACTCTGTAGCCCACTTGTTTTGCAGGGTTGCAGTGAAGAGGCCTCGGTATCCCGAGCGGACAAGGATGGGACACCGGACTTTACAATTCCCCTTTTTGATGGTGGAACATTCCGGCTAAGCGATCAGCGTGGCAAGGGGGTAGTGATCAATTTCTTTGCCTCCTGGTGCCGTTCCTGTGGAAAGGAAACCCCCATCATTGAAAAAATTGCTCAGGAATATTCCTCGAAAAAGATCGTGATGCTGGGCATTGCTGTTGATGACACGGAAAACAAAGCCAGGGCATTCATGAAGAAGATAGGCCTGACCATTCCCGCAGGTCTGGACAGAACAGGCAAAATCAAGGACGCCTTTGGGCTATATGGAATGCCCACCACATGTTTCATTGCCAAGGATGGTAAAATCAGCTATTCCCATGCCGGTGTGATTACCGAAGAGATCCTGAGACGAGAGATCAATAAGCTTCTTTAATCACTTCCCCTCTTGTTTGCCATCGCCGCCACCATAGATGTATCGGTAGGCACCGGGTGCACTCTTGTTCTTCAGGGCCACTTCAATCCTTCGCTTTTCCAGTGGCGTTTCGGCCAGCTTTATCAGGGCCTCATCGCCTTTCAGCAGACTTCTGACGTCTTTTAACCCCCAATCGGGTTCCCAGTTGCCAACAAGGGCGTTCCATGCCTGCGTGATCGCAACGATCTCGGCATCAGAAAAGGGTCGGAAATTCCCCCCCTTTTTATTCATAAGCTCCACATACTTTTTCATGGTATGCGCAACAACAATAAACGGCGGACCGCATCGGGAACAGTATTTGAGCATCTTATCCGCATCATGGCATGCGGTGCATCGACTATACGCCAGCGTCACCGCGTCTTCGGGCGTATAATCAATGTACCCCCTGTACTTGGCCTCTGCCAGAATCTTCTTTCCGAGAGGGTTGGGGATGAAGACCAGTCCGGCACCAACTGCCAGGAGAGCAAAAATAACGGCCACGATCCACAAGCGTTTATTCATGGTTTTCAGACCCCATCACCACGTAAGAGAAAAGTTCTCTCTCACTCGGGCTATTTTGACCATAATTTCAACATCATGTCCCCATCAATTCTGAACAGGGCATTCTTCAGGGTGTCAGCAAACCATATATTTCCCTTGGAATCAACACCAACCCCGTTGGGTTTGCTCTTGCCCATCGTTGGATTGACCTCCAGAAAAGTACTGTTCGAGGGGTTGAACATGGCAATCTTTCTGCTGGTAGTGAGTGTGCAGATAATTTTTCCATCATTGGCAACGGTCATGGCCTCACACACCCCACGCTTGGGCATGGAAAAGGTCCTGAACTTCTCGGTCTTTGGATCAAATCTGACCAGGCTTCGTCCCTTGCGGCCACCAAACCAGAGCATGTCCGAACCATCGATGACAAGGTCAACCGGGGAATCAAAATCCGATGGGAGCCTGAATTCGTGAATTGAGCCATCTTTGGGATCAAGCTTGCCCAGCTTATTTCCCTGGGTTTCTATGAACCAGATCACGCCTTTACTGTCCGCTGTGATGCCGGAAGGCCGGCATGAAGGCGTAGGAATTGAGTACTCCTGAAATTGCCCCTTTTTGGGATCAAACATGCCTACCTTGTTGCCATAAAACTCGGTAAACCAGATATTGCCTTGGCGATCGGTTGTGATTCGGTAAGGGTAGCTGTCAATGGTGGGAATATCATATTCCTCAAACTTCCCGGTGTCGGGATTATAGACGCCAACCTGGTTGGCATCTAACTCCGTAAACCATACCTCTCCCTTTTCACTCACCGTTATGTCACCCGGAAGGCTATGCGTTGTAGGGATTTCGAACTCTGAAAACTCGCTTTGGGCCGGATCAAATCGACCAATCCTGTTCAGATTCGACTCGATAAACCAAACCGAATCCGACTTGTCCAGGGCGATACGGGTTGGGAAAGTCGAGGGTGTGGAGACCTCAAAAGCGGTAAACGCACTGTCCGCCCATGCCGGGCTGCACAGAAAACCACCAAAGATAACAACAAAAAAAACGCAAGCCTTTTTCACCTTACAATCCTTCCTTTCTCCTGTGTGGCATCTTTATTTTATTCAAGATCATGCTGCACTTCATCATCGCGTGGAGCAATATTTTATATCGGATCAGGTTGATTCCCTTAATCTAGGTCAACAAGTTACCGGATGGGGTCAGGTTCAGCGTCACGCCGGGAGCGATTCTGATGCGCCGCCAGAAGCGAAAGCTCATGCGCTGTTTCCTCTCATTATTTCAATCATCCAGGCTGCGATGGGCGGTGGTGTCCTCGTCCACCCAGTCTTCCTCGATATAGACCATGCCCTTGCGTCCCGGCACCCGGCGCTTGGCGCCGGCCTTGTAAAACGGACAGCTTTTTGGACCATAACAGAAGGTCTCGAAGCGATAGCGTTTCTGGGATGGGTTCCAGTGATCGATGATAATCTCCACCGGCATGCGGCAGCCCCAGATGCAGTTGATGCATCTCGCCGCATAGGTGCGGGCATCCAGGCGCCGATGCCCGCGGCTGCGATAGACCGCAAGCTCCGGCGCCACGCCAAAATACGGCGGCCCTGCCTTCACGTCGGCCGGCGCCTCCCGCAACACCTTGATGCCGCTCGCCTTGTAGCAATCGGCCGCTTCGAGCCTCGGATCGGCGACCGGTGCCGCCCGGCCGCTCACCTCCATGCCCGCCTGAAAGCGGTGTTTCTCATGTGCGGCCTTGCCGACGGCAACCATGAACTCGCCGGTATCTTCGCCGATCTTCCCCTGGATGCGTAGCACGTAACCGAGGTAGCTGTGGTGGCGCTCATCGAACGAACGCAGCAATCGAATGCGTGGCTGCACGCCGAGGATGCGCCCGCTCCAGGAAACCTTGCCGGCGCTGCTGGAAGCAGCCATCAGCGCTCGCTCTCTTCGCCGAGGATGTGCAGCACCCGGTGAATGCGCCGGAGCCGCTCGTCATCCGCCATGAACAGCATGATGGCGCGGTTGTAGACCGTGATCTCAACCGACTCCCCCTCGCTATTGACCAGCTTGAGGAAATCATACTGTACCGGGTCGCCATAGCTGGGATCGCCGTACACGCCGCCAAGCTCAAGCAGCTCCTCCTTGTGGATGGTCGCAAGCACCTGCTCGGGAATGTCGGCGCCGCTTAGCACGCGCAGCGGAAGGTCCTCAGGCTGTTTCGCCCCAGTAAGAATGCCTCGACGATGCTCGATCCGCTCAATCATCGGCATTCTTTACCATGGCCTTGGCGAACATTTGCAGCGGGCACAACGTGTCGTCGGCGAATCCGATGAACATTTCATTGGACCTCTCGCCTTTCTTACGGACGATATAACGAAAGTCCACATCGTATCGATGTTCAGCCCCCCATACCCCGGCACGATCCGGACCCTACGCCTGAAGCTGCTCCCCCTTCCAATACGATCCATGCCACGCCAGGGGTCATGTCCGAACCAGCGCCGCAGCGCATCGCTGGGCGCAACATGCCCTTTATCCGCCAGATACCTCGCCAGAGCCGGCGGAAGCTGTGCATCAACGATAAACCGCACGGGTCATGCCGCCCGCACCACCGGATGATCGAACGACTCCGCCGCGTATTCCAGCACGGCCTTGATGCCCTCTTCCTCTAGGTAGGGATAATCCCGCAGGATTTCCTCTCGGGACATGCCGGAGGCCAACATCCCCAGAACATCCTTGACGCGGACGCGCATGCCCCGGATGCACGGGCGACCGCCGCAGATGCCCGGGTCGATGGTGATACGGTCCGAATGATTCATGACTGCCTCCTGATCTGTTGCGATAGAAGGACTCTAGGATTCCGCTCCTGGAATCCCAAGCCTTTCTTGCGTGGCTGCCGCCGAGGATATGGCCTGTCCAGTCAAGCTTGCCGTCCCCTCCTTGCACCGCCATCAGCGCCCGCCATTCCCTAGAAGCATCACATGATACAACCCGCCCGGAATATGAATGCGTGGTTTGCGTGCCATGGCTCAAATCATCCACACGATGGAAAACAACTCAATAACTCATGCCTGACCCTCTACCCCTATGCCTGACCCTCTACCCCTCCATTGGTGCAGGACCTTCTGATCTGGCATTTTATCATGTCATACCATGGCTAGTTCAAGCCGATGTTTTCGCTTCTCCCAGTCCGGCATGGCCTGTTCGAGCAGCCGATAAAATGCCGGTGAATGATTCTTATGTTTCAGGTGGCAAAGCTCATGCGTAATGACATAGTCGATACACTCGCGCGGGGCGCGGATCAATTCCCGATTCAGTGTCATGGCACCCGAATGAGACAGGCTTCCCCAACGGGTCTTCATACGCCTGATACGCAGTGACGGCTTTTTACATCCCATGCGTTGAAAGGGGGAAAAGCATAGATCCAGACTCTCCGCGAACTTCATCCTGGCCTTCTCCAGATACCAGCCGTCAAGCAGGCGCCTGACCTTCTCAGGCGATGCCTCCCCTCTGCAAGTCACAACAAAACGTCCCCGTTCCAGCCTTACATGATTACGGTCGCCGCTGATCAGCTTCAGCCGATATTGACGCCCGAGATACAGATGTGTTTCGCCGCTCACGTATTGCCGGGGCGGTGTGCGTGGCTGAAACTGCTGGAACCAGGCAATTTGCCGACTGATCCAGCGCGCCCGGTTGAGCACACGCTGCCGGACTTCATCCAGAGAAAGCCCTGGCGGCGACTTGACGACCACCTTGCCATCGGGATGAACCGCGATCTCCATGGTTTTGCGCCGCGCGGGCACGGTCTCGAACGAGATTTCCTGCTTACCATAAACAATGGCGCATGCGTTTCTCTTCATGCCGGTATCCGGTGCCTTGCAAGCTGGATGGACTTTTCGATGATTTCATCCATCTGATCCGTGGTCAATTCGATCCCGCGCTCTCCCCTGACCACGTCGTAGAGGTAGTCGTCGATGTCATTCATGGCGCGTTTCTGGGCGTCGATATCGTCCCAGAAATGCACCTTCCAATGGCGACACATGATTCCGCTGATGGCTTTTGCCGTATCACAGACGATGTCTTCATCGGATGGTCCGAAATAAGGCTTCAGAATCCCGAAGAACGCCATGGCATGTTCATCATCCCGCAGGGACTCCGGCACATCGTCATGCACCCGGTTCACCACCTTGTCGCGGATATCATTTGCGCGATTTAGATATTCCATATCCGAAATCCGCTTGGCCTTGAAGTCGTCGATGGCCTGCTGGATCAGCTTGGAGAACTTTTCGTAGAAGGCGGGATCTTCCTCCATTTTTTCGGTAATGGCCCGCTTGGTGGCATGGGCGATGGCGTCGGCCTTCGCCGCCGTTGTTTTCACTGCATAGATGCCATGGTCTTCCTTGACCTGAGTGAACATCTTGTCGTCGAAGATGTTGACCGGCTCATTGAGCTGGATGACCTCGTTGGCCGAGATGTGGGTATTTAACAGCTTGCGGAGCTTCGGCTCGTAGTCGCGGTAATCAATGGCCTCGGCGTAGCGCATCTTGACGGCTGCCTTGAGGCTCTGGAAGCGCTTCAGATCGTCCTTGTATCGTTTGAGCTTCTGTTCCGGCATTTCCATGACAAAGCTTTCCGCCGACAGCGCGATGGCAAGCGTTTTGGCATACGCGCTCAGGCGTGCGTAAAACTCCTGGCGCAGGGCATCGTCCCCGAGCAGGACTTCGTAGGCCTCCTCGTCATAGCGGTTTCTGACTTCTTTGAACAAATCCCAGAGATCGGAGTAGCGCTGCGGCAGCTTGGCGATCTCATCCCGCACCGAGGTCAATGTGCCGGCCAGGTCTTCCTCGTCGAATCCCTCAAGTGCGCCATACATGGTGAGTGCGCTATCCAGTTCTCCCAGGACGCTCGCATAGTCCACGATGTAGCCGAATTCCTTGCTGGCGCCGCTTTCATCTTCATACACGCGATTCACGCGGGCGATGGCTTGCAGCAATGTGTGCTCCTTAAGGTTGCGAGTGAGATAAAGCACGGTGTTTCGCGGGGCGTCAAAACCCG